>NZ_JBIASV010000002.1:279873-471500 GCF_042891165.1 Streptomyces sp. NPDC001922 | reverse complement strand
GGGGGTTGGGGGGGTGGGGGGCGTGGGGGTGTCGGTGGGGGGCGGTCCCCGGGTCAGGGGACGCGGGGTCGGCGGGGCCCCGCCGGCCGTCCGCGCCGGGGGGGGGGCGCCCGTGCGGTGTCGGTCAGTGGATGATGCCGGTCCGGAGCGCGACCGCCACCATGCCGGCCCGGTCCCCGGTCCCGAGCTTGCGGGCGATCCGGGCGAGGTGGCTCTTCACCGTCAGCGCGGACAGCCCCATGGAGACGCCGATGGCCTTGTTGGACTGGCCCTCCGCAACCAGCCGCAGGACCTCGACCTCGCGGCCGGACAGCTCCCGGTAGCCGCCGGGGTGCCCGGGGGCGCCCGGGGGGCGGCGCTGCATCCGGGCCGCCGCCGCGCCGACCGGCACCGCGCCGGGCCGCCCGGGGATGCCCAGGTTGGTACGGGTGCCGGTGACGACGTACCCCTTGACGCCGCCCGCGAGCGCGTTGCGCACCGCGCCGATGTCGTCGGCGGCGGAGAGGGCCAGGCCGTTCGGCCAGCCCGCGGCGCGGGTCTCGGACAGCAGGGTCAGCCCCGAGCCGTCGGGCAGGTGGACATCGGCGACGCAGATGTCGCGGGGGTTGCCGACTCTGGGGCGGGCCTCCGCGATCGACGACGCCTCGATGACGTCACGCACGCCGAGCGCCCACAGGTGGCGGGTGACGGTGGAGCGGACACGGGGGTCGGCGACGACGACCATGGCCGTCGGCTTGTTCGGGCGGTAGGCGACCAGGCTTGCGGGCTGCTCGAGAAGAACGGACACCAGGCCTCCTGAGGGGGAGTGGTGGGACGTGGGCCGGCCCAGGGGAAGTCGGGGCGATCCATGCGGGAAGGGTCACAGGTTCCTTCGGCAGCAAATCCGGGCAGCTTTAGTCAATGATCACGATTTGGTGAGTAACAATTCGGGCAATTCGGATGCGTGATCGATCATCAGCGGCGCGGTGGTCGAGCCGGCCTGCCCGGCGCCGGACGCGAGCCGAGCGCGGGGGCGCGAGAGCGCGTGGAGCGGGCACGGGGCGCTGGCGCGCGGAACGCGGCGCGGCGGGTCCGGAGGGGGCGGTCGCGCGCGCCGGGCGGCGCGGGGTGGGGCAGGTTTTCCGGCGGGACGGCGGGACGGCGGGACGGCGGGACGGCGGGACGGCGGGACGGCCGGCGACGCCGACGGGCCGAGGGGGCGGCGGGACGCGGGCTGCTGCCGGTGCCCGCCGCCATGGGCGCGGCGGGGGCCGGTCAGTGGGGCGGCTGGGGGCCCCGTCGCTGCGGCAGGGTGACCACGGCCCCGTCCGAGCCGTTGGCCGGCGGCAGCCCTGCGATCTGGCACAGCAGCTCGCACCAGGCGGCCAGGTGGGCCGCCGTGTCCGGCACGCCCCCTTTGCCCTCGAGCGGCGTCCACGAGGCGCGGATCTCGATCTGGGTGGCCGGTGCCCGGTCCGCGAGCCCCCCGAAGTAGTGCGAGCCGGCCAGCGTGACGGTGCCGCTCGGCTCCTTGTACTCGGCCCCCCGCGCCTCGAACGCGCCGGTCAGCCACGACCAGCAGACCTCGGGGAGCAGCGGGTCGGCCGCCATCTCCGGCTCCAGCTCCGCCCGGACGAGCGTCACCAGCCGGAAGGTCCCCTTCCAGGCGTCGTGGCCCTTCGGGTCGTGCAGCAGGACGAGCCGCCCGTCGGAGAGGTCCTGGTCGTCCTGGACGACCGCCGCCTCCAGGGCGTAGGAGAACGGGGCGAGCCGCTGCGGCGGGCGCGCCGGGTCGATCTCCATCTCCGGCCGCAGCCGGGCTGTGCGCAGCGCCTCGACCGCCTGCCGGAAGGGCAGCGGGGCCTCGTCCCCGTCCGTGTTGTCAGCACCGTCCGCAAGGTGTCCCTGAGCCGCAGCCATGCGGGGAAGACTAGGCGGAACGGGAGCCCGGGACGCGTAGGGACACCCGGGAGGCGGCACCCTCTTGGCGGGCGCGTGCGAAGATTTGGTGCGTGAGTGCCATTGAACGCCCGACGGGCCAGCAGCAGACCAGCACAGCCGTAGCCGAGTCGGTGTTCCTGAAGGCGTGCCGCCGCGAACCGGTGTCCCACACGCCGGTGTGGTTCATGCGGCAGGCCGGGCGCTCGCTGCCCGAGTACCTCAAGCTGCGCGAGGGCATCCCGATGCTCGACTCGTGCATGCGCCCCGACCTCGTCACCGAGATCACCCTGCAGCCGGTCCGGCGGCACAAGGTCGACGCGGCGATCTTCTTCAGCGACATCGTCGTCCCGCTCAAGGCCATCGGGATCGACCTCGACATCAAGCCGGGCGTCGGCCCGGTCGTCGCCCAGCCCGTGCGGACCCGCGCCGATCTGGAGCGGCTGCGTCCGCTGGAGCCGGACGACGTGCGGTACGTCGCCGAGGCCGTCGGCATGCTCACCGGCGAGCTGGGGTCCACCCCGCTGATCGGCTTCGCCGGGGCGCCGTTCACCCTCGCCAGCTATCTCGTCGAGGGCGGCCCGTCCCGCAACCACGAGCACACCAAGGCCATGATGTACGGCGACCCGGAGCTCTGGGCCGACCTGCTCGACCGGCTCGCGGACATCACCTCCGCCTTCCTGAAGGTGCAGATCGAGGCGGGCGCCTCCGCGGTGCAGCTCTTCGACTCCTGGGCCGGCGCGCTCGCCCCGGTCGACTACCGCGGTTCGGTCCTCCCCGCCTCGGCCAAGGTGTTCGACGCGGTCGCCGGGTACGGCGTGCCGCGCATCCACTTCGGCGTCGGCACCGGCGAGCTGCTCGGCCTCATGAGCGAGGCCGGCGCGGACGTGGTGGGCGTCGACTGGCGGGTCCCGATGGACGAGGCGGCCCGCCGGGTCCCCGGCAAGGCGCTGCAGGGCAACCTCGACCCGGCCGTGCTGTTCGCGCCGCGCGGCGCCGTGGAGGCCAAGGCCCGCGAGGTGCTGGACGCCGCCCGCGACCTGCCCGGCCACGTCTTCAACCTGGGCCACGGCGTGCTCCCCAGCACGGACCCGGACGCGCTCACCCGGCTCGTGGAGTACGTCCACACCGAGACGGCGCGCTAGATCGCATCGGCTGGGTCCTGTTCGGCGCGCCGCCCGGGCGGCGCGCCGAACAGGACCGGCAGGCGAACGGGAACCGGGCGGGGACGGCGCTGTGCCGTCCCCGCCCGGTGTGTCGTTCCGGCAGGTCAGGGCGGGCCCGAGCCCAGCAGGGTGAAGGCCCCGTACGCCGCCGAGGCGAGCACCGCCGCACCCAGCACCACGGCGGTGCGCGCCGGGCGCAGCTTCAGCAGGGCCACCGCCGGGGGCAGCAGCAGCGGGAACGCGGGCATGATCAGGCGCGGCCGTGAGCCGAAGTAGCCCGCGCCGACCAGGGACACGAACACCATCGCCGCCGTGTACACCAGCAGCGGCAGCGGCATCCGCTGCCGGACGCAGAGCCACAGCAGCCACCCCAGCAGCGCCAGCGCGGCGCACAGCCCCAGCCCGGCGAGGAGGTTCGTGGTGAGGTGGTGCCAGACGAATCCGGCGAGCGCCACACCGCCGTCGAAGCCGTTGCCCCACTGGCCCTGCACCTCGAAGTAGGCGAACAGGCTGCCGTTGCGGACCGCCACGTAGAGCACGTAGGCCAGCCAGCCCAGCGGCGCCAGCAGCACCCCGAGCAGCATCCGGCCGTGCTCGCGCAGCAGCCGGCCGGGGCGGGCGCCGGCGCGCCAGGCCTGGAAGAGGACGACCGCCGCCGGTATCCACACCGCCGCGACCACCGCCGCCGCCGACGGCCGGGTCAGCCCGGCGAGCACCGCGAGGCCGCCCGTCCAGACCCAGCGCCGGGTCAGCACCGCGTACACCGCCCAGGCGGCCAGCGCCGTGAACAGCGTCTCGGTGTAGGCCATCGACTGCACGAACGCCGTCGGGTACGCCCCCCACAGCACCGCGAGGATCACCCCCGCCCGGCGGCCGTGCAGCAGCGCGCCCGTCGCGTAGATCCCCCAGGCGGCGAAGAGCGAGGCGGTCCAGCTCACCAGCAGCCCCGCGTCCGGCACGCTCAGCGGGGAGAGGGCGGAGATCGCCCGCTCCAGGGCGGGCATCAGCGGGAAGAAGGCGAGGTTCGAGTGGACGTCGCCGTTCGGCAGGTGCACCTCGTACCCGTAGCCCCCGGTCGCCACCCGGGCGTACCAGAGGGAGTCCCAGCGGGCGCTGAGCAGCGTGTGCGGGCTCTTCCCGGCGACCGACGCGGAGATGCCGAGGACGATCAGCCCCACCGCGCGGGCTCCGGCGTACGCGAGCAGTGCGGGCGCTGCGGCGCGCAGCGAGGCGGTGGCGCGGTCGCGCAGGGACGGACTCGGCGGGGACTCGGTCGGGGTCCGGGTGAGTTCGGGCATGGGGGCGATTATCACGGTACGGGTGAGTGCCCCGGGACAGCGGGGAGGGCGGGATTCCGCAGATCCCGGGCCTGCCGGGGCCGACGCGGCCCTGGTGGTCCCGGCTGTACCGGCCTCGGCCGTCTCCTGCCGGGCCGGCCTCGATGCCCCGGCCGTGCGTGTCCGCGCCCGGCCGTGCCGTCCCTGACCGGACGGGAACGCGGTGTTCCCGCCGCCGCGGCTCCTGCCGGGCTCCACGGCCGTCCCGGCTGCCGTGCTCCGCTCCGCCCCCTACCCCTCGCCCCGGCTCTCCTGCGCCACCGCGGCCGACGCCTTGCGGGCCGCCACCAGGACCGGGTCCCACACGGGGGAGAAGGGCGGCGCGTAGCCCAGGTCGAGGGCGGTCATCGCCTCGACGGTCATCCCGGCGGTGAGCGCCACCGCGGCGATGTCGACCCGCTTGCCCGCGCCCTCGCGCCCCACGATCTGCAGGCCCAGCAGCCGGCCGGTGCGGCGCTCGGCCAGCATCTTCACCGTCATCGGCCGGGCGCCCGGGTAGTAGCCGGCCCGGTTGGTCGACTCGACGGTGACCGCCACGTACCGCAGTCCGGCGGCGGCCGCCTGCACCTCCAGCAGCCCGGTGCGGGCGATCTCCAGATCGCACACCTTGCTGACCGCCGTGCCCACCACCCCCGGGAACGTCGCATAGCCGCCGCCCACATTGGTGCCGATGACCTGGCCGTGCTTGTTGGCGTGCGTCCCGAGGGGGAGGTGCCGGGTGCGGCCCGAGACGAGGTCCAGCACCTCGACGCAGTCGCCGCCCGCCCAGATGTCCTCCCGGCCCCGCACCCGCATCGACAGGTCGGTGAGCAGGCCACCGGAGTCGCCGAGCGGCAGTCCGGCGTCCCGGGCGAGCGAGGTCTCGGGGCGGACGCCCAGCCCCAGCACGACGAGGTCCGCCGGGTACTCCGCCTCCTGCGTCAGCACCGCCGCGACCCGCCCGGCGTCCGTGGTGCGGATCCCGGTGACCTCGGCGCCGGTGACGGTCTCGATGCCCAGCCCGCACATGGCGTCGTGCACCAGCCGCCCCATGTCCGGATCGAGGGTGGCCATGGGCCGGCCGGACCGCTCCAGCACGGTGACCTCACAGCCCCGCCGGATCAGCGCCTCGGCCATCTCCACCCCGATGTACCCCGCTCCCACGACGACGGCGCGCAGCCCCTCGCCCCGCCCGCCGAGGGCCTCGACGAGCGCCCGGCCGTCGTCGAGCGTCTGCACCCCGTGCACCCCGTCCGCGTCGAAGCCGGGCAGGCCGGGCCGGACCGGCCGGGCGCCGGTGGCCACGACCAGCCGGTCGTAGCCCTCCCAGCGCTCACCGTCGTTCGCGTCCAGATCCCGCACCCGCACCCGCTGCCGGTCGGGGTCGATCTCCGTGACCTCGGTCCGCAGCCGCAGTCCGATCCCGCGGCGGCGGTGCTCGGTGGCGGTGCGGACCACCAGGGCGTCCGGCCCGTCGACGTCACCGGCGGCCCAGTAGGGGATGCCGCAGGCGGAGTACGAGGTGTACCGGCCGCGCTCGAAGGCGATGATCTCCAGCTCGCCGGGGCCCTTCAGCCTGCGGGCCGCGGACGCTGCGGCCATGCCCGCCGCATCCCCGCCGATCACCACCAGCCGCTGTGCCGCCATCGCCCGTGCTCCCTCCGCCGTCCTGTGCCGACCACGCTACGTGCGGCCGGTTCCGGCAGCGCCCCTTCCGGCCGCCCGTTCGCGGACTGTGCGGTCGAGGCCGATCGGGGGAGCACTACCGGGCTGCTCGCCGACCGGGGCCCGGCAGGGAAGCCCCGTCCGGTCTGAGAGAGTTGAGCACATGAGCGAGGCGGATGCGCGTACGGCCCATGTCGTTGTCGTCGGAGGCGGAATCGCGGGGCTGGCCGCCGCGCACCGGCTGACCGGAGCCGGAGCCCGGGTGACCGTCCTGGAGGCCTCCGGCCGGCTCGGCGGCAAGCTGTGGGCGGACCGGATCGAGGGCGCGCCGGTCGACCTCGGCGCGGAGTCGATGCTGGCCCGGCGCCCGGAAGGCGTCGAGCTGGCCCGCGAGGTCGGCCTCGGGGACCACCTCCGCGCGCCCGCCACCACCTCTGCCTCGCTGTGGACCCGCGGGGAACTGCGTCCCATGCCCACGGGCCATGTGATGGGCGTGCCCGCCGGCCCGGCGCCGCTGGCCGCGTCCGGGGTCCTCTCCCCGGAGGCGCTCGACCGGATCGCCGGGGAGCCCGGACTGCCGCCCACCGAGGTCGGCGAGGACGTCGCCGTCGGTGCATATGTGGCCGCCCGCCTCGGCCGGGAGGTCGTCGACCGGCTCGTCGAACCGCTCCTCGGCGGGGTGTACGCCGGAGACGCCTACCGGATCTCGATGCGGGCCGCCGTGCCGCAGCTCTTCGAGGCCGCGCGCACCCACCCCTCGCTCACCGAGGGCGTCCGGGACATCCAGGCCCGGGCCGCCGCCCGGCAGCAGACCGGCCCGGTCTTCATGGGCATCGACGGCGGCATCGGCCGGCTGCCGCTCGCCACCGCCGACGCCGTCCGGGCGGCCGGCGGCGAGATCCTGCCCGGCACGGGCGTGGAGAAGCTGCTGCGCCACGGCACCGGCTGGACCGTCGTCGTCGCCGGCGGCCGGCCCCTCGAGGCCGACGCGGTGGTCCTCGCGGTCCCCGCCCCCGCCGCCGCCCGGCTGCTCGCCGGTGACTCCCCGGCGGCCGCCGCCGAGCTGTCCGCCGTCGACTACGCCTCGGTGGCCCTGGTGACCCTGGCCTTCCGCGCCGCGGACGTCACCGGGCTGCCCGAGCGCAGCGGCTTCCTCGTGCCGCCGGTCGACGGCCGCACGATCAAGGCGTCCACCTTCTCCAGCCGCAAGTGGAGCTGGCACACCGACGGCGAGGACGCCGACCCGGGACTCTTCCTGCTGCGCACCTCCGTCGGACGGTTCGGCGACGAGGCGGTGCTCGGACGCGACGACGCCGGCCTCGTCCAGGTGTCCCGCGACGACCTGCGGGACGCCGTCGGCCTCACCGCCCGGCCCGTCGCCACCCGCGTCACCCGCTGGAACGACGGGCTGCCGCAGTACCCCGTCGGCCACCTCGGCCGCGTCGCCCGCATCCGCGCGGAGGTGGCGAAGCTGCCCGGTCTGCGGGTGTGCGGCGCGGCCTACGACGGCGTCGGCATCCCCGCGTGCGTCGCGAGCGCCCGGACCGCGGCCGACGAGGTGCTGGCCGGCCTGCGCGGACAGCTCCCCGGGGGCCGGTAGCGGCGGAGCCCGCCGCCGGGCGTACCGGGCGACCCCTGGCGCCGGGCAGCGCCGGCGGGGAGCGAGAATGGGCAGCATGACTGCTGCTGCTCAGACACCCGAAACCGGCAAGGGCCCGAACGCCGGCAAGAAGGCCAAGGACCTCAACGAGGTCATCCGCTACACGCTCTGGTCGGTGTTCAAGCTCCGCGACGTGCTGCCGGAGGACCGGTCCGGATACGCCTCCGAGGTGGAGGAGCTGTTCGAGCAGCTCGCCGCGAAGGACGTCACCGTGCGCGGCACCTACGACGTCTCCGGCCTCCGGGCCGACGCGGACGTCATGATCTGGTGGCACTCGGAGACCTCCGACGCGCTCCAGGACGCCTACAACCTCTTCCGCCGCACGAAGCTGGGCCGCGCGCTGGAGCCGGTGTGGTCGAACATGGCGCTGCACCGCCCCGCCGAGTTCAACAAGTCGCACATCCCGGCCTTCCTCGCCGACGAGGTCGCCCGGGACTACGTGAGCGTCTACCCCTTCGTCCGCTCCTACGACTGGTACCTGCTGCCCGACGAGGACCGCCGCCGGATGCTCGCCGACCACGGCAAGATGGCCCGCGGCTTCCCGGACGTCCGGGCCAACACCGTCGCGTCCTTCTCCCTCGGCGACTACGAGTGGATCCTCGCCTTCGAGGCGGACGAGCTGTACCGCATCGTCGACCTGATGCGGCACCTCCGGGCGTCCGAGGCCCGGCGGCACGTGCGCGAGGAGGTGCCGTTCTACACCGGGCGGCGCAAGGCCGTCGCCGATCTCGTGGCGGGCCTGGCCTGACGAATCCGGCCTGACGAAGGGCGGATCCGGTCCCGAAGCCGGATCCGCCCTCCCTCAGGGGCCCTTGCACGGCGCCCGCCCGGGCCACGCGACCCGCCCGGGCCACGTGACCTCATCGGGCACGCCGAGCGCCCGTTCGAGGCGCGCGCCGGTCAGACGCCGGGGCGCGGCACCGCGCGCAGCTGGCGCTCCGGCACCTGCGGCTCGCGCGGGTCCGGCTCGGCGTGCGGCCCGCAGTACGCCTTCGCGCCCGGGGTGCGGCCGCGCAGCAGGTACTCCTCGAAGTGCCGGTTCACACAGGCGTTCTCGCCCTGCGCGATGCCGTGCGTACCCGCCCGGCGCTCGGTGACCAGCGACGATCCGGCCAGCCTGCGCTGGAGCTCCAGCGCCCCCGCGTACGGGGTGGCGGCGTCCCGCTCGGCGGCGAGGATCAGCACCGGGGGCAGCGCGCCCGCGGTGGTGCGGACGTCGAGGGCCTGCTGCCGCGGCTCCTGCCAGTACGCGCACGGCAGGTTCATCCAGGCGTTGTCCCAGGTCTCGAACGGCGCCGACCGGGCCAGCAGGGTGTTGTCCCGGTCCCAGGTGGCCCAGCTCGTCGGCCAGGGCGCGTCGTTGCACTCCACCGTCGTGTAGACGGCGAGCCCGTTCTCGTCCTCGACGGCGTCCTCGGGGCGCGGCCGGGCCTGGTCGACGAGCTGCTTCGGCTTGCCCTGGAGGTACTGCGACAGGGCCTGGGCGCGGCGCGGCCAGTACGCGTCGTAGTAGCCGACCTTCAGGAACGCCGCCTGCAGCTGCTCCGACCCCACCACACCGCCGGCCGGCTCACGCTCCACCTTGGCGCGTGCCTTCTCGTAGGAGGCCAGCACCGCCTGCTGGGTCCGGCCCAGGTGGAAGACGGAGTCGTGCTTGGCGACCCAGCGGCGCCAGTCGGCCCAGCGGCTCTCGAAGGCGAGCGACTGGTCCAGGTTGGCCTGGTACCAGATCTGCTTCGGGTCGGGGTCGACCGCGCTGTCGAGGACCATCCGCCGCACCTTGCCGGGGAACAGCGTGGCGTAGAGCGAGCCCATGTACGTGCCGTAGGAGGCGCCGTAGAAGGTGAGCTTCTGCTCGCCGAGCGCCGCGCGGATCACTTCGAGGTCGCGGGCGTTGTTGAGCGAGGTGTAGTGCCGCAGCGTCGTGCTCATCCGGGAGGAGCAGCCGCGGGCGTACGCCTCCGCCTTGGCCCGGCGGATCTGCTTGTACTCCTCCGACGGGTGGACCGGCAGGTTCGTGGGCGCCTTGGCCTGCTCCGCGGAGTCCTGACAGGAGACCGCCGCGGAACGGCCGACGCCGCGCGGTGCATAGCCCACCAGGTCATAGGCCCTGGCCACGGACTTCCACTCGGGGAGCGCCGCGTACAGCGGGAACGCCATCCCGGAGGCCCCCGGGCCCCCGGGATTGAACAGCAGCGCGCCCTGGCGCTCCGCCCGGGTGCCGGCGGCCCGGGTCCGGCTGACGGTGAGGGAGATCTTCCGGCCGTCCGGCTGGGCGTAGTCCAGGGGCACCGATACGGTGCCGCACTGCACGGGGCTCGGCAGGTCCTCGGTGCGGTGGCAGCGCCCGAAGCGGACCCCCGCGGCCGTGGCGCGCTGCACGGCGACGGCGGTGCCCCGGGCCTCGGCGGTGTCGGCGAGCGCGCCACCGGGTGGCGGGGCGAGGCTTCCGGCAGGAGTGGCGACGACTGCGGTCAGGACCAGCGACCCGAGGGTGCCGTACAGCACTGCTGCTCTCACAGGGTCATCCCCTCATACGAAGAAATATGACAAGGGATGATCAGTGGCGAAAATGCGGAAGTAAAGGACCTTTCGGTGTGTCGGAGGGGAACCGCCCGACCGGTCCACCAGGGGTGGCGCGGGGGGTGCGGACGGCGTAGTGGGGCGCGGTGCCGGGCGGGGGCGCGGGCCGTGCGGACCCGTGCAGGGGCGCGAGGCCGCGTGGTCTTCGCGGCGGTGCGCGAGGCCGACCGGCCTCGGGGAGACCGCCGCGGGGCACGGTCCGTCGGCCTCCCCGGCCGGTCAGTGCGTCCGGCGCATCCCGGCGAGCAGCCGGGCGAGACGGCCGCGGGGCAGCGGCGCGGGGCCGGAGCGCTCGCGCCACCAGGTCTCCAGCTGCCGCCGCACCGCCGGGTCCGCAGCGTGCCCGGAGCCTTCGCGGTGCAGCAGGTGCTCCGCGAAGTCCAGGGCGTCCCGGCGGTAGCCGCCGGACATCGGACGGGTCCGGGCGTACCGCAGGAACGCCGGCCGGTAGCCGCTGCCGAGCAGGTCCGGCAGCTCGGGAGCGACCTTGGCGACGACATCGGCGCGCTTGGCGCGGAGGGCGCGGCTCTGGACCCGCAGCCGCCCGTGATCGAAGCCCTCGGGCGCGGGGGTGCCCGCCACCAGGGCGGAGAGCAGGGCGGTCTGGGCGAGCGCCAGCCGCTGCCGGGCGGCGTCACCTGCCGCCGCGGCCGCGCCGTCGGGGAGCGGGGCGGCCGGTTCCCTGAGGGCGGGCACCGGCGCCGGGGAGGGCGTACGCCCCGCCGCCGCGGTGCGCTCGCCCGCGGACCGGGCCACCACCCCGCGGATCGTGTCGAGTTCGGCCTCGAGCTCCCCGGGCGGCGGGAAGTCCTCGTCCCGTTCCAGCAGGACGCCGGGCGGTTCGGTGCGGGAACAGAGGTCGGCCAGCACCTCCAGCACCGGCTCCGTCACCGGATGGGCGTGGCTGTCGTGCCACACCCCGTCCTTCTCCACGCCGCCCGCCACGTGCACATAGGCGATGGCGTCGACCGGCAGCCCGTCCAGCGCCGCCGCCGGGTCCTCGCCCCGGTTGACGTGGTTGGTGTGGAGGTTCGCGACGTCGATGAGGAGCCGTACGCCCGTCCGTTCCACCAGCTCGGAGAGGAACTGCCCCTCCGTCAGCTCCTCGCCCGGCCAGGCGATCAGCGCGGCGATGTTCTCCAGCGCGAGCGGCACGGGCAGCGCGTCCTGCGCGATGCGGACGTTCTCGCAGAGGACGTCCAGGGCCTCGCGGGTGCGCGGCACCGGCAGCAGGTGGCCCGCCTCCAGCTCCGGTGAGGCGGTCAGCAGGCCGCCCGCCCGGACGAACGCGATGTGCTCGGTGACCAGCGGCGCGCCCAGGGCCTCCGCCCGCTCGGCGAGCGCGGCGAGCCGGCCGGGGTCCGGCCGGTCGGCGCCGCCGAGCCCCAGCGACACCCCGTGCGGGACGATCGTGGTGCCGCGCTCGCGCAGCCGTTGCAGCGGCTCGGGGAGGTGGCCCGGGCAGATGTTCTCGGCCACGACCTCGACCCAGTCCAGACCCGGCAGTTCCGCCACGGTCCCGGCGATCTCGGGCCGCCATCCGATGCCCGTACCCAGGCGCTCCATCGTTCGCCCCCTCCCTTGCGTGATGTCCACAGGTGCCCGTGTGATGGCCCCCGCATGCCGGCCCGAACCCCGCGGCGCCGTGGTTCAGAGGTTGATTTGAGGTTCCCCGCGTGCGACGGGCCCGGTGCGCCGGCCGCAGCCGGGGCCCCGGGCCCGTCGGAGTCAGGCGCCGCTCCGGGGCTCAGTAGCCCCCGGAGGTCGTACCGGATCCGCCCGGCTCGACGCCGGATCCGCCGGGTTCGGTACCCGTTCCGAGCTGCGGTTCCGAGGTGGAGCCCGGGGCGGGCTCGCCCGTCGGTGCGGCGGACGGCTTGGACGTCGTCTTCACACCGTCGCCCGGGACGACCGGGATCGGGGCGGGGATGTTGGTCGAGCTGGGCGGCGGCGGGCCGGTCGGCTGCGCCGGGGGAGCCGTGGCCACATCGTTCACGATCGCGTCGAAGTCGACCATCCCGGTGCGCTCCAGCATGGTGATGTGGTCGAGGACCGTCGCGTTCGCGTCGTCGGCCATCTGCCGCACGAGCGAATTGCGGGTGGTGTTCCGGATGTTGCCTATCGCCCCGAAGATCTTGCCGTGCGCGGACCGCAGAAGCATGGCGAACTTCCGCTGGTACTCCATGCCCTGCGCGTCCGAGAGCTCCTTGAGCCAGCCCTGCTGCTGCGCGTTCGGCTGGTTCGGCAGCTCGACCCCGAGCTTCGCCGAGATGTCGCGGACGCGCTTGTCGAGGTCCGTGTGCCCGACGATCAGGTGGTCCCCGGCATCCTTGATCGCCTTCGTGGGCGCGCGCTCCATCGCCTGCTGCCCCGCCGGGAGCTCCCACAGTCCGGCCAGCCGCACCTTGACCAGGAAGTCCCGGTCGACGGCGGACAGCGGGCCCCACTTGGTGTCCACGCTGTCGATGGACGGGTTGTTCGCTCCGGGCCCGGCCCGGTCGGCATAGGACCACACGGGATAGATCAGGGCGCTGAGCGTCGCGACGAGCGCCACGATGATCAGCTTGGTTGCGTTGATGTGTCGCAAGGTGTCTCCTGCAGGGGCGGCACACGGGGGTGCACTCGGCACAGATGCCGGGCTGGTCGGATCTGCGGCCGAAGCGGGTCGAGTTGCGTCAGCCAAGCGCCGACCGAGAGGTCGGTCAAGCGGCGTCGGGCGGCTGAGCCGGGGCCGTACGGCACGGGCTGGACTTCAAGGGCATCTCTCGACGCGGTGACCTCCCTCGACGGGCTGGGACGGCGGGCCGTGGGGGGGAGTGGCCCGGGGCGTGATGGTGTGCGGGTGGCACGGAGGAGTACGCAGCGCGCCCGCCGCGCGTTCAATGCGCTCCGAAGGAATACCGATGGGTAGCCGGACGGGCCGGGGGAGTTGTGCTCCCGCACGGGAGGACGGGGGCGGGAATCAGCCGGTCCGTAGCGCCGGATGGTCCGCGACGACCGTGGCCGAGCCGGGGGCGATCTCGGTGAAGCCCGCGTCCCGGACGACGGGCAGCCCGCTCGCGGTGAGCCGTTCCCAGTGGGCCGGGTCCGGGGTGCGCACCCGCAGGGCGAAGTCCGCCGCCCGCCAGGCCTCCCGGTGCGCGGCCGACAGCCGCCACCAGGCCAGCTGGGCTCCGTGGCCCGCCTGGGCCATCGCCTTGCCGGCCGACATCGTCACCGCGGGGTTGAGCCACAGCACCGGTCCGGCCGGGTCCGGTGCCGCGGGCGGCTCGGGGTCGTCCAGTTCGGTGCCGGAGACCTGGAGCTTGACGAGCTCCTTGGGCCAGCCGTCGAGCGGCACGGGCGGGAAGACCCGTACCTCCGCGGAGGCTCCGGTGACCGTGATGCCCGGAAGGCTCTCCGCGCGCCGCCACTCCGCGCCGCGCGCCCGCCGCACCACCTTGCGGATCCGCGCGTCCTGCCAGTCCCGCACCGCCTCGGCCCACGCGCCGTCCTCGTCCGTCGCGCGCTCGTCGGACAGCAGGGTGAGCACCGCGCGCGCCGCCGTCTCCAGGGCGTCCGTACGCGCCGGGGGAGCGGCGCGTTCCAGCCGGACCACCAGCGGCAGGACGAACTGCGGCGCCGCGTCCCGCTCGGTCGTCCCCGCCTGGAACGGACCGGTGCCGGAACCGGCACGGGGGGCGGTGCTGCTGGGGCTGGTATCGGCGCTCGTCACCCGTCCAGTCTGACAGCAGCGGGCGCGGCGGCTCCGGAGGGTGTTGGCGGAGCAGATTATTCCGGGGGAACATGCCGCCATGCACAGCGATCTCTTCGCCTCCCGGAACATGGCCGAGCCGGCCACCGCGCCCGGCATGACCCTGCAGAACTCCAAATCGATCAAGTACGCCGTGCACGGTGAGTGCTACGCGCGTCAGGGCGCGATGGTCGCGTTCCGCGGGGATCTGCAGTTCGAGCGGCAGAGCCAGGGCATGGGGAACTTCCTCAAACGCGCCGTCACCGGCGAGGGCCTGGCCCTGATGGCCGTCCGGGGCCAGGGCGAGGCCTGGTTCGCCCACGAGGCCGCGAGCTGCTTCATCGTCGATCTCACCCCCGGCGACAGCCTCACCGTCAACGGCCGGAACGTGCTCTGCTTCGACTCCTCCCTGTCCTACGAGATCACGGTGCTCAAGGGCGCCGGGATGACCGGCGGCGGCCTCTTCAACAGCCGGTTCAGCGGCCACGGCAAACTCGGCATCGTCTGCGAGGGCGAACCCATCGTCATACCCGTGTCCCCGCAGGCCCCGGTGTGCGTCGACACCGACGCGGTCGTCGGCTGGAGCTCCGCGCTGCAGACCTCGCTGCACCGTTCGCAGAGCTTCGGCTCGATGCTGCGCGGCGGTTCGGGAGAAGCGGTGCAGCTCCGGCTGGACGGCGAGGGCTTCGTCATCGTCCGGCCCAGCGAGGCCGTGCCGGAGCGGAAGCCCGGTAACTGACGTGGAGCTGCGCGGTGTCGGACGCCGCTACGGGCTCGCCGGCCCCTGGGTGCTCCGCGGCGTCGACCTCGACCTGGCCCCGGGCACCCTGGTGCGCGTCGAGGGCGGCAACGGCAGCGGCAAGTCCACGCTGCTGCGGCTCCTCGCCGGCATCGACACCCCCAGCGCCGGACGGATCGCCGGGCGGCCGCGCACCGCGTACGTCCCCGAACGGTTCCCCGGCGGGCTGCCCTTCGACACCCTCGGCTATCTCACCCACCTCGGCCGGGTGCACGGGCTGCGCGGGGAGGCGGCCGTCCGGTCCGCCGAGCTGTGGCTGACCCGCTTCGGCGCCGACGGGCACGCCCGTACCCCGCTCGCCGAGCTGTCCAAGGGCACCAGCCAGAAGGTGGCGGTGGCGCAGGCACTGATGGCCCGCCCCGGCCTGCTCGTCCTCGACGAGGCCTGGACCGGCCTGGACCAGCAGGCCCGCGGCGTCCTCGACCGGGCCGTGGCCGAACGCGTCGCCGACGGCGGCACCGTGGTCTTCGTGGACCACGACCCGCGCCGCCTCGCCGGCGCGACGGACGCGGCCCACCGGGTCGAGGACGGCGGCCTGGTCCCGGTCCGGCGCCGCCCCGGGGGCGACGAGGAGGACGGCCCGCGGGTCCGGATCGAGGCCGAGGGCCCGCCCGGAGCCGAACCGCCGGCCGGACTGCCCGGCCTCCCGGCCGCCGAGCCCACGCCGTCGGGGACCACCCGGCTCACCGTCGCCGCCGCGCACTCCGACGCTCTGCTCCGCGCCCTGCTCACCGCCGAACCGCCCTGGCACGTGCACGCGGTGACCCCGGCCGGGCCGGGCCCCGGAGCCGGTGCCGCCGGCCCGGAGACCGATGCGCTGCCGGCCGCGGACCCGGATACGAGGCCGGACGCATGGCCGGCCACCGACCCGGAACCGGATGCCCGGCCGGCTGCCGGCCCGGAGACAGACGCCCTGCCCGGCCCGGAGACAGCTGCCCGGCCCGGCCCGGAAACGGAGGCCCCGTGACCGCCCTCGTCCGCTACCAGGCCGCGCTGCTCCTGCGGTCCCAGCGCTGGCTGCCGCCGGTCCTGCTGTACGCGGCGTTCCTGGTCGTCTCGGTGCAGGCGGGGCAGCCGCTGCTGGACTCCCTCGGCTACGCCGCGGCGGCATTGCTCCCCGTCACCGCCTGGCTGGTCCGGGTCTGTGCCACGAACGAGCCCGCCGCGGCGCGCCATTGCGGCGCCGCCGCTGCCGGGGCCGCCCGGGTGCACCTCGCCGCCGTGCTGGTCGCCCTGCTCGCGGCGGTCGGCCTGGCGGCCGTGACCACCTTGCTGGTGGCCGTGATCAGCGATCCCCACAGCGCGGACCGTCAGGTCAGGGTGCCCGTGCTGCCCGCCGCCGCGGCCGGATTCCTCGGGGCGCTGGTCTGCGCCCTGCTGGGCACGGCCGTCGGAGCCCTGTGCAACCGGCCGCTGCTGCACAGCACCGGCCGTGCCGTGCCGGCCACCGCGCTCGCCGCCCTGCTCGTTCTCGTCATCGGCGGATCACCGGCGAACGCGGCGGTCACCGGGCTCGTCACCGGCTCCCTGACGGGCACCGTGACCCTGCCGTGGCTGCCGCTCGCCGCCTCCGCCGTCCTGGCGGCCGCGGCGACCGCCACCGCCTGTGTGCTGAGCGCCCGCCGCCCCTGACCGCCGGCGTCGGCAGGGGGCGGCGGACGGGTACCTGCTGTCATCCGTCCCGGCGGTACGGCTCAGGGGTTCGGCACCGGCATCCACGATCCGCCGGTCTTCCGCGGGGAGGCGGACCCGGCGGGGGAGGCCTCGGACGCGGATGCGGCGGAGGAGGCCGACGGGGCGGCGGAAGCGGACGGAGCGGCGGAGCGGGAGGGTGCCGCCGCGCTCGGCCGGACCGGCTCGTCCGCGCTCGCCGCCCCGCCGCCCGGCCGCGCGGCCTCCGGCTTCGCGGCGCTCGACTTCGCCGCACCGGGCTTCTCCGCGCTCGGCTTCTCGGCAGCGGGCCTCTCGGTACCGGGCTTCGCGGCGCTCGGCTTCGCCGGACGGGCCTTGGACGCCTCCTGCTCCGCGGCCACCAGCTCCGACACGCGGACGAAGCGGTAGCCCTTCGCCCGGAGTTCGGGCACGATCCGCGCCACCACCTCGTCCGTCACCGGTGCCGTGCTGAGCGAGCTCCGCAGGTCCACCACCGATCCGGGTCTGACCTGCGCCAGCACCCGGTCGGCGACCTTCCGGGTGTCGGTCGCGCCGACGTCGCCGGCCGACACGTCCCACCGGACGGCGGTCATCCGGGTGGGCGCGACGGCCTTGAGCGTCCGCTCGTCGAAGCACTTCTCGGGGAAGCGGACGTACGGCACCTGGCGTTGTGCCCCGGCCCGCCGGATGGCGGTCACGGTCCGCTCGACCTCCTTGCGCAGGTCCGCGGCCGGCTGCTTGTCCTGGCACGGGGAGGCGGCGGGCCGCTCGCCGGCGTGGACGGCGGCCTCGAACAGCGGGTCGCGGCCGATGGATCCCGCCTGTTCGGCGTACTCGCGGGTCCACCGCTCCGTCAGGAAGAAGGTGGCCGGTACCTTCATCCGGCGCAGCGTGTCGGTGAGGGCCGGGTTGTCGAAGCGCTCGCCGCCCGCGGCCCGCGCACTCTGGTCGGCGGCCATCGCCGCGTCGAAGCTGAGCGCCACGGTCTTGGCGCCCTCGCGCGGCCCGTGCGAGAAGACGGGGGTGAGCCCGCCGGGGCCCGGCGGCAGGGTCGGCGCCGCGGGCTGCCCCGCCGCTCCGCCGGGCGACTTGGAGGGGGCGGCACCGGCCGCCTGCCCTCCCTCCGGCTCGATGGCGGCTCCTCCACACGCCGTCAGGGCCACGGCGCACAGCGGAAGCAGAGCCCGGCCGAAGGACTGGAACATCCGGGAGCGGGCCCGTGGCCCGGTGAAGTCGATCATGCTCGGAGAGTAACCGCGCCCGTCCCGATCGGCGCGCTGTCGACCCCCGCCCGCTGCTCCGGCCAGGTGCCGGGCGCTCCGTCGGGACCGGCGCCCGCGGCCGTTCGATGCCCGGCCGCGGGCGCCGCGGCGTGCTCAGCGCCAGGCGCCGGTGACCGCGAACGTGGTGCCCGGGGTGTAGCAATTGACGTACATGGTGCGGCCGTCCGGGGCGAACGTGACGCCGGCGAACTCGCCCCACTCCGGCTTGTCCGGGGTGCCGATGTTCTGCCGGCCGCGGGCCATCGGATACACCTGCCCCTGCCGGGTGACCCCGAAGACGTGCTGAGCGCCGTCGCCGTCCTCACACACCATCAGCCCGCCGCCGGGCGCGAGGGTGATGTTGTCCGGCGACTCGCCGGGCAGCTGCACATCGGTCCTCGAACCGAAGCGCACGACCAGGGTCAGCCGGCGGCGGTCCGGGTCGTACCGCCACACCTGTCCGAAGTGGTCGGCCGCCGACCCCTCGGCGCGCTTGGCGAAGCTGCAGACGAAGTAGACCGAGGAGCCGCCCCAGTAGCACCCCTCCAGCTTCTGGGCGTGGGTGATGCCCCGGGGCCCGAAGTCCTG
Organism: Streptomyces sp. NPDC001922; assembly: GCF_042891165.1. Taxonomy (NCBI): domain Bacteria; kingdom Bacillati; phylum Actinomycetota; class Actinomycetes; order Kitasatosporales; family Streptomycetaceae; genus Streptomyces; species Streptomyces sp. NPDC001922. The sequence continues at coordinate 453,158 of NZ_JBIASV010000002.1, read as the reverse complement.
GAGCCGGACCGGGGTCTGCCGGGCCAGCGGGTCGGGCACGGTCACCCACTCGATGCCGTCGAAGCTCGTGCCGGTCTGCCGTACGGCGGACAGGTCGGCCACTCCCGGGACCCGCATGGCCTGGAGCCGGCCGCCCGCCCGCAGCGATCCCGTCCCGCCGAGCGGCTGTTCCGGCAGGAAGCGGTAGAAGAGGCCGAACGGCTTGAGGAAGGCGTCCTCGGTCTCGTAGACGATGCCCCGGCGCGGGTCGACGGCGATCGCCTCGTGCTGGAAGCGCCCCATGGCGGTGAGGGGCACGGCTCCGGTGCGGTGCGGATCGCGCGGATCGACCTCGAAGATGAAGCCGTGGTCCTTGGTGTAGCCGTTGGTCCCGGCCTTGTCCTCGGTCTCCTCGCAGGTCAGCCAGGTGTGCCAGGGGGTCGGGCCACCGGCGCAGTTGACCGCGGTGCCGGCGATGGCGACCCGTTCGTCGAGCACGCGGTTGCCCGCGTCGAGCTCCAGGGCCGTACAGCCGCCGAGGCCGGCCGGGTCGTACGTCAGCCCCGGCACGGCCGGGACGCGCAGCTTCGCGGTGACGCGGTTCTCGTGGTTGCGCACCAGATGGGTGCGGCCCGCGCTGCCGGGGAAGGCGGCCATGCCGTCGTGATTGCTGGGCACCGGGCCCTCGCCCGAGCGGAGCGGGTCGCCCTCGCGGGAGAGCACGGTGTAGCGGAAGCCCGCGGGGAGGTCGAGCAGCCCGTGCGGGTCGGGGACGAGCGGGCCGTAGCCGGTGGCGCCCCGTTCCAGTGCGGCGGCCGGGCCGGCGAAGAGCTCCTGGACGCTGCCGGAGAAGGCGATCGCCGCCCCCAGCGCTCCGGTACGGGCGAGGATCTGACGTCGTGTCGCGGACATGGGCAACTCCCTGCTGGCGGACAGGAAATATGACCGGCTGTGTGTATCACGCGGTTCGTCCCACGGGAACCACCCGCGCCGTGCCGCCCTGCGGACGCCTCACCCGCTCACGCCCCGGACGGGCGCGTCCCGCGGGCCCGATCCGCGAGGACCGCCTGCCTGCCGGGCGTCCCGGACCCTCGCTGAGCACCGCTTGCCGTGCGGCGGACGAACCGCGCGTCGGGGGAGACGGCCCGGTCGACGATCACGCGGGCGCGCACCAGGCCCCGCGGGCGGGGCAGGCAGGTGCCTCCCCCGGAGCCGCGTCGGGTGCCGCGTCCCGTACGAAGGTGCCGCGTCCCGTAAGAAGGCGTCAGGCCTCGACGAGCGTCTTCGCGTCCCGGGCCAGCGCGGTGAGCCGCGAGATGGCCCGGAAGTACTTCTTCCGGTAGCCGCCCGCCAGCATCTCCTCACTGAAGAGCCGGTCGAACGGCAGGCCGGAGGCCAGCACCGGCACCTCCCGGTCGTACAGCCGGTCCGCGAGGACCACGAGACGCAGCGCCGTCGACTGGTCCGGCACCGGCGTCACCCCGGTGAGGCAGACGGCCCGGACCCCGTCGCAGAGCGCGCCGTACCGGCTCGGGTGGACCCGGGAGAGGTGGCCGAGGAGGTCCGGGAAGGCGTCCAGGGTGGCGCCGCCGGTGCGCCCGGCGACCCCGGTGACCTGCTCGTCCGTGAACGGGGCCGGAGCCTCGGGCAGGCCGCGGTGCCGGTAGTCCTCGCCGTCGATCCGCAGCGGGCGGAAGTGCGCCGACAGCCCCTGGATCTCGCGGAGGAAGTCCGCGGCGGCGAAGCGCCCCTCGCCCAGCTTGCCGGGCAGCGTGTTGGAGGTCGCGGCGAGCGCCACGCCCGCCTCGACGAGCTTCCCGAGCAGGGTCGAGACGAGGACCGTGTCACCGGGGTCGTCGAGCTCGAACTCGTCGATGCAGAGCAGCCGGTGCTCGCTGAGCGTCCGCACGGTCTGCTGGAAGCCGAGCGCCCCGACGAGGTTGGTCAGCTCCACGAAGGTGCCGAAGGCCTTGCGCTCGGCAGGTGCCGGGGTGGCGTGCCAGAGCGAGGCGAGCAGGTGCGTCTTGCCGACGCCGTAGCCGCCGTCGAGGTAGACCCCGCGCGGCCCGCTCGGCGCCGCCGGCTTCCGGGCGAACCAGCGCCGCTTGCCGCCCCCAGCCGCGCCGGCCCCGTCGAGACCCGCGGCGAAGCCGCCGAGCACCTGCACGGCCTCGGCCTGGCTGGGCTGCGCCGGGTCCGGGACGTAGGTCTCGAAGCGGACCGAGTCGAAGCGCGGCGGCGGCACCATCTCCGCGACCAGGCGCTCCGCGGGCACGTGCGGCTCACGGTCGCACAGCGCCTGCGGCGCCCCCGCGGGGGACGAGGCGGCTATCGGGCTCGGCTCGGAGGCAGAAAGGGAGGACGACACAGCGGACCAGCCTAGTCCCTCCCGTCGCCGCCCCCACGACGCCGCAGCTCACGGCGGTGCCGGCGCCGTCCACCCGGAAGAGCGCCGGGTGCGCTCCGCAAACCGAACGCGGCGCCCCCGGAGCGAACGAGCCGCACCGCACCCCCGCCGGAGCGCCGTGCCAGACTGCACCGCATGCGACGCCTGCTCCCGCCGACCGCCGAACTCACCGCCCCCGACCGGCCCGAAGGCCGCGAGTGGAGCCTCGACGAGCTGGCCGACGCCTACGCCTATCCCGCCGCGCCGCCGGACCGCCCCGGGCGGGCCTGGCTCCGCGGCAACATGGTGTCCTCCGTCGACGGCGCCGCCCACCACGACGGCCGCTCCCAGCCGCTGTCCTCCAAGGCCGACATGCGGATCTTCGGGGTGCTCCGCGGGCTCGCCGACGTGGTCGTGGCCGGCGCCGAAACGGTCCGGCAGGAGGGCTACCGGCCCGCCCGGGCCCGCGAGGCGTTCGCCGCCCGGCGCGCCGCCCTCGGCCAGACACCCGCGCCCGCCATCGCCGTGGTCACCGCCAGCCTCGACCTGGACTTCACCCTGCCGCTCTTCACCGAGCCGGCCGTCCCGACCATCGTGCTCACCGGCGCCGCGCACCACGCCGACCGGGCCGAGGCCGCCCGCGCCGCCGGCGCCGACGTCGTCGTCGCCGGTGAGGGCGACGGCGTGGAGCCGGCCGCGGCGGTCCGGGCGCTGGCCGAGCGCGGCCACACCCGGCTGCTCACCGAGGGCGGCCCCCGGCTGCTCGGTCAGTTCGCCGCCGCCGGGGTACTCGACGAACTGTGTCTGACGGTCGCGCCGCTCGTCACCGTCGGCGCGGCCCCCCGGATCATGGACGGCCCCGGAATCGAGGAACCGGAACGCTTCGATCTCACGTCCGTACTCGAGGAGGACGGGTACCTTTTCACCCGCTACCGTCGGATCTGACAATCCGCGGAACCGGCCGCACCGGTCTGTTCCGCCGGGCCCACATCCGCGCAGACACCTGCGGACACGTACCGGAGGGCGCTGCAGGCCCCGTGGGCCCGCGAAGACGAAGGGCCCTGCCGTGTTCACGACCGTACTGATGATCGAGAAGCCGCTGGTTCCCACGGATGTGGAGCTCGTCACCACCCTCCACGGCGACGACCCGTCCTCCTTCGTCGTCCTCATGCAGCCCCACGGCGATCAGGACCGGCTGCTCCGGGCCCTGGACGACGTCGCCCTGGGCGAGCTGGACGAGGCCGTTCACGAGGGGGACGAACCAGCCGGAAACGCCGCCCTCCAGCCCGCCGAGCGCGCGCTCAACCACTCCCTCGAGGCGCTGCGCGCCGCCGGCAGCCAGGCCGTCGGGCAGATCGTCGAGAAGCGCCCGCTCGACCTGCTGCGGTCCGTCGTCGAGGAGACGAACGCCGACGAGGTGATCGTGCTGACCCGGCCGCACCTGGTGGAGGAGTTCTTCCACCGCGACTGGACCTCCCGCGCCCGGCACCAGGTCGGCGTCCCGGTGCTCAAGCTGTACGCGCACACCGAATAGGCTGTCCGCGTTCACCGACCAGCGACCCGGGGAGACTCCACGATGGCACCGGCCGTTCCGTCCGCCATGGACCGACCGCACTTCATCGGCATCGGCGGCGCCGGGATGTCGGGCATCGCGAAGATCCTCGCCATGCGCGGGGCGAGGGTCGCGGGCAGCGACGCACGCGACTCCGCCACCGCCGAGGCACTCCGCGCGCTCGGCGCGACCGTGCACATCGGGCACGCCGCCGGGCACCTCGCCGACGACGCCAGCTGCGTCGTCGTCTCCAGCGCCATCCGCGCCGACAACCCGGAGCTCGCCCGCGCCACCGAGCTCGGCATCCCCGTCGTCCACCGCTCGGACGCGCTGGCCGCGCTGATGGAGGGGCTGCGCCCGATCGCCGTGGCGGGCACCCACGGCAAGACGACCACCACGAGCATGCTGGCCGTCGGCCTCACCACGCTGGGCCGCGACCCCTCGTACGCGATCGGCGGCGACCTCGACGTCCCCGGCTCCAACGCCCGGCACGGCGGCGGCGACATCTTCGTCGCCGAGGCCGACGAGAGCGACCGCAGCTTCCACAAGTACACGCCCGAGGTCGCGATCATCCTCAATGTGGAGCTCGACCACCACGCCAACTACGCGTCGATGGACGAGATCCACGAGTCGTTCGACACCTTCGTCGGCCGGGTCCGGCCCGGCGGCACGCTCGTCGTCTCCGCCGACCACGACGGGGCCCGGGAGCTGACCCGGCGCGTCCGGGGCCGCGACGGGCTCCGCGTGGTCACCTACGGCGAGGCCGACGACGCCGACGTGCGCATCGCGAAGATCGCCCCGCAGGGTCTGACCAGCGAGGTCACCGTCCTGATCGACGGCCGCACGGTCACCTTCACCGTCTCCGTCCCGGGCCGCCACTACGCGGGCAACGCCGTCGCCGCCCTGGCCGCGGGCGCCGCGCTCGGCCTCCCCGTCGAGGGGCTCGCCGAGGCCCTCGGCTCCTACACCGGGGTCAACCGGCGGCTCCAGCTCAAGGGCACCGCGGCCGGCGTCCAGGTCATCGACTCCTACGCCCACCACCCCACCGAGATCGCCGCCGACCTGGAGGCCATCCGCGGCGGCGCCGGGGAGGGCCGGGTGCTCGTGGTCTTCCAGCCGCACCTGTTCAGCCGCACCCAGGAACTGGGCACCGAGATGGGCGACGCGCTCACCCTCGCCGACGCCTCCGTCGTCCTCGACATCTACCCGGCCCGCGAGGACCCCGTCCCGGGGGTCACCAGCGCCCTGATCATCGACGCGGCCGCCGCCCGCGGCGCGGACGTCACCGCCGAGCACGACAAGACGGCCGTCCCGGACCTGATCGCAGGAATGGCCAAGCCCGGTGATCTCGTTCTCACCATGGGGGCGGGCGACGTGACCGAACTGGGCCCCCGCATCCTGGCCCGGCTGGAGGACAGCGGCCTCGCCCGCCCGACGAGCTGAGGAGAGGACCGACATGGCGTACGACGTCGACAAGCCGGACGAGCAGTGGCGCGCGGAGCTGACCCCCCAGGAGTACGCGGTGCTCCGCCGGGCCGGCACCGAGCCGGCGTTCACCGGTGAGTACACCGACACCACGACCACCGGGGTCTACGCGTGCCGGGCGTGCGGCGCCGAGCTCTTCCGCTCGGACACCAAGTTCGCCTCGCACTGCGGCTGGCCGTCCTTCTACGACCCGAAGGACACCGACGCGGTCGAGCTGATCGAGGACCGCTCGCACGGCATGGTGCGCACCGAGGTCCGCTGCGCGCGGTGCGGCTCCCACCTGGGCCACGTCTTCGAGGGCGAGGGCTACCCGACCCCGACCGACCAGCGCTACTGCATCAACAGCATCTCGCTGCGGCTCACCCCGGACGGGAGCTGACGAGGCCCACGGGAGCCGACGGGACCGGGCGGGCCGGAGGAGTCCTCCCGCCCGTCCGGGCACGCCGCCCCCGGCTCAGTGCGCCCCGTCCGGGACCTCCGCGGTCAGCGGGATCCGCCGCAGCGGGGTGCGCGGCGGCCGGGGCCGCCACTCGCGCGGGTAGCCGAGCGACACCTCCTCGAACCGGACGCCGTCGTAAGTCGTCACCCGGGGGATGTGCAGATGCCCGTAGACGACGGCGGCCGCCCGGAACCGCCGGTGCCAGTCCGCGGTGAGCTCGGTGCCGCACCACTGCGCGAACTCCGGGTAGCGCAGGATCTCCGTGGGGTGCCGCACCAGCGGATAGTGGTTGACCAGCACCGTGCGGTGGTCCTCCGGAACGGCGGCGAGCCGCTCCTCGGTGCGGCGCACCCGCTCCCGGCACCAGGCGTCCCGCGACGGATACGGGTCCGGGTGCAGCAGGTGTTCGTCCGTGCAGACGATGCCCGAGTCGTGGGCGATGCGCAGCGACTCCTCCTTCGTCGTCGCGCCCGGCGCCCGGAACGAGTAGTCGTAGAGGACGAACAGCGGCGCGACCGTCACCGGTCCGCCCTCCCCGTGCCACACCGGGTACGGGTCCTCCGGGGTGTGGACGCCCAGGCTCCGGCACAGCTCGACCAGGTGCGCGTAGCGCGCCTCGCCGCGCAGCTCGACCGGGTCGCTCGGATGGGTCCACAGCTCGTGGTTGCCGGGCGCCCAGACGACCTCGGCGAACCGGTCCCTGAGCAGCGTCAGCGCCCACTCGATGTCGGCGTACTTCTCCCCGACGTCACCGGCGACGATCAGCCAGTCGGCGTCGGTGCCGGGGCGCAGGGTCTCGACGATCTCCCTGTTCTCCGCGTAGGCGATGTGCAGATCGCTGATCGCCAGCAGGTCTCCGTGGTGCACAACTGCTCCTGATCCTCGTGATGTTGTCCATCATGAGAGGCCCGCCGGGCGGACGCCACGGTTCCGCGGCGCGGCGCGGGGCCGTGTCCTTCGGTCGGCAGAGGTGTCATCGGTGGGCAGGGGGCCCGTCGGCCGGCAGGCGCGACCGTCGGCCGGCGGAGCGATGCCCGCCCGGGAACGGCCCCCGCCGGGCCCCGGTGGCGCCGGATGAGGCCCCTGGACGGACGAGCGCGTCCGCAGGCAGCCGGAACGATTCCGTGCCAGGATCCGGAAAGGTCCAGATGTGGCGTCAGGACCCGTCCGTCCGGCGGAGGGACTCCATGGAAACCGTGCTCTTCCTGCTGCTCCTGCTGATCTGGTGCGCGCTGCTCGCCCGGTGGAGCCGGCCCCGGATCCTGCTGCTCTGGGGCCTCTGCCTGACGGGTGCCGTGCTGCTGCTCTCCTCCCGCCTCACCACCCCGCTGGATCTGAGCTTCTGACGAGGAACCCGTATGCACGACATGACCGTCCTCCGGTTCAGCACCCCGGCCCCGTCCGTCTCCCGGCTCACCAACCTCTGGGGACTCTGGTTCACCCATGTGTACGTGCTGCTGGCCACGGCACTGCTCGCGGGCGCCCTCGCCCACGAGTTCGCCGCCGCGCAGCCGCCCACCGCGCTCGGCGCCCTCCAGCGGCTGTTCCTGGCGCTGGCGGCACTCGGCCCCGCCTCCGTCGTCGCCGTCGCCCGCCACCGACCGGTCACCACCGGGGACTTCGCCACCGGCTGGGGGATGAGCGTCCTCGCGTCCGTCTGCGGGGCGGCCACCGCCGGGCGCCAGGTCCTGCTGCACATCAAGCCCGGAGCGCCGGGCCAGGGCGCCGTCCTGGGGGGCCTGCACCTCTACACCTGGACGTTCCTGGTCTTCGTCGCGGCGACCGTCGCCGCCGGCGTCATGCTCGTGCTGACCGACGAGACCGAACCGCTGGACAACCGCGGCCCGGTCCTGACCCTGTGCACCCTGGGGCTGCTGGGGCTGGTCCTCGCGGCGAACGTCGTCACCGTCTTCGCTCTGCAGGGCTTCCGGTTCGCCCTGCCCGAGATCCCGGCCGGGTACGAGCTGCTCCATCAGCTCGGCATCCGCTGAGCCGCCGGCCCCATAGCCGGCCCCATCGGCGGGGCCGTCCGGGGCGGCCGACGGGGCGGGTGCGCGCTCCGGGGCCGCGTACCGTCACCCGCTGACCGTCAGCACCGCCGCGGACTGCGGAGGCAGCCGGACCAGGCCGTCGCCCTCCGGCGCCCCGCACGGCTCCCAGGCGGCCAGCACCGTCGCCTGCGGGGCCCCCACCGGCACCTTGACCTCGCCCTCCGCGGAGAGGACGACCGCGACCCGCACCCCGCCCCGCCGCACCACCAGCCACCCCTCCCGGGCGTCGTACTCCACCCCGGTCCCGCCGAGGCGGGGGTCGGTCAGCTCCGGGCGGGCGCGCCGCAGGGCGATCAGTTCGCGGTGCCAGGCGAGCAGCCGGGCGTGCGGCTCGCGCCCCGGCTCCGACCAGTCGAGACAGGAGCGGTCCCGGGTGGCCGGGTCCTGCGGATCGGGGAGGTCGGACTCCGCCCAGCCGTGCCCGGCGAACTCCCGGCGACGGCCGCTGCGGACGGCCTCGGCCAGCTCCGGGTCGGTGTGGTCGGTGAAGAACTGCCAGGGCGTCCGCGCTCCCCACTCCTCGCCCATGAACAGCATCGGGGTGAACGGCGAGGTGAGGACCAGCGCGGCGGCGCAGGCCAGCAGCCCGGGGGAGAGGCGGGCGGAGAGCCGGTCGCCCAGGGCGCGGTTGCCGATCTGGTCGTGCGTCTGCGCGTAGGCCAGGAGCCGGTGCGCGGCCGCCCCGGCGCCGAGCGGGCGGCCGTGCGACCGGCCCCGGAAGCTCGACCAGCTGCCGTCGTGGAAGAACCCGCGGGTCAGGGTCTTGGCCAGGGCGGCCGGGGCGTCCTCGGCGAAGTCGGCGTAGTAGCCCTGCGACTCGCCGGTCAGCGCGGTGTGCAGGGCGTGGTGGAAGTCGTCGTTCCACTGGGCGTGCAGACCGTGGCCCCCGGCCGTGCGGGCCGCGGTGGTGCGCGGGTCGTTCAGATCGGACTCGCCGATCAGGAACAGCGGCCGTCCGGTCTCGGCGGCGAGCGCGTCGACGGCGGCGGAGAGCTCGGCCAGGAAGTGCTCGGCGCGGGTGTCGTGCAGCGCGTGCACCGCGTCCAGCCGGAGCCCGTCCAGCCGGTAGTGGCGCAGCATGCCGAGCGCACTCCCGAGCAGGAACGCGCGCACCTCGTCCGACCCGGGGGCGTCCAGATTGACGGCCGAGCCCCACGGGGTCCGGTGCGTCTCCGTCAGATACGGGCCGAAGGCGGGCGCGTGGTTGCCGGCCGGCCCGAAGTGGTTGTGCACCACGTCCAGAACCACGCCCAGGCCCAGCTCATGGGCCCGGTCCACGAACCGCTTGAGCCCGTCCGGCCCGCCGTACGGCTCGTGCACCGCCCACAGCGACACGCCCTCGTAGCCCCAGCCGTGCCGGCCCGGGAAGGGGCAGACCGGCAGCAGCTCGACATGGGTGACGCCCAGCTCCGCCAGGTGGCCCAGACGGTCCGCGGCGGCGTCGAACGTGCCCTCGGGGGTGTACGTCCCGATGTGCAGCTCGTACAGCACCGCGCCGGGCAGTGGCCTGCCGTACCAGGGCCGCCGCCACCGGAAGCGGGTGTGGTCGACGACGGCGCTGAGCCCGTCCGGGCCGTCCGGCTGCCGCGGGGAGCGCGGATCGGGGAGCACGGGGCCGTCGTCGAGCGCGAAGCCGTACCGGCTGCCGTGTCCGGCCGGGGCCGCCACCCGCCACCACCCGGTGCGCGCCGGATCGCGCTCCATCGGGCGGGCACCGCCCTCCAGCGTGAGGACGACCCGCTCCGCCTCCGGTGCCCACACCTCGAACAGCATCGATGCTCCTCGTCGGTCGAGAGGCCGACTGCCGGGAAGGCCGGCTGCCGGACAGGTCAGCTGAGGTCATCCTCGGTCAGCGGGCCGCCGTCGCCCGCCGACACGTCCAGGGTGTGCACCGTGCCGTCCGGCTTTATCTCGATGACCGGCACGGCCTTGCGCCGCGGGGAGCCGTCGTTCTCCAGGGAGATCAGCCCGCTGGCGCCCTTCACCGACTCCACCCCGTGCAGCGACGTCCAGCTCTGAATGGTCTGGGAGCCGGTCACCCGGCTGTTGGACGCCGCGGCCATGCGCACCGCCGCGACCGTGGTGAGCACCGCGTCGTGGCCCATGATGGCCTGGCCGTCGTGCAGCGGCTCGTCGGGGAACGCCGCGCGGTACTGGCCCTTGCCCCCGAACGACTGCGCCGCCCAGCCCGGGTAGGCGCCCTTCATCCGCTGCCATGCCTCGGGGTGCGCGAGACCGGTGTACAGCAGCCGGACGTTGCCGCTCTGCAGCGTCTCCTTGATCTCCTCGAACCCGTCGGCCTGCGACACCTGCGAGGCGTCGTCCCCGGAGACGACCACCAGCTTCCGGTCGGTGCACGGACGGTTCTTCAGCGGCGCGAGGAAGTTCGGCAGGTCCACGCCCCGGCCGGCGAAGTACACGACGTCCGGCTTCGCGGCGCACAGATTGGCCATCCGGCTCTTGAAGGCGGTGGCCACGCCCTCGTGCGAGGAGTCGTACTCCTCGATGTGGTCCACCCGCCGCTCCTCGGGCAGCTCGCGCAGGAACGCCTTGGCGAGGGTGCTGGTGTACTGGTCGCCGGGGCGGGAGTCGCGCACCACCAGGACCCGCCGGGCGTAGGGCTTGTCCTTGAGGTACGCCGCGGCGGCGGCCGCCTCGTCGGAGTTGGTCGGTGCCACCCGCACCAGGCCCTTGATCCTGTGCAGCGTGTCCGCGGTGAGGACGGCGCCCGTGGCGGCCAGGTTCAGCCCGTCCTTTCCGCTGGAGGTGATCCTCCTGATCATGCGTGCGGTGGCGTCGGTGCTGGTGCCCAGGCCCGAGACGGCGACGATGTGGTCGGTCCCGATGCGGTCCCGGATCCGGTCGAGGACGGCCTTGTGCTGCTCGGCGGTGTTGCCGCTGTTCGCCAGCAGCAGCTTGATCTTCGGGGCGTTGCCGTACTTCGCGGTGCGGTTCGCCTCGTACTGCGCGGTGTACGCGCCCTCGATCTCGTGGCGCACGGAGTCCGGGGTGTTGGTGTCCTGCGGCCGGGGCCGCAACGGCATCAGATAGACGATGCCGACATGGCGCGGCGGGGTCTTCCCGCCGGCCTTGGCGTCCTGCTTCTCGTCGGTCTCCAGCTGCTTGTTGAGCTGGTGGATGCGCTGGGAGACCGGGCGCAGGTTCTCGGTGAAGGCGTACGAGCCGTCGGTCACGCCGATGCACTGGTCACCGACCTTCTCCACGCCCTCGGCGCAGGTCCGGTCGGGCGGGACGAGGACATACGCCACGACGCCGGCGACCAGGGCGAGCAGGGCGACGCCGGATACGGCGTTCCAGGGCCAGCGGGCCCACAGCGGGCGGTTCTCCACCCAGGATCCGGGGGACATGGCGGCATCTCCTCGTTCGGCGCGTGCGGTGTGCGGTGGGTTCGGTGCCCGGCCCGGTCCGGCGCCCGGTGCCGCGGCGCGGGCCGGGCGGGGCCGGTCCGCGGCCGGGGCCCGCGGCTCGGCCCGGTGGCGCTCAGTCGTAGCGGGCGGCCTCGTCCAGCAGCGTGTCCGCGTCGTCCGCGGCCATGGCCAGCTGCCGGAACATCGCCCCGATCTTGTAGTTCAGCTCCGGGTCACCGGGCGGCAGCCGGTTGCGCGGGTCACCGGCCAGCCAGAGCGCCGCGCACAGCTCGGCCAGCGGACGGAGCCGGGCGCGGTCCTCGTGCGCCCGGGGCGCGTGCTCCTTCGCCAGCTCCCCGGCCCGGCGCGACGGCGTGGCGTCGGACAGCTGCGCCCGGTACACCGGCGCCGCCGTCACGTGGTACAGCTCGCGCAGCCACGGACGCAGATCCGGAGCGGACAGCCCGGCCGCGAAGTGCTCCACCACCGTCTCCAGCCGGTCACCGGCCAGCCGGTGGTAGAGCGCGTCGAGCGGCTGGCCGTGCTGCTCGTGCCAGTCCGCCAGCCTGCCGTGCAGCGCGTCCCACACCTCCCGCGAACCGTTCGGCGGTCCGGACAGGTCGTCCAGGAGCAGCAGCCGCAGCCAGGGGTGGAGCACCGGGCGGCCGTCCCGCGTCGGGTCCCCGCCCTGGCCGGCCTGCTCGCCCGACAGTCCGGTCGCGGGCAGCAGATAGCCCGACGGGCCCCGGCCGCCGCGGGTATTGGCGTCCTCCGGGACCGGGGTGGACAGCCACAGCCGGTTCCGCAGCTCCCCCATCACGGTGTCCCGGGCGTGCTCCAGGCGGTGGTCCAGCAGGCCGGAGTTGACGGCGGCCTTGGGCGTGCGGGCGGCGGCGATCCGGGTCGCCGCGGCGCGCTGATCGGCGGTCAGCCCGGTCAGCAGCCGGTCGAGGACGGCCCGGCCGATCCGGGGACCCTGGGCCGGCTCCCCGTCCATCGCGGTGCCGGGCAGCGGCACCCGCATGTCCAGCAGCCCGCGCAGGTCCTCCGGTGCCCGCCCCCCTAATCGGTCGATGGCGGCGTGCAGTTGGGACACGCTCCACGGGTGCCCGTAGGTGAGCCGGTGCACGAGCGGGGTGCTGCGCGACAGCACGCCGGTCTCCGGCCGGTCCGCCCGGTGCGCGGCGGCCGACTCGTGGCGCGAGGCCTCCAGCGCCACCTCCACCGCGTCCAGGTCGCGCAGCCGGACCGGGTACCACCAGTCCGACAGCGGCGTCCCGGCCCGCTCCCGCCAGCCGGACCAGCCGGCGGCCGCGGCGTGGTGGAGGTGCGGGTCGTCGGGGCTGCCGTCGCACGGACCGGGCACCGCCTGGGTGGTGCCGCTGGTGGCCACCACGAGCAGCGGGTCGTGGTGGCCCGCCCGGGCCCGCTCGGTGCGCAGCACGAGCAGGGCCTCGAGGAAGCGGGTGGCGCCGTCGTTCAGGTCGATGTCGTCCAGCAGCGCGAGGCTGCCGTGCGCGCGGCGGCCGCGGGCGTACCCGGCGCACAGGTCGTCGAGGAAGGCCCGGCACAGCCGGCGGTCCACGAAGTCCTGACTGGCCTCGACACCGCTGCGGGCGCGCCGGTTGAGCTCCACCAGCTCCTCCAGGGCGCTGCCGGGCCCCGACGAGCCGTACGAGACCAGCGCCCGGTTGAGGAAGGTGCCGGCCGGCATGTACTCGAAGCCGCGCAGCAGCACGCCCACGATCATCTCGACGCCCGGCACCGGCGACAGGCCGAGGGTCTCGACGAGCTTCGCCAGCCCTTCGCCGGCGTCCGCCGCTGCCCCCCGGTTGCGCGCCTGGCGCAGGGCCTGGCGCAGTTCGCGGTTGGCCTGGCCGCGGTCGGTCAGCGACAGCTCGGGCTGGACCGCGAGCAGGCCGAGCAACAGCCGCGGGAAGCGGAGCGGCTTGCTGCCGCGGTGCTTGCGGGACAGCAGGAAGGCGAGGCGCAGGGCCACCTCGTGCGGACGCTGCTCGGCGGCGGACGCGAAGTCGATCCTGGCCGTGGGCGCGCCGTCGGTGACGGCCTCGAAGTGGTCCAGGGCGTGGGTCTTGCCGCTGCCGGGACGGCCCAGCAGCGTGATCACCGGCAGCGGACGGTCCGGCGCGGCCGGATCGCGCAGCCAGCACTCGTGGACCAGGCCCGCCACCTCCCCCAGACCGACCGGTGGAGCCTGTGGGCTCTGCGGCATGGAATCCCCCTTTCCAGCACGCGGACGCCGTGGTGCACAGGTGGCACAACGTGACTTCGGTCATGCATGGTGTCACGAAGTGCGGGACGACAGATAGCGATTGGACGACCTCACGCCGTCATCCCGCGCGTGTCGTGCGCCCGCGCGCCCCCTCGTCACCCGGACCCGCGGCCGGCACGACGGTGACGGACCGCGGGGTGCATGCTGCCGGACAGCGCGTCGTACGGGACAGCTGTGCATTCGGTCCGGCAGCGAGGGACCATGGAGTCATGGCCAGGAAAGTCTGCGCCGGAAGCAGGGCCCGGCGGGCCGCGCTGACCGCGGTCCGGGAGGCACTGGAGCGCGGCGAGGTCCCGGTGGACGCCCCCGAGCTCGTCCAGCTGGACGCCGAGTGCTGGCTCGGGCCCGACGGCAGGCTGTACGTACGGTCCGCGCCGCTCCGCCCCGCCGGTGCGGTCCGGCTCCCGTTCCCCGCCGCTGCGGAGCGGGTGGTCGACCCCCGTGGCTGCTCCGCCGGCGAGCCGTCCTACGCCCCGGACTGGCGGCGGCTCACCCCGTGGATCGACGATCTGTCCCGGCTGTCCCGGTGGCGGGAGGCCGACGGCAGCTGGCTGGTCATCGACGAGGTCTGAGCCCGGCGAGCCCCCTGCGGGCGCGGCGCGGAAGAGCCCCCGGCCGGACGGCACGCCCGGACCGGTCCGGCCCACCGCGCACGCCCCGGCCACTCCTCACTCCCGGACCAGGAGCGCCACCGGCGTGCCGTCGAGCAGCCCGCCGAGCGGTACCCGGCCGCCCCGGACCGGCCGGCCCGACAGCAGGTCCGTCCAGGCCCCCTCCGGGAGTTCGAGCTCGGTGTCCCGCCAGCCCCCCGCCTCCGCCAGACGCAGGGAGAGCCGGGTGACCACGGTGACCGCCCGGCCCGCGCGGCAGAACGCCACCCCGTGCACGGCCCCCGGCCCCGTCGCGAGCAGCGGGCGGTAGCCGCCCGACTCGCCGAACCAGGCCGGGTGTTCCCGGCGCAGCCGCAGCGCGGCGGCGGTCAGCCGGAGCTTCTCCTCCGGCAGGTCCCGCGGCGCCCGCCCGCCGTCCAGCGCGGCGAGCGCCTCCGCGGCGAAGCCGGGCGGGCGGCGGTTGTCCGGGTCCACCAGCGCGGCGTACACCTGCTCCGTGTCCTGGTAGAGGTCCGGGACGCCCGGCATGGTGAGCTGGAGCAGCGCGGCGCCCAGGACGTTGCCGCGGACGCCCGCGGCGACCGACCGCTCGAAGGCCGTGACCTCGGCCGCGTCCATCGCGCCACCGCACGGCCCGGCCGTCACGAACGCCTCCACCGCCGCCTCGTACGCCGGGTCGCCCTCCGTCCACGAGGTGCGCAGCCCGGCCTCCCGGACGGACTTCAGCAGGGACGGCACGAGCCGCTCCGGATCGCCGGAGCCGAGGCCGAAGGCCGTCTGCCAGGCCGTCCAGGCCGTGTGCCGGTCGGGCGCCGGGGCCTCCCGGTCCGCCGCCTTCGTCAGCTCGCCCAGCAGCCCGGCCCAGGCGTGCGGGACCTCGGTCAGCAGCGCGATCCGGCTCCGGACGTCCGCACTGCGCTTGGTGTCGTGGGTGGACAGCACCGTCGAGCCGGCCGGCCAGTCGCGCAGCATCCGGGCGCAGTGGGCGTGGAACCCTTCGACGGACGTCGCCGGGCTCCCCGGGTCGCCGCCCACCTCCCCGGCCGACAGCAGCGGCGCGTACCGGTAGAACGCCGTGTCCTCCACCGACTTGGCGCGCAGCGCGGCGGAGGTCTGGGCGAAGCGGGAGCAGAACGCCCGGTGGTCCTCGCCGTCGCCGAGGACGCCGAGCGCCAGATCGCGGACGCGGTCCACCGCGTCCGCCTCCTCGGTGACGGCGAACGCCCCGCGGGCCTCCTCGGCGGCCGCCCGGAGCAGCTCGGCGTCCCGCTCCGGCAGCCGCTCACCCGGGACGGTGTAGGGGCGGTAGACCGGCATCCGCACCAGGAGTTCGGTGACCGCCGTGCGCAGCGCCCACGGCGCGTGGTCGCGGAGTGCCGGGGCCGCCGCGCAGATCCGGGCCGCCGTCCGGGCGAGCAGCGAGACCTCCGCGGCCAGTTCGTGGGTGACGACCTTGTACCCGGCCCGGCGCACGGTGGCCGCCCACGCGCCGCCCCGGTCCGCGGGCTGGTCCGTGAAGCGCCGGTACGCCCCCAGCAGGTCCGCCGCCCCCGCCGGGTCGACGAACAGGCCGTCGATGCGCCGCAGGGCGTCGTAGCCGGTGGTGCCGGCGACCGGCCAGTCCGCCGGCAGCCGCTCCTCACCGGTCAGGATCTTCTCCACGACCGTCCAGCGGCCCCCGGTCGCCCGGTCCAGCCGCCGCAGGTAGCTCCCCGGCTCGGCCAGGCCGTCGGGGTGGTCGACGCGCAGCCCGTCCACCACGCCCTCGTGGAGCAGCCGCAGCACCGTGGCGTGTGTCGCCTCGAACACCTCCGGGTCCTGCACCCGCACCCCGATCAGCTCGGAGATGGAGAAGAACCGGCGGTAGTTGAGCTCGGTACGGGCCAGCCGCCACCAGGCGAGCCGGTACCACTGGGCGTCGAGCAGCTCCGGCAGCGGCAGCTGCGCGGTGCCCGGCCGCAAGGGGAAGGCGTGGTCGTGATAGCGCAGCAGGTCCCCGTCCGGGACGAGGTGTTCCAGCTCGTCCCCCAGCCGGCCGCCCAGCACGGGCAGCAGGACGCGGCCGCCGTGCCGGGTCCAGTCGATGTCGAACCAGCGGGCGTGCCGCGAGTCCGGCCCGTCCCGCAGCACCTCCCACAGCGGCCGGTTCAGCCGCTCCGGCACCGGCACCGCCATGTGGTTGGGCACGATGTCGATCACCAGCCCGAGGCCGTGCCGCCGGGCGGTCCGGGCCAGTGCCCGCAGCCCCTCCTCGCCGCCCAGCTCGGCCCGGACGGCCGTGTGGTCCACGACGTCGTAGCCGTGCGCCGAGCCGGGAACGGCCTCCAGTACCGGCGACAGGTGCAGGTGGGAGACCCCCAGCGACGCCAGATACGGCACGGCCGCCGCGGCGGCGGAGAAGGGGAAGTCCGGCTGGAGCTGGAGCCGGTACGTGGCGGTCGGCGGGGCGCTGGGGCCGGGGCCTGGGGGACCTGCGGCGGCCTCCGGAGCCGCGGACGGCCGGGACGGCCCGGGCTGAGGCTGCTCGGGGCGAGGCTGCTCGGGGTGGGACGGCTCGGGGTGGGACGGCTCGGGCTGAGGCGGCTCGGGCTGAGGCGTCATGGCCAGTAGGTACCCGCCGCTACGGGATCCGTGCCTGCCGTGAGCACCCGGGTGGCGGGTACGCACCCCGCCCGGCCCGGCCCGCTCGGGGAGCGTCCCCCGCCGACCGCCGACCGCCGACCGCCGACCGGTGTCAGGCCGGGCGCTGGAGCACCGTCAGACTCCGGTCCACCAGGGTCAGCCGGTCCCCGGCCTTCACCCGCCGCCCGGCGCCCGGCTCCGGCACCTCCGTCCGCGCGGTGTCCACCACGATCCGCCACTGCCGCCCGTGGTTCACCGGCACCGTGAAGTCCAGGGGTTCGTCGCTCGCGTTGAACATCAGCAGGAACGAGTCGTCGGCGATCCGTTCACCGCGCGGGCCCGGCTCGGAGATGGCCCGGCCGTTGAGGAAGACCGTCAGCGAGCGGGCGGACGCCGCCTGCCAGTCCCGCTGCTTCATCTGTTCACCCTCATGAGTGAACCAGGCGATGTCCGACAGCTCGTCGTGCGTCCCCTCCGCCGGGCTGCCCTGGAAGAAGCGGCGCCGCCGGAAGACCGGGTGGTCGCGCCGCAGCCACACCATCGTCCGGGTGAACTCCAGCAGGTCCCCGTCCCCGTCCGCGTCCGGCCAGTGCACCCAGGACACCTCGCTGTCCTGGCAGTACGCGTTGTTGTTGCCGCCCTGGGTGCGCCCGAACTCGTCGCCGTGGGCCAGCATCGGCACGCCCTGCGACAGCATCAGGGTGGCGATGAAGTTCCGCTGCTGGCGGGCGCGGAGCGCCAGCACGCCCGGGTCGTCGGTGGGCCCCTCCACGCCGCAGTTCCACGACCGGTTGTGGCTCTCGCCGTCCCGGTTCCCCTCGCCGTTGGCCTCGTTGTGCTTCTGGTCGTACGCCACCAGGTCGTGCAGCGTGAAGCCGTCGTGGCAGGTCACGAAGTTGACGGAGGCGATGGGGCGGCGCCCGTCGCTCTGGTAGAGGTCGGAGGAGCCGGTCAGCCGGGAGGCGAACTCGGCCAGGGTGCGCGGCTCGCCGCGCCACAGGTCCCGCACCGTGTCCCGGTACATGCCGTTCCACTCGGTCCACAGCGGCGGGAAGTTCCCCACCTGGTAGCCGCCCTCGCCCACGTCCCACGGCTCGGCGATCAGCTTCACCTGACTGACCACCGGGTCCTGCTGCACCAGGTCGAAGAACGACGACAGCCGGTCCACCTCGTGGAACTGCCGGGCCAGGGTCGCCGCCAGATCGAAGCGGAAGCCGTCCACCCGCATCTCGGTCACCCAGTAGCGCAGCGAGTCCATGATCAGCTGGAGCACGTGCGGGCTGCGCATCAGCAGCGAGTTCCCGGTGCCGGTGGTGTCCGTGTAGTGGCGGGGATCCTCCGCCAGCCGGTAGTACGAGGCGTTGTCCAGGCCGCGGAAGGACAGCGTGGGGCCCAGGTGGTTGCCCTCGGCCGTGTGGTTGTAGACCACGTCGAGGATGACCTCGATGCCGGCCGCGTGCAGCGCCCGGACGGCGGACTTGAACTCCAGCACCTGCTGCCCGCGGTCGCCCCAGGAGGCGTAGGCGTTGTGCGGGGCGAAGAAGCCGATGGTGTTGTAGCCCCAGTAGTTGGCCAGCCCGGCGTCCACCAGCCGGTGGTCGTTCACGAACTGGTGCACGGGCATCAGTTCGAGCGCCGTCACCCCCAGCTCGGTGAGGTGCTCGATGACCGCCGGATGGGCCAGCGCCGCATAGCTGCCCCGCAGCTCGTCCGGCAGCGCCGGATGGAGCATCGTCAGCCCCTTCACATGCGCCTCGTAGAGCACCGTCCGGTGGTAGTCGGTGCGCGGCGGCCGGTCGTCCCCCCAGTCGAAGTACGGGTTGACCACGACGGACGTCATGGTGTGCGGCGCGGAGTCCAGGTCGTTCCGGTCGCCCGGCCTGCCGAAGGGGTAGCCGTAGACCGCCTCGTTCCAGTCGATCCGGCCGCTCACCGCCTTGGCGTACGGGTCCAGCAGCAGCTTCGCCGAATTGCAGCGGTGCCCGTGCGCCGGCTCGTACGGCCCGTGGACCCGGAAGCCGTACCGCTGCCCCGGCATCACCCCCGGCAGATAGGCGTGCCGCACGAACGCGTCGGACTCGCGCAGCTCCACCGCCGTCTCCGAGCCGTCGTCGTGCAGCAGGCACAGCTCGATCCTGCCGGCGGCTTCGGAGAACACCGCAAAGTTCGTCCCGGCGCCGTCGTACGTGGCGCCGAGCGGATACGCCTGTCCCGGCCAGACCTGCATGATGTCGACTCTTCCACTTCGGATCCGGGCTCCGCGAGACGGCACATCCCCTGCCGACCAGGAAACCTTGTCCAACCAGCACAGATTCGGGGCACTTTCGTCAGATCTTCCTGGAAAGCCGGGCAACCTCCTACGACAACCACTCGTCCTCTTGGGTGACCGATGCATCGTTGTATGCAGCTATCTGGGGAGATAGGGGACAGGGGGGTCATGTGCGCATCATGATGCGTCGCCACCTGGGCAAGGTGGTGGCGGGGGCGGCCATTGCGGTGACCGGCACCGCGGTGATGATCGGGGTGACGCTGCCGAGGGAGGCCGGAGCCGCGGGCGAACCGGGGGGTCTGCGGGCGGAACCCGCCGCGGACGGCCGGGGCTCGCTCGCCGAACAGGGACAGCAGGGCGGGCAGGCGGAGAGCCGCGTGGAGCCCGGCGTCGTCGAGGAACGGGCCCCGACGGGGGAGCAGGGCACCGGCCGGGACGCGCTCACCGACGACGAGCTGGAACGCGTCGAACGCCTCGCCCTCGACCGGGGCCTGCGTTCGAGCAGCAAGAAGGCCGACGGCGACACCGGGCCGCAGTGGCTCAGCACCGACCTCGCCGAGCTGCGGCCCTCGGAGGCGGGCGCCGCCGCACCGCCGCGCCGCGCCGAGGTCTCGTACTACGACTACCGGGACGACACGCTCGTCCTCAAGACCGTCAACCTCACCTCGGGCAAGGTCGAGGACACCGACACCCGGCACGGCGAACAGCCCCCGGCGACCCGGGCCGAGGCCGCCGAAGCCGCCTCCGTCCTCCTGAAGAGCCCGCTGAGCGCCGGCCTGAAGAAGGACTACAAGGACGCCACCGGAAAGGCCCTCTCCGACGCGGAGCAGCTCCAGACCACCGGCATGATCTACCGGGTCGACGAGGAGAACGACGGCCCCGCCGCGCTGCGGAAGTGCGGCGAGCACCGCTGCATGCGGCTGTTCACCAAGGTGCGCAACGGGCCCTGGATCGACACCCGCCACCTGGTCATCGACCTCAGCGCCCGCACCGTGGGCCGCATCCGCTAGCCGTCCGGATCCCCGGACCTCCGGACGGCACGTCCGGACGAGACAACGGAGTCACCTGTCATGCGCGAAGGCATGAACACCGGCGGGCGGAGAGCTGCCCGCAGAAGGGGCCGCGGCCGTCTGAGCGGCACGGCGGCCGTCGGCCTGGCGGCACTGCTCGGCGGGGCGCTGGCCGCGGCCGGCCCGGCCGGCACCGCCCAGGCCGCACCGCAGGCCCCCGCACCCGCCGCGGACTGCAGCGCCGCCTCCCGGATCGAGCAGAAGCTCGCCGGCGGCACCACCTGGCGGATGTGCTGGCACTACGAGTCCAAGGCCGGCCTGGTCCTGGACAAGGTCACCTACCAGCCCAAGGGCGAGGCCCGGCCCATCCAGGTCCTCACCACCGCCAAGCTGGGCCAGATCCACGTCCCCTACGACGACGGCAAGAACGAGTTCGACGACCTGACCAGCTACGGCTTCGGCGAGGGCGTCCAGAACCTCTCCCCGCAGGAGTGCCCCGGCGGCACCCTGAAGAAGGTCAAGCTCCCGCACGCCGCGGCCGTCAACGGCCTGTGCACCACCACCCGCGCCCGCGGCCACGCCTACCGCGCCGCCGCCGACGAGGGCACCAAGGTCTGGTCCGCACAGGGCAAGGACCTGCTCGTCTACGGCGTGAACAAGGTCGGCTGGTACGAGTACATCACCGAGTGGCGGTTCTCCGACGACGGCACGATATCGACCCAGGTCGGCGCCACCGGCAACCTCTCCCCGTTCGACTACGACGCCGGGGACGGCCGCGGCTGGCCGGTGGGCCGGGGCGCCAAGGCCTACGCCACCAGCCACAGCCACAACATCTTCTGGCGGCTGAACTTCGGCCTCGACGGCGCGCCCTCCAAGGTCCAGCAGTTCGACGCGACGACCACCGAGCGCGGCCGCCGCACCCCGACCACCAAGACCCGGCGCACCGACGTCACCAGGGAACTGGCCGGGAACAACGCGGCCCAGCGCTGGTGGCGCGTGGTGAGCACCCGGGGCAAGAACCAGGACGGCCACGCCCGGTCCTACGAGATCGTCCCCGGGCACACCAACAAGTACCCCGGCCGCCCCTACACCCGTAGGGACGTCTACTTCACCGAGTACGACGCCTGCCAGCAGTTCGCCAGCCACAACCGCAACTGCGGCGGCACCAGCGTCGACAAGTGGGTCAACGGCCAGCGGCTCAAGCACCCGGTCACCTGGGTGAACGTCGGCTTCCACCATGTGGCCCGGGACGAGGACCAGACCCCGATGCCCGTCCACTGGCAGGGCTTCCAGCTCGCCCCGCGCGACGTGACCGCCATGAATCCGCTGACCCCGGCCGACCTCGCGGCACAGAACGGCCAACCGGTCTTCCCGTAAGGGGAGTTGGTACAGCAGTCAACGGATGAGGGTGCACCGCCCTCCGCCCAGGCAGTACCCTTCCTTGATCGTGGAACGGGGGCGGAAGGCGGTGCACTGGTGAGCTCGGGCGGGCTTGAGCTGCCCCCTGGTGACGGTGGTCAGCAGGGAGGTGCCGCCGACGTCCCACCGGGAGCGGTGTCCCTGGCACGGCCGATGGAGATCGGAGCGGAGCTGGACTGGGGCGCCGACGCCTGGACCGAAGTACGGACCCGGGCCCGGCGCGCCGGCCGGGCCTACATCTGGCTGAACCTCGTGGAACAGCGGCTGCGCGCCGTCGTCGCCGCGGTGCTGCGGCCCGTCTACGAACCGGTCCACGGCGACGAATGGGTGGTCGCCGCGGCCGGCCCGGCCGGACACGAATGGGTGCAGCGCGCCGTCGCCGTACGCGAGGTGAGCCGGCGCAAGGGTTACCTCCTCGACCCCGCCGACGACAACGTTCTCAGCTTCCTGACCCTGCCCCAGCTGCGCGAGCTGATGGTGCAGCACTGGCCGTGCTTCGAGCCCTACCTCGACGACCGCCGCGACCTCGAACTCGCCCTCGACGAGCTGGAGGTGGCCCGCAACGTCGTCTCCCGCAACCGGGCGCTCTCCGTCACTGTGCTCGCCCAGGCCGAGCGGGCCGCCGCCCGGCTGCTGGAGATCCTCGGCGGCGGCGCGGGCACCCCGTCGGCCGACCGGCTCCCCGTGGACGCCGTGGAGGACCTCGTCGGCGACCGGTACGCGGACGTCGTCGGCGTCCACACCGACCGGGTGCGGCTGCAGCGGCAGCTGCCCGTGGAGGACCTCTTCGGGGGCGCCCGCCGCCTCGACGCCATCGGCATAGGCCTGAACCTGCTCGTGCAGAACTACTCCGGCCGCCGGATGGTCCGGCTCGCCGAGGCGGGCTGCCGGACCCGGCTGCTCTTCCTCAACCCGGCGAGCAGCGCGGTGCGCCGCCGGGAGCGCGAACTCGGCCTGAAGAAGGGCGAGCTCAGCCGCTCGGTGGAGACGAACATCATGCACATGCGCCGGGTGCGGGCCCGGCTGCGGGACACCGGCGGCTTCGAGATCCGCGTCTTCGACGAGACGCCCCGCTTCACCGCCTACCTCGTCAACGGGGACGGCTCCGACGGCCTGGCCGTCGTCCAGTCCTATCTGCGGAGGGCGCGGGGCATGGAGGGCCCGGTGCTGGTGCTGCGCGGCGGACGGCGCGACGTGGTCCCCGACCGCGGCGCGGAGGCGGACAACGGACTCTTCCAGACCTACCGGGAGGAGTTCGAGAGCGTCTGGACCGATTCGCGTCCTGTGTCCTGATGGCCGGCCGGTCGGCCGGTTCGGTGAGGGGGCGGCCGGGTGCAACGGCCGGGCGGGGGCGATGAGACGAGAGCGGCCGGACAGGACGGGGCAGGTAGCCACCGGACGGGGAGCCACCGGACGGGAACGGTCGCTCCTGTGGGCCCCGGGTGCCGAGGTCCTTCCCCGTGGCGCACTGCTTGTCAGTGGCCCGTGGGAGGGTGAAGGCCGTCAAGGGGGATGCACCACAGCACCGCAGAAGAGGGGGGCCGCGCCCATGGGCTGGCACCGTGAGCCGTTGACGGGTTTCGATCTGGAGACCACCGGCACGGACATCGAGCACGACCGGATCGTGACGGCCGCACTCGTCGGCATCGGACCGGACGGCGCCCCGGCGGAGCGCCGGACCTGGCTGCTCGACCCGGGCGTGCCCATTCCGGAGGACGCCACCGCGATCCACGGCATATCCACCGAGCAGGCGCGCGAGCGGGGCACCCCGGCCGGGGAGGGCGTCGGCGCGATCGCCGAGGCCGTGGCCGACGTGCTGCGCGCCGGGCGTCCGCTGGTGGTGATGAACGCCCGGTACGACCTGTCGCTGCTGGACCGGGAGTGCCTGCGGCACGGCATCGCGCCGCTGTCCGCCCGCCTGGGCCGGGCGCCCGGCCCGGTCGTCGACCCGCTCGTCCTGGACAAGCACGCCGACCGGTACCGCAAGGGCAAGCGCACCCTGGAAGCGCTCTGCGCGCATTACGGGGTGCGGCTGGACAGCGCCCACGACGCCGGTGCCGACGCCCTCGCCGCGGCCGAAGTGGCCCTGCGCATAGGGCAGAAGCACACGGCGCTGGGCTCGATCGATCTCGCGGCGCTGCACGACCTCCAGATACGCGCGGCGGCGGAGCAGGCGAAGTCCTTCCAGCAGTATCTGCGCCGGACCTCGAACCCCCAGGCCTACGTGGAACCGGCCTGGCCGCTGATCCCGGCCCAGCGGACGTCCCCGGGCTCCGCGTAACTCCGGGTTCCGGACGGCCTCCGGGCCGGGGTGACGCCGTCGCGGGGTGCCGGCCGCCTACCGGGTCGACACCCTGGAGCGTTCCTCGTCGGTGCCGGTGCCGGTGCCGGTGCCGGTGCCGGTGTCGGTGTCGGTGCGGGGGTCGCTGCGGGGGTCTGTGCCGGTGCGGTGGGCCGGGGTGGCGCCTCGCCTCCGGCATCGGCCCGGGTCAGAAGGGGTGCCAGCGGACCGCGGTGTTCCCGGTGCGCAGCGATTCGACCCGGCGGCGGAACTCGGCGCGGGCGGCCGGGTTCCCGGGGGCGTGCTGGGCCACCCAGGCGCAGCCGGCCGTCTCCCGCGCGCCGCGGAGGGTCGCGCAGCCCTCCCACTCCCGTACGTCCCAGCCGTACTCCGCCGTGAAGCGGTCGTACTCCTCGGGCGGCAGGCCGTAGCGGTCCCGGGCCAGTGCCATGACCACGAGATCGTGCTCCCGCAGATCGTCGGCGAAGGTCTCCAGGTCGACCAGGACCGGCCCGTCGGGGCCGACGTGCACATTGCGGGGGAGCGCGTCGCCGTGGATCGGGCCCGGCGCCAGCCGGGGCGTCAACGTCCCGGCGGCCGCGGCGAACCGGTCGCGCCGCTCGCGCAGGTACGCCGCGTCGGCCGGGTCGATCGCGTCCCCGGCGAGCCGGAGCCAGCGCTCCACACCGCCCAGCAGATCGCGCCGGGGCAGGGGATGCGGCGGCGCGGGCAGCCGGTGCACGCTCCGCAGCAGGATCGCCAGATCACCGGCGCCGGCCGGCCGGACGGCCGGCGGCAGACGCAGCCACTCCGTCACCGGATGCCCGTCCACCAGCCGCGCCCCGCCCGGTTCGCCGGCCCCCGGGACGTCGGCGGGCCGTACGGCCGGCACGCCCTGCTCCGCCAGCCAGACCGCGGTCCGCACCTCGTGGCGCATCCGGTCCAGCAGCTCGGCGCTGCGGCCCACGCGCACCACCGGCCCGTCGGAGCCCAGCGCGAAGACGGCGTTCTCGCCGAGGGCGAGCAACTCCGCCTCGGCGGCACGGTGTCCGGCGTGCGCGAGTACCTGCCGGGCCCGCTCCTCGGTGAAGGGGACCGATCCCGCCCGTGCCATGCGCCGCCTCCACTGCCCGCTGCCCGCTGTCGTGTCCGTGCACCCGCCCCGGTCCGTGGGGGCTGTAGCGGCCTCCAGTCTCCCAGTCGTCGGTGGCGCTGCCTCGCCCACCGGCGGCGCCCGCCGGAAAACAAGTTGCACGATACGTTTCGTCTCGCCTACTGTCCCGGCATGCCCTTCCAGATCTACGAGTGACGGCTCCTCGAACCTCGCGTCCAGCTCACCAGCACGTGCGGCCCGGCCGCACGACGGGAATCAAGGAGGGTGCGCCCATGCAGCGCGCCGGTAAGCCCGCTCACATCGCGATGTTCAGCATCGCCGCCCACGGGCACGTCAACCCGAGCCTGGAGGTCGTCCGGGAGCTCGTCGCCCGCGGCCACCGCGTCACCTACGCCATTCCGGAGTCCTCCGCGGACACCGTCGCCGCGACCGGCGCCGAACCGCGGATCTACACCTCCGTGCTCCCCACCGACGACGAACCGGAGGCGTGGGGGACCGAACTGATCGACAACGTCGAGCCCTTCCTCACCGATGCCATCCAGGCACTCCCGCAGCTCGCCGACGCCTACCGGGGTGACGAACCCGACCTGGTGCTCTACGACATCGCCTCCTACCCGGCGCGGGTGCTCGCCCATCAGTGGGGCGTGCCGATCGTGCAGCTCTCGCCCGCCATGGTCGCCTGGGAGGGGTACGAGGACGATGTGCGGGAGATCTTCGCCCCGATGCGGGAATCCCCGCGGGGCAAGGCCTTCTACCAGCGCTTCTCGGACTGGCTCTCCGCCGAGGGCGTTCCGCTCGACCCGGACACCTTCGGGGGCCGCCCGGACCGTTGCATCGCGCTGATCCCCCGGGCCATGCAGGCGAACGCCGAGCGGGTCGACACCTCCACCGTCACCTTCGTCGGCCCGTGCCGGGGCGACCGGTCCGACCGGGGGGACTGGCGGCGTCCGGCCGGCGCGGCGAAGGTCCTGCTGGTCTCCCTCGGTTCGATGTTCACCAACGAGCCCGCCTTCTACCGCGAGTGCGTCACGGCGTTCGGCGGCCTCGACGGCTGGCACGTCGTCCTGCAGATCGGCAAGCACGTCGACCCGGCGGAACTCGGGGACGTCCCCGCCAACATCGAGGTGCACCGCTGGGTGCCGCAACTGGCCGTGCTCGAGCAGGCGGACGCCTTCATCACCCACGCCGGCATGGGCGGCAGCCAGGAAGGGCTCTCCTGCGGGGTGCCGATGGTGGCCGTTCCGCAGGCCGCCGACCAGTTCGGCAACGCCGACACCCTGCAGTCCCTGGGTGTGGCCCGGCACCTCCCCAAGGAGGAGGCCACGGCGGAAGCCCTGCGCGAGGCGGTGCTGGCCCTCGTCGACGACCCCGAGGTGGTCGCCCGGTCCCGGAGGATCCAGCAGGAAATGGCCGCCGAGGGCGGCACCCGCCGGGCCGCCGACCTGATCGAGGCGGAACTGAGGGACTGACCGGGCGGGCCGGTCGGAAGTGTCGTCGGAGGAGGCGGCGTCGGGGGCGACTTCGGGCCCCCGTCATCTCCCGGGCCGGGCGCCGTACCCCGGCCCGGGAGGCCGGTCGGCAGGCCTGAGTGGACGGCCGCACCGGCCCGGTGCACGCCCGGCCGGCCCGGAGCTCCCGGCCGTCCCCGGACTTCCGGGTACGGCGCGGGGGCCGGCGCTCCGCACGGGAGCCCGAACCGGTGCTCGCCACGGAGCCTGAAAAGGCCGTCGACCCGAGCAGAAGAGGAGACCGTTACCCCCACGGAAAGGTTGTACTTAGCACATCTTGTCCTTTCAATGACCGACTTTCTAACGTCGGGTGAACAGATACCTGCCGCCAGGAAGTTGACCATGCCCCGAGAGATACCGCCCCTCGCCGAGGTGCGCCGCACCACCGAGAAGAAGCGCGACGCGTGGTGGACCGTGCTGCTGGTGGACCCGGTCGCCACCCCGCTCGTCCGCTGGACGGCGAGGTGGACCCGGATCACCCCCAACCAGATCACCTGGTTCGCTCTCCTGCTCGGCCTCGGCGCCGCGGGCTGCTTCGCGGCCGGCAGCTGGGGCTGGCTGCTGGCCGGCGCGGCGCTCTACCACGTGAGCTTCATCCTGGACTGCATGGACGGGAAGCTCGCCCGGCTGACCGGGACGGGCTCGGTCTTCGGTGCCTGGCTGGACTACGTCTTCGACCGGGTGCGGGTGCTGGCCTGCGCGGTCGCCCTGATGGGCGGTCAGTACCACCGCACCGGTGACGTGCTGTACCTCTGGCTGGCCCTCGCCGTCGTCTTCCTCGACATGCTCCGGTACATCGACGCCTTGCAGATCTTCAAGATCCGCCATGGGATGCGGAAGCAGATCAAGGCGCGCGTGCGGGCGGCCCGCCGGGCCGAGAACGCCCGGGAGCTCGCCTTCATGGAGGATCTGCTGCGGGACAATCCGGAGGCGGACGCCGAACACGGCGCCGTACCGGCCGACCTGGCCGCCACCGGGGTGCCGGTCGGGGACGGACTCGCTTTCGACGATGCGGCCGCCGGGGCGTTCCAGGACGGCCGGGCGGTGGCCGCGACGTTCCCGCAGGCCGGGGTCGGGGCCCGGCCCGGTGCCGTCGCCGTGCCGCTGCCGCTCACACCGGCGGTGTCCCGGGCCGAGGCCGGCGCCGACGCCGGAGACCTTCCGGAGGCGGTCGCCGTCGAGCCCTTGGCCGAGGGCGTGCACCCGGGCGAGGTCGTGCCGTTGAAGCGTCGCCCGCAGGTCGTCGATCTGCACCAGGAATTCCGGCACCGCTTCCCCTGGTACATCCGCTTCCGGTCCTTCCTGCTGCGTCATCGCATCCGTACGCACCTGGTCAGCGGTATCGAATTCCAGATGGCGGTATTCATCGTCGCTCCCCTGGTGGACGCGGTCGCTCCGGTCACCGTCGGCGCCGGTGTGCTGTTGCTGGTCTTCGAACTGGCCATCATCTACAAACTGTTGCTGTCCACGCGCGACTTCACGCGCACCATGGCGTCCTTCGAGAAGACCGCCTGACCGCGGAGCCGTTCACGCGGCGTTCGCCATTCGCGACACTCTGTCGATGATGCTGCTCCATGACCCTCGGGCCCTTTGTTCCCGCCTTTGCGAACCGTGGTGCGCGACCCCCTGGCTCACGGCCCGGGGGTCGCGCCATGTCCGGGATATCCGTACCGCGGGTAGCAAATCCCCTCCCGGGGAACGGCCGGATCGCCCGCAGGTAAAAGGAGTTGAGGCGGGGGGCCTCAACTGGGTCCAGTTTGGTGCGGTTTGGATTTCCGTAAACCTGTTGTCTCCGTCACACCTGCCGGATGTCACACCGTTGTCATTGAATTGAGCGCGTCAATCGGCCAGGGTTTCGAATCACCCGGACGCAGATCTTCCTGCGGGCCGGGGCGATTGCAACAACGCTTCAACCCCCCACAGCAATCGAGGAGACCTCTCTTCATGGCTTCACACAAGCGTTACAGCAAGCGTCGGTTGACCGTGGCGATATCCGCCACCGTGGCCGTGGCCGCGGGCGGCACGCTGCTGACCCTTCCCGCCGGCGCGAGCACCACCCCCACGGGCAAGATCTACGGCGCCAACGCCGAGAACGCCGTGAGCGGCAGCTACATCGTCCTGATGGACGACAGCGCCAAGACCATGGCCGCGAAGGACGCCAAGTCCGACCTGGCCAAGGAGTACGGCGGCAAGCTCAAGCGGAACTACTCCTCCGCCGTCAACGGCTTCTCGGCCAACGGTCTCACCGAGGCCGAGGCCAAGAAGCTCGCCGCGGACCCGTCCGTCGGCAAGGTGGTGCAGAACAAGAAGTTCCACATCAACGCCACCCAGGAGAACCCCCCGTCCTGGGGCCTGGACCGGATCGACCAGGAAGAGACCAAGGGCGACAAGAAGTACGCCTACCCGGAGGGCGCCGGTGAGGGCGCCACCGCGTACGTCATCGACACCGGTGTCCGCACCACGCACAAGGACTTCGACGGCCGCGCCACCTCCGGCTTCGACGCCATCGACAACGACAAGGACGCCGACGACGGCAACGGCCACGGCACCCACGTCGCCGGCACCATCGCCGGCGCCAAGCACGGTGTCGCGAAGAAGGCCAAGATCGTGGCCGTCCGCGTGCTGGACGACGAGGGCTCCGGCTCGACCGAGCAGGTCGTCGCCGGCATCGACTGGGTCACCAAGAACCACCAGGGCCCGTCGGTCGCCAACATGAGCCTCGGCGGCACCGTCGACGAGGCCCTCGACGCGGCCGTCAAGAAGGCCGTCGCCGCCGGCGTCACCTTCGTCGTGGCCGCGGGCAACGAGTCCTCCGACGCCGGCCAGAGCTCCCCGGCGCGGGTGAAGGAAGCGGTCACCGTCGCCTCCAGCACCGAGAAGGACGAGCAGTCCGACTTCTCCAACTTCGGCAAGGTCGTCGACCTGTACGCCCCCGGCTCGGACATCACCTCCGACTGGAACGACAGCGACACCGGCACCAAGACCATCTCCGGCACCTCGATGGCCACCCCGCACGTCGTGGGTGCCGCCGCGGTCTACCTCGGCTCCCACAAGGACGCCACCCCGGAGCAGGTCTCGAAGGCCCTCACCGACGGTGCCACCCCTGACAAGATCAGCAACCCCAGCGAGGGCACCCCGAACAAGCTGCTGAAGGTCACGAAGTAACCCTTCGCACACCCCAGTAGCAGACGGCCGCCGCGCTCTCCCCCACGGAGCGCGGCGGCCTCCTTGCGCCTCCGGCGTGCTGCTCAGGAGCATTGGGCCCGCGCCGAGACCGGGACCTCATGGTCCCTGTCGGCCGGGCCGGAGCCGTGGCTCCGTCCGTTGGGCCGCCCGATGAGAAGTCCGAGCCTGCTTCTGCCACGAGCGGCCCGCGCTTCTCATCCGCGGCGACCAGCCGCCGGATCGTCCCCAGCCGTGGATCACTCCGGGCGGGAGGCGTGGGACCGGCCCAACTGCATGGACCTAGACCGTTTCCCGCTGGTCACGCAGAGCCTCCACGTCCGCCCGGGCGAAGCGTCCCAGCAGTCCGGGCCGCACCCCGCGACGTTCTGCGGTCACCTCGAACTTCCCGACGGGCCAGCCCAGGGATTCCGCCGCTTCCTTGGCCGACCAGCTCGACTCGATCCAGGCATGGCGGTCGCGGACCGTGGCCTCGACGTGCTCCTCCGGGAGCTCGTCGAGGTCGTCCACGGCGAACATGGGGTGTCCCCTGAATTCGCCCTGCGGCCGCAACAGGCCCTGATCGGCGAGGGTCTGCACGTCGACACGCTCGACTTCCCGCTGAAGGCGTAAGGACAGATGCTCTGCCGCCTTGATCGATCCGAGCCCGGGGTGGTCGCCCACGGCGGCCCTGATCTCTTCGACGCGATCGGGCAGCGTTTTCGCCACCCCGTACGACCAGCGCTTGGCATTCACATCCGGGGGCGGAATCACGCCGTGCTGCACCGCCCGGGGGACCTGCCAGCTCTTCAGCCCCAGCCACTGCGCCAGTTGAACGGGGCCGAAGTCCCGTCCTCGGGCGGCCTTGCCACCTCCGGTCCCGCCGGTGGACGACGAGCTGTCGGGCGGCGGCGCCGCTGCGGTGGCGTGTCCGGTCCCCAGGGCATCCCTGATGCCCTCGAGGCGGTCCGGCAGCGTCTTGGCCAGCACCAGCGACCACCGCTCGTCGTCGATGTCCGGCGGCGGAATGAGCCCCCGGGCCTGGGCGCGTCGGAATTGCTTCGGTTCGAGCCCGAGCCAGTCAGCCAACTGGTGCGGACCGAAGTCCCGTTCCTTGGCCACAATCCCCTCCCGTGCGATCGTCGGACACTCGGCCGCGCACGTCAGCGCGCCCCACTGGAGTCCCCAACAGCCTAGGTCCCGGGTCTGACAGTGGGGCCTTCCGCAAGTGCCCCGGAGCGGGCGGGAGTTGCCGGAATCCAGGAGACACCGTCCCGCCCGTCGGTGAACCTGTTCGATCCGCTCGGATCCGCGCGCTCCTGCGGGTCGTCACCGGCCGATACCGGTTTCTGCGGGCCGTACCGTGCACAGAGACCGACGTGCCCCCTTCGCCCTCCCCGGTGCACCGCACGCCACCCGGAACACCGCTCCCACCTGCGCTTACGCGCCCGGTCGCGGTCCCTGCGGCGGAGTTTTCCACAGGCAACGGCGGCCATCGGCGCGAAGCCCGAGACCCGGCTACCGTCAGTGACCAACAGACGCCACAACCACCGGACTCGAAGGAGCACGAGATGCACGGGGGCCTGCCGTTCATCGGCCTGAGCACCATCGTCTACGGCGTCGTCGCGCTGATCACCGTCATGGGACGCGGAGTCCTGCGACGCGGAACGAAGCGGGGGAGCGAATCATGCGCAGCCTTACGGTCATCGTCCCGGCACACAACGAGGAGGAAGGCCTCCCGGCCACGCTGGAATCCGTCTTCCGGCAAACCGTGCCGCCCGACGCAGTCATCGTGGTCGACGACGGCTCGGCCGACCGCACCGGCGACGTGGCACGGTCCTTCGGCGCCACGGTCCTGACACCACCGCACAACCTGGGCAGCAAGGCGAAGGCACAGAACTTCGCCCTGCCCCACTGCTCGACCGAGCTGGTCCTCGCGGTCGACGCCGACACCGTCCTCGCGCCCGACTACATCGAGCGCATCACCCCCGCCTTCGACGACCCCGCAGTGGTGGTCGCCGCCGGCAACGTGCAGACCCGGCACACCCGCACGGTGTGGGAGCGCGGCCGGTCCGTCGAGTACCTCTTCGGATTCCACTGGCACCGGCCCATCCAGAACGGCGCCAACAGCCCCGTCGTCTGCTCCGGTTGCTGCTCCGTCTTCCGCCGTGGCGTCCTGGCGGGCTTCGGTGGCTTCCCCGAGCGGACCATCGTCGAGGACATGGACTACACCTGGTCTCAGCAGATCGCGGGCCGCCGGGCCGTCTACGTCGCGGACGCCGAGGCGTGGGCGGCCGACCCGGAGACCCTGACGTATCTGCGGAAGCAGGTCTGGCGGTGGATGGCCGGCTTCTGCCAGAACGTCCGGCTGCACCTGGGCCGGCTGATCCTCCGCAAGCCGCTGCTCGCCGTGTGGATCCTGCTGGCGATGGTCGAGATTCTCACCGCGCCGCTGTGGTGGGCCACTCCGGTGATCCTCGCCGCGACCACGGATCAGACGCTGCCCTCGGCACTGGGCTGGTGGGCCGGGGCCGACATACTCCTCACCGTGCCGCCCCTGGTCTA
Organism: Streptomyces sp. NPDC001922; assembly: GCF_042891165.1. NCBI lineage: Bacteria > Bacillati > Actinomycetota > Actinomycetes > Kitasatosporales > Streptomycetaceae > Streptomyces > Streptomyces sp. NPDC001922. The sequence goes on along the minus strand of NZ_JBIASV010000002.1, from coordinate 421,044 downwards.
TGCGGCCAGGCGGCGGAAACTCCCGGTCCGCAGGGTGCTGCTCAACATCCCCTGTGTCTACCCGGCGAAGGCGGTCAACCTGTACTACGCGTGGAAGGCCGTCTGGGTGGAGCTGGTCCTGGTCCCGCTCCGCCTCTCCCGGGGGCTCACGGTCTACGAGAAGGGCCGTGCCCCCACGCCGCTCGCCGCAGGGTGAGCACCTGGGTCGTACTGCCGTCGTCCTCCACGATGTCCCGCACCGGGACGAAGCCGACGCGTGCCAGCAGCGCCAGCGAGGCGCTGTTCGGCGCGGCGACGGTGGCGTGCACCTCGGCCAGACCCAGGGTGCCGAAGCCATGGGCGAGGAGGGCCCCGGCCACCTCGGTGCCGAGGCCCCCACCCCAGGCCTCGGCCGCCAGGGCGTAGACGACCTCGTACCCGTCGACCGTGTCGGTGTGTTTGATCTCGGCGTGCCCGACATACCGGCCGGGCGCGTCCGCTCCCGCCAGACGGACGGCCCACACGTCGAACAGCCGCTGGGCGTAGACCTTGCTGAAGATCCGTCCGAAGAGAGCCCGGTCCTCCGCTTCGCTCGACGGGCCGTCCCCCATCCAGCGGGACACCCGGGAGTCCTGGAAGAGCCGGACGAAGTCCTCTTCGTCAGCGGGGGTGTACGAGGTGAGCCGGAGGCGTTCGGTGTGCAGCGGAGGCGGGGTCACGGCCGAGAGGTTATGCCGCGTAGCACCGGACAAGCCATCGGATTGCCGGGCACTGTCGGTCCCTCTCGGTAGGGTGCCGCCGTGACGAGCTATGTGGCATTGCTGCGCGGGATCAATGTGGGCGGGCACAAGAAGGTGCCCATGGCGGCGCTCCGCGAGCTGCTGACGGGCCTGGGGCACGGGGCGGTCCGTACGCATCTGCAGAGCGGCAACGCGGTGTTCACCAGTGCCGAGCAGGATCCGGCGCTGCTGGTGGAGGAGTTGGAGCGGGCGATCGAGGACCGGTTCGGCTTCGAGGTGCGGTGCATCGTGCTCAGCGCGGCGGAGCTGCGGGCGGCGGCCGGCCGGAACCCGTTCCCGGCCGCGTCGTTCGAACCGTCGAAGCTGGTGGTGATCTTCCTGTCGTCACCTCCTGACCTCGGGCGGCTGGGCACGATCGATGCGGGGAAGTACCGCCCGGACGAGTTCCGTCCGGGCGAGCGGGAGATCTTCGTGCACTGTCCCGGGGGTCTCGGCACCAGCAAGCTCATGCCGGTGCTCGGGAAGGCCACCGGCGATGCCGTGGCCACCGCGCGGAACTGGAACACGGTCGTCAAGCTGCTGGCGATGAGCGAGGGCTGATGTCCGACCGCGGGTGAGACGCGGCCGGCGGTGGAGGGCCGGACCGACGTGAACCGAGGGCGCGGCCGGCAGCGCTGGGACGTGACCGACGTACCGACGTGACCGATGTGATCGAGGGGCAGGGGCGGGGAGGGGGTGGGGGCGGGCCCCCCGGGGACGCCGCCCTCGTCAGGCCGAAGCCCGCAACCCGACCCCCCGCTCCCCGCAAGCCCCCTCGTACCGCTGGAGCACCAGCCGCGCGACGTCCGGGGCGTCGCCGAGGGCTTCGGCGAGGAAGTCGGCCCCGGCTTCGCGTGCGCCGGTGACGATCCGGTCCAGCAGGAAGCCGGGGGCGAGGACGTAGGGGGCCACGGCGACCCGCTCCGCGCCCTCGGCGCGCAACTGCCGGACCGCGTCCGCTGTGCGGGGGAGAGATGCGGAGGCGAACGCAGGCCGCACGGCGCACCAACCGGTGTGCCGCCACTCCCGCGCGATTTCAGCGATCACTGCGATCGCCTCCGGGTCGGAGGAGCCCGCCGAGGCCAGGACGACCCCGGTCGAGCGCCGGTCACCGGGGCGCACCCCGGCTTCGTACAGCCGCCGTTCGAGGGTGGCGGTCAGGAGGGGGGACGGGCCGAGCACGTCGGCCTGTCGCAGGGAGAGGTGCGGCAGCCGGCCCGACATCTCGTGCAGCACGGAGGGGATGTCGGACTTCGCGTGGAAGGCGCGGGTGAGCAGCAGCGGCAGGGCGACCACGCCCCGTACGCCCTCGGCGGCGAGGCGCTGCAGTACCTGGGGCACGCTCGGCGCGCAGAAGTCCAGGTAGCCGGTCTCCACGCGCAGCCCGGGCCGCAGCGACCGTACCCGCTCGGTGAGTGCGGTGACGGTCGCCGCGTGCCGCGGGTCGCGGCTGCCGTGGGCCACGAGCAGCAGCACGGGGGCCGTGGGGCGGACGCGGCGCAGGTCCGGGCGGAGGGGGTGCGGGGTGTGCATGGCGGGGGTCAGCTCTTGACGAGGAGGCCGCGGCTGCGAAGGACGCGCCGCTCGATGGGGGCGAAGACGAGGAGTTCGATGCCGATGCCGACGATGAGGATGAGCAGGATCGCGGAGAGGACCCAGGACATGTCCTGGAGTTCCCGGCCCTGTTCCAGCAGCTGGCCGAGGCCGACGCCCAGGTCGCCGGCGTTGACGATCAGTTCGGCCGCCATCAGGGAGCGCCAGGAGAAGGCCCAGCCCTGCTTGAGTCCGGCGATGTAGCCGGGCAGGGCGGCCGGGAGCAGGATGTGCCGTACGGCGTGCAGCCCGTTGGCTCCGATGACCCGGCCGGCGCGCAGATAGAGCGGCGGGATCTGGTCGACGCCGGAGACCAGGCCGTTGGCGATGGAGGGGACGGCGCCGAGCAGCACGACGGCGTAGATGGTGGCGTCGGTCAGCCCGAACCAGATGATCGCGGCGGGCACCCAGGCGACGGACGGCAGTGACTGCAGTCCGGACAGGATGGGGCCGATCGCGGCGCGTACCGGCTTGACCCGGGCGACGATCAGGCCGAGCGGGGTGCCGATCGCCACGGAGATCAGGAAGCCGAGGCCGCCGCGGGAGAGGCTGGTCCACACGTAGCTGAGGAGGGTGCCCTCCAGCCATTTCTCCTGGAGGGAGCGGCCCACGTCCACCGGGCTGGGGAGCAGGTAGTGCTCCTTCAGCTTGAAGTGGTAGGCGAGCTGCCACAGCACCAGGACGATGGCGACGGCGATGATCGGCGGCACGGCCTTGGACAGCAGGGTGCGGCCGAGCGGCGCGCGCTGGGACGCCCGGGTCTCCAGGGCGTCGAGGCCTGCCTCCAGGCCGGCGAGCTGGTCGGGGGCGGTGGCGTCGGGGGCGGAGTTGTCGGTGGCGGTGTTGTCGGAGGCGGCCGGGTCGGCGCCGGTGCGCTGCTCGGTGTCAGTGCTGGCCATGTCGGCGGATCTCTCCCCGCAGCTGTTCGGTGATCTCGATGGACAGGTCGGCGACCCCGGAGTCCTCGATCCGGCGCGGCTGCGGGATGTCGACCTTCCACTCGCGGGCGATGCGGCCGGGGCGGGACGACAGCAGGACGACCCGCTCGGCGAGGCGCACGGCCTCGCGGACGTTGTGGGTGACGAAGAGGACGGACAGGTTCGTCTCCCGCCAGATGCGGGTCAGTTCGTCGTGCAGGACGTCGCGGGTGATGGCGTCGAGCGCGGCGAACGGCTCGTCCATCAGCAGCAGCCGGCTGTCCTGGGCGAGGGCCCGGGCGAGGGCGACGCGCTGCCGCATGCCGCCGGACAGTTCGTGGACGCGCTTGCCGTATGCGCCCTTGAGGCGGACGAGCTCCAGCAGACGCTCGGCCTCGGGGCGCCGTTCGGCCTTGGGCAGGCCGCGCATCCGCAGGGCGAGTTCGATGTTCCGGCCCGCGGTGAGCCACGGGAAGAGGGCGTGCTCCTGGAACATCAGGGCGGGCCGGCCGCCGGGGGTCTCGATGGCTCCGGCGGACGGCTTGTCGAGCCCGGCGACCAGGTTGAGCAGGGTCGACTTGCCGCAGCCGGAGGCTCCCAGGAGGGTCACGAACTCGCCGGGTGCCACATCGAGGCTGATGTCGTCCAGGACGAGCTGCTGGGCTCCGGGCCGGCCGAACGACTTCGACACGTGGTCGATGCGCGCGACGTGGGACACCGCCGCGTCGTCCACGGCGGGGGTCTTGGTGAGCGTGGTGATGGCCATGAGTGTCACCTCCTGGGAGCGTTCCGGTGGATTACTTGGTGCCGAGCCCGGCGTCGTCGACCGGCTGCTTGCCCTCGGCCTTCAGCACCTTGTTGAGCAGCCGGAGGTCGTAGATGCCCTTGAGGTTCGGCTTGTCGAGCAGGCCGGCCTTGACGGCGTGGCCGGCCTCGGTGCCGAGGGTGGAGGCCAGCGGGTCGTCGGTGACCTCGACGTGCCGGAACGCCGGGTCCAGCACCTCGGGCGGCAGGGGCTTGCCGGCCTCCGCCTTCAGGGCGTCGTTGATGGCCTTCTTGGCGGCGTCCGGGTTGCCCTTGATCCAGTCGTTGGTCTTCACCGAGCCGCGCAGCACGGCCTCGACGACGTCGGGGTGCTCCTTGAGGAACTTCTGGGAGACGATCAGGTTCGTGATGACGAACTTGCCGTCCTTCCACAGCTTCTTCTCGTCGAGGAGGACCTTGCCGCCCTCGGCGACCAGCTTGGACGCGGTGGGTTCGGGCACCCAGGCCCCGTCGACGCTGCCGCTCTTGAAGGCGACCGGGGTCACCTTGTTGTCGGTGCGGGCGACGGTCACGTCGCCCTTGCCGGAGTTGGGGTCGACCTTGTAGCCCTTCTCCGAGAGGTAGTTGAGGAGCGCCACGTCCTGGGTGTTGCCGAGCTGCGGGGTGGCGATCGTCTTGCCCTTGAGGTCGTCCAGGCTCTTGATCTTCTTCGGGTTCACCACGAGGGAGACGCCGCCGGACGCCGAGCCGGAGATGATCTTCAGGCCCTCGCCGTGGGACTTGGCGTAGCCGTTGATGGAGGGGGACGGGCCGATCCAGCCGATGTCGATGCCCTCGGAGTTGAGGGCCTCGATCTCGGCCGGGCCCGCGTTGAAGACCCGGGGCGTGACCTTGGTGCCGCCCAGCTCCTTCTGGATGAGGCCCTTCTTGCCGAGGCCGACCAGCGCGGTGGCGTGGGTGGTGTTCGCGAAGTAGCCGATCTTCACCTCGTCGAGGCCGTCGAGCTTCTTGCCCTTGGCGGCCGGTGCCGCGTCCTCCGCCGTGGCCTTGGAGCCGTAGCCGCAGGCGCCGAGGGAGACGATCAGCAGCGGGAGGGCGGCGGCGGCCGCGACGGCGCGGCGGGCCGCCGGCCGGGCGAGGGTGGAGCGAACGGCAGTCACGGGAGGTGTTCCTCTCGGTGGGCCGGTACGTCGCGGGGACGCCCGGCGGTGCGGTGCTACCGCTCGGCGGCAGCGGGGGAGGGTCTTCGTCGGGGGAGCGGGTGCCTGCGGTGCTCAGGTGTCAGCACGCACATCGCCCCACTCCGCCCTGACCGCTCCCGAGGGCGCCGCTGCCGACGCGGCCGCCCTCCTTCGCGAAGGTGGAGAAGATGTCGGTCATCAGAAGTCCCACCCGTCGTCGTCGCGGGTGCCGACCTCGGCCTCGGAGTCGGCGAACGCCGCGCCCGCCATGCCCGCCGTGAGGGTGGAGCCGTCGGACGGGTCGATCAGCAGGAACGATCCTGTGCGCCGGGAGTCGGCGTAGGCGTCGAGCGCCAGCGGCTCGGAGGTGCGCAGCACGACCCGGCCGATGTCGTTGGCGACCAGCTCGCCGGGGGCGGGGTGCTGGGAGAGGTCGTCCAGGGTCAGCCGGGACGGGATGTCCTTGACGATGGCCTTCACCGTGCGGGTGGTGTGCTTGAGCAGCACCCGGGCGCCCGGCGTCAGCGGCTGGTCGTGCAGATGGCAGACCGTGGCGTGGATGTCCTGGGTGGCCTCGGGGGCGGAGGCGGTGGCGACGATCGTGTCGCCGCGCGAGATGTCCAGGTCGTCGGCGAGCCGGACGGTCACCGACTGCGGGGCCCAGGCCTGCTCGACGCTCGTGCCGAGCGCGTCGATGCCCTCGACGGTGCTGGTCAGCCCGGACGGCAGCACGGTCACGGCGTCGCCGGCGCGCAGCACGCCGGACGCCACCTGGCCCGCGTAGCCGCGGTAGTCGGGGTGCTCGGCGGTCTGCGGGCGGATGACGTACTGGACGGGGAAGCGGGCCGGGTCCGTGGACGGGTCGGTGCCCACCGGCACGGTCTCCAGGTGCTCCAGCACGGTGGGGCCGCCGTACCAGTCCATGTTCGCGGAGGCGGTCACGACGTTGTCGCCGGCCAGTGCGGAGATCGGGATCGCGGTGATCTCCGGGACGCCGAGCGAGGCCGCGTAGCGGGTGAACTCCTCGGCGATGGCGGCGAAGACGGGCTCCGCGTAGTCGACGAGGTCCATCTTGTTGACCGCGAGGACGACGTGCGGGACGCGCAGCAGCGCGGCGACGGCGGCGTGCCGCCGGGTCTGCTCGACGACGCCGTTGCGGGCGTCCACCAGCACCACGGCGAGTTCGGCGGTGGAGGCGCCGGTCACCATGTTGCGGGTGTACTGCACGTGGCCCGGGGTGTCGGCCAGGATGAACCGCCGCCGCGGGGTGGCGAAGTAGCGGTAGGCGACGTCGATGGTGATGCCCTGTTCCCGCTCGGCCCGCAGCCCGTCGGTGAGCAGCGCGAGGTCCGGGGCCTCCTGGCCGCGGGAGCGGGAGGCGTGCTCGACGGCCTCCAGCTGGTCGGCGAGGACCGACTTGGAGTCGTGCAGCAGCCGCCCCACCAGGGTGGACTTGCCGTCGTCGACGGATCCGGCGGTGGCGAAGCGCAGCAGCGACGTGGCCGCGGTCTGATCGGCGATGGTGCTGGTCATGGTTAGAAATACCCCTCGCGCTTGCGGTCCTCCATGGCGGCCTCGGACAGCTTGTCGTCGGCGCGGGTCGCGCCGCGCTCGGTGAGCCGGGAGGCGGCGATCTCGGCGATGACCTGCTCGATGGTGGCGGCGTCGGAGTCGACGGCGCCGGTGCAGGACATGTCGCCGACGGTGCGGTAGCGCACCAGCCGCTTCTCCACGGTCTCGCCGTCCTTGGGGCCGCCCCACTCGCCGGGCGCCAGCCACATGCTGTTGCGGGCGAAGACCTCCCGCTCGTGCGCGTAGTAGATCTCCGGGAGTTCGATGTCCTCCCGGGCGATGTACTGCCACACGTCGAGTTCGGTCCAGTTCGACAGCGGGAAGACCCGCACGTGCTCGCCGGGGGAGTGCCGGCCGTTGTAGAGCTGCCACAGCTCCGGGCGCTGCCGGCGCGGGTCCCAGCCGCCGAACTCGTCGCGCAGCGAGAACACCCGCTCCTTGGCGCGGGCCTTCTCCTCGTCGCGCCGGCCGCCGCCGAAGACCGCGTCGAACCGGCCCTGGTCGATGGCGTCCAGCAGCGGGACGGTCTGCAGCGGGTTCCGGGTGCCGTCGGGGCGCTCGCGCAGCTTGCCGGCGTCGATGAACTCCTGGACGGACGCGACGTGCAGCCGCAGCCCGTGCCGGGCGACGGTGCGGTCCCGGTAGTCGATGACCTCGGGGAAGTTGTGCCCGGTGTCCACGTGCAGCAGTGCGAACGGCACCGGCGCGGGCGCGAACGCCTTCAGCGCCAGGTGCAGCATGACGATGGAGTCCTTGCCGCCGGAGAAGAGGATCACCGGCCGCTCGAACTCGCCCGCCACCTCGCGGAAGATGTGCACCGCCTCGGACTCCAGGGCGTCCAGGTGGGACAGCGCGTACGGGCTGTCGGTGCTCTCGGTCCGGTCTGTCGCGGTGGTCACGCCAGTCCCCTCTCGGTCAGCAGCGCGTGCAGCTGGGCGGCGGAGTCCTCGACGGTCCGCTCGTGCGTCTCGATCCGCAGGTCCGGGTCGGCCGGTGCCTCGTAGGGGTCGTCCACGCCGGTCAGTCCGGAGATCTCGCCGGACGCCTGCTTGGCGTACAGGCCCTTCACGTCGCGCACCGAGCACACCTCGACCGGTGTGGCCACGTGCACCTCCAGGTAGGGGGTGCCCTCGGCCTGGTGGCGCTTGCGCACCGCCTCCCGGCTGTCCGTGTACGGGGCGATCACCGGCACCAGGGCCTTCACGCCGTGGGAGGCGAGCAGTTCGGCGACGAAGCCGATCCGCTGCACATTGGTGTGCCGGTCCTCGCGGGTGAAGCCGAGGCCCGCGGAGAGGAACTCGCGGATCTCGTCGCCGTCGAGCACCTCGGTCCGGTGGCCCTCGCCGCGCAGCCGCTCGGCCAGCGCGTGCGCGAGCGTCGTCTTGCCGGCGCTCGGCAGGCCCGTGAGCCAGATCGTGGCGCCCGTCGCGGGCGCGCTCGCCCCGCCGTCCGTCAGGCCCATGTCCGGTATCCCATCCGCCTGTATCCCATCCGTCCGTTCGCTCATCAGCCGTGCAGTCCGCACTCGGTCTTGTTGCTCCCCGCCCAGCGGCCGGAGCGGGCGTCCTCGCCGTCCAGGACCCGCCGGGTGCAGGGGGCGCAGCCGACCGACGCGTAGCCGTCGCTCAGCAGCGGGTTGGTGAGCACGCCGTGCTCCGTCACGTAGGCGTCCACGTCGTCCTGCGTCCAGCGGGCGATCGGGGAGACCTTGACCTTGCGCCGCTTGGCGTCCCAGCCGACGACCGGGGTGTTCGCCCGGGTGGGGGACTCGTCGCGGCGCAGGCCGGTCGCCCACGCGTCGTAGCCGGTCAGGCCCTCCTCCAGCGGCTGGACCTTGCGCAGCGCGCAGCACAGGTCGGGGTCGCGGTCGTGCAGCTTCGGCCCGTGCTCGGCGTCCTGCTCGGCGACGGTCCGCCGCGGGGTGAGCGTGATGACGTTGACGTCCATCACGGCGTCGACCGCGTCCCGGGTGCCGATGGTCTCCGGGAAGTGGTAGCCGGTGTCGAGGAACACCACGTCCACGCCGGGGGCGGCCCGGGAGGCGAGGTGCGCCACGACGGCGTCCTCCATGGAGGAGGTCACGCAGAACCGGCCGCCGAAGGTGTCGGTGGCCCAGCGCAGGATCTCCAGGGCGGGCGCGTCCTCCAGCGCGCGGCCCGCCTCTTCGGCGAGCTGCTGGAGTTCGGCCGCGGTGCGTTCGGGTGCGGTGGTCATGCGGTGCTGCCCCCTTCGTCGTGGTCGCGCTGCAGGCCCTTGGCGAGCAGCCCGAGGAACGAGAGGCGGAACGCCCGGTTGCAGGAGGCGCATTCCCAGGCCCCGTGGCCTTCCTCGGAAGGCCGCAGGTCCACGTCGCCGCAGTACGGGCAGTAGAAGGGCGCGGCGCGCTCGCTCATGACAGGGCCTCCTGGTCGGCGCGGGCCGCCCACTGGGCGAACCGCTCGCCGTCCTCGCGCTGCTCCTGGAACCGGCGCAGCACGCGCTCGACGTAGTCCGGGAGTTCGTCGGAGGTGACCTTGAGTCCGCGGACCTTGCGGCCGAAGCCGGGCTCCAGGCCCAGCGCGCCGCCCAGGTGCACCTGGTAGCCCTCGACCTGGTTGCCGTCGGCGTCCAGGACGAGCTGCCCCTTGAGACCGATGTCCGCGACCTGGATACGGGCGCAGGCGTTCGGGCAGCCGTTGACGTTGATGGTGACCGGCTGGTCGAACTCCGGGAGGCGGCGCTCCAGTTCGTCGATGAGGGAGGAGCCGCGCGCCTTGGTCTCGACGATGGCGAGCTTGCAGAACTCGATGCCGGTGCAGGCCATGGTGCCGCGCCGGAACGGGGACGGGGTGACCCGCAGGTCCAGCGCCTCCAGCCCGGCGACCAGCGACTCGACCTGGTCCTCGGCCACGTCGAGCACGATCATCTTCTGCTCGACGGTGGTGCGCAGCCGGCCGGAGCCGTGCGCCTCGGCCAGCTCGGCGATCTTGGTGAGGACGGTGCCGTCGACGCGGCCGACGCGCGGCGCGAAGCCGACGTAGAACCGGCCGTCCCGCTGCCGGTGGACGCCGATGTGGTCGCGCCACTCCTGCGGCGGCTGCGCCGGGGCGGGGCCGTCGGTGAGCTTGCGCTCCAGGTACTCGTCCTCCAGCACCTGGCGGAACTTCTCCGCACCCCAGTCGGCGACGAGGAACTTGAGCCGGGCGCGGGTGCGCAGCCGGCGGTAGCCGTAGTCCCGGAAGATGCCGATGACCCCGGCCCAGACGTCCGGCACGTCGGCCAGCGGCACCCAGGTGCCCAGCCGGACGCCGATCTTGGGGTTGGTGGACAGCCCGCCGCCGACCCACAGGTCGAAGCCGGGGCCGTGGTCGGGGTGGTCCACGCCGACGAACGCGACGTCGTTGATCTCGTGCGCCACGTCCAGCAGCGGCGATCCCGAGATCGCGGTCTTGAACTTCCGGGGGAGGTTCGAGAACTCCTTGCTGCCGATGTACCGGCTGTGGATCAGGTCGATGGCGGGGGTGCCGTCGATGATCTCGTCCTCGGCGATCCCGGCGACCGGCGAGCCGAGGATGACGCGCGGGGTGTCGCCGCAGGCCTCGGTGGTGGACAGACCGACGTTCTCCAGCCGCCGCCAGATCTCCGGCACGTCCTCGATGCGGATCCAGTGCAGCTGGATGTTCTGCCGGTCGGTGATGTCGGCGGTGCCGCGGGCGAACTCCTCCGAGATCTCGCCGATGACCCGCAGCTGCTCGGTGCTCAGCCGTCCGCCGTCGACGCGGACGCGGAGCATGAAGTACTTGTCGTCCAGCTCCTCCGGCTCCAGGACCGCGGTCTTGCCGCCGTCGATGCCGGGCTTGCGCTGGGTGTAGAGGCCCCACCAGCGCATCCGTCCGCGCAGGTCCTGCGGGTCGATGGAGTCGAATCCGGCCTTGGAGTAGATCGTCTCAATGCGTGTCCGCACATTGAGACCGTCGTCGTCCTTCTTGAACTGCTCGTTGCCGTTGAGCGGAGTGAAGTGCCCCACGGCCCACTGGCCCTCGCCGCGGTGGCGGCCGGCCTTGCGGCGGGACGTGGCAGCGCTTGCGCGTTCTGGGGTGGCGGCCATGGGTGTCTGTCCTTCGGGGCGGCTCAAGGCAGCGGACGGTAACGATGGCACCCCTGTTGACCTGCGCATACGTGCGTGAGCTCGGCACGGCGTGGGGGCGCGTGCGGCAAGGTGGGGTCAGGGGTGCACACTCGTCCGCGGCGGTGGGGACGGTGCTGAAAGCGGCGGTGCTGTGACTGTCAGCCCGCCGGACAGATGGCGCTGGACATGCGGCCGAGGTCGACGTGCCGCCGACTCACCAAGGCAATTCCAGCTCGAGACATGACGGAAGCGTGTCACGCAGATCTCGGGAGCGTCCACCGCCATCCACTATTCGGACAAGACTGTCCCGCTGGTCGAGACGTTGTGGCCCCGGTCACGCGCGCGGCCCGCGCCCGGCCCGCATCCGGAAGTGCAGGCCGGGGCGGGCGGGTTCGGGGACGCGCCGCCAGGAGGACGGTCAGCCGTGTGCGCCGGGCCACGGGCCGGGAGTGGGGGCGTCCGCCTCCTCCTCGACCGCGGTGTCGAAGATCCGGAAGCCCCGGCGCCGGTAGTTGTCGACGGCGTGCGGGCCGTCCTTGCTGCAGGTGTGCACCCACACGCGGGTGGTCGGGGGCAGGCCGTCCCACCGCTCGGCGAGGTCCCAGGCGCGGGCCGTGCCCTCGCTCAGCAGATGGCCGCCGATCCGCCGGCCCCGGAAGGCGGGGAGCAGCCCGAAGTAGCTGATCTCCACCACGCCGCCGTCCTGGGCGGCCAGCTCGATGTACCCGGCGGGCGTCCCCCGGTCGTAGGCGACCCAGGTCTCGGAGCCGGGGCGCTCCAGGACCTCCTGCCACCGCGCGTACGGCCAGTCCAGCCGGTCGGCCCAGTGGATGTCACCGCCGACCGCGGTGTACAGGAAGCGGCTGAACTCGGGGGAGGGCACCGCGGACCGCACGATCCGTATGCCCCGGCCGTCCTCGGGCGGGGCGGCGGGTGTGAGGTCGGCGGGCGAGGTCTGTTCCAGGGACCAGGTGGTCACGGTGATGCTCATGCCGTCAGCCAACCACGGCCCGCAGGACCCGGTCCGGGGCCCCTGCACGGGGGCCCCGCACGGTGCTCCTCACCCGGTGGCCCCGCTGTCCGGTCGTCTCGCCGGCCGGTACGAGTTGCGCCTGCCTCCCGGGTGCGCCCCTTCCGCCCTGCTCGGGCGACCACGGGCCGGCGCGGGGCCCGGCTCGACCCGCACCCCGCGCCGGGCCCCGGCGCGGCGCCCACGCCCCTGCCCACGCCCCGGGCCCCGGTCAGCGCACCTCGACCAGCTTGGCGAACACGACGACGTTCCCGTTGTAGCCCTGCCCCTTGGAGTAGCCGCCTCCGCAGGTGATGACCCGCAGCTCCGGCTGCCCGGTGTCCCCGTACACGCGCTCCGCCGGGAAGTTCCGCTTCTCGAACACGTCGATGCCGTAGATCTCGAACACCGCGGTGCGGCCGTCCTGCCGGACCGCCTCCACCCGGTGGCCCTTCTTCAGGGCTCCGAGGTTGTAGAAGACGGCCGGCCCCGAGGCGTTGTCGACATGGCCGACGACGACGGCCGTGCCCTGCTCGCCCGGGGTGACCGCGTCCTTGAACCACCCGGCCAGGTTCTTGTCCGCCGCCGGCGGCGAGGCGATCCCGCCCTCGGCGTCCAGGCCGACCGCCATCAGCGGAGCGTCCACCCTGATCGCCGGCACCTTCACCCGGGCCGGTGTGGACGCCGGCAGCGGCGTGACCGCGGCGGGCCCCGCCGCGCCCGGCACGGTGCGGCCGACCGCGGCGGACTCGGCCGTCGGCTGCGGGGGGCCGCCCGCCTCCTCGGCGCCGTTCCGTATCAGGGCCGCACCGGCGAGCAGGACGAGCGCTATGGCCCCCCAGGGCGAGGAGCGGCTGCGCACCGGCGTGTAGCGGCCGCGCACCCGGCCCCGCCTGTCCTTCGCGCCCATCTCTCTCCCCTCGGGGAGCGCGGGGCAGCCGCGCTCCGCACCGGCCTCTGACGGAACGTTATGGCCGCCCATGTCGCGCTGCGACAGCAGCAGGGGCGAACGGGTGGCGCCGGGCGCAGGCCGACGCCGTGCCGAGACCGGGGCGTGGCGGCCCCCGGGGGAGCGGAGGGGCGCCGCACGACCACCGCAGGCCCGCTGCCCGCGCCGTACGCCCGGCCCGGAGCGCCGTCTCCCCGCCGTCCGCGCGCTCCGCCGCACGGGGGGAATCGGCCCCGTTCGGACCAGCAGCACCGGGCACCGGTCCGCCCGCCGGGAGACGGTCGACGTGGACGTGTCCCGACGGCCCCGGGCCGCCGCTCCCCGCGCGTCCGCCGAAACGCCGAAGGAGTGCCATGCCCGTGCCCCGAGTCGCCGTGGCCGTCGCCCTCGCCGGAGCCGTACTCGTGCTGCCGGGCCCGCCCGCCGCCGCCGATCCGGTCGACGCGGGACCGAGCAACATCGTCGTGGTCCCGGCCGCGGTGGAGCAGGGCGCGATCGTGACCATCACCGTCGACGGCACCGCCTGCCGCGGCATCGGCCGGATGTACGACGCGATCGTCGAGTCGAACGCCTTTCCCCGCACCCAGCTCACCGGACTGCCGGACCGGCGGAAGACGTCCGCCGCCCGGCCCACGGTCTTCGCCGCCGCCGAGCCGGGCACGCACACCGTCTCGGCCACCTGCGGCGGAAGGACGATCACCGGTGGGCACTTCCGGGTGGTGCCGCCCCGCAACGCATCGGCCGCGCCCGGGACCGGAGCGGGCAGCGGCACGGCCACGGCCGGCTCCGCGGCGCCCTCCTCGCCCGCCGGCTCCGCGACCGCCCCCGGCACCGGCAGCAGCCCCGGCACCGGCTCCGGCACCACCGGGACCGACAGCGGCACCGGCACCGGCACGAGTGCCGCCCCGCACCACCCCGGGGCCGCCCCGAGCGGCCGTACGGAGGCCGGGCCCCGTGACAGCGCCCGCCCCGACCCGGGCCGCACCCGGCACCCCGCTCCCGGGGCGAGCGCCGGGGCGGTGCCCGACAGCGCCGCCAACGCCGGGGTCGGCAGCGCCGACCGCTCGACCCCGTTCGGGGTGGCCCTCGGTGGCGGACTGGTCATGGTGTCGGCGGCGATCGTCGGCTACTGCCTGGTCCGTCGCCTCCGCCGCTCCGGCTGAGCCCCCGCCGCCACGGCCGCCCGGCACGACGGCGCTCACCCCCCACTGCCCAGCCGTCCGGAACCCGCACCGTGCCGGCCGGCCCGTGCCCCGTTCACGGCCCCGCACCGGGCCCGTCACGCCATGCCCCGGCTGACGGCCCGCACCTGGCCACCGTCCCCCGGACCACGCCCCGCGCCTCTCCGGTCAGTCCCCGGAACCCTCGCCCCCGCCGGAAGCCGCCCGGACCGCCGGTGCCGTCGAGTGCGGCAGCAGGTCGCCCGGGTGGTCCGGGGTCAGCAGTTCCACCGCCACCCCGTCGGCGAACCGGTACGGCCGGTGCGCCAGCACGCCCGCCAGGGTCCGCCGGACCCGGGACATCTCGGCCCGCACCGTCACCGTGCGGGTGGCGTCGCCGAAGAGGTCGTCCGCGAGCTGCGCCGCCGTCCGGCCCTCCGGGCAGCGCGCCAGCACGTACAGCAGCTCCGCGTGGCGCGGGGACAGGTCCTGGGTCCAGCTGCCCGCCCCGCCCGTCACGGAGAGCGTCCACCGCCGGGGCAGCCGCAGGTCCAGGACGACCCGGCTCGGCTCCGCTCCCGGCCCGGCGGCGTCCGCGCCGGTGGCGTCGACCCGGAGCAGCCAGCCGTCCGGCAGCGGCTCCACGGTGCACAGGCCGAGCGAGGGGAGCCATATCTGTCCCGGCCGGACGGACTTGGGGAGCTGCACCCGGTCCACCGGCGGCATCCCGGTGACGGCGGCCGGCCAGCCGTTCCGGTCCACCACCAGGGCCCGGCCGCCGATCCGGCACAGCACCGGCGCGGCCACCGTCCGCAGCCGGTCGATCGACGCCCGGTGGAGATCCCGCAGTTCGCTCTCGGCCAGCCGCGCCACCGTGCCGACCAGGGCCAGCGTCGCCGGGTGGACGGTGGTGGCGGGCCCGCTCACATCGACCGCGCCGAGCAGCCGCCCGTCCCGCGGGTCGTGCAGCGGCGCCGCGGCACAGGTCCACGAGTGATGGCTGCGGACGAAGTGCTCCGCCGAGTACACCTGGACCGGCCGGCGGGCGACCAGCGCCGTGCCGACGGCGTTGGTGCCGACGCTCTCCTCGGCCCAGCTCGCGCCGGGGGTGAAGCCGATCCCGTCCGCCTGTCGGCGCACCGCCGCGCTGCCGTCCCGCCACAGCACCCGGCCCTCGGGGTCGGTGACGACCATGATGTGCTGCGCCGCGTCCGCCACCGCGACGAGGCCCTCGCGCAGGGTGGGCAGGACGGTGGCGAGCGGCGAGGACTGCCGCCGGTGCTCGATCTCCTCCAGCGCCAGCCGCCCGGTCGGCGTGCCCCGGTCGGGGTCCACCCCGAGCCGTAAGGTCCGCTTCCAGGACTCGCCGATCACCGGCCGCGGAGCCGTCGGCGGGCGGTCCCCGGCGAGTGCGGCGGCGCGTGCGCCGCTGATCAGTCGGGCGGCCCGGCGGGGGTCCACGCCCGACAGCCGGGCCACATCCAGCGATTCCTCGTTCACGGGGTCGGTCTCCGAAGGGGCAGGGGCCGGAGGGGCCGGTCTGTTCAGGGTGCTGTTGAAAGCCGCAACTCCGACGGTACTCGGTCCTGTTGGTGCAACCCGTCGCAACGTTTGTGCACCCCGCTCCCCGGCAGCAGAGTGATGACCACGCCACCCGGTGCGCTCGTACTGCCCGTCACGGTGGCGCTGCCGGACGAGGGTGGTGCCGTGTCGGCGCAGCATCACCCTCGTCCGGAACGGGCCGCTCCCGCGCCCCTAGACCGGCACCCGCGAACGATCCACGATCGACGCCAGGTCCAAGGTGTGCGGGAGCGTGCCGAACGTTCCTCCCCAGTCGCGGCCCAGCCGTGAGGCGCAGAACGCGTCGGCCACCTCCGGGGGCGCGAACCGTACGAGCAGCGCTCCCTGGAGCACCAATGCCATCCGCTCGGCCACCCGGCGCGCCCGGGCCTCGATGCCGCTCAGGTCGGCCAGTTCGGCGAGCAGGTCCTTGATCCCGGCGTCCAGCCGGTGGTCGGCGCCGCGGGCCCGGCCGATCTCCAGCAGAAACGCGTTGAGCGCGGCGGGCTCCCGCCTCAGGGCGCGGAGCGCGTCGAGCGCCTGGATGTTCCCGGCGCCCTCCCAGAGGGAGTTCAGCGGCGATTCCCGGAGCAGCCGGGGCATGCCCGACTCCTCCACGTAGCCGTTGCCGCCCAGGCACTCCAGGGCCTCGCCGACCAGCGGCTGGCAGCGCTTCGTCACCCAGTACTTGGCCACCGGCACGGCCAGCCGCAGCAGGTGCGTCGCGTTCTCGTCGCCGCCGTCGGCCGCGTCCTGGGCCGCCGCCAGCCGCATCGCCAGCGCCGTCGCGGCCTCCGACTCCAGGGCCAGGTCCGCCAGCACGTTGCGCATCAGCGGCTTGTCGATCAGCGGCCCGCCGAAGGCGCTGCGGTACGCGCTGTGGTGCACGGCCTGGGCCACGGCCTGCCGCATGAGCGAGGCCGACGCGGTCACGCAGTCCAGCCGGGTCGCCGCCACCATCCCGATGATCGTCGCGATGCCGCGCCCCTCCTCGCCCACCCGCCGGGCCCAGGTGCCGTCGAACTCCACCTCGGCGGAGGCGTTGGAGCGGTTGCCGAGCTTGTTCTTCAGCCGCTGGACGGCGAACGTGTTGCGGGTGCCGTCGGGCAGCACCCGGGGGAGCAGGAAGCAGGTCAGGCCGCCGTCGCCGCGCGCGGAGGACGGCACCTGGGCCAGTACCAGGAACGCGTCGGACATCGGCGCCGAGCAGAACCACTTGTGTCCGGTCAGGAGGTATTCGCCCGGTGTGTCCAGTGGGTCCGCCCGTGTCGTGTTCGCCCGGACGTCCGAACCGCCCTGTTTCTCCGTCATGGCCATCCCGAACAGGGCGCCCGGCTTGCGGTCCGCGGGCAGCAGCTCCGGCACGTACGCCCGGGAGGTGAGCCGCGGCTCCCAGACGGCGGCCAGCTCCGGGTCGGTCCGCAGCGCGGGCACCGCGGCGTGGGTCATCGACAGGGGGCAGCCGTGCCCCGCCTCGGCCTGCGTCCAGACGAAGAAGCCCGCGGCGCGCCGCAGCTGCCCGTGCGGCCGGGTCCGGGCGTCGGTGAGCCCCGCGGAGACGGCATGGCCGAGCAGCCGGTGCCAGGAGGGGTGGAAGTCGACCTCGTCGATGCGGTGGCCGTAGCGGTCGTGGGTGCGCAGCACCGGGGGGTTCTCGTTGGCGAGCGCACCCCACTTCTGGCCCTGGGAGGAACCCGCGGCGCGCCCGAGTTCGCCGAGCTCCTCCCGCACGCGGTCCAGGTGCTCGGCGCCGGTGTGGCGCGTCACGGCCTCCGAGAGGGCTGTATCCGCCGCGAAAACGTCGTAGCCGACCAGGGGCGGAGCCTGGTTGGTCACCATGTGGGTCGAGGCTGCCATGGCAGATACGTTAAGGAGGTGTCGGCAGCAGAGTCATCCCCCAGCAGAGCCGCGGGCCGCCTCCGGCGAGCCCGTGCCCTTTATCCCCATGTGTCCAAACGCCAGGTGGCGTGGCTGCTGCTGAAGGACACGGTCAACTCCTGCATGGAGTACCGCATCGTCGGGCTGGCCGCCGAAGCGGCCTTCTTCACCCTGCTGTCGCTGCCGCCGCTGCTGCTCGGCCTCATCGGACTCCTCGGCTACCTCGATCCGTGGATCGGCATCGAGACCATCGACCACGTGCGGGAGAACATCCTCACCGCGTCCGGCACCGTCCTCTCCGACCGCGGCGTCGAGGACATCGCCCGCCCGCTGCTGAACGACGTCACCCGCGGCGGCCGGCCCGATGTGATCTCGCTCGGTTTCGCCTTCGCGCTCTGGTCCGGCTCCCGCGCGGTCAACGTCTTCATCGACACGATCACCGTGATGTACGGGCTGGACGGCAAGCGGGGCATCGTGAAGACCCGGCTGCTGGCGTTCGGGCTGTATGTGATCGCGCTGGTCATCGGGGCCGTGGTGCTGCCGCTGATGGTGGCGGGCCCGGACGCGGTGATGGAGTTCCTGCCGTGGAGCGGGGCGGTCGTCCGGGTGCTGTACTGGCCGGTCGTCCTCGTCCTCTCGGTGGTCTTCCTGACCACGCTGTACCACGTGTCGGTGCCGGTCCGGTCGCCCTGGGCGGAGGACATCCCGGGGGCGCTGGTCGCACTGGCCATGTGGGTGCTCGGCAGCTTCCTGCTCCGGATCTACCTGATCAACACGGTCGAGGGCCCGACGATCTACGGCTCGCTGGCCGCGCCCGTCGCCGTCCTCCTGTGGATCGGGGTCTCCGCGTTCGCCGTGCTGGCCGGGGCCGGCGTCAATGCCGCCATCGACCGGGTCTGGCCCTCGGTCGCGACCGCCGCCGCGCGCGAGGAGAACGCCCGGGCCCGGGAGAAGGCCGCCGCCGAACTGATCGCCCAGGCGGCGGCCCAGCGCGCCGCGGCCCTGCCCTCCGCGGACGACGCCGACGACACGGACACCTGGGACGAGGCTGTGGACGGACCGGACACCGAGCCGCCGTCGGAGTACCCCGAGCGCTGGGCGCAGTTCCTGCCCCCGGAGGACATCCGCTCGCGGCTGCCCCACCTCCGCAGGACCGCCCCCTCGCCGGACACCGAGGAGCGGCCGGAGCCGGTGGACGAGACCTGAGCGGTGTCCCGGGGACTGCCGAGCGCCCACCCGGAATGCCATCCGGGCCGCCGCGTGCCTGCCCGGGGCGTCCTCCGGGCTGCCGTGTACCCACCCGGGGACGTCCTCCGGGCCGCCGCGTGTCCACCCGGAACGTCATGTCCGATTCCCGCCGGTCGGCCGTCCGCCGATGGCCGAGACTGGAGGGGTGACGGACGACGAGGACACCAGGTACGAGGCGGTGCGCAGCCGTGATGCCCGCTTCGACGGGGAGTTCTTCTTCGCGGTGGTGACGACCGGCATCTACTGCCGCCCGAGCTGCCCCGCCGTGACCCCGAAGCGGCAGAACGTCCGCTTCCACCCCACGGCCGCGTCCGCGCAGCGCTCCGGGTACCGGGCCTGCCGCCGCTGCCGCCCGGACGCGGTGCCGGGCTCCGCCGCCTGGAACGCGCGGGCCGATCTCGTCGGCCGGGCGGTGCGGCTCATCGGCGACGGCGTCGTGGACCGCGAGGGCGTAGCCGGGCTGGCCGCCCGGCTCGGCTACAGCGCCCGCCAGCTCCAAAGGCAGCTCACCGCCGAGCTGGGGGCCGGGCCGATCGCCCTGGCCCGGGCGCAGCGCGCCCACACGGCACGGGTGCTGCTGCAGACCACCGGCCTCCCGGTCACCGACGTCGCCTTCGCCTCGGGGTTCGCCAGCGTCCGGCAGTTCAACGACACCGTGCGGGAGATCTACGCGGCCTCCCCGAGCGGGCTCCGGGCGGCGTCCGGCAGCGGCGCACGGCGAGCCGCCGGCCCGGCTCCGGGGCGCCGGCCGACAGCCGGACCGCACCGGCCGTCCACCGGCGGTGGACCGGCCGCCGGGACGGACGCGCACACGGCGGCGGCCGACCGCGTCGCCCGGCTCGGCATCCCGCTGCGGCTCACCCACCGCGGCCCGTACGCCGTGCGGGAGATCTTCGACTTCCTGGCCGCGCGGGCGGTCCCCGGCGTGGAGGAGGTGTCGGGGGACCCCGGTGACCGGGTCTACCGCCGCACCCTCGCCCTGCCGCACGGCACCGGCGTCGCCGCCGTCCGGGAGCGGACCGGTGCCGGATCGGTACGGAACGGCGGCGGCTCGGGGCGGACCGGTGCCGGGCAGGCCGGCAGGGGAGCCGCGGACCGGCCGTCCGGGGACGGCGGCTGGCTCGAGTGCCGGCTCCACCTCACCGATCTGCGCGACCTCACCACCGCCGTGCAGCGGCTCCGCCGGCTGTTCGACCTCGACGCCGATCCGTACGCCGTCGCCGAGCGGCTCGGGGCGGACCCGGCGCTGGCCCCGCTCGTCCTGGCCCGGCCCGGACTGCGCTCCCCGGGCACGACGGACCCGCACGAACTCGCCGTACGGGCCGTCCTCGGCGAGACCTTGGGGGCGCTTCCCCTCGGCAGGATCCCGGGTACGTCCGGGGGCGGCGGGGCGGCCGGTGCCGCCGCCGGTGCATCGCCGGACCGGGGAACGCCGGCGGATCCGGAAACGGCGTCGGGCCGGGGAACGGCCCGGGGCCCGGCAACGTCGTCGGACCCGGGGGCGGCTCGTGACGGGGAGGCGGCTCGTGATCCGGGGGCAGCGCATGACGGGGGGCCGGCCCGTGACTCCGGGGCGGTCCGTGCGGTGGCGGCGGCCCTCGTCGCGGCTCACGGGCAGCCGCTGCCCGCACCCGACGGCACGCTCACCCACCTCTTCCCGGCAGCCGACCGGCTCGCCGAAGCACCCCTCGACGACCTGGACCTCCCCGAACCCCGCCGCCGTACCCTGCTCGGGCTCGTCGCAGCCCTCGCCGACGGCACCCTGCGCCTCGACGCCGGCGCCGACCGCGACGCCGCCGAGCGGGGCCTCCTCGCCCTGCCGGGCATGGCCCCGGCGACGGCGGCGGTCATCCGGATGCGGGCGCTGGGCGACCCCGACGTCCTGCCGCTCGCGGCGGCCGGGACACCCGGCGTCCCGGCCGCCGAACACTGGCGGCCCTGGCGCTCCTACGCCCACCACCTCCTGACGGCCACGGCGGCCACGGAGACGGCCGCCCCGACCACGGAACCGGCCACCCCGGCCACGGAATCTGCCACCGCGACCACGGAGAAGGCCACCGCGACCACGCAGACGGCCGCCCCGACCACGGACAAGGACGCCACGACCATGGAGAACACCGCACCATGACGCTCTGGACCACCCTCGACAGCCCGCTCGGCGAACTGCTCCTGACCGGCGAGGAGTCGGCCACCGCCCCCGGCGGCACCGCCCTCACCTCCGTGTCCGTGCCGGGGCAGCGGTCCGCACCGGACCCCGGCCCCGCAGCAAGCCGCGCCCCCGCCGCATTCACGGAGGCGCGGCGGCAGCTCGAGGCGTACTTCGCCGGTGAACTCCACACCTTCGGCCTGGAGTTCGTCACCCACGGCAGCGCGTTCCGGGAGCGGGTGTGGGCCGCCCTCGACAGCGTCCCGTACGGCACCACGACGACCTACGGCGCGGTCGCCACGCGCATCGGAGCCTCACGGGCCGCGGTCCGGGCCATCGGCGGAGCCATCGGGGCGAACCCGCTGCTCGTCGTCCGCCCCTGCCACCGCGTCATCGGCGCCGACGGCACCCTCACCGGCTACGCGGGCGGGCTCGACCGGAAGCGGACGCTGCTGGCGCTCGAAGGTGCCGGATAGGGGCGGTCACCCGGCGGGCTCGTCCAGACCCCAGCTGTGGATCTTCCGCGGATGGATCCGGATCACCTGGTCGCTGACGAACGGCCCGAGGTCGTGCGGCTCGGTGAGCAGCTCGGCCTCGCCCCGGATCTCCACCCCGCGCACCCGCCACGGATCGACACTGGCGATGTCGTCGACGACCAGCGCGACCTTGGGGTTGGCCTGCAGATTGCGCCACTTCTTGCTGGCGCCCAGCGCGTATCCGCCGATCAGCACCGTCCCGTCGGCCTGCGGGAAGAACCCGACCGGGTTCGCCTGCGGCTGCCCGCGCGGATCGACGGTGGCCAGCCGCCCGAGGCGCTGGGTCCGCAGGTAGGCGTGTTCGCTTTCACTGAAGGCGGTCATGGCCCCAGGCTTCCACCGCGCGCCGCCCGGCGCATCGGACGCCCGCCGTACGTCCTGCGCCCTACGGCCTCCGAACGGGAGCGCGGCCTCCCCGGGCCCGCGGCGGCCTCCGCGTACCGAGGGGCTCCCCGGAGCGGCCGCCCGGGACCGAGGGGCTCCCCGCGGGCCGTCCGCCGGGCCGACGCTCCAGGCTCCCCGCGCCGGACGCCGGACGCCGGGACCGGCCACCAGGACGCCTCAGCCCGCCACGACCGCCCCGATCCAGGCCCCGAGCACCAGCAGACAGGCGAAGAGTTCGATCAGCACGCCGATCCCGATCGCCCGCATCGCGGTGCGGGTCGACGCCCAGGCGGCGCCGTGACCGCCCAGCCGGGCACGTTCGGCGCCGTACACCCCGGCGACGAACCCCAGCGGCGCGCCCAGCACCGGCACCACGAAGAACCCCACAACACACGCCCCGCCGCCGATGTACAGCGTCCGCCAGGGAACCCCCGACTCCCTCATGCGGCGTCCCGGGAGCAGCAGCTTGAGCGTCTGGTTGAGCAGCAGCAGCGCGGTGGCGCCCATCAGCAGCCACCAGGCGAGACCGGTCTTCTCGGTCAGGGCCCACCACACCACCGCGGCCCAGACCACCGGCGGCCCGGGCACGCCGGGGATCAGCACACCCAGCAGGCCGAGCAGCATCAGCAGCCCGACCGCGATCAGCTGCCAGGTCCCCATGGGCCCAGCGTGCCGGACGGGCGGCCGGGGCGCTTCCCGGCACCCGGCGCGGGCCGCGCCGAGCGAACGGACATCGGTCCAGGTCAGGAGGGCTGAGTCGGGGCGGGGACGAAAGGCCCCGACCCGGGTGGTTCCGGCTCCGGGTCCGGACTCGGAGCCGCGCCCGGACCCGGCGGGCCCGGCACCGGACGCCCGCCCCCGTGGCCCGCCTCCCGGGACACCCAGCCCAGCTCGTAGGTGTGCCAGCCCAGCTGGAGCCGGGTGGCCACCCCCGTCAGCTCCATCAGCCGCTTCACCCGGCGCTGCACGGTCCGCAGCCCCAGGTCGAGCTGTTTGGCGACGCTGGCGTCGGTCAGCCCGGCCAGCAACAGCGACAGAATCTCCAGGTCGGTGTCGTCCGGGCCGTCCGGCTCCGCCGGTCGCGGCAGGCCGTCGGAGCCCAGGCGCAGCGGCAGCGCCGACCGCCAGATGCCCTCGAACAGGCCGACCAGCGATTCCAGCAGCCCGCTCGCGTGCACCACCAGGGCCGCGGGCTCGGAGGAGCGTCCGGTCAGCGGGATCATCGCGAGCCCGCGGTCGGCGACCACGAGTTGCGTCGGGACGGCGTCCACCACCCGCACCTGCTCGTCCCGGCCGAGCGCCGCGGACAGCTCCATCACCCCGGACGGACGTGCCAGCACCGCACGCTCGATCACCACGCGATGGCGGGCCCCGCGCGACACGACGCGCTCGCCGGGCTCCCGGTCCCCGCCCGGCAGGCCGGCGAGGGCCTCGGCCGGGCCGGTGACCAGCGTGCACACCTCCTCGGCCGCGCTCAGCCGTAGTTGCAGGAAGCGGTGCGCGACGGCGCTCGCCCCGGTCACGACCTCCACGAGATCGTGCACATCAGGCTCCGTGCCCCCGGTGCGGTACTCCTCGGCCAGCCGCACGGCGGCCCGTTCGGCCTGTTCCAACTCCCGCCGCTGCCGCGCGAGGAGGGCACCGAGCGCGGCGGCCGGCGGGGCCGCGACCCACCGGCCCGGCCGGGCGGAGGACCGGGCTGCCAGCCCCTGCCGCTCCAGCCGGTGCAGCACGCGTAAGGCCTCCGCCTGGGGCAGCGTCAGCCGGTCCGCGATGTCCGGGACTTCGGCGGCGCCGAGCACCACCAGCGTGCGGTACGCCGATTCCTGCACCTCGTCCAGGCCGAGCGCGCTCAGCATCCGACTCCTCCGGGCTCTCCGCCGACTCCTCCGGGCATGCGCCGTCCCCGGGCACCGGTACGGTGCGGCGGCGTGGCGGGGACGGGCCACGGCAGCTGTCCGCCGCGGACATCATCCCCGCACCACGCCGCACTCTGCCACGGTCTGCGCCGGCCACCGCCGGCCCCGGTCCGACCGGTTCCGCCGAGTGCTCTCCCCGAACGGCCGGACAAGAGGCGCAACCGCGCCAACCGTGCATGGATGGACGAGAGCCGAACCGACCCGAAGGGTGTGCCGGACATGGCGAAGCAGAATGTGGCGGAGCAGCTCGTCGACATCCTCGCCCGGGCGGGAGTCCGGCGCCTCTACGGCATCGTCGGCGACAGCCTCAACCCGGTCGTGGACGCCGTGCGCCGGCACTCCGGCATCGACTGGATCCAGGTCCGCCACGAGGAGACCGCGGCCTTCGCCGCCGGCGCCGAAGCCCAGCTCACCGGGCGGCTCGCGGCCTGTGCCGGGTCCAGCGGCCCCGGCAATCTGCACCTCATCAACGGCCTGTACGACGCGCACCGTTCGATGGCCCCGGTCCTCGCCATCGCCTCGCACATCCCCAGCACCGAGATCGGCACCGGCTACTTCCAGGAGACCCACCCCGATCAGCTGTTCCGCAACTGCAGTCACTACTGCGAGCTGATCTCGAACATCCAGCAGATGCCGCGGGTGGCGCAGACGGCGGTCCAGCACGCGGTGGGCCGCGGCGGCGTCAGCGTGCTCGCGCTGCCCGGTGACATCGCCGGGCAGCAGGCGCCCGACCGGCCGATCGAGCACGCCCTGGTCACCTCCCTTCCGACGGTGCGCCCGGGTGACGCGGAGATCGAGGAGCTCGCCCGGATGGTGGACGAGGCGAAGACGGTGACGCTGTTCTGCGGCAGCGGCACGGCCGGTGCGCACGACGAGGTCATGCGGTTCGCGGAGCGGGTGAAGTCCCCGGTGGGGCACGCGCTGCGCGGCAAGGAGTACATCCAGTACGACAACCCGTACGACGTCGGCATGAGCGGGCTGCTCGGCTACGGCGCCGCCTACGAGGCCACCAACGAGTGCGATCTGCTGATCCTGCTGGGCACCGACTTCCCGTACAACGCCTTCCTCCCGACGGACAAGAAGATCGTGCAGGTCGACGTGCGGCCCGAGCACCTGGGCCGGCGCTCCCAGCTCGATCTCGCGGTGTGGGGCGATGTGCGGGAGACCCTGCACTGCCTCATCCCCCGGGTGAAGGCGAAGACCGACCGCCGCTTCCTCGACAGGATGCTGAAGAAGCACGCCGACGCCCTCGAAGGAGTCGTCAAGGCCTACACCCGCAAGGTCGAGAAGCACATCCCGATCCACCCGGAGTACGTGGCGTCGGTGCTGGACGACGAGGCGGCGCCGGACGCGGTGTTCACCGTCGACACCGGGATGAACAACGTGTGGGCGGCACGCTATCTGACCCCCAACGGCCGGCGCCGGGTGATCGGCTCCTTCACCCACGGCTCGATGGCGAACGCGCTGCCGCAGGCGATCGGAGCGCAGTTCCTCGACCGGAAGCGCCAGGTGATCGCCATGTCCGGGGACGGCGGCTTCGCCATGCTGATGGGCGACTTCCTCACCCTGGTGCAGTACGACCTGCCGGTGAAGGTGGTGGTCTTCAACAACTCCTCGCTCAGCATGGTCGAGCTGGAGATGATGGTCGCCGGACTGCCCTCGTACGGCACCGGCAACCGCAACCCGAACTTCGCCGAGCTGGCCACCGTCGCCGGCGCCTACGGCGTCCGGGTGGAGAAGCCCAGGCAGCTGCACGGAGCGCTGAAGGACGCCTTCAAGCACAAGGGCCCGGCGCTGGTCGACGTCGTCACCGACCCCAACGCGCTGTCCATCCCGCCGAAGATCCGGGCGGAGATGGTGAGCGGCTTCGCCGTCTCGGCCAGCAAGATGGTGCTGGAGGGCGGCGTCGGCCGGATGGTGCAGATGGCCCGCTCGAACCTGCGCAACGTCCCCCGCCCCTGAGGCCCCGCCCGCTGTCTCCTCGGCCGGCCCGCTGTCTCCTCCGCCGTCCGGGGTCCCCGGTGCGCCGTACGGGTGGAACACGTGCCCGAGTGGAATGCCCCGGAGGGCCACACGGAATGGCTCCCCGTGTCGACTGTCGCGCCGCTGGTGACCGCGGCGGCCGTCCTCCCCTGATGCCCGGCACCGTTCTCCCGGCGGTGCCGGGCATTGCCGCGCCCGGGCCGCCCCGCGGGTTCTCCCCGCCGGCTCCTCCCAGCCGATTCCCCCGCGCCGATTCCCCCGCGCCGGCTCCCCCACAGGTACCTCCCCGCAGGCTCCTCCGAACCGGGCACCACGGCCCGCGGGCCGCCCGCACGGGCATGTGCCGTTGACGCGTGTCCCGGTCCTGTCCGGAGCGCGGACCGCGGCCCGGAGGAGTGGCCCGGTGCCGGTTGGGAATGCATGAGCGTGTGCCTGTTCGAGGTGGATCAGACCGATTCGGGTTACGGGGCGGAGTGGATGGCGCATCAGCGCGAGGAGTCCGTACTGAACAAGCGGCTGCGGGAGTCCGACCTGACCGCGGTCTCCGACGTGCGGCACGCACTGCGCGAACTGCTCGGGAGGTGGTCGTGGGGCGGTCCGGACCAGGCGGACGTGGCGGAGCTGCTCATCAGTGAGCTCGTCACCAACGCACTGGTGCACACCGACAGCGGTGCGGAGGTGAGAGCGGTTCTGGTGCGGGGCCGGGTGGCGCGGACCGCGGACCGGCTGCGGGTGGAGGTGCGGGACTTCGTCTCGCGGCGCCCCGCGGTGCGCAAGCCGGGCAGTGAGGCGACCGGCGGCCGGGGGCTCGTGCTGGTGGAGTCGCTGGCGGACTCCTGGGGCGTCCAGCCGCAGGGCCCGGGCAAGGTGGTGTGGTTCGAACTCGAGGGCCGGGCCGCCGCCTGAGCGGACCCGCCCCGGGCGACCGTCACCGGGGCGCCCTGCGCGTCCGAGCGGTGAACCGGGTCCACCGGTCCACCGCTCGGTTCAGCCGAACTGCTGCTCGAGGTCCTTGAGCTTCCGTTCCAGGGAGTCGAGCCGGGGGATCGTCAGGGTGTCGTCCTCGGCGGTCAGATCCACCGTCCGTGGAGACCCGTCGGCGGTCGCCTCCACGGTGCGCGGTGACCCGCCGGTGCCCGCCTCGGCCGTCCGCGGCGGCCGGTCCGGCGTGTCCCCGGGGGAGTCCGGAGCGGCCGGTCCGGCGTCACCGCCGGTCATGGCCTGGAGGGACGGACGCGAGAGTGCGGGCGGCGGTCCGGGCGCCACTATGGCAGGTTCCGCGCCGACCTGGGCGGGTGCCGCGGCCGACGCCTGCTCGAGCCGGCGCCCGGCGCGGCTCCGGAGCACCCGGTGCTGCCGGTTGATCGCCTTGAGCTGCGCCCGTTCCCGCTTCTCCCGATCGCGCCGCCGCCGACGGTCCTCGTCCTTCTGCCGACGGTCCTCGCGCACCTCCTCCACCGCCTCGTCCAGCGTCCGCACGCCCTCCAGCAGCATCAGCGACCACGCGCCGAAGGTCTCGCGCGGTGCCCGCAGCCAGCGGACGATCCGGATCTGCGGCAACGGCCTTGGTACGAGCCCCTGTTCGCGCAGCGCCGCCCGGCGGGTCTGCTTCAGCGCGCGGTCGAAGAGCACCGCCGCCGACAGGGACATCCCGGCGAAGAAGTGCGGGGCGCCCGCGTGGTCGATGCCGCGCGGTGCGTGCACCCAGTTGAACCAGGCGGCCGCGCCCGCGAACGTCCAGACCAGCAGGCGCGATCCGAGCGCCGCGTCGCCGTGGCTCGCCTCGCGCACCGCGAGCACCGAGCAGAACATCGCGGCGCCGTCCAGGCCGAACGGGACGAGGTACTCCCAGCCCCCGGAGAGGTTGAGGTTCTGCTCCCCGAAGCCGACCAGCCCGTGGAAGGAGAGCGCGGCGGCGACCGCCGCACAGCAGAACAGCAGGACGTAGGAGGCGGTGCCGTAGACGGCCTCCTTGCGCCGGCGCCGCTCCTCGCTGCGCTCCCAGGTGTCGGCGCCCGCGTTCTCCCCGGTGCGCCGGCCGCGGCCCCGGACCACCACGGCCGCCGGCACGCCGACGAGCAGTACCAGCACCGGGAGCAGCCAGTTCAGCGATATATCGGTCATTCTCATCCTGGTGATCCCTTTGCCTCGGTCCGCGATGTGCGCGCCATCTTGACGGAACCCGCTGCCGTAACCGAGGCATTCGGAACAGGACGACGCCAAGGGGTGCGAAGAAGCCGCTTCGGTGTCGAACTGGCCTTCTTTTCTGCGGAGTTGTGTTCGAGCGAAACCACCCGGGCGGGTGGCGTGGGGAACCGGGGCGTGAGGGCGAGCGTCGATTCGTGCCTGCGCACCGTGCCGCGGGGCCGTCTCGTCGAGAGTGATCGTGCGTCCGATGTGTGGCCACCTCCGGGCGCTTTCGGCAGCCCTGATGCTGACCCGATGCCGCGTCTGGCCACGGCAGCAACCACCCCGGGGATTCCTGAGCGCGACCGGGCGCCGCATCCCGGTAACCGTCGCAGGGCAAGCTCAGGGGCAGGGGATGTGTGCAGAAGTGGGGTGGTTCGGCGGGTCGTGGTGGATGTGGCCGCGGGTGAGGAAGTCCTGGAGCTCGCGGTGGCGGAACTGGTAGGCGATCCCGGCGGTGCGCGTCAGACCCACGTCGCAGCACCAGTCGAGGAATCGGCCGAGGCGCCAGGGCAGTGGCTGGTCGGACCACCAGGGGCGGGTGCAGAGGAGGAGAGATGTGTAGCGGACACCTGCGGCGCCGAGGGCTGGGCCGGCGCCGGTCCGGAACAGGGGGCCGAACGCACGCCAGGGCCTGAAAAGCGAGTCGAGCGCACCCCGGTAACCGCATCTGAACAGGCGGTTGTAGAGGATGGCGAGCGCCCGCCCGCCGCCGAGACCGAACAGAAGCATGTAGATGATTACTGCCCCGAGCGCGAGTGCGGGCCCCAGGGCGAACCAGTAGAAAGGGACGAACCCGAGCCCGACCACGAGGCCGGTCGCGAGCCCGGTCACGAGGTCGTCCCGCACCATGCCGCGCGGCGACGCGTTTCCGTGTGACCTGCGAACCTCGGGTGCGTCCGAGAGCACGCCCGCCAGCCCCACCGCGACCATCGCTCCACCGGCGAGCCCTACCACCAGTCCGTATACGAGCCCGATCGCCGGCCCGACCACATCCCCCAGGTCGGCCACGACGGCGAGCACTCCCCAGAAGAGCCCACCCACAAGCCCGTTCACGAACTGGCGTCGGCCGGCGGGAGTTCGGGCAGTGACTCGTTCCAGCCGAGACGGTACGGGCCAGGGAGGGATTCCGATGAGAAGGCTGCCCACCACCATGAGTGCCACGTTCGCTGCGTACACGTTCCAGCTGTCGAGCAGGACGGCAGGCAGGTCAGCGGTGGCCCACACCGCGATGGTCAGGAGGACGTGGACGGTACGGGCGCGGCGGTGGCCGGTGAGCGGCCACAGTTCATGGAGTACGAGGTCGGTGCCTGAGAGACGCCGTCCGGCGACTTCGCCGGTGCTGGTGGTGTTGGCGTGCAGGTGGCGGGCGAGGACTGTCAGCCAGGTATGTACCTGTTGCCGGGTGTAGGGCGCTGTCGTGCCGCCTGTCGAGGAAGCGGTGCGGAGGTAGAGGTTCAGCAGGTGGTCCCGGATCCGCTCGGGGGTCTGCAGGGCGGGTTCGAGGAGGTGCACGGGATCACGGACCCAGCTGCCGTCGGGGTGACGTTCGTCGTAGACGGCGAGGGCCAGGGTCAGCCGCCAGGGTGTGGACAGGCCCCGGGCCAGTGGACCGGCCGGGGCGGCGTGGAGCGCGTTCAGGACGGGTTCCCAGCGGGCCGGGTTGCGGGCGCGGGCGGTGACGAACGCCTGGGTCGCGGCCAGGCTGACGGGGGCGATGTCGATACGGGAGGCGTCCTGTGCCCACAGATCCGCATCTCCAAGAGCGGCGTAGGGGGTGCTGCGGCAGGTGAGGACGAGCTGGCCCTTGGTGATGCCGTGGAGGTAGGCGTTCATCGCCTCCAGAGCGGCTGCAGCGCGGGAGCCGTGCCCGGGAGTCTCACTGGCATCCATCTCGTCGAGCCCGTCGAGCACCGGGAGGACCAGCCGGGCGGCGACGAGGGCGGCTGCCGCGGTGGGGCGCAGCCGGTGGGTACGGGCGAGATGCTCGGCGAGCCAGTCCTCGAGCTCGTTCCGGCCGGGGTCGAAGGTGGACAACGACAGGCGGACAGGAACGGGACCGCCCGGCGCCCGGTCGGCGAGGAGGAGCAGCATGAGATGGAGGGCGAGTACGGTCTTGCCGGCTCCGGGCGCGCCGGTGATGACGAGGCGGCCGGGCCGAAGTGCACGGTAGTAGGCGGCGGCTTCCTCCAGCGTGCCGTGGGGTGCTGCGCCGGTGGCGTGGTGGGCGGGGGAGGGCAGGAAGGTGAACTCGACGTTGATGGTGCGGTCGCTGCCGCCTAGGAGTCTCCGGCGGGCTTCCTCTTCGCGTTTCCTGATGTCGACGGCGAGGCGGTCGGCGAGTCCGGCGGTGTCGGTGTCCTGCCAGGCCTGGGAGCGCGTCGCCTGGTGCAGGCCCACGGTCGCCAGCATCAGGCTGATCAGCCCGACCGCCAACCCGCCCGGGTCCACCTCTCCGGTTCCCGCCCGGACAGCTGTGGTGACCGCCACCCCCACGGTCACCACCGTCAGCGCCGGCCAGCTCCACCACGTGTGAAGTGCCTCCCTCAAGTGCCCGTCCTCACCCATGGCTTCGTTGTTCAGGAAACTGAAGGTCGCAACGGCGTTCACGGGGCCCGTTGTCACCGGCATCCCGACCCCTCGGGGCACCTGGCCCCGAGAAGGTCCGCCTTTTCCTGTAACGGATGCCGCTTCGGCACTCGCATCCTGATAGCTCGGAAGCGCCTTTGACTAACTCTGCATCAGATTTCCCGGCCCGGCCGGATATAGGAGGTGAGCTTCCCAGCAGGCCACCGCAGGACCCTCTCGTCGCCTGAATCGGATCCCAGGGCTCGTCTCGTCCTCGTTCGGGGATTTCAGGGTTCGCCCTGGTCACCTGCTGCGTGAGCGGAATCGAAAAGCGGCGGCCACGGCAAGGGTGCCCACGACGACAGTTCCCGTGACCAGCGGGATCAGACTCGTGATGCCCCGGCTGCCACTCGTGGCCAGGCTGCCGGAGGGGCTGTCCGGGCCTTCCGTGGCTGCCCCCGCCCTCGCGCCTTCGCTCAGGTTCCGCGACTCAGTGGTGCCGGAGGTGGCCGTATCCGGCACCCTGGACGCGGTCGGGCCGGTCGTTCTCGTCCCAGTGATGTCGAGCCATGCCACGACGTTGTTCTGTCCGGTGTCCAGCCTGCATGGCACGTCGAGTTCGACGGTCATGCCGCCACTCGCGGTGACGTGCATGACGAGGTCGACAACGGTGATTTTCGCCCTGCCCGGTTGGCTGAAGGTGAGCCTCGGCGCGACGCCGGTCATCCTGACCAGGAACGGTCCGGACCCCGGGACGCTGGTCCTGGCCGCGTGGAACGGCACTCGGAGGTTGGTGTCGCCCTCCGGCGCCGTCACGCGGACCTTCGCTTCCACCGTGCCCTTGATGGTCCTGATACCGGCCCTGCGCAGCCCCCTCGTGTCGGCCGCGTTCACCGGCACCGCCGCACGGATGACGAATTTCGGGGTGGGCTTGCCGACCGCAGCCGACTTCGGGACATCCGAGTCGATCGTCACCGTGCCGGGCCGGTCGTGGATCACCGGAACCGAACATGCATAGCGCAGTGTGAGCGATACCGGGTCCGCGACCGCGGGTCCGGCTCCGAAAACTCCCACGGTTGCGCCCGCAACCCCGGCAGCCATCGTGAGACCCAAGGTTCTTCGGGCCACTGGACCGCTCGGGGCGGCACGGGATGCCAGGTGCCGCTCATGCAGGTTCTGGGTCAGCTTGTCGCTTGCCATTTTGATCCTCGGTCAGGTACTCGGGTCTCTGATAGGGCCATGGGTTCCTCTCCCAGGTGGGACGGTCGCGGGGCCGCCTCAGTCGTGCGGGGACCGGGACCCGCCTTGCCCTGGCGCACAGCGGATCCTGTGACCGGCCGTAGGACTGGATCGCGGGCCGGGAATTGCGCGTGCGCGTAAAGATGTTGGCACAGTACGCAACGCCTGATGCCGTGAGCGCGAGAAATACGACTCCGGATATGCACAAGCGGGAATCCGTTGCCTCGCGGTCCGCGTTGTGCGCGCCATCCTGGCGGAACCCGCTGCCGTGACCGAGGCATTCGGAACAGGGTGCCGCCAAGGGGTGCGGTGAAGCCATGGCGGCGTCGAACTGCTCTTCTACGGAAAGAAGTCGAGTTCGAGCGAGACCACCCTTTCGGGTGGCGTGGGGATGAGGGCGCGAGGTCGAGGGGGCGATGCGCGTCTGCGTACCGTGCTGTGGGATGGGCGGTACCGACTCCGGTTTCGGCGCCCTCGGGCGCAGGCGTCTCGAGGACTGTGCGCAACTTGGTTCGAGTGCCCGGGCTGTGGTCGCATGTGGCGATGCTCTCCAACGAACCTTCCGCAGACTCCACGGCGTGGGTACCGGCGAGCCGTGGCGCCCAGGACGGCCCCGCCGCGGGCCACCAGGGCCCGGGCGAGCCGTCGGCCCAGGGCAGAACTGCCGGCGCCGACGCACCGCGGGCCGGTCGCACACCGCGTCGGATCGTGCGGAGAACCGTGAAGTCCCTCGTGGCGCTGGCCGTCGTTCTTGCGTTTCTTGCGCTCGGTGACCGCTGGGCCGTGCTCTACGCGGAGAACGTGGCGGCGCAGCAGGTGCAGAAGGCGCTGAAGCTGCACGCCGAGCCCGAGGTGCACATCGACAGTGTCCCGTTCGTCGGGCAGGTGCTCGCGGGCACCGTCGACCACGTCGAGGTCAACGTCCCCGATGTCGACGCCGGGCCGGCCTCCGTCGCCCAGGTGAAGGGGACGGTGGACGGCGTCCGGATCGTCGGCAGCCTGCCGTCCTCGGTCAAGGGCGCCGTGCTGAGCCGGGTGCGCGGTGACGTCGTGCTGGACTTCAAGGACCTGAACCGCGAAGTCGGCGCGTCGCAGATCCACTTGACGCCCGGCCCCGGGAAGAACACCGTGCTGGCCGGCGGTGACGTGCCGGTGGGCGGCAAGCACGCGCAGATCCGGGGGCGTGCGCAGCTGCGGCGCGTCGGGGACCGCGGCCTGCGCATGACCGTGGAGGACACGCGCGTGGTGGTGCCCGGCCTGCTCACGTACGTACCGGGCAAGGGCGGTGGCCTGCAGTTGACCGCCCCCGTGGCCGACAAGCTGGACGAGGGCGAGCTGCAACAGGCGACCGGGAAGCACGTCCGTCCGCAGGACATGATGAAGGGCCGTGTGCTGGACACGCTCGTGGACCATCCGTCGCTGCTCGAGCCCACCGGCATCGATCCCTCGCTCGTCCAGGGCCTGCAGAAGCTCCGGGAGCCGAAGGTCGCGCAGCGGATGGAGTTCTCCGCTCAGCTGCCGGACGACCTGCCCGGCGACATGCGGCTGCGCGGCATCTCCGTGACGAAGAACGGCATTCGGGCGCACCTGACCGGCAAGGACGTACCGGTGGGCTGACGCGACCGCACCGGTGCAGGCGCCGTCACGCGGTCGCGATCGGGGGGACGCAAGGGCGGCGTACCGGCCGCGGACACCCGGGCCGGGCCCGGCCGGAGCCTGGGCGGGAACGACGGTGCCGGGGACGCTCAAGCGTCCCCGGCACCGTGCGTGAGCGACAGCGGCAGGGGAACATCCTCGCCGGCGCCGCTCAGCCCGTGGTCAGCCGGGAGACCCGCTCCGCGTCGCAGGTGCGCGGGCAGGTGACGCAGGTGTCCTCGGGGCGCAGCGTGTAGAACATGCAGCAGCTCGCCCGGTCGCGGGTCGGCAGCGCCTCGCCGTTCGGCCCGGTCAGCTCGCGGAACGCGGAGCGGCCGACGTACGGCTTCGTGGAGCCGGGCAGCAGCAGCTCCAGCTCGCTCATGGCCCGCTGCTCCTCGCCGAGCAGGTGGCCGATGTACCAGAGGCCCTCGACGATTTCGTCGGTCGCCATGCCCCACAGCGCCCGCGGCCCGCGGCGCATCCGCGGCCGGAAGCCGTCCAGGACCGGGCCGAGGTGTTCGGCGACGGCCTCGCGCACCTCGGCGCGCAGGGCCTCCTCGTCCGGGACGACGCGGGCGTTCGGCATTCCGGCGGCCGGGTCGTCCGGCAGGCAGGCGAAGTCCCGGACGCGCGCGGTCATCCGCCCCAGCGTGCGCTGGAACGACACCTGGCCCACCGGCACCCGGGGCACCCGCCGCAGCAGGAACCAGGGGACGGTGAACAGCAGGCAGGCGGGCCAGGCGTAGCGGTGCAGCCCGAAGCTGGCGATGACGTCCGGGCGGGCCTGCTGTCCGTAGTCCCGCAGGATCTGGGCGTTGTCCCAGGCGAGGAAGGCGTCGACGGCCGTGCCGCCCGCGGCGAGCTCGGTCGCGGCGACCCAGCCGCCGCCGGAGCGCGGGGGTTCCTCGGTCACCCGCAGCCCGGGGAACACCTCGGCGAGCCGGGTGTAGGCCCCGGCCACGGGGGAGGGGGCGACGGCCGGTGCGACGGGTGCGACGGACATGCGGGACCACCGAATTCACGCGATCGTTAGCAGGTTAGCCTTACCTTACCCGATGCGATCGAGGTTTGAACTGGGGGCCTCTCGGCCTATCGTTCTCGGGACATTCAGGGAGGATCCATGGAGCAGGCCGGAGCCGAGGCCGGGGCGCCACGCCTGCGCGCGTACGCATCGGGGCGGGAATTCCCCCGTTCGGAGGACCGCCTCCCGGGGCACGGTGAAGCCTCGGCCCCGGAGGCCGGACGTCGGGCGCCGCAGGAGGCCGCGGGCGGCCACCGGGAGCCCCCGGTGCCCGCCGGACCGCCCCCGCGCCGGATGCCGCAGCGGCACTCCGTGCGCGGCCAGGTGCTCACCGCCCTGCGCACCGCCCTGGTGGGCGGCGAGCTCACCCCCGGCGAGGTGTACTCGGCCCCTGCGCTCGCCGAACGGTTCGGCGTCTCGGCGACCCCGGTCCGTGAGGCGATGCAGCAGCTCGCCGCCGAGGGCGCGGTGGAGGTGGTGCCCAACCGCGGCTTCCGGGTGGCCCGGCGCACCGCCCGGGATCTCGCCGAACTGGCCGAGGTGCGGGCGCTGCTGGAGGTGCCGGTGATGCTGGAGCTCGCCCGGACGGTGCCGCCCGAGGCCTGGGAGGAGCTGCGGCCGCTCGCCGCCGGGACCGTCACGGCGGCGGCGCGCGGCGACCGCGTCGGCTACGCCGAGGCCGACCGGGAGTTCCACCACGCCCTGCTCACCCTGACCGGCAACCGCCAACTGGCCATGATCGGCGAAGAGTTGCACCGCCGGGCGCAGGGCCCGGTCACCGACGGCGCGATCGTCCGCAGCGTCGATCTGCTGGCCGACGCGGCCGAGCACACCGCGCTGCTCGACGCGCTCGTCGCCGGGGACCTGCCGGTGGTCGAGCAGCTGGTCCGCGAGCACTTCGCCGGGGCGCGTCGCACGCGCTGAGCCCGGCTGCCGGACCGGTGGGGCGGAAGTGGCCCGCCATGGCCGTCGAATCGGCGCATGTCCGGACAGATCGCACGGCCGCCCGGAGTGCCCGGACCTGCCCGGGCGATCTTGAACCGACCGGCTCGGACGCCGCCGATTCAACTGTCGATTCGTCCAACGGCCGCAGGTCCTCTTGTACGGATCTTCTGTTGCCCGATCATTTACGGTCCCGCAGGATCCCCGAAACCCCGCCGACAGGTGGGGTGCGACCGGATCCCAGGAGGAGCCATGGGCCGAATGGCCAGCCAGCTGTGTCGCCGCAAACCGCTGGACCGGATGATCGCCGAAGCCGACGGCGACTCCTCCGGTGCCTCCTTGCAACGAACCATGGGGCTCTGGCAGTTGACCCTTCTCGGCATCAGTTCGGTCGTCGGCACCGGAATCTTCTTCGTGCTCGGCACCTCCGTGCCCAAGGCGGGCCCCGCCGTCATTCTCTCCTTCGTCCTCGCCGCCGCCGTCGCCGGGCTCGCCGCCCTCTGCTACGTGGAGCTGGCCGGAGCCGTCCCGGTCGCGGGCAGCACCTACTCCTACGCCTACGCCTCACTCGGCGAAGGCGCCGCCTACCTCGTCGCCTGGTGCCTGATCCTCGAATACGGCGTCGCCGTCTCGACCGTCGCGGTCAGCTGGGGCCAGTACCTCAACGAACTCAGCGACACCCTCCTCGGCGTCACCCTGCCGGACGCCGTCAGCCAGCCGCCCGGCGCCGGCGGCTACGTCAACATCCCCGCCCTCGTCGTGGTCCTGCTCTGCTCGCTGCTCCTCGCCCGCGGCACCCGCGAGTCCGCCGTCGTCAACGCGGTCATGGTGTGCGTGAAGATCGGTGTGCTGCTGCTGTTCGTCGCCGTCGCGCTGGCCGCCTTCCGGGCCGACCACTTCGCCGACTTCGCCCCGCACGGCATCGGCGGGATCGGCGTCGCCGCCTCCGGCGTCTTCTTCTCCTACGTCGGCTTCGACACGGTGGCCACCGCCAGCGAGGAGGTCCGCAACCCGCGCCGCACCATCCCGCTCGCCCTGCTGTTCACCCTGGCCGCCGTCACTCTCCTCTACATCCTGGTGGCGCTCGCCGCCGTCGGGGCCCAGCCGGCCGGGAAGTTCGGCGCGCAGGCCGACGCGGGCGAGGCAGTGCTCGCCGAGATCCTCCGCGACGTGACCGGCGCCGGGTGGCCCGCGCTGCTGCTCTCCGCGGGCGCCGTGGTCTCCATCTTCAGCGTCGTGCTGGTCACGCTGTTCGGACAGACCCGCATCCTGTTCTCGATGGCCCGCGACGGCCTGGTGCCGGAGATGTTCCGGCGGGTGGACCGCAAGCGGCACACCCCGGTCCACAACACCTGGATCGTCGGCGCCTGCGTCGGTGGGCTCGCCGCCCTCGTCCCGCTCCAGTACCTCGCCGACCTCACCAGCATGGGAACGCTGGTCGCCTTCGTGGCGGTCGCCGCGGCGGTGGTCGTGCTGCGCCGCATCGCGCCGGACGCGCCCCGCTCGTACCGGGTGCCGCTGTACCCGGTGGTTCCGGTGCTCGCCGCCGTGTCCTGCCTCTACCTCGCGTACCTGCTGCCCGGCATCACCTGGACGCTGTTCGGCTGCTGGCTGGCCCTGGCGGCCGTCCTCTACCTCGCCTTCGGCCGCCGCCACTCGGCGCTGCGGGACGGTGCCGGTGACGACGGCTCCGGAACAGGCGGCTCCGCGGTCCGGCCGGGCGACACCGGAACGGTCGGCGCCGCGCCGGCCGAGGGCGCGCCGGCCGGTGCCGCGGCCGACCCCGCGGTGGCGCCCAAGTGACCCCCGCACCGCCCGGCCCCGCGGTACGCGGGGCTGAGTGCCGCCGTTGGATGCGTACGTCCGTGGGGCGGTGAATTGACACGCGAAGGGCTCCTGCCGCATGCGGCAGGAGCCCTTCGCCGATTCCGGACGCGGAAGGCCGGCTAACGCGGCCGGCCCCGATTGATTACCCGGATTCCGCGGACCCGGGTGTCAGAGAATGAGGTGGAAGGTGAGCTCGGCGTCCGTCTCATTGAGGAGTTCGACGTGGATGTAGCCGCGGGCCTTCTCGTAGAGCCGCGTCCCCCCGGTGATCGCCAGGTCGATGTTGCCCGGACCCGCGTTCGTGACGGCGATCCGTCCCTGCGCGGTGAGCTGGCCCCCGGGCAGCGAGAGGGAGTTCACGCACTGCTCGTCGAACTCGTCGTTCGGGGCGGTGCGGGTCAGGGTGCAGACTCCGCCCTGGTCGCCGACCTTGGTGCTTCCGCGGTAGAGATCCGAGCTGGAGACGAACTCGTCTCCCTGGCTCGGGCCGGGGCCGCCCACGTCGACGTAGGAGAGCTGAGTCTGCTTCGAAACCAACCGGAACACCAGCTCCCGGGTGTTCTGGGAGGCGGCGGCGGCCGGCGCCGCCGATACGCCGGTGACGACGGCAGCCAGAGCGGTGGCGGCGCTCAGGCCGAGAAACTTGGAATTCCGCATGGGGATTCTCCGAATCAGCGATCAGGTGATTCCACGTCGCTCGGAAGGCCTTTGCCGAGCCAGCTCAGCATGCTGGCGCCCCTGCGACGCAGTGACCGCCGTCCGGGTGAAGGTGGTCCACCATCAGCCTTGTGGGTGAGCGAATTGGTTGACGCCGAGACGTTCCCTTGGGTATCGGGCCGCTGTTCGTCGGCCGTGCGGCTGATTCCGGCCACGCCGCGCGGTCGCGGCCGGTCGGGGGGGCGTGCGCGGGTGATGGGCGCGGGTGACGGGCGCGGCGGGCGGCCCTTCGCGAGGCCGCCCGCCATCCGGCCGGTCGGGAGCGGCGCAGATCGGCCACTCCCGACAGCCACCGTTCGTCAGGCCGCCGGCGCCCGGTCCAACTGCGCTGCCAGCCAGGT
This sequence comes from Streptomyces sp. NPDC001922, assembly GCF_042891165.1. Lineage (NCBI taxonomy): Bacteria > Bacillati > Actinomycetota > Actinomycetes > Kitasatosporales > Streptomycetaceae > Streptomyces > Streptomyces sp. NPDC001922. Next base: position 382,898 of record NZ_JBIASV010000002.1, on the reverse strand, counting down.
GGGCACCCCGCCCAGCAGCCGGAACAGCCGGCCCGCCTCGGCCCGCAGCCGGGCCGCCTCCGGCTCCGGCTCGGCGTCCGCCAGCGCCGCCAGCGCCGGCGCGGTGCCGACCAGATAGCCCAGCTCCACCCGGAGCCGGAGCGACTCGGCGAAGCCGTGCCGGGCCTCCGCCCGGTCCCCGTCGCGCAGCGCCAGCCCGGCCAGATGCCGCCAGGTGAACGAGCACAGCAGCTGGTCACCGCGGGCGGCGGCGCCCGCGTGGGCCCGCCGGTACGCCGCGCGGGCCGCCTGCGGGCTGTCGGCCAGGTGCTCCGCGACCAGGCCGCGGCGGAAGTCCAGCAGCGCCCGCCCGGGCGCGGCGGGGGCCAGCAGCGCCGCCGCCCGCCCGAGCGCGGCGCGGGCCTCGTCGGACCGGTCGCGGGCCCCGAGGACGGTCGCCGCGTACGCCAGGTTCCCCCGCTCGCAGGCCGCCGCGCCCCGCTCGTCGTCGCTGGCCGCCACGGCCTCCGCGGCCCGGAGCGCGTCCTCCGCCTCCGCCCAGCCCGCCGCGGTGAACATGCACCGCTCGACGAGCAGTGCGGCCCGCCGCAGCGCGGTGTCCGGATCGTCGGCGGCGTAGGGGGCGAGCAGGGCGGCCGCGTCGTCCCAGCACCCGCGGGACCGCAGCCGCCACACGGCGACCCGGCGGGGATCGTGCGGATCGTCCGCCTCGACTGACTCTGGCTTCCCTGAATGTGACATGGCGGTATCCGCCACATTCCCTCCCTCTGCGCGCCGTCGAGCCGGAAGTCGTGGCCGCATCTCAGCACGGAACCGCCGCCGCGCCAAGGGGGTGGGTGAACAGATTCACAAACGGGGGAAGGGAAGCACGAATTCAGCTCATTGCGGGGGCGCACGGCAGCGCGCGGGTGCGCGCCCGGGGCCTCCGCGCCGCGGGCCGGCTCCTCCGCAGTGCCGCGTACCGGTCCTTCCGCCGCGCGGCGTGCCGGCCTCTCCGCGGTACGGCGGAGGGGCCGGCACGCGGCACCAGGCGTCAGCTCCTCGGCGGCCCCGGGCGTCAGCTCATCCGCAGGGCCAGGAAGAAGTCCAGCTTGTCCTCCAGCCGGGACAGATCGCGCCCGGTCAGCTGCTCGATCCTGCCCACCCGGTACCGCAGCGTGTTCACATGCAGATGCAGCCGGCCGGCGCACCGGGTCCAGGAGCCGTCGCAGTCGAGGAACGCCTCCAGCGTGGGGATGAGCTCGGCGCGGTGCCGCCGGTCGTAGTCCCGCAGCGGGTCCAGCAGCCGCGCCGTGAAGGCCCGGCGGACGTCGTCCGGGACGAACGGCAGCAGCAGCACGTGCGAGGCCAGCTCCTGGTGGCCCGCCGCGCAGACCCGGCCGGTGCGGGCAGCCGCGACCCGGCGGGCGTGGCGCGCCTCCTCCAGCGCCCCGCGCAGCCCGTCCGCGGAGTGCACGGCCGCGCTGACGCCCATGGTCAGCCGCCCGTCGCCGTCCAGACCGCGGGAGAGCGGCTCGCCGACCGCGGCCAGCAGCCGGTCGGCCCGCAGGCCCGTCACCGTCTCCGCGCCCTCCGCGACCGGCAGCGGCAGCAGGGCGACCGCCTCGTCCCCGGTGTCGGCCACCGCGATCCGGTCCGACACATCCGTGCCGTCCTCCTCCGGGTCGACCAGGATCTCCTCCAGCAGGGCCTGGGTGACCGGGCCGCCCGGGATGTCACCGCCGTCCCACTCCACCTTGGCCACCACGACCTGCCAGTGCGGCGCCCCGCCCAGCCCCGGCAGCAGCACCGGCGCCGCGAGCCGCAGCCGGGCGGCGACCTCGGCGGGCGGCGCGCCCGCCTGCACCAGCTCCAGCACCTCCTGGGCCAGCCGGCGGCGGACGGTGCGGGCGGCGTCCCGGCGGTCCCGCTCCACCGCGATCAGCTGGGTCACGCCGTGCAGCAGGTCCAGCCGTTCGGCCGGCCAGTCCCAGGCGTCCGCCTCCACCACCAGCAGCCAGTCGGAGAGCACGGTCTCCCGCACGTCCCGGGCGCCCGCGCCGGGGCGGGCCGCGCCCGCCGCGGGCCGGTCCCCCCAGCTGCGGACCGGGAACAGCGAGTACGTCGTGCCGTCGGCCAGGGCGCGGTGCGGCCCGCGCCGGCCACCGCGGGTGGCCGCCAGATGCTCGCCCGCCAGCGTCGCGCGCACGGCCACCGGCAGTGCGGGGCCGGAGTCGGCGAGGCCGGAACCGGCGATCTGCCGGCCGGTGGGGGAGAGCACCCAGGCCCGCAGGTCGAGGTCGCTGCCGAGCAGGTCCAGGACCACCTCGGGGCCGCCGCCCGACGGGCCGGACGTCATCATCCGGCGGTGCCGCTCCACCACGGCCGCCAGGTCGCCCGCCCGCTCGCCGGACACCTGCCGCACCACGTGCTCGGTGATGCTGGCGAACGACACCGCCTCGTTCACCGCGAACAGCGGCAGCCGGTGCCGGGCACAGGCCGTCACCAGGTCCTCGGGCACCGCACCGAGCTCGGCCTCGCCCGCGGCCAGCCCCGCGACCCCGGACTGGACGAGGATCCGGACGAACCGCTCGGAGTCCTCCGGCCGCCGCCGCCAGGCCAGCCCCGACAGCACCAGCTCACCGCCGGACAGATACCGGCTCGGGTCGCGCAGGTCGGTGGTCATCACGCCGCGGACCGGCCGGTCCAGCTCCTCCTCACCGCCGAGGAGCCGCAGGCCGAGGGTGCCGGTCTCCAGCAGTGCGCGCAGCCGCATCGTCGCCGCCGATCTCTTGTGTGTCGCCAGGGGTCGTTCCCCGTGGCGAGCACCAGGGGAGATTACGTCGAGGTTTCCGGACCCCGCCTTTCGTTCGAATCTACAAGACGGGGTCCCTGGCCAGCCAACTGCTTCATGTTTTCGGTGACTGCACCCATGAGGGCGTACCTCGGTGTACTGACTGACGAGGCGTGTGAACAGGACATGAAACGAGCCGGCGGCGAGCCCGCGGTCTCCCGCCGGGCCGAACGACCGATCCCGAAGAAGAGAGCCACTCATGGACTTCCTTCGTCCCGCCGGCTGGGAGGAGGCGCTCGCCGCCAAGGCCGAGCACCCTGCCGCCGTGCCCATCGCGGGTGGCACCGACGTGATGGTCGAGATCAACTTCGACCACCGCCGTCCGGAGCATCTGCTCGACCTCAATCGCATCCCGGAACTGCGGGAGTGGGAGGTCGGCGAGGAGACCGTCCGGCTCGGCGCGTCCGTCCCGTACACGCAGATCATGGAGCACCTGCGGGCCGAGCTCCCCGGCCTCGCGCTCGCCTCGCACACCGTCGGCTCGCCGCAGATCCGCAACCGCGGCAGCGTCGGCGGCAACCTGGGCGCGGCCTCCCCGGCCGGTGACGCCCACCCCGCGCTGCTGGCCGCCGGAGCCGAGGTCGAGGCCGTGTCGGTGCGCGGCACCCGCATGATCCCGGTCGAGGAGTTCTTCACCGGGGTGAAGCGCAACGCGCTCGAACCGGACGAGCTGATCCGCGCCGTGCACATCAGGAAGGCCGACGGCCCCCAGCAGTTCTCCAAGGTCGGCACCCGCAACGCGATGGTCATCGCGGTCTGCGCGTTCTCCATCGCCCTGCACCCGGAGACCCGCACCGTGCGGACCGGCATCGGCTCCGCCGCCCCCACCCCGGTGCGCGCCCGCGCCGCCGAGGACTTCCTCACCGCCGCGCTCGACGAGGGCGGCTTCTGGGACAGCGGCAAGACCATCACCCCGTCCGTCGCCCGGCAGTTCGCCGAACTGTGCTCGGGCGCCTGCAACCCCATCGACGACGTGCGCGGCAGCGCCCGCTACCGGCGCCACGCCGTCGGCGTCATGGCCCGCCGCACCCTCGGCTGGACCTGGGACGCCCACCGCGGCGCCGCCCGCGGAACCGAAGGAGGCGCCCAGTGCGCGTGAACCTCACCGTCAACGGCCGCCCCCAGGAGGCCGACGACGTCTGGGAGGGCGAGTCCCTCCTCTACGTCCTGCGGGAGCGCCTCGGCCTCCCCGGCTCCAAGAACGCCTGCGAACAGGGCGAATGCGGCTCCTGCACCGTGCGCCTGGACGGCGTGCCGGTCTGCGCCTGCCTCGTCGCCGCCGGACAGGCCGAGGGCCGCGAGGTCGTCACCGTCGAAGGCCTCGCCGACTTCGCCGAACAGCGTGCCGCCGGCGGCTGCGCCGGCGGAGCCTGCGGCACCGGCCTCGACGAGGCCCGCCGCTGGCAGGCCCGCCCCACCGGAACGGACGGCCGCACCGGCGAACACGCCGCCCTCGCCCCGATCCAGCAGGCCTTCATCGACGCCGGAGCCGTCCAGTGCGGCTTCTGCACCCCCGGCCTGCTCGTCGCCGCCGACGAACTCCTGGAGCGCAACACCGAACCGTCCGACGCCGACATCCGCGAGGCGCTCTCCGGCAACCTGTGCCGCTGCACCGGCTACGAGAAGATCCTCGACGCGGTACGCCTCGCCGCCGCCCGCGGCGCGACCACCACCGCCGGGGAGGGGGCCTGAGATGACCCGCCCGAACACCACCCGCACCTCGGTGCCCTCCGGATCCCCCACCCGGATCACCCAGGGGGCCACCCGCGGCGGCATCAGCGAGTCCACCCTGCGGCCCGACGGCACCCTCAAGGTCAACGGCGAGTTCGCCTACGCCTCCGACCTGTGGCACGAGGACATGCTGTGGGGCTTCACCCTGCGCAGCCCGCACGCCCACGCCGAGATCCGCTCCATCGACGTCTCCGAGGCACTGGCACAGGCCGGGGTGCACGCCGTCCTCACCTACGACGACCTGCCCACCGAGGTGAAGCACTACGGCCTGGAGATCCAGGACACCCCGGTGCTCGCCCACGGCAGGGTCCGCCACCACGGCGAACCGGTGGCCATCGTCGCCGCCGACCACCCCGAGACCGCCCGCCGCGCCGCCGCGAAGATCAAGGTCGACTACGCCGAACTGCCCGTCGTCACCGACGAGGCGTCCGCCACCGCCGACGGCGCGCCGCTGCTCCACCCCGGCCGGGACGACCACCACGCCCCGCACGCCCCGCACCCCAACATCGTCCACCGGCAGCCGATCCTCCGCGGCGACGTCGAGGCCGCCCGCGCCCGCGCCGACGTGATCGTCACCGGCGACTACGAGGTCGGCATGCAGGACCAGGCCTTCCTCGGCCCCGAGTCCGGCCTCGCGGTACCCGCCGAGGACGGCGGCGTCGACCTCTACATCGCCACCCAGTGGCTGCACGCCGACCTCCGCCAGATCGCCCCCGTCCTCGGCCTCCCCGAGGACAAGATGCGGATGACGCTCTCCGGCGTCGGCGGCGCCTTCGGCGGACGCGAGGACCTGTCCATGCAGATCCACGCCTGCCTGCTGGCGCTGCGCACCGGCAAGCCCGTCAAGATCGTCTACAACCGGTTCGAGTCGTTCTTCGGCCACGTCCACCGGCACCCGGCGAAGCTCCACTACGAGCACGGCGCCACCCGGGACGGCCGGATCACCCATATGACCTGCCGGATCGTGCTGGACGGCGGCGCCTACGCCTCGTCCTCCCCGGCCGTCGTCGGCAACGCCGCCTCCCTCTCGGCCGGCCCGTACGTCATCGACAACGTCGACATCGAGGCCGTCGCCCTCTACACCAACAACCCGCCCTGCGGCGCGATGCGCGGCTTCGGCGCCGTCCAGGCCTGCTTCGCCTACGAGGCCCAGATGGACCGCCTCGCCGCCGGACTCGGCCTGGACCCCGTCGAGTTCCGCCGGATCAACGCCATGTCCCAGGGCACGGTCATGCCGACCGGCCAGCCCGTCGACTCCCCGGCCCCGGTCGCCGAACTCCTGCGCCGCCTCAAGGCGATGCCGCTCCCGCCCGAGCGGCAGTGGGAGACCGCGGGCCCCGACGGCTCCGCCACCGACGTCCGCGCCCTGCCCGGCGGCCTGTCCAACACCACCCACGGCGAGGGCGTCGTCCGCGGCGTCGGCTACGCCGTCGGCATCAAGAACGTCGGCTTCTCCGAGGGCTTCGACGACTACTCCACCGCCCGCGTCCGGCTGGAGGTCGTCGGCGGCGAGCCGGTCGCGCTGGTGCACACCGCGATGGCCGAGGTCGGCCAGGGCGGCGTCACCGTGCACGCCCAGATCGCCCGCACCGAACTCGGCGTCACCCAGGTCACCATCCACCCGGCCGACACCCGGGTCGGCTCGGCGGGCTCCACCTCCGCCTCCCGGCAGACCTACGTCACCGGCGGCGCGGTGAAGCACACCTGCGAGGCCGTCCGGGAGAAGGTCCTGGAGCTCGGCCGCCGGAAGTTCGGCACCCATCACCCCGCCTGGGCCACCGCCGAACTGCTGCTGGAGGGCGGCAAGGTCGTCACCGACGGCGGCGAGGCCCTCGCCGACCTCACCGACGTCATCGAGGGCGAGTCCATCGACATCGAGCTGGAGTGGAGGCACCGCCCCACCGAGCCGTTCGACCTGCGCACCGGCCAGGGCAACGGGCACGTCCAGTACTCCTTCGCCGCCCACCGGGCCGTCGTCGAGGTCGACACCGAGCTGGGCCTGGTCAAGGTCATCGAACTGGCCTGCGCCCAGGACGTCGGCAAGGCGCTCAACCCGCTCTCCGTCGAGGGGCAGATCCAGGGCGGCACGACCCAGGGCCTCGGCCTCGCGGTCATGGAGGAGATCGTGGTCTCCCCGGACGGCCGGGTGCGCAACCCGTCCTTCACCGACTACCTGATCCCCACCATCCTGGACACCCCGGTCATCCCCGTCGACGTCCTCGAACTGGCCGACGACCACGCGCCGTACGGGCTCCGCGGCGTCGGCGAGGCCCCGACGCTCTCCTCGACCCCGGCGGTGGTGGCGGCCATCCGGGAGGCCACCGGGCTCGGCCTCGCCCGCGTACCGGTACGCCCCGAACACCTCACCGGCACCTGACCCGCCCGTCCGGTACCTGATCAGCCGATCCGGTACCTCACCAGCTCTCCGGGCGGTGCGGACGGACGCCCCCATGTCCGTCCCTCGCCGGGCCCCGGCCCGGGAGACCCCCGCACCGCCCGGAGCAGTGCCGCACCGCTCGCGGCACACCCCGCAGGAAACGCACCACCCAGCGGAATGCGCACCACCCCGCAGGGAACGCACCACCCCGCAGGAAACGCACCACCCCGCAGGAAACGCACCACCGGCACCACTCAGCGGTACCTCGCACCATCGGCACCGTCCCGTAGTGCCCCGTACCACCGGCACCATCCAGCAGTACCCCGTACCACCGGCACTACCGAGCAGTAACGGCGCTTCCGGCCATCCGGCAGTGCCCGCACCACCCCGTTCGTCTCGGGCCGTCCCCCGGGTCGTGCAGCCACTTCGACATCCCAAATCCCGCGCCGCCCCCCCCACAGCGCGCGGGTGCCCCTGTGAACCTTGGGAGTAGGCACCATGACCCAGTCGTCCGTACAGCCGGACACCGCGGCGGAGGATGCGGCCACCGGCTCGCGTCCGCCCGCCGGCCGGTCCTGGCTCGACCGGTACTTTCACATCTCCGAGAGAGGGAGCACCGTCGCGCGGGAGTTGCGCGGCGGCGTCACCACCTTCATGGCGATGGCGTACATCCTCCTGCTCAACCCCCTGCTGCTCGGCGGTGAGGACGCCGCCGACAACACCCTCAGCCGCAGCGCGCTGATCACGGCCACCGCGTTCGCCGCCGCCTTCACCACGCTGCTGATGGGCTTCATCGGCAAGGTGCCGCTCGCCCTCGCCGCCGGCCTCAGCGTCTCCGGGGTGGTCGCCACCCAGGTGGCGCCGAACATGACCTGGCCGCAGGCCATGGGCATGTGCGTGATCTACGGCCTGCTGATCTGTCTGCTGGTGGTCACCGGCCTCCGTGAACTGGTCATGAACGCGATACCGCTGCCGCTCAAGCACGGCATCACCATGGGCATCGGCCTGTTCATCGCCCTGATCGGCCTGGTCAAGGCCGGTTTCGTGCAGATGGGCGCCGAGTCCGCCCCGGTCACCCTCGGGGCGGGAGGGCAGCTCGCCGGCTGGCCGGTCCTGATCTTCTGTGTCACCCTGCTGCTGATCTTCATGCTCCAGGCCCGCGGCGTCCCCGGCGCGATCCTCATCGGCATCGCCGTCGGGACCGTCCTCGCCGTCGTCGTCAACACCGTCGGCGGACTGAGCCCGAAGGAGTGGGGCGGCGCCCCGCCGGAACTCGACGGCAGCGCGGTCTCCGCACCGGACTTCTCCCTCTTCGGACAGGTCGAGTTCGGCGGCTGGGGCTCGATCGGCGCCATGACCGTCGGCATGATCGTCTTCACCCTGGTGCTGGCGGGCTTCTTCGACGCGATGGCCACCATCATCGGCGTCGGCACCGAAGCCGGCCTCGCCGACGACAAGGGCCGCATGCCGGGACTGTCCAAGGCGCTGTTCATCGACGGCGCGGGCGGCGCGGTCGGCGGTGTCGCCGGGGCCTCCGGCCAGACCGTCTTCGTCGAGTCGGCCACCGGCGTCGGCGAGGGCGCCCGCACCGGGCTGTCCAGCGTCGTCACCGGCCTGCTCTTCGCCGCCTGCCTCTTCTTCACCCCGCTCACCCAGATCGTCCCAGGTCAGGTGGCTGCCGCCGCCCTGGTCGTCATCGGCGCGATGATGATGCAGAACGCCCGGCACGTCGAGTGGGCCGACCGCACGGTGGCGATCCCGGTCTTCCTGACCGTCGTCCTGATGCCCTTCACGTACTCCATCACCGCCGGTGTCGGTGCGGGCGTCATCGCCTGGACCGCCATCAAGGCGGCCCAGGGCAAGTGGCGCGAACCCGGCGTGTTCATGTGGGCGCTCACCGGCATCTTCGTCGTCTACTTCGCCCTCCGCCCCATCGAGCACTGGCTCGGCGTCAAGTAGCGCCGCCGTGCCCTCCACGCAACCCTGAAGGAGAGGTGATCGCCATGCTGGACATCGCCGAGGAACTGAACCGGTGGTGCGAGCAGGGACGCGACTTCGCCGTGGCCACCGTGGTGGCCGTCACCGGCAGTGCGCCCCGCCGGCCCGGTGCCGCCCTCGCGGTCGACACCGACGGCACGGCGATCGGCTCCGTCTCCGGCGGCTGCGTGGAGGGCGCGGTCTACGACCTGTGCCAACAGGCCCTGGAATCCGGTGCATCCGTGCTGGAACGCTTCGGCTACAGCGACGAGGACGCCTTCGCCGTCGGCCTGACCTGCGGCGGGGACATCGATGTGCTGGTCACGCCGGTGCGGGCGGGCGCCTCCCCCTCGGCCGGCCCCGCGCGGGAGGTGTTCGCCGCCGCGCTGGCGGCCGCGTCCGGGGGAGAGGCGGCGGCGGTCGCCCGGATCGTCGACGGCCCGGCCGAGCTGATCGGCCGCCCCCTGCACGTACGGCCCGACGGCTCCTGCGCCGGGACCCTCGGCGGCCACCCCGAGCTGGACCGCACAGCGGCGGCCGAGGCCCGCGCCCTCCTCGACGCGGGGCGCACCGGCACGGTCGGCATCGGCGCCGACGGCAGCCGCTGCGGACAGCCCCTCGCCCTCTTCGTCGAGTCCAGCGTCCCGCCGCCCCGGATGATCGTCTTCGGCGCGATCGACTTCGCCGCCGCCCTGACCCGGGTCGGCTCCTTCCTCGGCTACCACGTCACCGTCTGCGACGCCCGCCCCGTCTTCGCCACCGCCGCGCGCTTCCCGGACGCCGACGAGATCGTCGTCGACTGGCCCCACCGCTACCTCGACTCACAGGACCTCGACAGCCGCACCGTGCTGTGCGTCCTCACCCACGACGCCAAGTTCGACGTCCCCCTCCTGGAACGCGCCCTGCGCCTCCCCGTCGCCTACGTCGGCGCCATGGGCTCGCGCCGCACCCACCTGGACCGCCTGGACCGCCTCCGCGAAGCCGGCGTCACCGAACTCGAACTGGCCCGCCTGCGCTCCCCGATCGGCCTCGACCTGGGCGCCCGCACCCCCGAGGAGACGGCCCTCTCCATCGCCGCCGAAATCGTCGCCGACCGCCGCGGCGGCACCGGCGTCCCCCTCACCGGCGCCCACACCCCGATCCACCACGACGGGGCGGCGAGCGTGGGGCGGATCGGATCGGTGGCTTGAGGCGGTGCTCTGAGGGCGAACGGGCTCCGGGGCGGGGGGCCGGTGAACGGCCCATGAGCAGCCAGGCCGACACGTGCCCCGGCCCGACGTCAGGCGTTCCGGAAGGAAAGCGGTTGCCGACCGGCCCTGTGGCGCACCAGGGTTGGCCGCACAGGAGGTACACATGCCGACACCGCCCGCCCCGAGCAGCCCGGACCTGGTGAAAGGCCTGCAGGAGAGAGCGGCAACAGCCCTTCCGGCAGAGCACGTCGAACACCTCGGCGGATGGTGGCTGCGCCACACCACCGGCTCCGCCTGGTGGGCGGGCACGGTGCTTCCGCACGGCGACCCCGCACGACTCGACCCGAACGGACGACTCGACCCGAACGGACACCTCGACCCGAGCGGACAACTCGATCCGACCGGACCGCTCGACCTGCGCGGCAGGGTGGCCGCCGTGGAGAAGTTCTACGCCGGGTACGACGCGGTACCGCGATTCCAGATCACCCCTGGGACCTGCCCGTCGGGCCTCGACGCGCTCCTGGCGGAACGCGGGTACCGCCGCGAAAGCCCGATGTCCTTGCGGCATGCCACGACCGCGGCCGTCCTGACGCAAGCCCCGGCCGGCCCACTGCGGGGCGGCGCCTGCGCCTCGACCGGCCCACTGCGGGTCCGCGTGGACGATCACCCGACGAGCGCGTGGTTCGACGTCTGGCATGCCGTACACGGACAGGGTGCCGACCCTCGTTCCGAGTGGGACCTGCTCAGCCGGGTGAACCGCCCCTCCGCCTACGCCTGCGCGCTGAGCGACGGCGAGGTCATCGCGGTGAGCCGCGCGGTCGCCGACGAGGGCTGGGCGGGAGTGTTCGGCATGGCCACGATCCCCCGGGCGCGCGGAAGGGGCGCGGCCCGCGCCGTGCTCGCCGCGCTGGCCGACTGGGCCGGGTCCCACGAGGCCCACGGCATGTACCTCCAGGTCGAACGCGACAACGCTCCGGCCCTCCGGCTGTACGACCGCGCGGGCTTCGGCGAGGTGTGCGGGTATCACTACCGCACCGGAGCGGGGTGAGGTTGGGGGCTGCGCCCACGTCGTGTCCCCCCGGGTGCTCGTCCCGCAGGTGACTGGCAGGGCCGATTGGCGCGTTCGCCGACGCACCGATCGGAGCGACCGCATACTTTCTGACAGACGAGCTGTACAGAGAGGGGCAAGGCCGTGTCACCTTCCGATGCCACCCCGGACCCGTACGCCGATCCACTGGCGTTCGGCCAGCGGATGCAGATCCTCCGCCAGCGCCGGGGCATCACCCGCACCGTCATGGCCGGTCTGCTGGGCATGTCCCCGTCGTGGGTGAAGCGGGTGGAATCCGGCCAACTGCAAACACCCGGGCTGGAGATGATTCTCCGCATCGCCGAGACGCTCCGGGTCCGCAACCTCACCGACCTGACCGGACGTCACGCCCTCAGCGTGGATCTCTTCACCGGTCCGGGCCACCCCCGGCTGCCCGCGGTTGCGGCAGCCGTGAACGCCTTCCTCATCAGCGATGACCGGCCTGCTCCCCGCCCCGACCACCTCCGCGCCCGCCTCGATCGCGCATGGTCGGCCCGGCACTCCTCTCCCCACCACCGGGATGTGGTCGGTGGCCTCCTGCCGGAACTGATCCGCGATGCCCAACTGGCCATACGTCAGGCGGACAACGCTGCCGACCGGCGAGCCGCGCAGGCCACGCTCTCCGAGGTCTACTGCCTGTCGCAGTTCTTCCTGGCGTACCAGCCGGACCCCTCCCTGCTGTGGCGGGTCGCGGACCGGGGGATGGTCGCCGCCCAGGAGTCCGAGGACCCGCACGCCATGGGCATCGCGGCGTGGCTGGCGGCCGAGGCACACCGCGACTCCGGGCCGGCGCACTACGAAGCGGCCGACGCGGTCACCAGGGAAACCCTCAACCACCTGCGGCCACTGCTGCCGGATGCCGATGACGACGTACGCGCCATCGCCGGAGCACTCACCGTCGCCGCCGCGTACACCGCCGCCCGACGAGGAGACACCGGGACGGCATGGCGCCACTGGGACGTCGCCCGGGTGATGGCCGACCGCCTTCCCGCGGGCTACTTCCACCCGGTCACCAGCTTCTCGCAGGCCATCATGGGCGCCCACGCGGTCACGATCGCCGTCGAACTGCACTCCGGCAGCGAGTCCGCGCGCCAGTCCGACCGTGCGGACGCCACGGCGATCCCCTCCCGGCCACGCCGCGCCCGCCACCGCATCGAACAGGCCCGCGGATACCGGCTCGACGGCCGGCCGGACACCGCCCTGGCCCTGCTGGACCAGGCCTACCAGGCCGCCCCGGAGACGATCCGCTACAACGGCTTCGCCCGGCGCATCATCCTGGAGGAGACCGAATCGGCAAGCCCCGACCGACGCCGCCGCGCCTCCGCGTTGGCAGTCAAGGTGGGAGTTCTGGCGGCGTGAGGGAGGGGACACGATCTGTGTCCCCTCCCTCACGGAACCGCTCTTACTGTCGTCGCGTACCCGACCACGCCGACAGCAGGAGTGCCCGTGCACACCACAACAGACGGCCACAGCAGGCCGATCGACGTCGCAGCCATTCAGGCCACCATCACCACGGCGTTAGCAACCAGCAACGGCCCCTTGGTCATGGACGATCTGGCCGCCCTCGAACGATCCCTGCGTGGCCACATCGAACGGCTGCTCCCTGACGCGGAAGTCGCAGCCGAAAGGCTGTGGCGCGGCAGTATCGCGTGGTACCAACAGCGGGGCCGGCTGGAGACCATCCGGCATCAGGCCGCGCAGGGGCTCACGGACCGCCCGCTCACCGCGCACATTCACGTGACGACCCTGGCCCGTGAGTGCGAGTGGCTCCTGACCCAGCTCGGAGCGCACCGGTGACCCAGCGCATGTGCAACTGGCACCTGGGATACACCGATCGCCCCACCCTGATCGCCCTCATCGAAACCGGCAGCGGCCCCGGCGCCATCCATTACGCCTGCCCGGACTGTATGCGCATCTACCGACTGCGGCCCTTCGACCCGGCCGCCGACGGCTGCCCGGTCTACGAGCGGCGCCGCGACTGAGGCCACTGCCGGGCCCGCGACTGAGCCAGTGACGGGGGCCCTGGTCCGGTCCACGGAAGAGTTCCCCGCCTCCGGCCAATGCCGACTCGGTGGAGCTGCCCTTCTCGAACCGGGGACTCTCTGGCCCGAGCGGAACGGGATACCCCTCTCCCTGCACGCCGTACTGGACACCGATGCCCTCGCCCCGTGGCTGGGCGACGAACTGCCCACCCGCCCCGGCCTGCTCAACTTCTTCCACCTCGATCCGGACCTGCCGTACGAGGAGTACCGCACACTGGATCTGCTCGGATCCGGGGCATGCCGCGTGATTCCCGCCGACCCTGCACGGGCGGTCGGGACGACGGCACCCGAACCGGCGAGAAGCTACCCGGCGACGCCCGTCCACGCGGTCGAGGTGACCATGCTCCCGGACTGCTGGGACGTCGAGGACGACGACGTGGAATTCGACCGGGACGAGCACTGGGGAGCGGCATCGCTCATCCTCAGCGAGATGGGAGATCTCGACGGGAACACCGCCGGCAGCCACTGCGCCTTCGGCTGGCCGGACACCTCGCACACGCTCAGCGTGTCGCCCCGCGACGCCGACGGCCCCGCAGTCCACCTCCTCCAGCTCGCCGAGCACCCCGAACTCGGCTGGGGCTGGGGTGACGCGGGAACGCTGTACTTCACGATCCCGGTCAAGGCGTTGGCGAACGGCGACTTCAGCAAGGCTGAGGTACAGATCCTCTGCTGCTGATCCGCACAACCGAGGAAGGCGCCGAAGCCGTACGCCGTCGTCCTGGGCGCCGACTTTCCATTGCTGTGGTGTCCGGTGCCTGATCAGAACAGCTCGGCTCCGGCACCGGCAGGCACCGCAAACGGCGGTCCGACGATGCGTTGACCGCAATCCCCCCACATCTGCAAGCGCGGCCTGCGAAGGGCCCGGCTCGACGCCCCGCGACAGCGAAGGCTCAAGCCGGGCCCCTTTCTCATCTGTCAGATCCGTGCATCCCACGACGCGTGGTCGCCACCGACCGTGAGGCGCCCTTCGGGGCGGGCAGCCGACCGTCGGCCGCGGGCGGCCGGAATCACCCCAGGACCCTGACCGCGGCGTAGTACTTGTTCGCGCTCTTGAGGCAGGCGGCCTTCAGCTGCTTCCGTATCGGCCGGGTGACCGGGTCCGGCCACGGCTTCCACTGACAGGCCCACCGCATTTCCTGGAGAAACACCTGGTCGACGCGCTTCTTGTGCCACCGACGGAACTTCGCCTTCCCCACGATCTTCTTGTAGTTCCGGTAGCCGAAGTCGTGGCGGTAGCAGGCGTAGTAGAAGTCGTACCCACCAGGCAGCTTGTCCGGCGCGTTGGTGCAGCCGTCGGTCTTCCAGTTGAACCGGAAGAAGTTCGAGCCGTGGCGGTACAGCGCGAGGTACTCGTACCAAGCCTCCGAGGACGCTCGCCCCTTGCTGGTCAGCGACTTGAGCTTCCTCAGCCGGTAAGCCCCGCCGACCGTGGGTCCGGTCTCGTCCCCCGCGACGGCCTGCTGCCCCACCACGGAGTGCGATCTGACCGCGGCCGCTGCCTCCGAGGGCGGCGCGGCGAGCGCGGGTGCCGCTGTCCCCAGAGCGAGGACACCGGCCAGTACGACACCTCCGAACGAGGTTCGTATCGTCTTCACTTGTTTCCCTTCCCCGATTTGCTGTTTTTGGGTGAAGCGGTATCCGATACCGACTTCACGAGAAAGCAGCCCCGTTCGACTGGCTCATTCTCGAAACCACACGTCGACCGGGGCGTTGCCGCATTCAGGCTGGCAGGATTCCTTGGCTCCGTCCTGAGTGATCAGTCCACATCTGCTTGGCAATGCATCCACTCCATCAACGCCGTACCGGGGCCGGGGGAGGAGCCGGGGCAGACGCCGACGGGGCTGGGCCGCCGACGCCAAGGGGCCGGGCTACGGGCCGGCGTCGCGGGGGCGACCGGCCGGGAGGTCGAGGGCCGGGAGAAACCGGCAATGGATAGGCCCTCCGAAGCGCACGATCGTCCACAGCCGGCATGCTGCCGCTCACTGTCCTCCAGTAGGTTGCGACCGGAAGCTCAATTCCGGTGAGAGGCAGTCGATATGAGCGCGCCGAAAGCGGTCGAGGTCCCGCAACCCCTGGCGGCGTCGTACGCCCGGAGCTTCGGCGAGGAAGGGATGGCCTGGATCGCCGGACTGCCGGCTCTCGCTGCGGAACTGATGGACCGCTGGGAGCTGGAACGGGACGGCGCGTCCGGATCAGGGGAAGCGTCGCTGGTGCTGCCGGTGCTGCGCAACGACGGCACGCGCGCAGTCCTCAAACTTCAGATGCCCAGGGAGGAGACCACCGCCGCAGTCATCGGGCTGCGCACCTGGGACGGCGAGGGGATGGTGAGGCTGCTCGACCACGATCCCGGGAGCAGCACCATGCTCCTGGAACGGCTGGACGGTGCCCGCACGCTGGCCTCGATCGAGGACGACGACGTTGCGATGGGCATCCTTGCCGAGCTTCAGGCGCGGTTGGTCCGTGTCCCCGCGCCGCAGGGACTGAGGAGCCTCGGCGACGTCGCCGCCGAGATGCTGGAGCAGGTTCCGCGGGCGGTCACGACGCTGGCCGACCCGGCCGACCGGCAACGCCTGCGGGGCTGGGCTTCTGCGGTGGCCGACCTGGTCGGCGAACCCGGCGACCGGATGCTGCATTGGGATCTGCACTACGACAACGTTCTCGCCGCGGACCGCGAACCGTGGCTCGCCATCGATCCCGAACCGCTGTCCGGGGATCCCGGCTTCGACCTGTGGCCCGCCCTGGACAGCCGATGGGAGGATGTCGTCGCGAAGGGCGACACTCCGCGCATCGTGCAGCGCCGCTTCGACCTGCTCACTGAGGTCCTCGGCCTGGACCGGGCACGTGCGACCGGCTGGACGCTGGGGCGGCTGCTGCAGAACGCGCTGTGGGACGTCGAGGGCGGCGCGACCGCACTCGCCCCGCCTTCTGTCGCCATTGCGGAGTCGCTGGTGGACCGTCGGTGCTGACCCCTGAGGGACGAAGGCCAGGACCGAGATCACGCGCTCTTCAAGCGGCTCAATCTCCCTGCGACCACGCAGCTGAAGGGA
Source organism: Streptomyces sp. NPDC001922 (assembly GCF_042891165.1). NCBI lineage: Bacteria > Bacillati > Actinomycetota > Actinomycetes > Kitasatosporales > Streptomycetaceae > Streptomyces > Streptomyces sp. NPDC001922. The sequence goes on along the minus strand of NZ_JBIASV010000002.1, from coordinate 366,614 downwards.
GTGACAGGTAGATGCCGAAGTCGCGGAGTCCAGTGGCGGTGCTGATGGCCGCGTGAAGCCCATCGACGCGTTCCTGGCGGTTGGCGGCCCTGCTCTCGAACCACTTCGACCTCACCTCGATGACCACATCCAAGGCGCTGTGGTCCAACGGGCCCAGCCTCCGAAAGCGAATCTCCACATCGCCCGGCTGCAAGGCCCCGTCGTACGGTTCCTCGGGACACTCCACGGCCTTGGACACCAGGTGCGGCAGTAGCGCCCCCAGTTCGCGGAGCCTGGATTCAGCGACACCCGGCGCATAGGTAACTTCTACGAGCGGCATCGGACCACTCTAGAGTCGCGCCGGACGATCACGTTCGGTTTTCACGGAGCCAGAGGACGCGTGGGGCGATGTGCAGTCCGGCGCGGTATCGGGCGGCCAGTTCGTCGAAGCGTGTGGCGATGGTCCGGAACCACTCGTCAGGCACCGACCGTCCACAGACGCCCCAACACCCCGTCGACGCACCACCCCAATCCCCGCCTTCTGCACCGCGACGTCTGCCGTCCGGCGACTACCGCCACCCAGCCCGCCCATATCGACGAGTAGACGCATAGCCAAGAGCTGTGGACTGGCTGCCAACGACGGCGTGGCATCAGCTCCATATCGTGAAAGGGAACCTGGATCTCAGGAGACCAGCGGTCTTGCGCACACAGAAGAGTGGCGTAGGGCGCATCACACGGGGAGTCTGACATGAGAACGCGTTCGTTCGGCATTGCCTTGACCACGGGAGTCGTGACGTGCGTCGGCGTACTCGGTGCCGGTTCAGCGCAAGCGAACAATGCACCGGCGGAGACAGTCGGGGTGAGCAGCATCGGAACAGCGGCAGACGCCCAACGCGCTGCCGACTCCGTGCAGGGCAGCCCGCACAGCCGCAAGTACGGAAAGAGGATCTACCTCTACGGGAGTTCCCCGGGCTGTCGCATCATGGCCTCTGTGAAGGCGAACAGGAATCGCGCCTCGGGGTACCTGAAGGCCACCTGCAAGGACAAGTCGTACTCCACCATCTCCGGCGCCTTGGCCCTCAACAACCAGAAGTTCAAGAAGGTGGGGATGCGGACCTACGGCAAGACGATGACCACCAAGCGGGTCAGTTTCAAGAACCCCAGGGGCACCCAGAAGTTCTGCATGATGGGATGGTGGATGCACCCCATGTACCCGGAACCCCACAAGCGCAGTGAGGCCAAGGCCTGCGTCAAGTACTGACGCGGCTGCGCAGAGACTGTCCGGTGGGTCATGGGTGAACCATCGGATATGCCTCGGCGCTGAAATGCACTCACGCATCAGCGCATCTCGGGCGGGTGCGAAAGGAGCCATTCGCTGATGGCGCATCAGCGGCCGACGGCGCTTCTCGCGCCCGCCCGGACTGCGGAGTCTCAGGTCGGCAGTGTGTTCGGTCCGAACGGGTGCGCTTGGCATGTTGCCATGCGGGCTGCATCGCAGGCGTGGGTGGCGGTGACAGCTTCATGGTGATGCGCGGGCGACGCCTTCACTGTCGCTACGGCTGGATTATGGGTCATCTCCGCATTGCGGCAGTGCAGTGAATTCAATGAAGTCGGATCAGTGGGGCAGGACTTGGTGAACCGAAAGGGTTTCAGCATGCGCATACTCCAGGCATCTCGCGCAGTCGTTGTGAGTGCCGTCACCGTGGGCATTCTCGGTACTGCAGGAATCGCCGCCGACACGGCCGTCGCCGCGGACCACGGCCCCACCGCAAAGAAAAGGACCTGCAAGGTCTCCGCATGGACCGACCGCGTCGACCGGAAGATCGACAAGTTCGGCAGCGGTGCGATCGAATGCAATTTCAAGCCGGCCTACACCCAGCTCACCGTCACCCTGTACAAGGGCAAGAAGAGGATGGCGAGTGCGGAGTGCAGCAACCACAAGAGGTCTTGCTACGTCGCCACCAAGGCGGTCAAGGACCGGGCGGGGACTCGGAAGTGGATCACCAAGGTCACCGGTTCGTGGGGCAAGGGGAAGAGCAAGATCGTGTGGAGCAGGCCGCTCTCCGGCTGAGACGGCTCCGGCTGCGGCACCATGACAATCGAAGGACGGATCACATGAAGCGCAAGCTCGCCCTCACCGCAGTCACCGCGGTCCTCAGCGCAGGAAGCCTGGCCGGCGTGGCTCCGGCCGCCAGTGGCGCGCCCGCTGCTGCCGACGCCGCCACTCCTGCAGCCAAGGCGAAGAAGACCTGCCACGGAGGACCGGGAACCTGCGTCCTGAAGAAGAGGCACCCCCGCAAGGGCACGGTTACCGTAAAGGTGAACGTCTTCGGAAAGGATAAGAACGGCCCGCGCTACGGTTGGGATCTTCGCAAGGGCGACAGGATTCTCTGTACAGGGGAAGTGCGAGAGCACTGGAAGACGAAGACCAAGAAGTGCAAGAGGATTCCCAAGGGCACCATCACGCTGAACGTGCCGCACCGCAAGGGTGCGTCCGCAAGCATGTCCTGGTGACTCAGGGATAGCTCAGCAACCAGGTCCGTAGAAGCCCTGGCGGATGCATCCCGCCAGGGCCGGGCGTCAGCGACCCGGCACGGGCGGCCTCGCCGCAGGAACCCGCCCCGTCAGGGCCTTTCGGGCTTGCGGGCCAGGAGGCAGGCATGCGGTCTGTTCACCCGTCCGCCGGGCTCCTGCTCCAGTCGCGCGGTGACGACGAGTCCGGCCTGGCCCAGCAGGCCGGCCATGTGGACCAGGGGCAGAAGGTGCGACTCATAGGACACGGGACGGCCATAGCCGTGGGTTGGCTGCAGCCGTTCATTGCCGACGTAGTCTCCCCAGAGCAGGAAGCCGCCGGGCGCGAGCGTGCGGTGGAATTCAGCGAACACCGTCGGCAGCCACTGCGAGGGCGTGTGGTGGGTGGAATACCAGGCCAGGATGCCGCCGAGTTCGTCGTCTCCCGTCTCCAGGGCCGTCATCGAGCCCTCGGTGAACCACAGGTCCGGATAGGCGTGGCGGGCCAGCCCGATCATCTTCGGTGACAGATCGACGCCGAAGGCGGACACCCCCAGCCCGGCCAGGTGCGCCGTTATGCGGCCGGGGCCGCACCCCAAGTCTGCCACTGGTCCCAGACCGGCCGTCCGCACGAGTTCGGCAAACCCCGCCAGCATCGCGCGGGACAACGGGTCCATCTCGGCTGGGGGCGGCACGCGTTCGACGTACTCGGCGGCGACCGTGTCGTACGACTCCCGGACAGCGGTCAGAAAGGAGGGCTCGGCCATGCGGGCGACCCTAGACTCACAGGCCTGGACCAGGGAACTCACAGGCCGTGGCGCGACCTTGTTGACCTGCCTGACATCCACCGCTGCGGACACCCGGCGTCGCACCGGCCGGCGAACCTGTGCGGTCGGAGCACCGGCGGCCCCGGACGAGAGATCCGAGGCCGAAGGGAACCATTGGCCTGGGGGAAGATCCCCCAGCCCGGCGGCTTGGTGAGTTGTACACCGGTCAGGGTGTTTCGAACCTGTGGCGCGGTGCCCCGAGTTACACCTTCCGCCACCGCGCCATGGCGAAGGAGAACACCCCGAACAGTGCCAAGCCCGCGGCGATCGCAGCGAGCAGCCATGGCCCCGCCGGGGTTTCGGAGAAGGTGCGGAGGGTGTCGTCGAGGCCCTTGGCCTCGTCCGGGTCGTACTGGGTTGCGGCCTGGACCGCGAAGGCGCCGGCGACGGCGAAGACCGCGCCGCGGGCGATGCCGCCGGAGACGCCGAGGACGTCGACGGCCTTCTTGGTGCGGCGGGACATCGCGGAGAGCTTCAGGTGCTTGTGGTACTTGCGCAGGATGGCGCGGATGGCGATCCAGAGGCCGGCTCCGGCGACGGCGAGGCCGCCGAGGGCCACCAGCCACTGGCCGGCGGGGAGTTCCATGGCGCGGGAGGTGATGTCCCGGGACTGCTGGTCGCTGGAGCCGCTGCCCTTCTCGCCTGCCGCGAAGGAGAGGACGGAGTAGGCGACGAAGGCGTAGAAGACGGCGCGGGCCGCTGACAGGAGGCGCTTGGAGGGCTTGTGGCCGTCCGGGCCGGCGGCGCCGAAGGCCGCCTCGGAGAGGCGCCAGAGGGCCATGCCCGCCAGGCCGATGCCCACGGCCCAGACGAGGAAGGCGCCGAAGGGCTGGGCGGCCAGTTCTTCCAGGGCGCCGCCGCGGTCCGCTTGTTCGCCGCTGTCGCCGAAGGCGATGCGCAGGGCGAGGAGACCGACCAGGAAGTAGATCACTCCGCGGGCCGCCAGTCCCCAGCGGGCGGCGGCCTCCACGGCGGAGCTGTTCGCCGCCTGCCGGGCCGTACGACGAGCCGTACGGCGGCCTCGTATCACCGACGCTGCGTTCACTGCCGCCTCCCCATCCCACCCACCCGGCGTGCCGTGCCGGGCACCGTGTGTTCCGCGTGTGCCCCGGTCGTGGTCGGAGAAACGGTGGCGGGGGAGGGGGCCCGATGGGGTGGTGACGGTGTGGGGAGGGGCCGCGTCCGGCCCGGGGGAGCTGGTGCGGGTGGGGTGTGACGGGGGTGGTGCGCCGTGCGTTGACGCATACGTGCGTGTATGTATGATAGCTGTATGCGTAGAACCGCCGAGGAAGCCGCACAGACCCGGGCCGCCCTGCTGGACGCGGCGCTTTTCGTCTTCGCCGAGCAAGGCCTGGCGTCGGCGCGGCTGGCGGATGTCGCACAGCGCGCCGGGCTGACGCGTGGCGCGCTCTATTACCACTTCGCGGACAAGTCCGCCCTGCACGCCGCCGTGATGGCCCACTCGTGGGAGACCGTCACCGAGCCGGTGTGGGGCATTCTCGGCTCGGACGCGCCGTTGGAGGAACGACTCCACAGCTTCCTCACCACGTGGTTGCGACGTCTGCGCCACGATGCCCGCTTCCGTGCGCTGCTGACCTTGACCCTGGACAGTTCGTACGACGCCGCGGGCCTGCCCGAAGGCCGGGCCGCCAAGGCCTCCGGCCTCGCCGAGTGGCAGCAGCAGCTCGAAGCTCTCTTCGGCGAGAAGCCGGCCGCCGCGGACGCGGGCGCGGATCACACGCGCCGCCCCGGCGCGGGCGAGGCCGCCGCGACAACCCCGGAGGGTGCCGCCGCGAGCCTGCTCGCCTGGTTGTGCGGCACCGCGCTGCTGGCCGCCACCGATCCGGAACTCCTTCCTCCGGACGACGCCACCGGCGTCGCCCCCGCTCTCAGAGGACTTCTGCCATGACTGAAATCCGCTCGGGGACTCGTCCCGGAGCCGCCGTCACGGTCACCGCACTGGCGCTCGGCGTCGACATGTTCCTGTACGGAAGCATCGTCCCGCTGCTGCCCGGACTGCCCGCCGTCGACGGTTCCCCGCTCATCGCCGGTGTGCTGTTCGCCGTCTACGCGGCGGCGCTGCTGGCCGCCACCCCGTTCGTCGGAGTGTGGGTGGACCGGCGCGGGCCGCGCGCCCCGATGCTCGCCGGCCTGTTAGGGCTGGCCGCCGCCACCGTGCTGTTCGCCTCCGCCGTGGAGATCGACGGCTCCTCCGGACTGGCGCTGCTGCTCCTGGCGCGTGCCGCGCAGGGCGTCGCGGCAGCCGCCTCCTGGACCTCCGGGCTCGCGCTCATCGCGGCCACCCACCAACCCGACCAGCGCGGCAAGGTGATGGGCTTCGCCCTCTCGGCCGTCGGCGTCGGTGTGCTGCTCGGCCCCGCCGTCAGCGGCGTGCTCAACGACGCCTGGGGCCCGCGCGCCCCGTTCCTCCTCATCGCGGCACTGGCCGCGGGCGACGCCGTGGCCCGGATCCTCCTCGTCAAGGAGACCCCCGCGGACGAGGTCCGCACCCCCTACCGGGTCGTGCTGCGCGGCCCCCGCGTCGCCCTGCTGATCGCGCTGACCGGGCTCGGCGCCGCGGCGATCGCCTTCCCCGAGCCCGTCCTGCCGCTGCACCTGCACGATCTCGGGCTCGGTACGACCGCCATCGGCCTCGTCTTCGCCGGCGCCGCACTGGGCGGCACCCTGGCCGCTCCGATCGCGGGCATGCTCACCGACCGGGCCGGAGCCGGCCGGATCGCCGCCGCGGGAGCGCTCGTCGCCGCCCTCGGCTTCTTCCTCGCCGGACGCGACTCCACGGTGTGGTCCGTGACCGGGCTGATCGTGGTCGGCTTCGGCGCCCAACTCGTCCTCGCCCCCACCCTGGTGCTCATCGGGGCGCTCGCCGAGCACACCGAGCCCGCCGCGTACGGCGCGGCGTACGCCCTCTACAACCTCGCCTACACCGGCGGGCTCGCGGTCGCCCCGGTGCTGGCCGGCGCCGGCGCGAAGGCGGCCGGTGTCCCGGCCACGACGCTCGTCGCCGGCGGGTTCGCGGTCGTGCTCGCGGCGGTGCTGATGTTCCGGCGGGATCAGCCCGCCACCGGCTCGACCGCATCGCCGGACCTCACCCGGCCGGGCTTCACCACGGACGCGTAGTAGCCCAGGTTGTGCCCGAAGCGGCGGTGGACCGTACGGAGCAGTTCACGGTCCACCGCCAGTCCCTGCTGCGGGCGCGAAATCATCACGCAGCGCGGGCAGGCCGCCTCGATGCGGACGGTCGCCTCGCCGATGCGCAGCTCCCGGCCGGTCCAGTCCTCGTCGGTCTCGGCGGGGCCGTCCACCACGAGGTTGGGGCGCAGCCGGCGGATGTCGACCGGGCCGCCGAGCGCGGCGCGGAGCGCCTCCAGGATGCCGGTGGTGAGGATGTGCAGCGGATACGCGTCGAAGTAGCTGCCCGGGATGGTCTGGAACTCCAAGACGGCGGGTGGGAGTTGCGAGAGATCGGGAATGTCCTCCAGCTCGGTGACCCCGAACAGGCCGGTCAGGTAGCCGTTCACGTCCTCCGGGTACACCCGCGTGTAGTGCTCCCGCTGGTCGGCCGGGACGCGGGGCCAGAGGGTGACATCGGCGTCCAGGTGTGCGCTGAGCGCGTCGTGGACGCCCGGGTCCGCGGACGTCACCGGCGCCGCGCCCGGGGCGCTGAGCTCGACGGGCGGTGACGGCTCACCCGGCACGGGTGGGCGCAGATACCGCACCCCGATGTCGAGCAGCGCGGGCAGCGACCGGGCGTCCGTGACACAGCCGCGCTTCTCATCGCGCACCGCCCAGCAGCGGTCGCCGGCAATGCCGTCGGTGGTGAGCTCGCAGTGGTCGAGACGTTCGCCCGCCATGCTCTTGACGGGGTAGCGCCAGATGTCCCGTACGGCGGGTGGTGCGGGGGCGGGGGTGGCCTGTGTTTCGGTGGCCTGGTGTGTCGTCATGGGTGTTCGTCTCCTGGGGTGTCCGTTCGCGTCGTCGGGTGGTCCGGGGCGTCCGGGGCGTCCGGGGCGTCCGGGCCGTCCGGGCCGTCCGGGCCGTTCGGATGGTTGTGCCGGGCCCGGTGGGGCGGCGTCCGTGGTTCTCAGGCGAGGAGGTACTGCTCGGCCGCCTGCTGTACCTGGTGGGCGGTGACCTGGAGGAGCCGGTACGGATAGCGGGTGCTCTCCGCCGGGGCCAGGCCGGCCACCTCGTAGCCGCAGAGGCGTTCGGTGATGCCGCGGGAGCTGCGCCCGGCCCGGTGGTACTGGATGACCAGCCGCTCCTTGGCGGACGCCAGCAGGTCATCGCTGAACTCCCCGTGGGCCAAGCCACTGATGACGGCTCGGGTGCCGGCCGCCACCTCGGGGAGCGTTTCCGGGGCGCAGCCGGCCGCGACCAGGCCGTAGCCGCCGTGTGCGAACTCCCGGCTGAACGCGGCGAGGGAGTAGGTCAACGCCCGTTCGGTGCGCAGGTGCTGGTCGAGGAGGCCGCCCCGGCCGCCGAGCAGGGCCCAGGCGAGGTGCACGGCCGGCTTGTCCGGGCTGCTCAGGGGCACGCCCGGGGTGCCGAGAAGGTGGTACGCCGACCCGGGACCCGCCGGGACGGAGACGGTCACCGGACGGGGCGTGGTGGCCGGGGCCGGTTCGCGGGTCTGGCGGGAAGCGGGAGTGGTGTGCGTGCCCGCCCCCGCGGCGGTGGGGTGGCGGGCACGTGCGGTGCCGGGGGTGGTGGGGTGGCTCGTCGGGGCGGTGTCGGTGGGGGATGTGCCGCGCGTGGGCATGATCGCGGGCGGTGGGGGAGTGCCGGTGTCCAGGGCCGCTGCCAGGCCGGTGTTCTCCACGGCCGCGACCAGGGCTTGCAGGACGGTGGGGTCCGCGTGGGAGGCGGCCAGGACGGGCCGGTCCGCGCGGAGGGTGGCGGAGAGTCGTCGTACGGAGTCCGGGCCGACGGCGGCGACGGCAGCGGCGCGTTCGTCGTGCCCGATGGCGTACGGGTGGTTCCCGCCGAACAGGGCGCGCCGGACACCGTCCGACCACCGGTCGTCCGCTGTGAGCCTGGCCAGGCACTCCGCCTTCGCCTCCTCGAAATCGGGCTCCGGATCCGGCCCTTGGCCCACTCCCTCGGCGAACCACTCCGGTACCGCGTGGAGCACCGGGCCGTCGGAGCGCACGCATTCCACGGTGACGCCGACGCAGTCGGCGGTGACCACCGGTTCGGCGCGTATCGCGGCCCCCGACCGCCGCGCGGCCCGTGCCACCGCACGGGCCCAGCAGGCGGCGATCAGCGGTGCCGCGACGGCGGCGGCGCGGTCTCCGGCCGTGGTGAGCGGCAGTGCGAGCGTGACCGCGGACAGCGTGCCGCCGTCGACCCGTCCGTCGATCACGACACCGCCGCCCCGCACCGGGATCCGCACCGGGACGGTGGCGGGGGCGGAAGCCGACGCGGACGCGGGCGTGGGTGCGGGATCGGGGGTGTCAACGGGCCGGGTGCCGGCGCGCGGGGGGTCAGGAGTGGCGTTCCTGTTCCTGACGGCACCGCTCGGCGTCCCGAGGTTCCGTGTCATCGGTCGTCCTTCCCCGCTGCCCCCGGCTCGACCTGCTGCAGCGCTTCGACGTGGCGTTCCCACTCCGCCAGCACCGCCGCCACCTCGGCCGCGGTCACGCGCTCCGGAGCGTCCGGTCCGTGGGGCCCCTCCGGGCCTTCCCTCCAGGCCCCGGGGCCGGTCTCGGCGGCGCGCGCGGCAAGCGTCTCCAGGTCGTCGAGCGCGCGGAGTTCGGGGATCAGCGCCTCGGTCCGCAGCCAGCGTTCCCCGTCCGCGGCGAGCAGCCGGGCCTGGGCGTCCCACAGTGCGGTGTGCAGTGCGCGCCGGGCGGCGTCCGCGTCCGGGGCGGAGACCATCACCCAGACGCAGGTCGTGCCGCGCAGCTCCAGCACCTGGAGATCGAGTCCGCCCGCCGCGCGGACGGCACGGCGGGCGAGTTCCTGACGGGCACGGTGGGCGGGATGCCGGCCCGCCCGGTGGACGAGGTCTTGGCGGGAGGGGAGCGTGGGGCCGTTGCGTGGGCGATCGACCGCGAACGCGAGCCCCACCGCCCGGCTCCCGCCCCGTGGTCGGGTGTGGTTCGCCGTCGTGGACCGTACTGCCGCGCCGGAAGCCCCACGTCTGTCGGGAGCCCCACGCCTGTCGGGAGCGCTGGGCCGACCGGAAGCGCCGGGCCGCGACGCCCCGGCGCCCTCAGACGCCAGTTCGACGCAGACACCGTGCGACACGGGCCGGGCGTCGTGCCTGGGGGAACGGATCAGCCGGGGCGGCAGCCCTTGTCCGGCGGCCGGCTCTCCGGGCGGCCCCGCCGTGGCCGCCCCCATCTCCGACGCGCCGTCGGTGACGAGGACCGCCGTGGCGTCGGACGGCCGGTACCAGGACGCGTGGAAGGAGCGCACCGCGTCCGGGGTGAGTGCGTCCAGCACCGTCCGGTCCCCCAGGGGGGAGTGCGCGTACGAGGTGCCCGGCCACAGCGCGGCGAGCAGCGCCTCCTGGAGGCGCCAGCGGAGGTCCGCGGTGCGCTGCGCCGTCTCCCGGCGGATGGCCGCCAGTTCCGCGGCGAGCACGGCCGGCTCCACGGTCAGGGTGTCGAAGGCCGCGGCGAGGGCCGCGACCGCGGCGGGGGCGTCGGGGCGGCGGACCAGTACCGCGTAGCTCGTCCCTTCCCGGCCGGTCCGGGCGCCGACCAGGGCGCCGTTCCCGACCCGGCCGCCGCCCATCGCGCAGCGCACCACCAGGTGTTCCACGACATGGGCCAGCCCGCGTTCGCCGGGCGGCTCGTCGGCGCTGCCCACCGCCACGTGCAGCCGGAAGGCCGCGAGCGGGGCGCCCGGACGGTCCACCGTGATCAGGGCGGGCCCTCCGGTGGGCGGGCGGCTCAGGACGGGCATGCGGCGGCCGGGTCGGCGGGGGTGAGGGTCACCAGGGTCTGGGCCAGCAGCCGGCCCTTCTCGTCGATCGCGATCACGACCCAGTCGCCGGGGGCCAGCAAGGCGTTGTCGTCCAGCGGCATGTCGTAGCGGGCCACCGGATCCTCGGGGGTGCAGATCAGCTCCCGGGTGTGCACGAGCCCGGCGGCTTCCCAGGCCAGGCTGATCTTCTCCGGCCCCTCCAGGCCGTCGAGGCCCACGGACCAGCGCGCCACCCGCCGCCCGGCGTCGTCGCGGACCGTGTCCAGCGCGGCGCGGCCGAGGCGGAGTGGTGAGACGTACTGCTCGGTGAAGGCGTACGGCACATACCGTCCGTTCCGGTCGAAGACGACGGCGTGCGCGGCGACCAGCCGGTTCTCGGCGTCGTAGACGGAGGCGTGACAGTAGTCCCGCTGCTGTCCCTCGGGGAGCAGGACCAGCAGTTCCGTGGTGGCGGCCGGCCGGTCGGGGGAGAGTGCGTGCATCCGCAGGCGGCACTCCTCCCGGTCCACGAAGAAGAACTTGTGCGTCAGCACCGTGTCCTCGGCCGGGCGGGGGACGGTGCTGGTGAACCTCAGCTTCACCCCGCCCTCCAGCGCCGTCACGCCGATCTCGCACGCGACCGGGTCGTGATCCGGGGGCAGTTGACGGCTCGCCATCCGCTGGGCGAAGACGGCGGCGATGTCGGAGGTGTGCGCGAAGTCCTCGTTGCGGACCACGGACATCGCGGGGGTGACGGTGAACGATGCGGACATCACGGCTCCTTCACGGGCGGGTGCTTCTGCGGTGCGGCGGGGGTGCGGTGGGTGCTGCGCCTGTGGTGGTACGGGGCGCGGGGACCGGCGGGTGGGCCGGGCGACGCGACGGGCCGGGCCGGTCCCCCGGAGAGCGCGAGGGGACGAACCGGTCCCCCAACCCTCAAGGCAGCGGATGCGGATAGGGATTGTCCGGCGCGGAGCCGAAGCCGAGCCGGGCCGCGACCTCGTGCAGCCTGCGCCCGCCGAGCATCCGGCAGCCGTGGATGCCCGCCAGGTGCTGGAGCCCGGGCACCAGGACGCGGACGACGTGCACCCCGAGCCTGCGGGTGTCGGGAGTCGTCAGGTCCACGGCGTACACCGGGTGCCCGGCGGCGGTCAGTTCCTCGACGAGCCCGTCCAGCGGGTCCGCGGGAGCCCCGGCCTCGTCGTACGGCGGGCGCTGCGGGCGGGTGCAGGGGGCCGGCAACGTCGGGTGCACCAGATATCCGGCCTTCTCACGCAGCTCGGGGAACTTCGTGTACAGCACGGCGTGCTTGTTGAAGTCGTCCACGTCCGAGAAGTCCTCGGCCGGCTCCGTCCAGTCCTTGTACTGCCGCAGCAGCCGGCGCACATAGGTGAGCCCCTGGGCCGCCTCCAGGAACGCCTTCTCCACCGCCTTGACGGGAGAGGGGCGGCAGGCGCTGCCGAACGACATGATGTGGTCGGCCCCGCTGCCGTGTTCCATCACCGCGACCACGCAGGAGGGCGCCAGGTCCAGCGACAGGTCGTAGAACCGCACCCGCCACGACGCCGAGCGTTCGATCAGGTACGACACCCGGGAGGAGGCCGCGACCACCTCGGGGGCGACCGGCCGCGGGGGCAGCCGGTGCAGCCAGGACACGGCCAGGGCGTCGCGTTCGACGATCTCGCAGAGACCGCCGAGGACGGCCTGCCGGTACGACGGGCCGGCGGCCAGGCCGGTCGAGATGGAGGGGGCGATGGCGCTCTCTCCCGGCGCCCGCCGGTAGTGCATGTGGACCTGGGAGGACGGCACGCGCACGGTGGCGCCGGTCGCCAGATCGGTGGCCTGCGTCCAGCGGACCGGGGTGTCCGCGTCGAAGGGCTCGAACGGGAAGCCGGGCTCGGCGTACTGGTCCTTGGCGAACAGCGCGAACCGGTGCGGCTCGACGGCCGGTTCGTCCAGCTCCGACCAGGCCGCCAGCCGCAGCCGGTCCGGGCGGTAGAACCCGGCGGCGTAGCGCTCCAGCGATTCGCCGAGCGTGGCGTCGATCGCCTCGCCCTTGGAGAAGCCCGCACCGCCGTTGCGGGTGACCCGCATCGGGGGCTTGATGAGGGAGAGGTCGGCGGAGGTGCTGCCGCTGAGGTAGACGGGCGGTCCGCTCTCGGCGCGCCGCACATTGGCGGCGTGCACGATGCCGACCCGGTCGTCCTCGGCGTCCCGGAGCGTGCCGGTGACGGTGGTGTCGTCGGCCGGACCCCCCTTGCACACGGGGCAGTTGGGCACGACGGAGAGGTGGCGTTCGACGCGGTCGGGGCTGGTGGGGTCGCGCCACAGCAGGGTGTCGGCGCTCCGGTCGGGGGTGCCACCCGTGCCACCCGTCCCGGCCGTGACCGCCCAGCCGGCGATCCGGCTGCCCGCGGTCCCGGCGAGGCGGGCCGACGCCCAGGACGGCACGGTGTGCTCGTACGGCCGGCCGTCGGTGTCCGCGAGATGGCTCATGTAGGCCCGCCAGGTGGGGCCGTGCACCGAGTGGGAGCTGACGCGGATGCGCAGGCACTCGTAACAGGCGACTCCCCGCCCCGGGGTCCACAGCGGTCCCACGAAGGTCACGGTCGCGCCGGCCGCGCCGTACACCAGGTGGGGCACGCCGGTGCGGACACAGAGTGCGGCGGCCCGGGCCGGCCGGGGGTCGAAGAGGGACGCGGTGGCGATGACGACCAGCGAGGGCCGGGGGCCGTCCGGCGGGTCCACGAGCGGCTCCGGGCCGCTGTCCGGGGCGGCGGTGCGGACGGTGGTGCCCGGGGTGCCCTCGGCGACCACGGCGAGCTGCCGGGTCAGTTCGGGCGGTCCGAGGATCACCACGCTGCCGGCCGCCGGACTGTCGGATTCCGGACCGGCCGGCCCGGGGGAACCGGAGGCCGAAGCGGAGTCCTGCCTCGCGAGTCGTTCGGCGAGCCGGAGCAGGCCGGTGCCCTTGATCCGGCGGACCTCGGAGGCGGTTTCCACGAAGCCGTTCTCGTCGTCCAGCGGGTGGACGCGCATGCTCTCGGCCGGCGGGGCCGAGGTGTTGATGTCCGTCATCTGGCCTCCTCGGGCCCGCGACCGGGCCCCTCGGGCGGGAGCGGGGGCCGGGGCGCCGCGGGTGCGGTCCCGGCCGGGGTGTCGGTGCGGGGCAGGGCGTCCGGGGCCGTGGCGGTGCGCTGCGGGGCGTCCGTGGCCGTGCGGGTGCGGACGGCGGCGGACGGTTCCGTGGCGGTCCCGTCGGGGGAGTCCGCGGACGTTCCGGTGGCCGTCCTTCCGGGTGGGCCGGCGGACGGTTCCGTGGTCGTCCCGGCAGGGGCCACGGCGGACGTGCCCGTGCCCGCGGTGCCCTTCGGCGGTGCGGCGGCGCGGGGCCCCAGCAGGGTCAGATACAGCACCGCGTCGTCGACGCCGTCCACGCCCACCAGATCGTTGAAGTAGTCGTCGACGAAGGCGATCATCGGGTGGGCGACGAGGCCCAGCGCGGTGGCGGTGAGGACCACGCTCTGCGCGAGGTGGCCGCAGTCGAGCAGGACGGTGCGGTAGCCGCGCTCCCGGTACTTCCACTGGTTGCGGCGGAAGGCCCCGGTGTAGATGACCATTGCGGCGGCTTCGTCCGCGCGGTCCTGATAGCCGGTCTGCGCGGTGACGTCGGCCCAGCCGCGGTCGGCCCGGACCAGCTGCAGCTCCCGGCGCCCGGGGTGCAGGTAGTACAGGCCGGGTTCGATCCCGGTGACCCGGTTGACCAGCAGGAACAGGTCGCACGAGTAGAGCCCGCCCGCCGACGGCGTCGCGCGCAGCGGCAGCCTGACGTCGCCGCCGGCCAGCCCGCTGCCGGTGGTGCCGTACGAGAGGTTCAGCAGGTGGGCCAGTTGGTCGCGGGTCAGGGAGCCGCCGCCCATGGGCGCCCAGGAACGGCGGCGGCGCACGCAGTCCTCGAGGGGCGCGAGGGCGGGCGGACCGTCGGTGCCGAGGCCGTGGACGCGGGCGCTGTCGCGGAAGTCGCGGTAGGCGCGGCCGATGAGGCGGCGGGCCGCGGGTGCCATGTCGTTCACGTCCACGGCCGGCAGGGTGCCGAAGGCGGTCCGCATCTTGGAGTTCTCGTGGAAGATCCGGCTGAGGCGCACCTCGTCGGGCTCGTAGGTGAGGGAGAGCTGACGAGGGGCGCGCAGTCCGCGCGGCACCGGGGGACGTCGGGGGCCTGAGACGGTTCCGGGGGCGGCCTGTTCGGACGGTGCGGCCGTCGCGTCGGTGGTGCATTCGGATGGTGCGGCCGTTCCGTCGGTAGTGCGTTCGGACGGTGCGGCCGTCGCGTCAGTGGTGCGTTCGGACGGTGCGGCTGTCCCCCCGGCGGTCTGTCCGGACGCTGCGGGCGTTCCCTCAGCTGTCTCGGCTGCCATCGGGGTGATGCGGCAGGCCACCACGACCGTTCCGGCGTCCGGCGGGCTCAGGGTGCGCACCCGCACGCGGAGGCCGTTCTTCTCCAGGGCGGCGCGCAGCAGGTCCGGTTCGGCGCCGGGGGCGAGGCCCGGGGCGTCCGCCCGGACGGTGTTCCCGGTGAGGTCCCGGTCGACGGGAGCCGTGCCCCGGTGGGCCGTTGAGGTCTCCGGTACGGGCTCCTGCGCGGCGGAGTGTTCCCCCGACGCGCCCTGCTCCAGCCCGGCGAGGACGAACGCGCGCAGGACCGCGTGCACGGCCCGCCGGGCGCCGCGCCCGAGGTCGAGGTCGCAGACCGTCGCCTCCAGCGGACGGTCCAGCCGGTCCAGGTGCAGCCGGGCGCCGATGACCGGGACGGACGCCGACTCGCCCAGCAGCCGGCACTCGATACGGGCGCCGGTGCCGCGCAGCGCGCTGTCCGCCGCCTCGCACCCGGTGATCGGGACGCCCTGCGCTCGGCCTTCCGCTCCGCCGTCCGGTCCGGTGCCCGACCCGGTGCGGACGGCGGTGGCGTCGTCCAGGTGACGGTGGGCGAGTGCGGCGTAGACGGCGTCGGCGACGGCTTCGTCCTGGGTGGCTCCGGCGCCGGTGGTGGCGTCGACGCCGGCCCGGTCGAGCTTCAACGCGGCGGCTGCTGCTGCCAGTTGGAGTACCGCACCCGCGCGGTCCCCGGCCACCGCGACATCGAGCACCGGAATGTCGGCGGCACCGAGATCCAGGTCCTCGCGGCGGTGGGCCGCGGGCACGAGCGCGGCGGCGTGGGCGCGGACGTACAGCGGGAGCGGCAGCGGCCGCACGGCGTAGCCCTGGGCCGTGACGGCCGCCTCGGCGTGTGCGGCGCGGACGCCGGTGCTGCGGCCCGTGCGCGGGTCCGTGAGCAGGTCGGAGCGGAGGTGGAGGCCGCTGCGGAGGCCGGTGCGGAGGTCCGTCATGGTCAGAACTCCAGCCATTCCTGGGCGACCGGTCCGGCGGTCGCGCAGCACGCGCAGTAGGGGTCCCGCCAGGCCCGTACGGAGGTCTGCTCGCAGCCGACGGGGTCGAGGGTGACGATCCGTCCCCACGGGTGCTCGGCGCCCATCGGCATGAAGGCGCGCAGGGTGAGCTGTGCGGTGAGCCCTGCCGCCCAGACCAGGCAGCCGGGCTGGAGGGACGGCCAGCTGTCGTGGGCGACGGCCGGCGTCGTGGCCCGCCGCGGTGAGTCGTCCGCGGTGGCGCCGTCACGGGCGAGACCGTCGGCAACCGCGCTGACGCCGGTGTCCGGAAGGGAGGCCTCGTACGGTGCGGTGCACCGGGGGCACGCCGACTCGCCCGGCATCGTCCACGGGCCGAGTCTGACCTGCTCCGGGGTGACCAGCACGGGGAGGAACGGGCGGCGGTCCGCGCAGAGTTGGTGTGCGGCCTGGTCCAGGGCGGCCTCGTCGGCGAGGGAGACCACGATGGTGAGACCGTCCGGTGCGGTGTTCCCGGTGCGGCCGGCCGCACCGGACGCGGCGGAGACCTCGGCCGCACCGGCCGCACCGGACGCCGGGTCCGGGGCCTCCGCCGCGTCCCGGACCCGGAGCCCCTGCCGCCGCAGTGCCTCCCCGAGGACGTCGGTCACCCGGGACGGGCCGGTGAGCGTGATGTCCCGGCGGACCGAGGCGAAGACCGCGTCGGGGGACGAGGTCCGGCGGGATATGAAGGAGTAGAGCCGGAGTTCCGCCTTCGAGCCGATGGTCTCCCGCGGCCTCAGCAGGACGCCCATGGCGGCGAGATTCTTCATGTGCGGCCGCAGCCGTTCGGCCTCGTCCGCGGTCAGCTGTTCCCGGACCGGGGCGGTGCGGTTGAGTTTCGGCACCACTTCGGTGAGCAAGTGCCGCAGTGTCTCCCCGCTTTCCCCCTTGGCCTCCACGACGAACTTCCGGGCACCCGCGATGATTTCGAAGCGGGAATTCCCGAGCGTTGTCAGCTCCACATCGGTCGCGCCGACGACGACATCCCCTGCTGCGTCCCATGTATTCACAATTATCAACCTAACGGCGATTCTTCGGCGGTCCGATACCGATTCCCGTAGTACGGAACTACGGTTTTCATCAGGCTCCGTGGCCGAAACCTTGGCCGACGGGAACACCCATCCCGCCCTACGGCACGTCCACCGCCTCCCCCCGCAGGTGCTGCACGAGCGCCGCTTCGCCGGCGGTCCGGGAGGGCGGGTGGAAGGCGAGGCAGCGGGTGGCCGCGCAGAGGTAGGCGATGTCCGGGTCACGGATGAACGCGCCGCCGCCGAGGGCTTCGGCGGCCCGTGCCGAGACCTCGACGACCGCGTCCTGGACGGCGAAACGCACGGCCAGCGCGGGGCCCAGCAGCGCGGCCGGGTCCGCACCCGCCGCGGCGTCCGACTCGGCCTGGGCGGCGACCCCCTCCAACGCGTACGTCGCCCCCTCCAGCGTGGCCGCCATCCGGGCGAGTTCGCCGGTGTCCGTGCGGGGCGCGGCGACCGCCCGTTCGACGAGCGCCGCAGCCGTCCCCAGGTAGGAGGCGGCGATCAGCACCTCGAACCAGACCAGTGAACGGCGCAGCGGCTCGCTGGTGGTGCCCACCGGGCCGAGGTCGGTGACCAGCCGCTCGGGCACGAACACGTCGTCGAGGACCAGTTCGTCGCTCTCCGCCCCGGCCAGGACGTCGCTGCGCCAGAACGGCCGGACGCTCAGGCCCGGCGAGTCCGCCGGCACGACGGCGACCGCGCACCGCTCGCCGTCGGGCCGCCGCACCCGCACGGTGGCGAAGAGCAGGTCCATGGAACGGCTCAGGCTGCACGGCTTCTTCGTGCCGTCGATGCGGACGCCGCCGTCGACCGGGCGCGCGGTCATGGACGGGGTGAGAACGCCCGCCCCCGGGCGCCCCTCGGCGGCTCCGGACGCCACGAGCATCGCGTTGCGGGCGACCGCTTCCGCGAGGAGCCATTCGAGGCCCGCGCTGAGGCGCTCCCAGCCGATCAGCGACGCCACCGAGAAGTGGTGCATCGTGGTGGCGACGGCCAGCGACGGCGCTCGGCAGGCGATGGCGCGCTGGAGCCGCACCCCTTCGCGCAGCCCCGCGCCGAGCCCGTGATGGTCGGTGGGGACGAACAGCGCCCCGGCGCCCGACTGCCGGAACCAGTCGACGGCGGGGGAGCCCGGCCGCTCCAGCTTCTCCAGGCCGGTGGCGGCCAGCCGGGCGTCCAGACCGGGCAGCCGCCGCTCCAGCAGCTCCCGGTCCCGGGCGAGGAACCCGGCACCGGCACCGGGCGCTGCCCCCGGGGTGCCGACGCTCACCGCCGGCCCCCGTCGACCGCGAGGCGGCCGTCCGCCGCCCCCTCCGCGTCGTCGCCCTCCGTGCTGTTGCCCTCCGTGCTGTCGCCCTCCGTGCTGTTGCCCTCCGCGTCACCGCCGGACGGATCGCCGTCGCCGTACGCGTCGATCACGATGCCGTCGACCAGCGCCCGCAGGATCACCGCGATGTAGTCGCGCAGTGTCTGTTCGGCGATCGGTTCGATGACCTCGGCCAGGGTGGGAATTCCCATGTCGAAGTCGCAGGAGAAGACCACCCGGCAGCCGTCGTCGGTGTCCAGGACCTGCCAGTGGCCGACGAGATGGTCGAGGTCCCCCTCCTCCAGAAAGAAGTCGACCCGGTGGTTCTCGGCGTCGTAGCGGTCCTCCTCGGTCCATTTCAGAATGCCCCGGCGGAAGGTGACCTCCCAGGAGCATCCGGTGCGGCCGCCGCCGAGTTCGAGAACGGCGACGCTGCGCACCGCGTCGGTCAGTTCCGGGTAGCGGGAGAAATCGCTGATGACCGGATAGATTTCGGTGGCTTTCCGGCCCGGGGCCGTTCCCGCCATTCGTACGTACCGCATGCACGCCTCCTGAACAATGAATCGTCACAGTGGGTCGACCGCCGCGAGGAACCGGCGCCGGGCATCCGCCGGAACCGGAACCGGAACCGGAACCGGGAACGGAACCGGGACCGGGACCGGGAACGGAACCGGAGCCGCGGCCGGAACGAGAACCAGGGCCAAAGGAGGCCCCCCGCACCCGGCCACCGCCCCCTCAGCAGCCCCGTACTCCTCAGCGGGGCCCGCACCCGTGCCGGGCCGCGAGGGCCGCGGCGGAGCTCTCGACCGCCGCGGCCAGCAAGGCCAGCTCCCGCTCGCCGAAGAACGCGGACGGGGTGAAGCGCACGGTGCCCAGCGCGTTGCCCGTGGGGCACACGACGACACCGTGTTCCAGGAGGTCGAGCACGAACTCCCCGGCGTGCGCCGGCTGGTGGAACTCCACCCCGAACAGCGCGCCGCGCCCCCTGATCTCCCTGACCAGCGGCCCGCACGGGGCCAGCCCGTCGGTCAGCAGGTCCCGCAGCCGCGCCTCCAGGGCCGCCGCCCGGCCGGGGACGTCCTCCCGCTGCACGGCCTCGACCGTGTGCCGGACCGCGACGGACGCGAGCGGGTTGCCCCCGTACGTCGAGGTGTGCAGCACCGGGTCCCGGTTGAGCGGGGCGTAGGCCTCCGCGGTGGCGACGACGGCGCCCACCGGCATGACGCCGCCGCCCAGCGCCTTTCCGCAGAGCAGGAGGTCGGGGGTGACGCCCTCCTCCTCGATCGCCCACATCCGTCCGGTGCGGCCGAGTCCGGTCTGCACCTCGTCGACGATGAGCAGGGCGCCGGTGCGGCGGCAGGCGCGTTCGACCTCGCGGAGGTAGCCGGGCGGCGGCACCCGCACCCCGCCCTCGCCCTGCACCGGTTCGACGATGACGCAGGACTCGGCGGTGAGCCGCGCGGCCAGCGCCTCCGCGTCGCCGTAGGGCACGAAGTCGACCGGTCCCGGCAGCGGTTCGCAGGGGTCGCGGAAGACGGCCCGGCCGGTGGCGGACAGCGCCCCGAGGGTCTTGCCGTGGAAGCCGCCCTCGGTGGAGACGGTGTGCCGCTTGCCGTTCATCCGGGCCAGCTTGAGCGCGGTCTCGCAGGCCTCGGCCCCCGAGTTGGTGAGGTGGACGTACTCCAGTCCCGGCGGGCAGACGGCGGCGAGTGCCGTCGCGGCGCGCGCCAGTTCCTCGTGGTGGACCAGGGGGCCGGTGAGCGCCAGGGTGCCCAGCTGGCGGGTCACCGCGTCGACCACCGGCGGATAGCCGTGGCCCAGCAGGAACACACTGAACCCGCCGCAGTTCAGCAGCTGTTCGCCGCCCTCGGTCCAGAGGTAGTCGCCCTCGCCGCGGACGATGACCGGCGCCGCCATCAGCGCGGCCAGCCGCGCCAGGCCGGAGTTCACATGCCGCGCGTAGAGGTCGAGGACCTCGGCGCGGTCCAGCCGCTCTTCGGTGATCACACCCGTGCCCCCTGCCGCACCAGCCGCACCCGGGAACTCCAGTACTCCAGCGCGGTGTCCAGCGCCGCGCCGAGGTCGGGCGGAGCCGGCAGCTCCGGGCCCGGTCCGGGCAGCGTCTCGTCGGTGGTCAGCGGGCCGACGATGTCGGTGAACAGCTCCAGCCGCTTCCGCAGGTCGGCCGCGAGGGCGTCGCCGAAGGCGGGCAGGATCAGCCGGTGCACCACGTCGGAGTCCATCAGCCGGGGCCGGGGCACCTCCCAGCCGAGCCGGCCCGCGAAGCGCAGGCAGTGGTCGACGAACTGCTCGATGGTCAGGGCCCGTTCGCCCGCGGTGATCCAGTGCTCGCCGCGTGCCCCCGCGGCCAGCAGGGCCGCCACACAGGCCGCCACATGGTCGCGCGGCAGGAAGTCCAGACGGGAGCCGGGCGCCACCGGCACCAGCGGGGCGTCCCCGGTGACCAGCGCCTTCATCGCGGCGTAGATGCCCTGGAAGCGGGGGGTCTCGCCGGTGCGGCTGTCCCCGGTGACCACGGTGACCCGGAGGATCGACCACGGCACCCGCGCGGCCCGCACCAGGTCCTCGGCGGCCTGTTTGGACTCCCGGTACACCCGGGACCGCCCGGTCTCCGAGCTCCCGTCGCGCTGCCGTACGTAGACCGTGCTCACCAGGTGGAACGGGACTCCGGCGGCCTCGGCGAGCCGCAGCGCGTGCCGGGTGCCGTCGGTGTTGACGCGCCGGATCTCCTCGGCGGGCCGGGTGAAGGAGGTGACCGCCGCACTGTGGACGACCCCGCCGATGCGGCCGGCGAGCACCCGTCCCGGACCGGGGTCCAGGCCGAGACCGGCCGCGGTGACATCGCCGGTCACGGCCTCGATGCCGGGGCCGGGCCGGTTGCCGCCGGGCCGCACCAGGCCGATGACGTGCCCCGGCCCGAGCGCCGTGGCGAGGCTCTGGCCGATGACCCCGCCCGCGCCGGTCAGCAGATACGGGCGGGACGGAGCGCCCGGACCGGGCCCGGGCGGTGCGTCCGGACGGGTGCGGGGCGGGGAGACGGAAAGGTGGGGTGGGGAAGCAGCGCTCACGTGGGGCCTCACAACAGGATCGAGTAGCCGCCGTCGATGACGAGGTTCTGGCCGGTGATCATTCGTGCGTCGTCGGAGAGCAGGAACGCGGCCGCCGCTCCCACATCGTCCGGAGAGGTCAGCCGCCCGGCGGGCGTCCGGGACCGTGCGGTGGTGAACAGCTCCTCGTGCCGGCCGAAGCTGCGCGCGGCGTCGGTGTCGACCAGGCCGGGGGTGACCGCGTTGACCCGGCAGTGCGGCGCCAGCTCGACGGCGAGATACCGCACCAGCGACTCCTGGGCCGCCTTGGACGCCGCCAGCAGCCCGTAGGCGTGCGGTATCACCCGCTGGGCGCCGGGGCTGGAGACCGCGACGACCGACCGGAGGCCGGGCGACGCGCACTGCACCAGCCGCAGCAGGGAACGGGCGTGGGTCTCCACCGTCCAGTCCCAGTGGCTCCGCCTGGAGTCCATCAGGGAGCGCTCGACGCCCGTACCGGCGTTGGAGACCAGCAGGGTGGGCGGCCCCAGTTCGGCGGTGACCCAGTCGACGACCGCGGCGGGCACGTCCCCCTGCGGGTCCCCGAAGAACGCCCGGCGGGAGCAGGCCCGCACGCCGAGCTCGGTCAGCCGCGCGACGGTCTTCTCGGCGCTGGTCCGGTCGCGCAGATAGGTGACGGCCACATCCGCGCCGAGGGCGGCCAGCCGGCGGGCGATGCCGCCGCCGATCCCCTTGGTGCCGCCGGTGACCAGGGCGACGTGGCCCGCGAACGGCCGCTCGGGGCCACGGACTTCCGCGTTGCCACGGGAGCCCTCGGTGCCGGAGGTGCCCGGGACCGCACCGTCGGAGGCTGCGGACTCGGCGCCGGACGGCGTGCCGTTGCCTGTCTCCGTCCTGGAATCCACCGGGCTCACACCGCCTTCGCCAGGGCCAGGGAGCAATTGACTCCTCCGAGCGCGAACGAGTTGCTCAGCGCCAGGTCCACGTCGGCCTTCCGGGCCCGGCCGGGGACGACGTCCACGGCGCAGTCCGGGTCGGCGGTGCGGAAGTTGATGGTGGGCGGCAGCAGCCCGCGGTGCAGGGCCAGGGCGGTGGCGGCGGCCTCGGCGGCGGCCGTGGCCCCCATCAGATGGCCGTGCATCGACTTGGTGGACGACACCGGGGGCAGGGACGGCCCGATCAGCGTGCGCAGTGCCAGCACCTCCGCCGCGTCCCCGGCCGGGGTGCCCGCCGCGTGGGCGTTGACATAGCCGACCTCCGCGGGCTCCCGGCCCGCCATCCGCAGCGCCAGCCGCATGGCGTTCAGGGCGCCCCGGCCGTCCGGGCGCGGCCGGGAGAGGTTGAAGGCGTCGGCGGTGTGGCCGTGTCCGACGAGTTCGGCGTAGATCCGGGCGCCGCGGGCCCGCGCCCGCTCCCAGTCCTCCAGGACGAGGACCACGCCGCCCTCGCTCATCACGAACCCGTCCCGGTCGGCGTCGAACGGGCGGCAGGCCGCGGCCGGGTCGTCGCTGCGGGTGGACAGGGCGCGGGCGGTCGCGAAGGTGGCCAGCGACACCGGATTGAGCGGTGCGTCGCAGCCGCCCGCGAGGGCGACGTCCGCCAGTCCCTGCCGGATCAGTTCGGCGCCCCGCGACAGGGCGTGCCCCGACGCGGCGCAGCCGGTGGTGGGGCACTCGACGGCGCCCATGAAGCCGTACTCCATGGAGATCAGCCCGGCGGCCACCGCGGGCATCATGGCCATGCTGGTGGTCGGGGAGACCGCCCGCCAGCCGCGCCGGCCCAGCACCTCGGCCTCGGACGAGATCCGTTCCATCCCGGCGTACGCGGTGGCGACGACGACGGCGCCGCGCTCCGGATCGAGGCCGTCGGCCACGTTCCCCGCGTCCTCGACGGCGAGCCGGGCGGCGGCGACCCCGAACTGTGCGAAGCGTTCGGCGCGCCGGATCAGCCGGGCGTCGAGGTACTCCGCCGGGTCGAAGTCGTCGATCTCCCCGGCCGCGTGCACCGGGAAGTCCGGCACGGTGAAGCGGGTGAGCGGGCCGATGCCGGACATGCCCTCGCGGAGCGACTCCTCGAACGTCTTGACCCCGATGCCGACCGGAGTGACCGGCCCGATGCCGGTGATCGCGACGCGCCGGGTCATGCCGCGTCCGCCGTGGCGCTGAACCGGTCGACGACCCCGCCGATGACGAGCATGTCCTGGAGCTCCGCGTCGGACACGGAGGTGTCGTACCGCTCCTCCAGGATGGCGACGGCGCTCATCAGGTCCACCGAGTCGAGACCGAGGTCGTCGAACACGTGGGCCTCCGGCGTGATCCGGTCGGCGGGCACCGCGAACCGCTCGGTGAGCAGCTCCCGCACCTCGGCCTCGATCTTCTCCCTGTTGTCCTGCACGGCCTTCTCCTCGCTGCTGGGTACGGCGTGTGTGGTGGGGCGAGCCGGCTGCCGCGAGGTGCGGCCGTGTGCCGGCCCGGCGGTGGTGCTCCGGGGGCCCGACGGTGGTGCTCCCGGGGTGGTGGTGCTCCGGGGCCCGACCGTGGCGCTCCCGGGGTGGTGGTGCTCCGGGCCGGCGGTCAGCCGAACCCTCCGTCGACGTCGACGGACCGTCCGGTCAGCCCGGGGGTCTCGACGCAGAACCGCACGGCCCGCGCCACGTCCTCCGCGCTCACCAGGCCCCCGGTCGCGGTGCGTTCGGCGAATCCGGCCCGGGAGGCGGCACCGACCCCGGCGATCAGCGGTGACTCCACGAGCCCGGGCGCCACCACATTGGCCGTCACCCCGTGCCGGCCGTACTCGCGGGCGACGGAGCGGGTGAGGGCCAGCAGCCCGGCTTTCGCCGCGCTGTAGTTGGCCTGGCCGGGCGTCCCGTACGCCGCCGCCGCGGATCCGATGCTGACGATCCGCCCGTACCCGGCCGCGACCATGGCGGGCAGGGCCTGGCGCACGCACCGGAACGGGCCGGTGAGGTTCGCGGACAGCACCTCCTCCCAGTCGCGGTCGGCCATCCGCAGCAGCGGCCGGTCCCGGAGCACCCCGGCGGCGTTGACCAGGACGGTCACCGGTCCCGCGGCCGAGGTCACCTCCCGGAAGGCGGCCCGTACGGCGTCCGGGTCGGTCACGTCGACCGGTACGGCCAGCGCGCCGGGCAGTTCCGCGGCGAGCCGCCGGGCCGCGTCGGCGTCCCGGTGGAAACCGGCCGCGACGCGCAGACCGGCGTCCGCGAGGGCCCGGGCCACGGCCGAACCGATGGTCCCGCTCGCCCCGGTGACCAGCGCGACCCGGGGGCCGTCCGCCGGGGCCGGCCCCGCGGCACCGGGACCTGCCCCCACGACAGGTCCCGGGCCCGGGCGTGCACCCCCGGTGTTCGGCTCCGGGCCGGGGCGGTCCGGTTCCGTGCCGGGGCGTACGTTCCTGGTGTCCGGTTGCGTGCTGGGGCGTACGTTCCTGGCGTCCGGTTCCGTGCCGGGGCGTGCGCTCCTGGTGTCCGGCTCCGCGGCACGGCTCGGACCCCTCAAGTCCGTTCCCGAGACCACCCGTTCACCCGCCATGGCCGCCGCCTCCCGCCGCACTCACTGCCGTCGGCGGCCGCTGGGCGCTGCCCGGCGTTCCGCCGCGCTCGGCCTGGAACGGCTGCGGCGTCCGGGCCTCCGCGTCGCTGGAGACCAGCCGCAGCCCGGGCGTCCGCCCGGGGAGGACGGCCCGGACCAGGCCGAGGAGCCGTGCGGGGGAGCCGGGGCCGAGTTCGGTGAAGTCCCGGTGCCCGGCGGCCGACGCGGCCCGGACGGCGGCGGCGAAGTCCACCGTGCCGGTCAGCCCGAGGACCAGCAGCTCCTTGACGCGGTGCGGATCGGTGGTGGCCTCCGCCGTGATGCAGGAGAACAGCGGGGCGGCCGGCGGGCGCAGCTCCACCGGCTCCAGGGCGGCGCGGAGTTCGTCGGCGGCGGGCGCCATCAGCCGGGTGTGCGCGGCGTACGGCACCCGGAGCGGGCGGACCCGGAAGGCGCCCCGGGCGCGGCAGCGCGCCGTGGCCTCGTCGAGCGCGGCGCGCTCCCCGGCGATGACGATCTGTTCCGGACTGTTGATGTTGGAGATCTCCACCAGCCCGCCGTCCGCGCCGACTTCGGTGCAGACCGCGCGCACCGCGTCCTCGTCCAGTCCCAGCACCGCCGCCATGGCGCTGTCCGCGGTGGCGCAGCGCAGCATGGCGCGGGCGCGCAGCGCGGTCAGCCGCACTCCGTCCGTGAAGGTGAGCGCGCCGGCGGCGGTGAGGGCGGCGAACTCACCGAAGCTGTGCCCGAGGACGGCGGCCGGTGCCGGGCCGTGCCGCCGCAGCGCCGCGGCGGCCGCCACGCCGACCACGAACAGGGCGGGCTGGACGAGTTCGGGGCGCCCGTCGGGGTTCTCGTCGGTGAGGCACAGGGCGGTCAGATCGGCGTCGAGCAGCGCGCTCGCCTCCCGCAGCAGCCGGGGCGCGGTGTCGAGTCCGCGGGCCATCCCCGGGCGCTGGGCGCCCTGGCCGGGGAACATCCAGACCGTCATCTCACGCCACCGCCCCGGAGAACCAGGTGTCCTTCAGGACGGGCTTCCCGTCGACGCTCGCGGTGAGGCCGAGGACGTCCCCGCCCGGCCCGGTGTCCTGGGGGTATGTCTCCTCGCGGCACGCCTCTTCGCGGTGCACGGTGAACGCGATGGTGTCGCCCGGCCGCACCGGGCGGGCGAACCGGGTCCGGACCTCCCGCCAGCGGGTCTCGTCCCCGCCGAAGAGCCGCTCGGTCACCCCCGCGGCGGCCAGCTGCAGCGTCGCCATGCCGTGCAGCACCACGCCGGGCAGCCCGGCCCGCCGGGCCGCGTCGGCGTCGGTGTGGATGGGGTTGTCGTCCCCGCTCGCCCGCGCGTAGCGCTCCGGCAGGTCCTCCGGGACACGGGCGCTCCAGCGCAGCAGCGGCGGCCCGCGGAGCACCGCCGCCGGGGGCGGATCGATCCTGCTCTGCCCGGTGGCGGGCCCGATGGCGAGGGTGGTGAGCAGCTCGGCCACCGCGCCGCCGGCCGCGTCCCGGAGGGTCACCCGCAGGACGACGGCCCGCTGGAAGCCGTAGTCGCCGACGGACTCGACGACGGCGTGCGCGGTGAGCCGTTCGCCCGGGTCCGGACGGCGGTGCAGCGTGATCCGCTGTCCGGCGTGCCGCACCGCCGCCGCGTCGGCGCCGGTGCCGGCGAGCGCGGACCGCACCGCCTCGGGCAGCGCGCGGCAGAGGAAGAAGGCCGGTACGGAGGTGCCCGCGAGCGGCGCGCCGGTGCTGCCGTCGGTGGCGGCGGGCAGCAGGCGACGGAAGCGCGCGACCTCCGACGGGTCGATCGCGAACCCGTACGCCGGAGCGACGGCGCGCGGTGCGGACAGCGGCTGACTCACGGTCACGGTCCCTTCCGTTCCGCAATCCCCACGGGCCGGAGAATTGCTTTCCTGGGAATGGAAGAAGACTATGGAATCCGTACGGCGCTCAACCACCCGGAATACCGTGGTTATTTTTCGGGGATTTCCCCGGGGTGCGCCCGGCGCGCGGTCACCAGGGCCGGCAGGAGCGCTCCGCTCACATACTCCTCGCGGGCCGCCCCGAGCGTTCCGAGAAGGGTCTCCGTCTCCTCCTCGCCGTAAATCGCGGCGACATCCCCGAAGAACAGCCGCATCGCCTTGAGCCGGTCGTGCAGCAGCCGGCAGGCCCAGGTGCCGAGATCGCGCACCTCGATATCGGTGAAGCCCGCCGAGGCCAACTGCGCCACCCGTTCCCCGGCTTCGGTGAGAAAGAAGATCTCCGGGGGGTGCCGGCGGCGGAATTCCGCGGACACCGTCCGCCCGTCCGCCACCAGGCTGGCCTCCTCGGTCATCACCAGCGCGCCGCCGGGCCGCAGGGTGCGGGCCGCCTCCGCGAACACCGCCGGGACGTCGGCGAAGTGCGGCAGCGACCCGGTGCAGACCACGGCGTCGAGTGCCCCGTCCCGCACCGGCACCGCCCGCACGTCCGCCTGCACCGGCCGGGCCTCGGGTACCGCCGCCCCGTCCGTCGAGGCGCCCTCCGTCGGGCCGCCCGCGCCGGAGAGCTGGATGGTGCGGAACAGCCGGACGTGCTCCCAGACGAGGTCGAAGCCCACCGACCGGTCCACCTCGACGCCGTGTTCGCGCAGGCCACGCACCACTTCGCGGAGCGCGCCGCCGAAGCCGCAGCCGAACTCGGCCAGCACCGGCGGCGGTTGCGTGCCGTCCGGCCGCCCCAGCCGGCGCACCAGCTCCTCGACGACGAGGGCGCAGCCCGGCGCGCCGAAGTGCCCCAGCTGGTCGAAGCCGAGCGAACGCGCCCGGGCCCCTTCACCGGCCATGTCCAGGGCCCCGGACCAGGTCCGCTCCCAGTCGTGGAGCGCGTGGAAGATGCGGTGGTGGTAGTCGCCCTGCAGATCCCGCTGATGCCGCACCGTGCCGCCCATGCGTGTGCCTTCCGTCCGGTCCGTGCCGCCCGCCGCATTCCGCCGCCCGCCGTGTCCGCATAACGCGTGACGCGCGTCCGTGAACCGTCTTTCGACGGCCCACGGACGCGCGTCGGCGAGGAGCGTTCCCGCTTACTCGAACTCGACCTCGGAGATGTCGAGAGAGGAGCTGGACGTGGTGGTGGAGCAGCCCTCGTCGACGCCGATCGCGTCGAGGCTGGAAACCTGCTCGTCCACAATCTCGAACGTGATGTCTTCCATTGTTGTCACCACTTTCATTCGGGATTTCCTGGCCTTGCGGGATCCAGATTATGAAGAGAGCACCACCGCGGACATCCCGGATAGCCGTAGTATCCGGGGGCGGCCCCCGCCCCGGGCTATGCCAGGCCCAGCGCCGTGGCCCGCTCCACCACTTCCAGCCGGTTTCTGGCGCTGAACTTCGAGAGCAGATGCCGCATGTGGTACTCCACGGTGTTCTCGCTGACGAACAGCGCGCCGGCGATCTCCCGGTTGCGCATCCCGCGCCGCAGCAGGTCGAGGACCTCGCGCTCACGCCGGGTCAGATGGGGCGCCGGACCCGTCGCCCGTTCGCGCAGCGCCTCGGTGAACCCCCGGTCCATGACGTTCACCCCGAGGGTGTGGGCGGCCCGGATGGCGGCGACCGCCCGGTCCGGTCCGACCGACTCGTCGAGGTAGACGCGGCAGCCGCGGCGGATCCAGCGGTCGCAGCGCCGCCAGTCCCGGCGGTGGCCCAGGATCGCCAGCCGGACGTTCTCCCGGACCGCCCCCGCCACGGAGAAGAGCCGCTGGATGTCCCCGTCGTCCAGCTCCGGACCGGCCAGGATCCAGTCGGCCCGCCGCGCGTGCACGACGGATATCAGGTCGTCGCGGTCCGGACAGCGGTGTATACACGCTCCTTCGTAACGTTCCGTGGCGTTCATCGAGAGCGCCAGCCAGGTGCCGACGAGTATCACAGAGCAGTCCCCCCGCTCGGTTTCTGCCGGGGTGCGCTTGATGTCCTTGAGGGACGAGCGAGTCACAGAGTCCTCTTCCCGGAAATTGACAAACCGACTGCACTTCCATGAATTCTCTCCGGAGTGATCCGAACAGGATTCGACGACGCGTCAGTCACTCTCGGTGATGCCGAAACGGGCGTGGAAACGGCGCAGCGGGCGCGGTGCCCACCAGTTCGCCTTGCCCATGACGAGCATGAATGCCGGTACGAGAACCCCCCGGATCAGTACCGCATCCACCAGCACGGCCAGGAACATGCCCAGGCCGAGCAGTTTGAGCACCGAGATGTCGGAGCTGGCGAGCGCGAGCAGCACACCGCCGATCAGCACGGCCGCGGCCGTGACGATCGGCCCGGTCCTTCCCACCCCTTCGATGACTGCACGTGTGTTGTCCCGGTGCACCGTGTACTGCTCACGGATCCGGGACATCAGGAACACCTCGTAGTCCATCGACAGCCCGAACGCGGCGCAGAACATCAGCACCGGCACGGTGACGTCGAGATAGCCCGTCGAGGTGAAATCTCCCACCAGCCACTTCAGATGTCCGTCCTGGAAAATGAAGACCATGGCGCCGAACGACGCCGTGAGGCTGAGGGTGTTGAAAAGGATCGCCTTGGCCGGTACGAGCAGGCTGCCCGTGAACAGATAGAGCAGCACGAACATGAGGATCACGATGATGCCGAGGGCGTACGGCAGCCGGTCGCCGATCACCGACTTGGTGTCCGCGAACCGTGCCGCGTCGCCCGCCACATGGACGGTGCCGGGCGCCGGCATCGCCCGGACCTTCCGCACGATCTCCTCGCTGCGCGGCGAGAACGCGTTGTCGGACGGCACGATGAGCAGCCGCGTCACATCGCCCCGTACATACGCCCGGGCCGGCAGGTCGGCCCTGCCCACCCGCTTGCCGTCCGCGTAGGCGCCGAGCGGGGTGTCGAGGTACTCGACCCCGTCCAGCCGCGACACCCGGCGGAAGTAGCCGGCCTGCTCGTCCGCCGGGGCGTCCCGGAGCACGGCGTGCACCGGGTTCAGCGCCCCGGCCGCGAAGTGCCGCTCCACGCTGCGCGCCGTGCTGTGCGCCTCGGCGCTCAGCGGCAGCACCCGCTCGTCGGTCAGCCCGAACTTCGCCTGGGTGAAGGGAAGGCCGAGGCCGACGAGGAGGATCACCACGGGCATCGCGACGAGCAGCGGACGCCGCGAGACCCGCCGGGCCACCCGCGACCAGAACGGCGGCCCCGGCTCGGCGGACCGCTCCCGCCGCCGGAACCCGCGCAGCAGCGGCGTGACGTCCCCCGCGTCCAGCCACCGGCCCAGCGCCAGCAGCGCGGCGGGCAGCACCACGATCGCGGCCACACCCACCGTCAGCACCGCCGGGATGGCGGCGTACGCGAGCGAGCGCAGGAAGTAGAGCGGGAAGATCAGCAGGGCGCTCAGACAGAGCGCCACGGTGAGCGAGGAGAAGAAGACGGTTCGCCCCGCGGTGCGGACGGTGACGATCGCCGCCGTGTGCGGATCGAGCCCCTTGCCGGTCTCCTCCCGGAAGCGCATCAGCAACAGCAGGCTGTAGTCGACCGCCAGCCCGAGCCCCAGCGCCGTCGTCAGGTTCAGCGAGAAGATCGACACCTGGGTGAACTCGGTGACCAGCTGCAGAATGGCCAGGGTGAGCGCCACCCCGACGACCCCGACGAGGAACGGCAGCAGCGCCGCGGCCACCGTGCGGAAGACCAGCAGCAGCACCAGCAGGATCAGCGGTGCCGCCACCAGCTCGGCCCGGACGAGGTCCTCGTCGCTCTGCTGCTGCAGCTCCGCGTTGGCCTCCGCCTCGCCGGTCACCCCGACCTCGAACGGCGGCTGTGCACCGCGGAGCCGGGGCACGATCCGCGCCGTGGTGTCCTGCACCCGGTCGTCGTCGCCCGACAGCCGCACCGCCACCACCGCGGAACGCCCGTCCCGGGCCCGCATCGAGGTGTCGCCGGTGGTCCAGTAGGACTCGGCCGACGCCACTCCGGGCAGTCTGCGGACCCGTTCGGTGTACGCGGTGCCGGCGTCGGCGGTGGCGGGAGTGTCGACCTTGGACTCGGGCTTGAGCAGGAGCAGCAGATGGGGCTTGGACACCCCGAACTTCTGCTGCAGGGTGTCCTCCGCGATCCGGAGGTCCCGGGTGGAGGCCGCGTAGCCGCCGTTGGAGAGGTGGTCGACCACTCCGCCGCCGTAGACCCCCGCCAGCGCGGTGAGCAGGAGGGTCGCGACCAGTACGGCACGGCGCCGGCGCAGCACGACCGCGGCGAACCGTTCCAGCCAGGTGCCGCCGTTCCGCCGGTTCGTCGGGCCGTCGAGCAGTTCCCCGGAAGGTAACGGCTCCGTGTGCCTTGCCATGCCAGCCCCCGTAGCTATCGGCTGAGTCGTAATCATACAGGAGCGTATGTATGATCACCACGAACGCCGGAAACCCGCATGTCACCAGCGAAGACACGTTTCTGACAGTTCGTCGAATCGGATCTTGGCAGGTGCTTGCCGGGTGGTACGGGGTGGTCGTGGCCGCCGCCCGGGGCCGGGCTCCCGGCCCGGACGTACCGTGCGCCGCGGGCGGCGCGATCCCGCCCCTCACGTCGGCTCCGGCCGGCTCCCGCTCGGGACGGAAGCGGCGCGCGGCGCTCCGACGCCTGGTGCACGTGCATCCAGCACCCTGGCATCCGTGATCCGCCGTGTCACGGCGGTAACTGGTCACCCTGGAGCCTGTGGTGGCGGCCTCCTTCCGGCGCGGGGGCCGGTCCCTCCCCGCCGGCTCCGGCCGTGCCGCGGGGGAGTCCCGGCCGCCGGGTTCCGAAGGGGCGCGCCGGGTCCCGGAGGCAGCCCCGGCGCGGACCGAACCGCTCCGGATCCGGCCGCCTCCACGGTGCTCCGCACCCCCTGCCGCACCCGCTCCGGCCAGCCCGTTTGTCAGTGGTCGCCCGTAAAATGGAAGCAGTTCGTGAGGGGTCCGATCAGCACGCCAGGAGGTCGCCGATGGCCACAACCGCAGTCACGAAGAAGCCGACCACGAAGCACCGGACGAAGCCGACGACCCAACCGCCCGCGCCACTGCGGAAGAAGCCGCTGCCCGCGGGCCGGCCCCGCGAGTGGTACGAGTCCCACAACCGCAAGCTGAAGGCCATGCGCCTGGTCATCGCCCTGCTCGACACGGGCGTCTACCGGACCGAGCAGGCCCGCAACCGCCGGATACGCAGCACCGCCGCCCGGATCGGCATCCACCGGCCGTCCAACACGACCTGCCGGATGGTCCGTTCACTGATCGCTGACGGGAGCTGACCGCGGGCGGGAACTGACCACGGAGAGGGGGAGTGAGCCCGCGTGGGGCCGCGGCCTACCGCGGTCCCGCGCGGGACACCCCGGTGGTGACGGCGCGGGCCATGCGCAGCCGCTCCCCGTTCGCCCGCCGGACGATCTGCAGTGCGCCGGAGTTCTTCCGGATGAGTTGCCGCTGGTACGCGGATTCGACGGTGAACCAGATGCCGATCAGATTCGTGCGCTTCTTGCACCGGATGTCGGCCGTGGCGGTGGCCACCGCTTCGGCATTGCCGTCCCCGCGCAACTGGGGATCCGCCATCGGGGACAGCGGGTCCGGGTAGTCGTAGCCGCGCTCCTTCATGCACGCGGACCACGCCCGGGACGCCTTTTTCACCCGGGAGTCCAGCTGTGACCGGTTGAAGGATTCCATGGACAGTTTCTGCGGCAGGTCGAGAGGCGAGGAAGCACTTGCGGAAGACGGCGCGGTGAACTCCCGCTCGGCCGCGCCCGCACACCCTCCCTCGGGAATCCTCTGTCCCCTGACGGTCGATCGCCCCTTGCCGAAGAGCACCGACTCCGCGGCGGGTTCGATTTTCGGGCGCGCGGGAGGGGGCTGCCGGCTCGGGTCCCGGTCGCCGAGACCGTAGCCGTCCTCGGCCGCGAGTTTCGCTTCGGAGATGCCGTACCGCCGCTCCGTCAGGCTGCGCGGGCCGTACTCCCGTTGCGGCGGCGGAATGGTGTAGTCGAATCCGAACCGCTCCATGCAGCGGTCGATCAGTACGACACGGGCCCGGTCCGTTTCGCGCAGCTCCTGCCGGCTGGGGAGATAACGCTCCAGCGGCATCCGCAACTTCGTACTGGCGAGGACCGAGGGAATGCCGGTGACCTCGGGCTCCCGCCGGTCCGGCCCGGCCGTGCCGGAGGAGCAGCCGGCGGACACCAGGAGCGCGCAGCACAGTGTGAGCAGAGTCGCGGCGCGCTGTGCGGGGAGGGGGAGTCGGCGGCCTGGCCTGGGCATGGTGGGCTCCCTGCGGAATGCGGATAGAGTGCGGGCACCGGTGCTCCGCCCAGCTCCAATGGGCGGAGCACCGGCCCCTTTTTGCGTCAGGCGAGTCGGAACGGAACGATTCCGATCAGGCGGGTCGGATCAGGCGTAGTACGCCGACGTCACCGTGTTCTTGAAGGTGGCGCTGAAGTTGGCGTACTGGCCCGGGTTGATGTAGCCGCAGCCGCCGCCGTAGTTGGCGTTCAGGCACACGTACCAGGTGAACGAGTCGCGGTTCCAGAAGGACTCGGTGTTGTTGTTGGCCGAGATGCTGGTGCCCGGGAACACGTCGTTGCTGAAGTCCGCGTCCGAGACGTAGAGGTCGAAGATGGGTGAGCGGTAGTCCGTGAGGTAGTACAGCCCGAGTTCACCGACCTCCACCACGCCGTTCTTCCCGGCGGCGTCCGCCGTGCCGGCCGTGGCGACGCCCAGGCCGCCCAGGGCGGCCAGGGCCGCCGCGGTGGCCAGAGCTCGGTGCATTCTTCGTCTGATATTACCGTGCATGCTTCCCCCAGATTTCTGGTTGCCGATGCGATGGAAATCCGGCCCCTTCGGCCGGACATGGCAATGGCAGCAGATACCGGGAGGTGTCATCTATTGGCCCTTGGGACAGTTCTGGGCGTGATAGGCGCAGGCGATCAGGCAGGCCTGTAAACGGGACTTGACCGCCAACTTGCTGAGAATGCTCGAAACGTGGGCCTTTGCTGTTCGCTCGCTGATGCACAGTGCCTGGGAGATATCGCGGTTCGACGGGCCGCCGGACAGGAGCAGGAGGACGTCCCGCTCGCGGTGGCTGAGCAGGCCGACCCGCTCCAGTACGGCCGTCGTGCCGCCCTCCGCCCCGTGCTCCGGGAGGAGCAGGCACAGTGCACAGATCCGGCACTCGTTGCGCGAGTCCATGGTTGCCTCATTTGCGATCCGTCGATCCGTCCGAGATGTGCCAGGTCCGTTCACCGCCCCCAGTGATGTCGGGGCAGACATAGCGCGCGGAAGACGTATACCCATACATACACGGCGCGTATCGGCGCATCAGGGCACACTCAGTGCGCGGGGAGCGTGACCGCCACCTCCAGTCCGCCCCCCTGGCGCGGTGTCGCAACGGCGGTGCCGCCGTGCGCCCGGGCGACCGAGCGGACGATCGAGAGCCCGAGCCCCATTCCCCCCCGCGCCGAGCCGACCCGGTCGTCGAGGCGCCGGAACGGCTCGAAGAGCGCGGGGACTTCGTGCGCCGCGACGACCGGACCGCTGTTGGCGAGGGTCAGCCGGACGGACCCGCCGCTGCGGCGGCAGGTGCCGCGCACCCACCCGTCGGCGGTGTTGTACCGGATCGCGTTCTGCAGCAGGTTCTGCACCAGGCGCTCCAGCAGCACTGGATCGCCCGTGAGCGGCGCCGGGGTCGCGTCCCAGGACAGCGTCACGCCGGCGCGCGCCGCCTCGGGCCCGGCGGCGTCCACCGCGTGCCGCACCAGGTCGTCCAGGTCCAGCGGCACCGGGTCGGCCACCGTGTACTCGGACCGGGCCAGCATGAGGAGACCTTCGATCAGCCGTTCGTGCCGGGCGTTCACCTCGATCAGGGTCTCCCCGAGGTGCCGGAGCTGCGGCGGCGCGTCGGGCCGGGCCATCGCCACGTCCAGCAGCGTCCGGTTGATGGCCAGCGGCGTCTTCAGCTCGTGGGAGGCGTTGGCCACGAACCGCCGCTGCCCCTCGAACGCCGCGCTCAGCCGTCCCAGCATGTCGTCGAAGGTGTCGGCCAGTTCGCGCAGTTCGTCGCGCGGTCCGGTCAGCGCGATCCGCTCGTGCAGGCTGCGGTCCGCCACCCGCCGCGCGGTGGCCACGATCCGGCTGATCGGCCGCAGCGCCCGCCCGGAGACCAGCCAGCCGATCCACAGGCCCCCCAGGGCGAAGATGCCCAGTGTCAGGGCCCCGCGGCCGATCAGCGGGTCGAGCGTGCGCCGGCGGAACTCCTGCCGGAGCTCCTCGGTGGCGGCGGTGAGCCGCCGCTTGGCCGCCACGGCCTCGCGCTCGTCCCCGCCCGCGGGCAGGGGTGCCGGTGCCCCGGCCGACGCCCGGGGGCCCGGCGAGGCCGGTGCGGACGGCGCGGGTCCGGCCCCGGCGCCCGTCGCGCTCGCCGGCATCCCCGTCGGGGGAGTGATCGGCTGGGTGGCGATGATCCGGTCGAGCATCACATAGGTCACGGTCAGCAGCGCGAGCCCGGCCAGCAGGACCAGCCCGCCGTAGAGCAGGGTCAGCCGAACGCGGATGGTCCAGGAGTTCGGCTTCACGGGATCCGGTATCCGAACCCCGCGACCGTCCGCACCACTTGCGGCGGTCCCAGCTTGCGGCGCAGGGTCATGACCGTGACGCGGACGACGTTGGTGAACGGGTCGATGTTCTCGTCCCAGGCCCGCTCCAGCAGCTGCTCCGTGCTCACCGCGCTGCCCTCGCCCCGCAGCAGCTCCTCCAGCACGGCGAACTCCTTGCGGGACAGCGGGACGTACCGGCCGTCGCGGAAGACCTCCCGGCGGCCGGGGTCGAGCGAGATGCCCGCCCGGACCAGCACCGGGGGAGTGGCCGGGCGGGCCCGCCGCCCCAGCGCCCGTACCCGGGCGACCAGCTCGCCGAAGGCGAACGGCTTGGGCAGGTAGTCGTCCGCGCCGAGCGAGAGCCCGGCGATGCGGTCGCCGACGTCGCCGGCCACGGTCAGCATCAGAATGCGCGTGCCGTACCCCTCGGCCACCACGGCGCGGCACACCTCGTCGC
Source organism: Streptomyces sp. NPDC001922 (assembly GCF_042891165.1). Classification (NCBI taxonomy): domain Bacteria; kingdom Bacillati; phylum Actinomycetota; class Actinomycetes; order Kitasatosporales; family Streptomycetaceae; genus Streptomyces; species Streptomyces sp. NPDC001922. Next base: position 330,932 of record NZ_JBIASV010000002.1, on the reverse strand, counting down.
CGTGCACCCGCGGCAGGTCCCGGTCGAGCACGAGGACGTCGTACTCGTTGACCCCCAGCCGGTCCAGCGCCGCCGCACCGTCGTACGCGACGTCCACGGCCAGGGACTCCTGCCGTAACCCCTCGGCGATCGCGTCCGCCAGGAGTTCCTCGTCCTCCACCACGAGCACCCGCACCACCGGCCACCCCTCGAGTCGATTCCCGGATGGTGCGCCATCGCCCATAAGGCACGCATAAGCGCTCATCCTGACAGCGAACTTACAAACCGTTCGCTCTCATCGGCTACGGCACGGACCGGCCAAAGGGAAGGAATCCGACCATGGCTGGACAACGAACGGTACGACTCGCGGCGGCGGCCCTGCTCGCGGCGGTGCTGGGACTCACCGGGTGCGGCAACGACCACGGACCCGGAGTGGCCACGGCCGACGGCTCGCCGACGGCCCGCGGTTCGGCGGACCCGGACGACGGGAAGCGCGCCCGGGAGTACGCCGCCTGCATGCGCCGGCACGGCGTGGTGCTGGAGGAGACCTCCGAGGGACTGCCCCAGGTGGACAAGGACGGCACCCCGGTCCGGAAGATCACCGAAGCGGCCGAGAAGTGCCGCGACCTGCAGCCCGGCGGCACCGCTCCGGAGAAGGCGTCGCCCGAGGACATCGAGAAGCGCGGCCGGTACGCCGCGTGCATGCGGCGGCACGGGGTTCCGCAGTACCCCGACCCCGATCCGCGCACCGGCGAACCGGAGATGGACGCGGAGCTGGCCGAACGGGTCAAGAAGGATCCCCAGACCCCCGAGGCGCTGGAGGCCTGCCGTGAACTCCTGCCCGGCGCCGGCGCCGGCGGATCGGCGGTGAGCGGCGGATGAGGAAGGCAACCCGCCGGACGCGGATCGTGGCGGCCGGCGCCGCCGTGACGGCCGTGGCCGCGGTCGTCGCCGTGGGCGTCGCGGGCACCGGCGGCGGAGACGAGCCGCAGCGCCGCGACGGCCCCGCGGCCACCACCCGTGTCACCCGGCAGACGCTGACCGACGCGACCACCGTGGACGGCGAACTCGGATACGGCCCCGCCACGCCGGTCGCCTCCCGGGCCGGTGGCACGGTGACCTGGCTGCCGGCCGTCGGCAGCACCGTCACCCGGGGCGCACCGCTGCTCCGCGCGGACGACCGGCCGGTGCCGCTGCTCTACGGCGCCCTGCCGATGTACCGCGAGCTGAGGAAGGGCTCCCGCGGCCGGGACGTCCTGCAGTTCGAACGCAATCTGGCGGCGCTCGGCTATGTCGGCTTCGACGCCGACGAGCGGTACACCGCCTTCACGGCCGCCGCGGTCAAACGCTGGCAGGCGCGCCTCGGCCTGCGCAGAACCGGATCGGTCGCCGTCGGGCAGGTGGTGTACGCGCCGGGTCCGGTGCGGATCGCCGGGCACACGGCCCGCGTCGGCGGCTCCGCGGACGCCGAGGTCCTGACCTGCACCGGTACCGAGCGGGTGGTCACGGCCGAGGTGCGGGTGATCGACGCCGGCTGGGCGGTCCGGGGAGCGAAGGTGCGGGTGGAGCTGGAGAACGGACGGACCGTCCGGGGCACCGTCACGGGCACGGGCGCGGACGAGGGCTCCGGCGAGGGCTCGCAGGACGGCTCGCAGGACGGCACGGACGGGAACGCGTCGGGCGGTTCGGGCGGTTCGGGAGGCAGCGGATCTGGCTCCTCCGGATCCGGCGGCGGTGCGGGTGGTGGTGCGGGAGGCGGTGGTTCCGGAGGGTCCGACGGGGGCGGCTCCGGCGGCTCCGGAACCGGCGGCGACGCCACCGTCCGCATCACCGTGTCCGTCGCCGACCAGCAGGCGCTCCGCGGCCCGGAACACACCCCGGTCGGCATCCGCTTCACCGCCGACCGGCGCACCGGAGCCCTCACCGTGCCGGTGGCCGCGCTGCTCGCCCTCGCGGAGGGCGGCTACGGCCTGGAACTCGTCGAACCCGGGCGGAACGGCGCACCACCGCGCACCCGGATCGCGCCCGTGCGCACCGGTCTCTTCGCCGAGGGCCGGGTCGAGGTGCGCGGCGAGGGGATCAGGGCCGGCCGCACGGTGGGGATGCCCGGATGAACGTCGTCGAGCTGCACCGGGTCTCCAAGGTCCACCCCGGTGGCGTGGAAGCGCTGCGCGGTGTCGATCTGACCGTCGCCCACGGCGAGTTGGTCGGCATCGTCGGTCCGTCCGGTTCCGGGAAGTCCACGATGCTGCACATCATCGGCACCCTGGACCGGCCCTCCTCCGGCCGGGTGCTGGTCGACGGGCACGACGTCGCCCGGCTGTCCGACCGCCGGGTCTCGGCGCTGCGGGCCCGCCGGATCGGCTTCGTCTTCCAGCAGTTCCACCTGTCCGCCGGGACCTCGGCCCTGGACACCGTGGCCGGCGGGCTGCTCTACGCGGGCGTGCCGCTGCGCGAGCGGCGCCGGGCGGCCGCCGACGCCCTGGAGCGGGTAGGGCTGGGGCACCGGCTCGGCCACCGCCCGCACCAGCTCTCCGGCGGTGAGCAGCAGCGGGTGGCGATGGCCCGCGCGGTCGTCGGCGACCCGGTCCTGCTGCTCGCCGACGAGCCGACGGGCAACCTGGACTCCGCCTCCGGCGCCGCCGTGCTGGCGGTCCTCCGGGAGCTGCACGCGGCCGGCACCACGGTCCTGGTGATCACTCACGACCGGGACGTCGCCGCCGGACTGCCCCGCCGGGTGCACATGCGCGACGGCCGCCCGGCCTCCGAACCGGCACCGGGCGGGGCGTCGTGACCGGGCCCGGGGAACTGGTCCAGGCGCGGCTGAGCGCCGCCGATGTGGTCCGGGTCGGCACGGCCGGTCTGCGCACCCGTCCGCTGCGGGTCGTGCTCTCCGCGCTCGGCGTGGCCATCGGTATCGCGGCGATGCTCTCGGTGGTCGGCATCTCCGCCTCCAGCCGGGCCGGTCTGGACCGTGCCCTGGACCGGCTCGGCACCAATCTGCTCACCGTCGCCCCCGGCAGCACGATGTACGGCGGCTCGGCCGAACTCCCCGAGCGCGCCGTGGCGATGGTCCGCCGGATCGGGCCGGTGCGGTCGGTGTCGGCGGTCGGCCGGGTCGAGGCGCACGTCTACCGCAACGACCGCATCCCCGTCGGGCAGACCAACAGCATCGAGGTGCTGGCGGCCCGCGCCGACCTGCCGCGCGCCCTCGCCGGCCGGGTCCGCTCGGGCTCCTGGCTGAACGACGCCACCTCCCGCTACCCGGGCGTCGTCCTCGGCGCCTCGGCGGCCCGGCGCCTGGACGTGCGCACCCCCGGACTCCGGGTCTGGCTGGGGGAGGAGTGGTTCAGCGTGACCGGCATCCTGGCCCCGATGCCGCTCGCCGGCGAACTGGACGGAGCCGCCCTCGTCGGCTGGCGCACCGCGGAGCGCTACCTCGGCTTCGACGGACACCCCTCCTGCCTCTACGTCAGATCCGCCGAACCGGCCGTGGAGACGGTGCGCTCCGTGCTCGCGGCCTCCGCGAATCCGGAGGCGCCCACCGAAGTACGGGTCTCCCGGCCCTCGGACGCGCTCGCCGCGCGCCGGGCCACCGACGAGACGCTCAGCGCCCTGCTGCTGGGCCTGGGCGCGGTGGCGCTGCTCGTCGGGGGCATCGGGGTGGCCAACACCATGGTCGTCTCGGTCCTGGAACGGCGCCCGGAGATCGGGCTGCGCCGGTCGCTCGGGGCGTCCCGCGGGCAGATCCGGTTGCAGTTCCTGGCCGAGTCGCTGCTCCTGACGGCCCTCGGCGGGGCGGGCGGGGTGCTGCTGGGCACGGCGGTGACCGTTGCGTACGCCACGGCGCAGGGCTGGTCGGTGGTGGTTCCGTGGTGGGCGGTGTCCGGCGGTCTGGCGCTGACGCTGCTCATCGGCGCCGTCGCCGGTCTCTACCCGGCGGTCCGGGCGTCCCGCATGCCGCCGACGGAGGCGCTGGCCGCGCCGTGACGGCCGTCCTCGCCGGGCCCGACCGGCGCCGGACATCCGCTCGGCGCCGGGCCGGACGAGCCGCCGGCCCGGGCAGCGGGCGCGGCGCGGTAGCCGGGCGGGCTCCAGCCGCCCGGCTACCGCGCCCGCCCCTTGCGGCGGATCTTGATCTCCCGCATGTCCGTCACCGCCACGCGCAGGATCCGGTGCGGATACCCGTGGGCCTCCAGTGCCGTGACGGCCCGCCGGGTGGCCTCCTCCTCGCCGTCGTCGGGGCCGGCGGGGAGCTGGCACCGGAAAGTGAAGGCCGACAGGCTCCGGTCGTAGGTGAAGGTGCCGACCTCGGTGAAGGCGGCCCGGAACGCGTCCGCGTCGGCGAGCAGACCGGCCCGGTCCGCCTCGCTCAGCCCGTCGAAGGTTCCGCGGATGGTCACTCGGAACACGGTCACTCCTCTCGTACGGCGAAGCCCAGCAGGCGTTCGCCGAGCAGATCCTCGCTGACGTCCAGCAGGCGCAGCACCGCCGCGGCGATCGCGTCCGGGCCGGCGCCCGCCGAGGTGAGCCGGCCGATCTCGGCGAAGATCAGCGCGTGCAGGGCGCCGAGTTGGGCCGCCACCACCCGGGGCAGCGGGTCGTCCGGCCCGGTACCGGTCTCCTCGGCCAGGACGAGAGCGAGCGCGTCGGTCATCTGCTGGCCGAGCTCCTCCAGCCGGGCGGTGAGCGTGGGGGCGGCCCGCATCATCGCGTAGACGCGGCCGAACCCCGCGGTCAGGCCGAGGCTGCGGTCCCGGCGGTGCACCTCGTCGCGCAGCGTGCTCAGCACCGCGCCGGCGGCGGATTCGCCGCGGGCGCGCTGCCGCACCATGTCGGCGAGCCGCTCCGGGGACGCCTGGTCCGGCGGCAGGACGAGGTCCTCCTTGGCCTGGAAGTAGTTGTAGACGGTGTTCACGGACACCTCCGCCGCCTCGGCGACCTCGGCGATCGTGACGTGCTCGAATCCGCGCTCCACGAACAGGCCGACGGCCACCTCGGAGATGCGCTTCCGCGTCTGCCGCTTCTTGCGTTCCCGCAGCCCTTCGGTCATGGCCGGAAGTCTAACTGAACGCCAAACTTTAAGTCCATTGCAAGTTTGCAATGCGCTGTGCTTTCATCGCCGGTATGTCCTCACCTGCCATCCGGACCCGGGGCCTCACCCGGACGTTCCGGCTCAAGACCGGTCCCGTACCCGCGCTCCGGGGCCTCGACCTGACCGTCGACCGCGGCGAGATCCTCGGCTTCCTCGGCCGCAACGGCGCCGGCAAGACCACCACCGTGCGCATGCTCGCCACCCTCCTGCCGCCCACCGGGGGTGAAGCCGAGGTCGCCGGGCTCGACCTGCTCGGCGACCCCGCGGGCGTACGCCGCCGGATCGGCTACGTGGCTCAGTCCGGCGGCCTGGACCCCACCTGCACCGTGCGCGAGGAACTGACGACCCAGGGCAGGCTGCACCGGCTGCCCCGGTCCGTGGTGCGGCAGCGCACCGGGGAACTCGCCCGCGAACTGGACCTGCTGGACCTGCTGGACCGGCCCACCGCCGCGCTCTCCGGCGGCCAGCGCCGACGGGCCGAGATCGCGCTCGGCCTGGTCAACCGGCCCGAAGTGCTCTTCCTCGACGAGCCCACCACCGGACTCGACCCGCGCAGCCGCGCCGAACTGTGGGACCTGGTGCGGCGCATCCGCTCCGCCCACGGCGCCACGGTCTTCCTCACCACGCACTACCTGGATGAGGCCGACGCCCTCGCCGACCGCATCGTCGTCGTGGACGAGGGGGCCGTCGTCGCGGAGGGCACCCCGGCCGACCTCAAGACCCGCTACGCGGGCGGCCCCTCCGCCACGCTCCAGGACGCCTTTCTGGCCATCACCGGCCGGAGGGCATCCGACGCGCCCGTCACCCTCTGACGCCGCGGACCGCCCGCTGTGTCCGCGGCCCGTCCACCGCTTCCGCAGCCCACCCGCTGCCAACCGTCCACCTGCCGGATCCGCCGTCCATCGCCGGATTCCGCAGCCGACCCGAGGTTCCCGCCATGACCCTGCTCGCCGACACCGGCATCATCTTCGGCCGCTACCTGCGCGCCACGCTCCGCTCCGGAACCAGCCTCTTCTTCGGCATGCTCCAGCCGTTGCTCTTCCTCGCCCTGTTCGGACCGCTGCTGACCGAGGTCGACCTGGGCACCAGCGGTTCCTCCTGGCAGGCGTTCGTGCCCGGAGTGCTCGTCCAGCTCGCCCTGCTGGGCGGCTCCTACGTCGGCCTCGGGCTGCTGATGGACCGCAACCTCGGGGTGATCGACCGGATGCGCGTCACACCGGTGAGCCCCATGGCCCTGCTGCTGGGCCGCACCCTGCGCGACGTCGTCCAGCTCCTCGCGCAGTCCGTGCTCCTCGTGCTGATCGGCCTGGCGTTCGGCCTCCGCGCTCCGCTGCCCGGCGTCCTCATCGGCCTGCTCTTCGTCGCGGTGCTCGCGGCGGCGATGTCGGCCCTCTCCTACGGCCTGGCCATGAACATCCGGACGGCGCCGGAGTTCGCCGCCGTCGTCAACACGGCGGTGATGCCGGTCATGCTGCTCTCCGGCCTGCTGCTGCCGATGACCCTCGCCCCCGGCTGGCTGAACGGCGTCTCCCGGGTCGTACCGCTCCGCTACACCGCCGACGCGGTGCGCCAGGCCTTCCTCGGGCGCTACGCCAACGGCACCGTGGCCGCCGGCGCCGCCGTCACCCTCGCCCTGGCCGCCGTCTGCCTGCTCGGCGGCGCGCGCCTCTTCGGCCGCGCCCGGGTCTGAAGCCGGGCCCCCGGGCCCGGGTGTGCCGGGTCCGGAGCCCGGTCCGGGGTCGCCCTACGGAAATCCGGAGGTTGCCGGACAACTGCCACTGAATGGACAACAGTTCGGTATGGCTCCCACCAGGATGAATGGCCCGCATACGGTGCTGACGGTGTCGGAATGGGTGGAACCGGGTGACAGTGATGGTCCGTCATGGGACCTTGGTGGCCGTCGGATCGACAACCGGAACGACACTGGGGAATCGGGGGAATCGCCATGCCCAAGGGGAAGTACGCCAAGAGCACGGAGGAAGCGGAAGCGGACCTCATCGCGTACTGCGCGTCGGTCGGGTTCGACCGCGAGTGGCTCGGCGCGAAGCAGTGGAGCACGACGATCGGCATCGCCTGCGACAAGGCGTACGGGTTCGAGCAGGCCCACAAGGCGATCGACAGCGACCAGGTCGAGATCACCTCGACCGCCGCGCGGGAGGCCCGGCAGCGCAAGCTGAGCGCCGACGCCGACGGACTGCTGGCCGCGGTCGAGCAGGACAAGACGCTGAAGGGCACCCGGATCCCGAAGATCCTCGAACTGTGCGCCGACGCCTATGTGGGCGGACAGCGGGTCAACCTGGGCCTGGGCGGCAAGCCCATGAGCAGCACCGCCTACGAGACCCTGCAGGGCCAGTGGGACAAGGCGGCGGGCTTCGCCTCCGGCGACGGTGTCTTCACCGACTTCCACAGCTTCGAACCGCAGGACAAGGCCAAGGCGGGGAAGGGCAACGTCGGGGACACCCTCGACACCCGCGGCGTTCAGGGCAACCTCCTGGTGAGGATCGCCGGGCGGACCTTCAACATGCACATCGACATCACGGAGTAGGCACCCGGCGGCCGCCCCCGCCCGCCTCCGGCTCCCCGTTCGGGGACCGGGGTGCGGGCGGGGGCGGCCGTGGTGTGAAGACCCCGACGTGAACGGGCCGTTGCCCGAGTGGCTTGTTGCCGGGGACAGCCCGTTGCCAGTAACGGTCCGTTGTCAGTGGGGGCCTGCATCATCGTCCCCATGACACACGGCACCACCGACCCGCTGCACGCGCTCGCCCGCGAGCATCTGCCCCACGAGATCGCCGAGCGGTGGATCGGCCTGCTGCGGCCGAGCCTGCGCCTCGACAAGGCCACGGGAACGGGGACGGACAGGGGAGCGGGCACGGGTACGAGCACGGGCACGGGAAACGGCCAGGGCACGGGACATGGCCAGGGCGCGGTGTCCGTCGTCGGCCGGCTCGGCGGCCTGCCGGAGCTCCCGGAGAGCGAGGAGTGGCCCGTCTGGGAGGGGCACGGCCCCCTCTCCTTCGTCGCGTCGCTCGACTGCGCCGCGCTCCCCTCGGCCGGTCTCGACATCGCCCTGCCGACCGACGGCACGCTGGCCTTCTTCTATTTCGACGGGCAACTGGACGACGGCACCGCGGTGGTGGCGCCCGATGAGCCCGACAGCCGGGCGGGCGCGCGCGTGCTGTACATACCGGCGGGCGTGCCCGTCACCGAGCGGCCCGCGCCGGAGGGGATCGATCCGTTCACCGCGATACCGCTGACGGCACGGTCCGAGACGACGGAGCCGTACCCCTGGCACCCCGCTGTCTACCGCGAGTTCGCGCCGATGCCCGACGACCACCCGGTGTGGGGCGAGGACTTCCAGGAGGCGCTGAGCGATCACTTCGAGGGCGCGGAGCACCGCATCGGAGGCCATGCGCACCCGGTCCAGGACGAGGTGGAGGCCGAGGTGGCCCACGGTGTGCTCGGCAGCCCGCCCTGGAACGACCCGCGCATCCAGGAGGAGGCCCTGCGCTGGGTGCTGCTCGCCCAGTTCGACTCGGACGACGACGCCGGCATGATGTGGGGCGACTGCGGCGTCCTCTACTGGCTCATACGCCCCGAGGACCTGGCCCGGCGCCGCTTCGACCGGGCGATGTTCACCTGGCAGTGCAGCTGACTCCTGGACGGACCGCTCACCGCCTCCGTGCCGCGCGAGGAGCAGCGGCCCCTGCGCGACCCGATGCGGCGAGACGAAGACGGTGAGCCCGCCCGTTGGCAGACGTGTCCGCGGCTGGAGTAGTGCCCGGGCACCTACGCGATGCGCTGTTTGTGATCTTTGACGACTGCCCTTCAGATATGCACCCCGGCACAACAGATGCCGCGGTCTGCACCGCGGCGTAATGTGTGATCCCGGCTACTGCCTATTACCTGGCCGTTGATGCGGCCACAGCTTCGGGAGGGTTTGATGGTTGCGGACACAGTCATGACCTGGGTGGCGGGCTGGGCCTTGTCCCGGCGGACGCCCCCGCCTGTCAGGAAGCCCTGGGGGCTCTATGTCGAGGTGGCCGGCAACCCCGACGAAGTGGGACGCCATGTTCTGCCCGAGCCCGAGGAGTCGTTGGTGCGCAGCGCCGCGGCCTCGGTGTCCGTGCCGCGGACTTGGATGAAGATGCCCGCGGAGCCGGAGGAGCTCGAGTCCTGGCTGCCTCAGGGGTGGGTGATGGAGGAGACCGGCCATCTGATGGCCGTTGACCTGATGGCCACGGACCCGGTCGCGCCTGCGGGGTACACCGTGACCGTGGAGACCGTGGGAGCCGTCACCTACGCTCGGGTGCTGGATGCGGCGGGCGAGCAGGCGGCCCAGGGGCAGATGGCATCCCTCGGGGAAGCCGTGGTCGTCGACCGGATGGTGACCGGGGAGGTCCATCGGCGGCGCGGGCTGGGCAACTTCGTGATGCGTACGCTTGCCGACCACGCCCTGGAGACGGGCGCGGTCCTCGGTGTTCTGGGCGCGACCGACGCCGGGCGCGCGCTGTACGAGACGCTGGGCTGGAAACGGCACGCGAAGCTGGCGGAGTGCAGCTACCGGCCCTGAAGCAGGAGATCCGGCCGTACGCGGGGGTGGCCGAATCCGCAGGCACTTCCGGGGCCGACCACCAGGGCGCGTATCGAGTCGTGATCAATGTGCGGGTTTCCCCTCGTGGGCCTTCGTTGCCGGCCGATCGTCCGGCGTGGGCGGTGCCTGCGCTCGCATCGGCCGGAATACCCACTCGTGGTTGCCCGTTGCAGCGGAACATGCACCATCCTCAGGAGCCGTCCAGCGGCATACACCCACTGCTCGCCGGGCGCTTCAGCCCCTACCGGTTCGACCCGTCGGCGGTTGTTGACGATCACGCCCTCGGATTGCTGCTGGAAGCCGCGCGGTGGGCACCATCGGCGGGGAACTCCCAGCCGTGGGGCTTCTTCGTCAGCAGGCCCGGTGAGCCGGAGCACGACCGGGTGCTCTCTCACCTGGCGCCGAGCTCGGCCCGCTGGGCGACGGATGCGGGCCTGCTCGTCGTCACGCTGGCGCGCCGGCACGTCGATGACACGCAGCTGTTCTACTCCGAGTTCGCGGACTACGACCTCGGCCAGGCCGTCGCCCACCTGACTGTTCAGGCCCAGGCCATGGGACTGGCCGCACGCCAATTCCGGGCCTTCGACCTGGAAGGGCTCACCAAGGAGCTGGACCCGAACCCAGGCTGGGCGATCATCTCCATGGTTGCGGTGGGCAAGGCGGCCGGCGGACCTCCGGAGGCCCGTGACCGCCGCAGCGTCGCGCACTTGCGCACCGCTCCCTGGCTACCGGCGGAGTGACAAACGGGTTGCGTTGGTGCCTTACCTGCCGTCGCTCGTCCCATCCGGGAAGCGGGACGGTGGACTCGCGGTCAGGTGGGCAGTGGAAGGGGTTCCACTTCCAGGAAGCGCTGCCGGCCGCGGCCCCGGTACTCCAGGGCCTCCCATCCGAGCGGGCGCAGGACCTCGGCGCACCGCTTCAGCTCGGCCTGCTGGTGCTGCGCCGCGCCGCTGCCCGGCGGACCGAGCCATTCCACGCGGACCGTGCCCGGTGTGCCGGCCTCGCCGACGCAGTACCCGACAGCGGTGCGGCGGCCGTCGGGGCCGGTCGCCGACGGCGGGATGCCCGCGGCCTCCAGCGCCAGGGCCACGGCTTGTACGGGCCGGTGCCGTTCCCATGGGGCAGGAACCGCATGAGGCTCCGCGGCCCCGGTGTTCATCACCGTCCGGATCTGTAGCAACCCTGCGAAGGCGGTGCGCACCTGGGCTCCGCGGTCCTCGGTACTGCCGGTGTGTGCCGCTCCGTTGCCGCTCGCAGCCTCGAAGCGACGGTGCTGTTCGCCGCCGCCGTCGTGCATCCCGTCACCTCCTCGTCCCGGTTCCGGTTCCGTTCCCGGACCGGACGCGCCGTGTTGTCGGACTTCACCGGTCATGACGGCTGCGGTGCCCGGACGCGGTCCGGTGCTGATCACATGAGGCTCGGCCGACCGGCCGTGTTCATCCCGCGTCGCTTTCCGCGGCCCGCCGTGCGACAAGGGCCTCCAGGCCGTCCATGAGGCGCTCGAGTCCGAAGCCGAAGTGGTCGAACTCCTGGGAGAACGTGTCCTCGGACAGGGCGGCCATGCTGGGGAACTGCCCGCTCTGCATGGCCCGTTCCAGGAACGGCCGCTGCCCCTCCCAGAACTCCTCGTGGCTCACGCCGGTCTCCTCGGCGGCCTGCGCCGACTGGATCTCCATCCGGGCGATGCCCGTGGCGAAGCTCTGCACCGCGATGATCACCGAGATCGTCTCGGGGTCGCTCAGGCCCATGCTCCGGAGGCCGGTCACGCAGAGCTCCAGCCCGCGCAGGGTGCTGGGGCCGAGGGCGGACCGGGCCTCGTTGACCCCGATCAGCCAGGGGTGCCGGTGGAAGAGCTCCCGATGGCTGCGGGCCAGGAGGCCGACGGTCGCGCGCCAGTCGGCGGCCCGTGGCGGATCTGTGGCGAGGGACTCGGCCTGGACGCGGTCGAGCATCAGATCGAGGAGCTCGGCCTTGCCGGGGATGTACCGGTACAGCGACATCGTGCCGACGCCGAGTTCGGTGGAGACGCGGCGCATCGAGACGGCCGTCAGGCCCTCCGCGTCGGCGACTTCGACGGCGGCGGTGACGATCCGGTCGAGGCTGAGGCCCGGTTTGGGGCCGCGGCTGGGGCGTTCGCCGGTGCCCCACAGGAGTTCGAGGCTGCTGCTCGTCATGGGCTCACTCTATGCCTCCGCCCCAAAATCGAGTACACCGTACGCTGAAAAGGGTACGGTGTACTCAGTTCCTCGAAGGGGTGACGCACATGAACGGACGGCAGGAGTACGCGGTATGGGCCGACGGCCTGCGGAAGCGCTACGGAGAGACCTGTGCTCTCGACGGTTTCGACCTGGCGGTGCGCCGGGGCACGGTGCACGGACTGCTCGGCCCCAACGGCGCGGGCAAGACCACCGCGGTCCGGATCCTGGCGACCCTGGTCCGGCTGGACGGCGGCCGGGTGACCGTTGCGGGGGTCGATCCTGCGCGCGACCCGCAGGGAGTGCGGCGGCGCATCGGTCTCACCGGGCAGTACGCCGCCGTGGACGAGAGCCTCACCGGGCGGCAGAACCTGGAAGTGTTCGGGAGGCTCTTCCGCCTCGGCGGCCGACGCGCCGGGCACCGGGCCGGTCAACTGCTCGAGGAGTTCGGCCTCACGGAGGCGGGCGACAGGGGAGTGGACGAGTACAGCGGCGGGATGCGGCGCCGGCTCGACCTCGCCGTGTCGATGATCCTGACCCCCGAGGTGCTCTTCCTCGACGAACCGACGACCGGACTCGACCCGCGGGCTCGGGGCGAAGTCTGGGACACCGTGAGGACCTTGGTGGCAGGCGGCACGACCGTACTGCTGACCACGCAGTACCTGGACGAGGCCGACCGGCTCGCCGCGCACATCACGGTGATGGACCGGGGGAGGGCCATCGCCGATGACACTCCCGGCGGACTGAAGAACACGGTGGGCGGCGACCGCATCGAGGTCGTCACGGCCCACGCCCGCGACCTGAGGCGGGTGGCCGCGGTGATCGCCCGCGTCGCCGCCCCCGGCGCCGAGCCCGAAACGGTCGAGAGGGAGCGCCGGGTGCACGCACCCGTCAACGACCGGGTGGCCGCGCTGACGGAGGTCGCGCGGACCCTGCGCGACGAGGGTGTTCAGGTCGAGGACCTCGGACTGCGCAGGCCGAGTCTCGACGATGTCTTCCTGCGTCTGACCGGACACCGTACGGAGGCTGCCCGATGACCACTGCTGTCGAACCGGCCGTCCCACGGGCGGAGAGTCTGTACGAGCGGAGCCGCTGGGCGCTCGTCGACTGCGGGAATGTCGTACGCCGCGGCATGCTGCACTACCGCCGTCAGCCGGTCGCGATTCTCTGGCGACTCGGCTTCCCCATCGTCTCCGTGCTGCTGTACGGCTTCGTCTTCGGCGGCGCCATGCAGGTGCCGGACGGCGGCGACTACCGGCCGTTCCTGATGCCGGGGATGTTCGCCACGACCATGGTGTTCGGCTTCATGAGCACCGCGATGGCCGTGGTGGCGGACTCGGCCAAGGGGGTCACCGATCGCTTCAGATCCATGCCGATGGCCCCTTCGGCGGTGGCGTCGGGCCAGGGGGTGGCCGATCTGGTCGTGGCCGCCGCGGAACTCGCCATCCTCGCCGCCACCGCCCTCGTGATCGGCTGGCGCTCCGACGGTGGGCTCGCGGCGACGGCTGCGGCCTTCGGGCTGCTGCTGCTCCTGCGCTTCAGTCTGATCTGGGTGGGGGTGTGGTGCGGCCTCGTGGTGCCCGACGCGGAGGCGGCGGGCGGCCTGTACGCCGTGGTCTTCCCCCTCACCATGATCTCCAGTGTCTATGTGGCGCCTTCGCTGATGCCGGCCTGGCTGGCCCCGGTGGCGGCCTGGAACCCCGTCTCGTCCACCGTCGCCGCAACGCGCGAGCTCTTCGGGAACCCGGGCGCCGGGGGCGACACGTGGGTCGAGCAGCACGCGCTGCTCATGGCAGTGGTGTGGCCGTTGGTGATCACGGCGGTCTTCCTGCCTCTGGCGGTGCGGCAGTTCCAGCGGCTGAGCCGGTGAGATGACCGGGCCGGGGTCCGGGGTCCGGGGGGCGGGCTTTCAGGCTTCGCGCTCGGAGTGCGTGGCTCCGGGCCGCGGGCTTCGGGCCCCGGCTTCGGGCTCCTGGTTCTTGGCTGCGGATTCCCGGATCCGATGCGTGCGTGCCACTACTGAACGCTGCGCGGGGTGCGTCCGTACTGCAGGAGAGCGCGCCGTGCCAGCCGCCCCTCCCGCGACAACGTCAGCACCTGTGTCGAGGGAGGCACCACCATGTACCACCACCGTCGCGATGCCCAGCCGAAGGGCAAAACGCGCACGATCGTCATCACCTCTGCCGTCGCCGCCGCGGCGCTCGCCGGCCTTTCCTTGTTCGCCGTTCAGCAGAGCGACGCGAGCCAGACCTCGGCGGACGGAACCGTGGGCGTCGGCAGCGCCTCGCCGCACGGTGCGGGCCACGGGGCCGGGACGGAGGCGGGCTCCGCGGCCGGCCGGGCGGCGCCGGGGCCGCAGCCCGTCACTCAGGTCGACAAGACGTTCCTGGTCAAGGTGCGCCAGGCGGGGCTCTGGGAGATCCCGGCCGGTCGACTGGCGCAGACCCACGGCGAGAGCGAGGCGGTGAAGCGGGCCGGGCTGCATCTGCTCGACGGGCACAGCAAGCTGGACCAACTGGTCCGGGAGGACGCCGAGATCCTGGGTGTGGGGCTGCCCGAGGAGGCGTCCGCCGAGCAGCAGGGCTGGGTCGACCAGCTCAAGAAGGCGCACGGGGCCGAGTTCGACCGGCTGTTCGCGAATCTGCTCCGCGCGTCGCACGGCAAGATCTTCGCCACCATCGCCGAAGTGCGGGCATCGACGCAGAACGACCTGATCCGCCGTCATGCCCGGCAGGCGAACCAGACCGTCATGGACCACATGGAGGTTCTGGAGGACACCGGCCTCGTGAGCGAATCCACCTTCAAGGAGGTCGAGGAGGCCGTCGCCCCGAGGCCGGAGTAGACGACGGCGCTCGGGCCGTTCCGAAGTGCACTGCTGACAGGTACTCGGCGGCCCCCGTCTCTCTTCTGCTGCCCCACGCCTGGACTTTTGCACTGTGCAATGATGAAGTGGTGAAGGGCTTGCCGGACAGGCGAGCTCGGGGAGGGCGCGGCACTGGCACGGTGCGCCGCCGTTCCGGCGCTGGTCGGGCATCTCTCGCGGGGCCCCGTATGTCCCATGCGGCATACGGCGCCGCACTGTTCGGAACAGGGCCCCGGCCGTCTTCGGAGCAGGATCCTGATCGCCTCGCCGTAACAGCACGTCGTTCGCCCACCGGTCCGCCGCTGCCCGGTGCTTTGTCCCGTCCCTTGAGCGCCGGGTCCGTTCGGTCGTGTGCCAGGCGCCGGGCGAGGTGTCCGAGTGGCGTCGGCACGGGGTGCGGCTTCGGGTAGAAAAGAGGGCATGGCCGATGCAGAACGCCCCGCACAGGACCTCGACGATCTTGCACGGGACCTCGACGATGTGGACGCCGTGACGCAAGCGGTGATGACGGCGTCCCGGCTGCTCGTCGCCATGTCGGCCCGATCGCTCGCGGCCGTCGAGGACCGGCTGACGCTCCCGCAGTTCCGGCTCCTGGTCGTGCTCGCGACGCACGGGGCGGCGAAGCTCGTCGTCCTGGCCGAGAGCCTGGGGGTCAACCCGTCCACCGCGATGCGCATGATGGACCGGCTCATCGCGGCCGGACTGGCCGACCGCCAGGTCAATCCGAGCAACCGGCGGGAGAGCCTGTTGCGGCTCACCGAGGAAGGGCGAACGGTCGTCGACCAGGTCATGACCAGGCGGCGCAACGAGATCGCGCGGACCATCGCGCGCATGGCTCCCACCCAACGGGCAGCCCTGGTCGAAGCCCTGACGGCCTTCACCGACGCCGGGGACGAGCCCGCCGTCCGCGACTCGGGGCGTGACCTGTATCCGCTCGGCTGGTCGGTCGAGCGGGGGTGAGGGGCGGCCCCGCCCGGTCCTCTGTGGTCCGGTTCCGGTTCCGGTTCAGGATTCCGGTTCCGGGGCCGTGAAACCGTGCGCGTACCTGGTTGCGGCCGTCGGTGCCGCGGGATTCCGGAGCCGCGACGGGGCGTGGGGAAGCACACCGAGGCGAGGTGGGGGCGGGCGCACCGGCCTCGTCAGTCCTGCGGAGCCCCGGGCTGTCGCCGCCCTTCGAGCGTGGTGACCCACTGGTCGACGACGGTGTCGATGAACACGTCGGTCACCTGGCCGCGGTCGAAGAAGAGGCGGGCGAGGACCGGCCCGTAGAGCAGGGTGTGTTCGGTGTCGTCGATCTGGATCCCCGACGGCTCCAGCAGCCGGTTCAGGGCCGCGCGGCGGTCCTGGCCGATGCGCGTCAGGGCCTGGGCGCTGTCGGGGTCGTGGTCGGCCTGAGCGGTGACGGCCAGGACCGCGGTGCGGATGGCCGGTTCGCTGATGCCGTCGCGCAGGCTCTTCAGCCAGTCGGTGGCCACGACGCGTACGTCGTCGCCCGGCTCGGGGTAGTTGCCGAGGTCGGGGCCCTCCAGGATCAGGTCGAAGAGCAGGGCGGCGCGGTGGGGCCAGTGGCGGTAGAGGGTCTGGCGGGTGACCTCGGCGCGCTCGGCCAGCAGCGCGTACGTCAGTCCGGCCGGTCCGAGCTGGGGCAAAAGATCTCGCGCGACGGACAGTACGCGGGTGCGGGTGCGCTGGACGCGCGGATTGCTCGGGGTCGGCCGACGGCGGTGGAGGGGCTCCTGCATGGGCCCATCCTAGCGAAGAATCATACGTATCGTGTGATTCAGGCCACACCTCTCATCATCCCGCCTGTGTGAATCATCCAGCGCGTGTGATGCAACGGAATCACACGCTCTGGATGATTAGTGTTTCCGGTGCGGTTCTCGATCCCAGGAAGTGCCTGATGTCCACTGCAATGACCTTCTCCGAGTACGGCGGGCCCGACGTCCTCACGCCGGCCCGGGTCGCCATCCCCGAACCGGGCCCCGGCCAGGTCCGCATCCGCGTGCGGGCAGCCGCCGTCAACCCCATCGACCTGCGGATACGCGCCGGGATGATGCAGGACGTCTTCCCGGTCGACTTCCCGGCGGTCCCCGGCTGGGACGTGGCCGGTGTCGTCGACCGCGTCGGCGAGGGCGCCACCGCGTCGGTCGGCGACGAGGTCTTCGGCGTCGCCTCTGCCGGCGGCTACAGCCGGTACGCACTCCTCGACCGGTCCGTCACCAAGCCGGCGGAGGTGTCGTTCGAGACCGCGGCCGCGGTGGTCACGGTCGGCGAGGCCGCCTGGCGGGCGATCGAGCACCTCGGCGTGCGGCCGGGGCGGACACTGCTCGTCCACGGCGCCGGCGGCAGCGTGGGCGCCATCGCCGTCCAGGTGGCCGCCGCCCGCGGTGTCACCGTGATCGGCACCGCCGCCGGGCAGGACGTCGAGCGGGTCACCGGCCTCGGCGCGGTCGCCGTGCGCTACGGCGACGGCTGGGTGGAACGGGTCCGGGCCGCCGCCCCGGGCGGGGTGGACGCCGTGTTCGACACCTCGGGCGCGGGCGTCCTCGCCGACTCCGTCGCCCTGACCGGCGACGCGGGCCAGGTCATCACCATCGCCGACCCGTCCTTCGCCGAGCACGGCGTGCGGTTCACCGGCATGGACCCGGCCGACCGTTTCCCCGAGGCCCTTCCGCGGCTGGCCGCCCTGATCGCCGACGGCAGCCTCGACGTGCCCGTCCGGCACACCTACCCGCTCGCCGAGGCCGCCCGCGCCCACACCGACATCGAAGCCCGCCGTACCCGGGGCAAGGTCGTCCTCCTGCCCTGACCCGGGTGCGGGGCCTCGGCCGATCCCGTGAACTCACAGTCCGTCAGCCCGTAAACCCGCAGCCCGTCAGTCCATAAACCCTGAGCCCCTGATGCCGTCCGGGCAGGGTGCGACCGCCACCACGTCCCCCAGGTGACCGACCACCTGGGTTGATCGCACGGCCCGCACACTGGCACCCGCGCACTGGCACCCGCGCACTGGCATCCGCGCAGCGCTCCGCGGCCCCACGAGCCGCTTACCTGCCGGCCGTTCGAGACATGGCCCCGAGCCGGCGCGGACCCGCCCGCGTGAGCGCTCCCCTTCCGGAGCGCACTCACCGCGATTCCGGCGCACTCCCACGTGACGCCCCGGGCGCACTCCCCAGCAACAAACGCCGCAGCAGCCGAAGCCGCAGCGACAGGCGCCCCAGCAACAGACGCCGCAGCGACAGACACCGCGGCGGACAGCCGTCCGGGTGCCCGGCGGACCTGTGCCGAACACGCCACCGCCACCGCACTGACCGCCACCGCACTGACCACCACCGCACTGACCACCACCGCACTGACCACCACCGCACCGACCAGCACCAACCGATAGGAGCAAGACATGAAGGCCGCCCAGATCACCGGTTACGGCGACGCACCAGCCGTCCTGCGGATCAACGACGTCGACCGCCCCGCCCCCGGCCCGGGTGAGGTGCTGGTGGCGGTCGAGGCGTCCAGCGTGAACGGACTCGACACCATCGTTCGCGCCGGGGGACTGCGGATCGTGACCGGACGCCGGTTCCCGATCGGCGTGGGACTGGACTTCGCCGGGGTCGTCGCCGCGGCCGGTGCCGATGTCCGTGACCACCGGGTGGGGGACCGCGTGTGGGGCACCGTGCCCCCGCTCAAGCGGCGCGCCGTCGGCCCGGCCGCCGAGTACGTCCTGGTCGGCGCGGACCGCATCGGGCCCGTGCCGGCAGGCATTTCCTCGGCGGAGGCGGCCTCCCTCGTCGTCGCCGGGACCACCGCACTGACCGCACTGCGCGACACCCTGCGCTTCACCAGCGGCGAACGCCTCCTGGTACGCGGCGCCGCCGGCGGAGTCGGCACGGCAGCCGTGCAGCTCGCCCACGCGATGGGCGGACACGTCACCGCGCTGGCCCGCGGCCGCCATGCCGAGGCGCTGCGCGCGCTGGGGGCCGACGAGGTCTTCGACTACGGCGTAACGGCACCGGACGGGATCGGCCCCTTCGACGTCATCCTGGACACCGTCGGCTCCGGACTGCACGGCTACCGGCGTCGGCTGACCCGCAACGGCAGGATGGCCACCATCGCCCTGTCGGCCTCCTCAGTGGCCGCGATCGCCGTGTCGACCGTGCACGGCGCGCGCCGCATCCGCACCTTGAGCTCCGACCCCGACGCGGCGGTGCTGCGCGCCCTGGCCGGCCACGTGGCCTCCGGTGGGCTGCGGCCCGTGGTCGACAGCGTGTATCCGCTGGCGGACATCGCCGCGGCGCACCAGGCGTTCGAACGAGGCGGTGTGGTGGGCAAGCAGGTGGTGACGGTGTCCGGCACGTGACCGCGGCACAGGGCGGTGTGCCCTCCTCTGTGATGCGTCGGCGCAGGGGCGGGTCAGACCGCGAACCACACCTTCTCGATGTGGTCCTCGCCGACCTCGTACAGGGCGACCGCGGTCCGGACCTCGCCGCCCATGAAGCCGGTGACGACCTCCTGGTCGATCACGAGCCGACCGTGGACCACCCGCGAGACGAGTTCCGCGTGCAGATCCGGGCTGGCGTCGAAGAGCGCGGTGTAGCGCTCCCGGAACGCCGGGCCCGAGCGGTCCGTCATCACCTCGCCGGACGGGAAGGCGTGCACGGGGACGTCTTCGGCGTAGTGGCCCAGGAACGCCTCCAGGTCACGCGCGTTGTAGGCGGCCAGCTGGCTGTCGACGATCTCCTCCGGAGACATCGGATACCTCTCGTTCGTCGGCCCGCCGGCACCAGGACGGTGCAGCGGGAGCGGTTGCGGATGACGGGCAGCGCGCCTGTCGACGCGATGCCCCCGGCGATGTGCAGCAGGTCGAGGAACAGCAGGCCGCCGGACAACTCCAGCAACAGGCCCACGGTCTGCCCGCCCAACACCGCACCCGGACAGAAGATCACGCTTGCTCGGACCTGGCCGAGCCGCTCCCCGGTGCGGGCGCCAGGATCCGCGCGGCAGGGCGCCGCGTACGGACCGCAGCCGATGATTACCCGTGGGTAACTTAGCGTACAGTGCTGCATCCGCGGGCAGACGGCCCGCCGTTGGCTGTCTGTCGTGCAGTCAGCCGACGCACATACGGGCTGCCTCCCCCCACGCGCAGCCCGAGCAACGGAAAGGATCTGTCCTCATGGCCCCCCCACGCCGGCTTCGCGCCGTACTGCTGCCACTGGCCCTGATCGTCTCCGCCGCCACCCTGGGCACCGGAGTCGCCATGGCCGGACCGGAGGACAAGGCCTCCAAGACCACGCCCCGCACCACCGAGCAGCGCCCCACCTGGGCCATCGCCCACCGGGTGCTGACCACGGGCGGGGTGACCACGGCCCTCGAGAACGGGGCCAACGCGCTGGAGATGGACGCAACGGCCTGGCGCAAGGGCTGGTGGGCCGACCACGACGGCACGCTCACCAGCTACGGGGACACCATGTCCGCCATGTTCGACCGGGTGGCGAAGGAGCATGACGACGGGCGTCAGGTCTCCTTCGTCTGGCTGGACATGAAGAACCCCGACTGGTGCGACAGCAGCGACCCCGAGTGGCGCCACTGCTCCGTGGCCGGGCTGCGGGACATGGCGCGCAAGAAGCTGGAGAGCCGGGGCATCCGGGTGCTCTACGGCTTCTACGGCAAGGAGGGCGGCAGCGGCTGGAAGACCGCCCTCGGTGACCTGAACTCCAAGGAAGCGGTCAGCTACAGCGGCGACTACGCGCAGGTCCGGGACGGCTTCGCCGAGCACGGGCCGAACGTCCCCGGCAGCCAGCGCGTCATGGACAACGGCAAGTTCAACATGGCCTTGAAGTTCGGCAGCATCCGGGAGGAGCTGGAGTCCGCCCGGAAGGCCCGGGACGCAGGAGAGCTCGGGCAGACCGTCGGCTGGACGGTCGGCAAGGGCGACGAGGAGCGTGCCACCACCCTGCTCGACTCCTCCGACGGGAGTGCCGCCGTCGACAGCCTGATCTACGGCAACCGGATGTCGTGCTACCCGGACGGCGTCAGCGGCCCGAAGGGCTGCGGCACGGACGACAGCGGGGTGCGGGAGACGCTCTCGTACATCACGGACTACGTGAAGGCCCACCCGGACACCCGCCGGATGGCCACCCCCCGGGACATCCCCTTCGGCAGCTGAGGCCCCGAGCTGACCCGCCCGGCCCCGGTGCCGGTCAGCGCCGTCGCCGCCAGGACCGCCGCGGACCGATTCGGACGCGGCGGTCCGCGGCCACACCTCGAACGCGTACGGCACAGCTTCGAACGGCTGATCAGACCACCGGCGGCCCCGCCTCGATGCGACGCAGGACCGGGGAGAGGCGGTCCAGGTCCGGGCCGGTCTGGACCTGTCGCTCGTCCCACCAGGTGGCGCCGGCGTCGCGCAGCGGACCGATCACGTCCCTGGCCTTCGCCGCGTCCGGGGGCGTCGCACCGCCGAGGACGAACTCGAAGGGGCGCTCAGCCCCGGCCGTACGGTGCTTGCGCACGTAGCCGACCAGTTCCCGCACCTCCGCCACGTCCGGCACATGGCCGTGCCGGGCCGACTCGAAGAGCGGCACCGCGCCGTCCCACCGCGCTGCCCGCCGCATGGGCGCACGACGCGGCCAGAACCCGCCGATCCACACCGGCGGACCGGGCCGTTGCATGGTGGCGGGCAGCAGCGTCACGTCCCGGACTTCGTAGTGCGGGCCGTGGTGGTTCACTTGCGTGCCGGACCAGAAGCGGCCCAACAGGTCCAGTCCCTCGTCCAGCCGCTCGGCGAGGAGGCGCGGCTCGGCGGCGTCGCCGAAGCTGCGGTATTCGTCCTCGACCGGGCCGCCCAGGCCGGCGGCGAAGGTCACCCGGCCGCCGCTGAGGTGGTCCAGGGTGGCCACCTGGCGGGCGAGTTGCTGCGGACGGTAACGGGGGACCGGCGTCAGCAGTGGGCCCAGCCGGATCCGGGAGGTGGCCAGCGCGGCCGCGGTCAGCAGCATCCAGGGGTCTCCGAAGGGACGCCCCTGGTGCTGCCGGTGCAGTACGTGGTCCCAGACGAAGAGCCCGTCCCAGCCGGCCTGTTCGGCGGCGGCCGCAACGGTCGCCACCTTGCGCGGGTCGGCGAAGTCACCGAAATTCGGGATGTTGATGGAGAAACGCATCCCAGCAGGATGCGCAGCCGGCCACGAAGCGGCAACCGGTTTCGCCGCTCGATCCTCGAGGTACCGCCGGACCTGTCGCTTCGCCCGCGGCGCACGTCCGTGGTCCGATGGAACCGGGGGCGGAAAGGAGAGCGATCATGTCCGCAGCGAAGCGACCGGGTGTCGCCGCCTCGGTGTCGGTCCGCCCGCTGGTCGAGCCGGACCTGGACCGGGCCGACGAGATCTTCAGGGGCGCCTTCGGGACCTTCCTCGGGGCCCCTGAGCCGGAGACGTTCTTCGGGACCGCCGACTATGTCCGCACCCGCTGGGCGGCAGATCCGCACGCGGCCTTCGCGGCGACCGTCGAGGGCGAGGTCGTCGGATCGAACTTCGCCGCCAACTGGGGCAGCGTCGGGTTCTTCGGCCCGCTGACCGTACGTCCGGATCTGTGGGACCAGGGCATCGGCAGGCGCCTCATGGAACCGGTCATGGCCTGCTTCGACACCTGGGAGAACCGCCACCTCGGCCTGTTCACCTTCTCGCACAGTCCCAAGCACCTCGAGCTCTACCGCCGGTACGGCTTCTGGCCCCGATTCCTCACCGCCATCATGAAGAAACAGGTCGCCGCCGGTGCCGAAGTCCCCGGCCGAGTGCTCTACGGCGAGCTGACCGCCGCTGAGCGGCCGGGCGCACTGAGCCTCAGTCGCGCACTGACGGGGGCCGTGTACGAGGGCCTGAGCCTGGAGCGCGAGATCATGGCCACACAGGCGCAGGGGCTCGGTGACACCGTCCTCCTCGAGGGCGCCGGCTCCGGCCTCGACGGTCTGGCGGTCTGCCACTGCGGAGCGGGGTCGGAGGCCGGTGAGGACGTGTGCTTCGTCAAATTCGGCGCCGTACGCCCTGGCCCGGACGCTGCGGAACGGTTCGAACGACTGCTGAATGCGTGCGAGCGGCTGGCCGCCGAGAGGGGACTGGGGCAACTGGACGCCGGAATGAACCTGGCCCGCCAGGATGCCTACCGGCGCATGGTCGACCGCGGTTTCCGTACCTGGCTGCAAGGCGTGACCATGCACAAGCCCAACGAACCCGGCTACAGCCACCCGGACGCCTACGTGATCGACGACTGGCGCTGAGTCCACCGCCGTACTCGGCTTCGGGGAAGACCCGATGCCGTCAGGAGACGACTGACACCAGGACTCCACGCCGAACGACCTGGCGCTGACCGTCCGTCACCGTTCCTGCTGACCACGTCGGCACGCCGCAGGGATCACGAGACGGCACGGGTGAGCGTCGCTCCTGTCTCGCAGGTCATGCGCTCGCACGGCCGATGGCTCAGAGCCAGCCCCGCCGCTTGAAGATGACGTACAGGCTGACGCACACCACGCCCATCAGGGCGATGGCGAAGGGGTAGCCGAACACCCAGTGCAGTTCCGGCATGTGGTCGAAGTTCATCCCGTAGATCGTGCCGACCAGGGTCGGGGCGAAGAGGATGGCCGCCCACGCCGAGATCTTCTTGATCTCCTCGTTCTGTTCGAACCCGGCCTCCGCCAGGGCCCGCATCTCCGCGTTCTGCTGCTGTCCCACGAGGGTCGCGTTGACCGTGAGGATGTCGGCGAGCGCCTGGCGGAAGCTGTCCACCCGCTCACTGGTGTGGGTGACGTGGTCGGCGACGTCCCGGAGGTAGCGCTGCAGCTCCTCGTCGGTGCCGTACTTCGCGAAACCGGCCATCAGGCCGTTGAGCATGCCGACCAGCGGACGGGTGGCCCGCTGGAACTCGACCATCTCGCGGGCCAGTTCGTAGATCCGGCGGGACACTTCCGGCTTGCCGAGGAAGACTTCGGTCTCGATCTCGTCGAGGTCGTTCTGCACCCCCGCGACCACCGGGACGTACCCGTCGACCACCGCGTCGAGGATCGCGTACAGCACCGCCTCCGGGCCCAGGCTCAGCAGTTCCGGCGTCTCCTCCATCCGGCGGCGCACCCCGGAGAGGTCCGGTGCCGCGCCGTGCCGCACGGTGATGACGAAGTCCGCGCCGACGAACACATGCAGCTCACCGAAGTCGATGTCCTCGGGGTCGTCCAGGTAGCGGGCGGCACGCAGCACCACGAAGAGCGTGTCGCCGTACCGCTCCAGCTTCGGACGCTGATGGGCCTCCAGGGCGTCCTCGACCGCCAGCGGGTGGAGGTCGAATTCCTCCGCGAGCGACAGCAGCTCGGCCTCGGTCGGCCGGTGCAGGCCGATCCACGCCATGCCGTCCTGCTGCTCGCGCAGCTCGCGGAACGTTTCGGCGAGGGACGCCGGAGTGCTGACGCGCCGGCCGTCCCGGTACAGCGCGGCGTACACCACGCTGCTCTCCCCGTTGCCCGTGGCCCCGCCGCCGGCCTCCGCCGGCTCGGGCGCGGGCCCGGACGGGGGCACGTTCGCGGGCCGGGCCGAGGAGGGGCGCAGCCAGGAGTGCTTCCGCACGGGGATCAGGGGGCGAGGACGGCGCTCGGACATGGGGGTCCCTTCGGTGGGGAACGGCAGGGTCGGCATCGGTTCGCACCGCGCGCACCGTTCCCGGCTCTCCGCTAGCGCAGGGACAGGCAGCGCAGGGACGGGCCGGTGCTCCACGGCGTACGACTGGGGGGTTCGCTGCGCATCACAGCCCCACCTCCTGCCTCGCCCGCATGTCACTGAGCCACCAGGCAGGATATACGGCGCGAAAGCCGCAGGCGAACCTCGCACGGGTGAGCGGGAGCGGGCCGGGGACGCGGCATCCGGCAGGCCCGTCGCCGGAACCGGCAGCACAATGGAGGTACGCGGCAGGCGGGCGGACGCTGCTCCCCGGGGCCCGTCCCGGAGGCGGGACAGCCCGTCCGGGACGCCGGGGAGCCGAGGCGGGACGCCGTGGAGCCCGGCCCCGCACCCGGGGTGCCGGTTCCGCGTACGAGGGGCCCCGGACGCGGGCGCAGGCCCGGTTCGAGGGGCCCGTGCAGGACACAGCAGCCCGCGCAGGCCCGCGCAGGACACAGCAGCCCGCGCAGGACACAGCAGGGAGCCCTCCGGGAGGCAGGCCGGAGACCGCGCAGCCCTCCGGGAGGTCCCGTCCGGAAGACGAGGACATCCATGGCCTACATCGTGGTGAGCGCGCTGAGCCACGCGGGGCTGCTGCGCGACAGCAACGAGGACAGCCTGGTCGTCGGGCCCTGGACGCTGTGCAGCACCGCCACCGAGAGCCCGCAGACCCTGCTCTTCCCGCTGGGAAATCCGCTGGTCGTGGCGGTCGCCGACGGGCTCGGCGGACATCCGGCGGGCGAGGTCGCCAGCGCCATGGTGGTGCGCAGGCTGTCCCGGGTCGGTCCGGCGCTGGACAGCGAGGAGACCGTCCGGGACGCCCTGGAGGACTGCAACCGGGCGGTGTACGCCGCCGCCGACGGCGACCCCGACCTGATCATGATGGGCACCACCGTGGCGGGCCTGGTGCTGACCCGGGACCGGGCCATCGTCTTCAACATCGGCGACAGCCGGGTGTACGGGGCCGGCGCCGAGGAGGTGCGGGAGCTGACGCTCGACGACAACCCGCCCCTCGCACCCGGCGAGCGCAGCTCGACCGTCGTCACCCAGACCCTCGGCGGCACGCCCGACTTCAGCCCCGTCGACCCGCATGTGTCCGGCACACCGCTGTCCACCGGCGACCGCTGGCTCATCTGCTCGGACGGGCTGACCGACCCGGTGCCGGACGAGGAGCTCGGCGGGATCCTCCGGGTGCACGCGGACGGCAGAGCCGCCTTCGAGCTCTGGAAGGCCGCCATGGACGCCGGCGGACCGGACAACGTCACGCTCGCCCTCGTCCGCATCGGCGAATAGCGCCGCCGCACGCTGCGCCCCGCCTGCCGGGTGGTCCGCCGCACGCTGCGCCCCGCCCGGCGCGCCTCCGCGCGGCAGGCGGCTTCCGGCGCCGGCCCGCATCGCCTCGCCCAAGCGGACGGGAACTGACCGCAAGGCGCCCTAGCGTGGAGCCATGCCGACCCACGCCGCACGCTCCGCCGCCACCGCGCCGGTACTCGGCCCCCGCGCGCTCAACCGTGCCCTGCTCGGCCGGCAGCTGCTGCTGCGCCGGGCGGAGCTGTCCGCGGAGGAGGCGGTGGAGCACCTCGCGGGCGTGCACGCCCAGGTGCCCAAGGTGCCGTACTACGCCCTGTGGGCCCGGCTGGCCGGGTTCCGCCCGGAGACGCTGTCGGAGCTCCTGGCCGGCCGCCGGACCGTCCGGATCTCGCTCCAGCGGTCCACCCTGCACCTGGTCACCGCCCGCGACTGCCTCGCCTTCCGGCCCGTTCTCCAGGAGATGCAGGACCGCCGCTACCGGGGCACCTTCGGTAAGCGCATGGCGGGCGTGGACCTGACGCGGCTCGCGGAGGCGGCCCGGGCCCTGGTCGAGGAACGGCCGCTGACCTTTGCCGAGCTGGGCACCGCGCTGGCCGAGCTCTGGCCCGAACGGGAACCCCTGGCGCTGTCCATGGCCGCCCGCACCGCCCTGCCCCTGGTGCAGGTGCCGCCGCGGGGGCTGTGGGGCCGCGGCGGGCTCGCCCGGCACACCACCGTCCGGCAGTGGCTGGGGGAGGAGCCCGGGGAGCCGACGGCGCAGGGGGTGGAGGCGCTGGTGCTGCGGTGTCTGACGGCGTTCGGCCCCGCCTCGGTGCGGGACGTGCAGGTCTGGTCCGGGCTCACCCGGCTCCGGGAGGTCGTCGACGGGCTGCGGCCGCGGCTGCGCACCTTCCGGGACGAGCACGGCGTGGAACTGTTCGACGTGCCGGACGGCGCGCTGCCGGATCCCGCGACCCCGGCACCGGTCCGCTACCTCCCGGAGTACGACAACCTCTTCCTCTCGCACCACGACCGCACCCGGGTGATCGCGGACGGCCACCGGAAGCGGATCTGGCAGGGCAACCAGGCCTTCAGTCCGGTCCTCGTGGACGGATTCATCCGCGCCGTCTGGCGGATCGACCGGGACGGCGGCACGGCGGCCCTGGTCGTCGAGCCGTTCGAGCCGCTGTCCCGTGCCGAGCGGGAGGCGATCGGGGCGGAGGGCTCCCGGCTGCTGGACTTCGCCGCCCCCGACGCCTCCCACGACGTCCGGCTCGCCCCGCACTGACGGGCCCGTCCACCACAGGCCCGTCCACAGTCCCGTCCACCACAGGCCCGTCCACCCACAGTCCCGTCTCCGATCAGACGCTGCGCCGCCCCTGCCGCCGCGGGCCCCGGCCAGGGCCTGCGGCACAGCCCCGACCGGCTACGGCAGCAGCCCGGCCCGGCGGGCCGTGACGACCGCCTCCAGCCGGGTGCGCGCGCCCAACTTGCGCATCGCCGACCGCAGATAGCCCTTCACCGTCTCCGGGCGCAGCCCCAGCCGCTCTGCCGCCCCCGCGTTGGTCGCCCCGGACGCCACGCAGGCCAGCACGTCGAGCTCGCGCGGCGCCAGCCGGATTCCGGGCGCCGGGCCGTCCGCCTCGCACGGGGCGCCGCCGGCCGCCGTGGCCAGCCGGCCGCAGGCGCTGAGGATCTCCTCCCGCAGTGCCGGGTCGGCCACCCGCGCCGCCAGGGCCCGCAGGTCCCCGTGGGCCGCGCGGACCTCCTCCCAGGCGACGGGGCCGGGGTCCGCACCGTCCGGTGACCGGCGCGGGTCCGCCGTGCGGGGCCGGACGGCCAGCAGCCGCTGCACCTCGTCCCGTTCGGCCAGCGCCCGTTCCAGCCCCCGGGCGGCCTCCATGGCTGCCGCGATGGTCCGGTCGCCGAGCGGCATCCGCTCGCGGAGCGCGCCGTACAGCACCCCGCGCACCCGGTGGCGCACCACCACGGGCACCGCGAGCACCGCCCGCAGGCCCTCCTCCGCCACCGCCGCGTCGTACTCATGGCTGATCGTCCGGGACACGGGGTAGTCCGCGACGGCCGTGGGACGGGTCAGGGCGAGCGTCTTCCCGCCGATGCCGTTGCCCGTGGCGACGCTCAGCCCGCGCAGCGCGTCCGTCTCCGTCCCGGTCAGCTGGCGGATCCGCAGCCGCCCGTGATCCTCCAGGAGGCCGCCGAACACCACCGGCAGGCCACTGGTGCAGCGCAGCCTGAGCAGCGCTGCTCGTACGTCGACTGCTTCGCCCGTCTGCACCACGGCCAACCCCTTCACCCCCGTCCGGGGGTAGTGAGACCCATGTCACTGATTCCACGATGCTAGTCAGTGGTCCGGCAATGAGGAGGACACATGGCGGCAACCAGTGCGACGGAGGAGTTCCGGAAGGCGCGGGATTTCCTGTTGCGGCACCGGGAGGACTACGAGACGGCGTATGCGGGGTTCCGCTGGCCCCGGCCGGAGCGGTTCAACTGGGCGCTGGACTGGTTCGACCGGATCGCGGAGAACAACGACCGTCCCGCGCTGCACATCGTCGAGGAGGACGGCTCGGAATCCCGTCTCACCTTCGCCGGGCTGGCGGCCCGGTCGAACCGGGTGGCGAACTGGCTGCGCGGGCTGGGCGTCCGGGCCGGTGACCGGATCGTCGTCATGCTCGGCAACCAGACCGAACTGTGGGAGACCGCGCTCGCCGCGATGAAGCTGCGGGCCGTGGTCATCCCGGCGACCCCGCTGCTCGGCCCGGCGGACCTGCGGGACCGGATCGACCGCGGCCGGGCCGCGCACGTGGTGGTCCGCGCCGAGGACACCGCCAAGTTCGACGAGGTGCCGGGCGCCTACACCCGGATCCGGGTCGGCGGCGGCGCCCCCGGCTGGGCCGACTACGGCGAGGCGTCCACCGCGTCCGAGGTGTTCGAGCCGGACGGGCCGACCCTCGCCGACGACACCCTGATGCTCTACTTCACCTCCGGCACCACCGCCCGGCCCAAGCTGGTCGAACACACCCACACCTCCTACCCCGTGGGCCATCTCGCGACGATGTACTGGATCGGGCTGCGGCCCGGGGACGTGCACCTCAACATCTCCTCCCCGGGCTGGGCGAAGCACGCGTGGAGCAACCTCTTCGCCCCCTGGAACGCCGAGGCGACCGTCTTCCTCCACAACTACACGCGGTTCGACGCCGCCCGGCTGATGGCCGAGATGGACCGGGCCGGCGTCACCAGCTTCTGCGCCCCGCCCACCGTCTGGCGGATGCTCATCCAGGCCGATCTGGGACTGCTGCGCACCCCGCCGCGGGAGGCCGTCGCCGCCGGTGAGCCGCTCAATCCCGAGGTGATCGAACGGGTCCGTGCGGCGTGGGGCGTCACCATCCGGGACGGCTTCGGCCAGACCGAGACCGCCGTGCAGGTGGCCAACACCCCCGGTCAGCCGCTGAAGACGGGCTCCATGGGCCGGCCCACCCCGGGCTTCACCGTGGCGCTGCTGGACCCGGTCACCGGCGAGCCCGGCAACGAGGGGGAGATCTGTCTCGACCTCTCCGCCCGGCCCGTCGGTCTGATGACCGGTTACCACGGTGACCCGGAGCGCACCGCCGAGGCGATGGCGGACGGCTACTACCGCACCGGCGACATCGGCTCCCGCGACGAGGACGGCCACATCACCTATGTGGGCCGGAGCGACGACGTCTTCAAGGCCAGCGACTACAAGATCTCCCCCTTCGAGCTGGAGAGCGCCCTGCTGGAGCACGAGGCCGTCGCCGAGGCCGCGGTCGTCCCGGCGCCCGACCCGCTGCGCGCCGCCGTCCCCAAGGCGTACATCGTGCTCGCCGAGGGGTGGAAGCCCGGCCCGGAGACCGCCCGGGCCCTCTTCGCGCACTCCCGGGCGACCCTGGCGCCGTACAAGCGGATCCGCCGGATCGAGTTCGCCGACCTCCCCAAGACCGTCTCCGGCAAGATCCGCCGCATCGAGCTGCGGGAACGTACGGCCGGGGGCAGCACCGCCGAGTACACCGAAGAGGACACCGCATGACCGAACTCTCCTACACCAGCGGCACCGGCACCGGACCGCTCCTCGGCGACACCATCGGCGTGAATCTGGACCGCGCCGTCGCCGCCCACCCCGACCGCGAGGCGCTCGCCGACGTCGCCTCGGGACGGCGGTGGACCTACGCCGAGTTCGGCCGGGACGTCGACGAGGTGGCGCTCGGCCTGCTCGCCAAGGGCGTCGCCAAGGGCGACCGGGTCGGCATCTGGGCCGTCAACTGCCCCGAGTGGGTCCTGGTGCAGTACGCGACGGCCCGCATCGGCGCCGTCATGGTCAACGTCAACCCCGCCTACCGGGTGCACGAGCTGGCGTACGTGCTGAACCAGGCCGGAGTGGACGTCCTGGTCTCCTCCGTCGCGTACAAGCACAGCGACTACCGCGGCATGGTCGAGGAGGTGCGCGGCGACTGCCCGGCCCTCCGGGACGTCGTCTTCATCGGCACCCCGTCCTGGGACGAACTGCTGGCCGCGGGCCGGGAGGTGCCGCGGGAGCGACTGGCCGCCCGCGCCGCGGAGCTGAGCTGCGACGACCCGGTCAACATCCAGTACACCTCGGGCACCACCGGCTTCCCGAAGGGCGCCACGCTCTCCCACCACAACATCCTCAACAACGGCTACTGGGTGGGGGAGACGGTCGGCTACACCGAACAGGACCGGATCTGCCTGCCCGTCCCCTTCTACCACTGCTTCGGCATGGTCATGGGCAACCTCGCGGCCACCAGCCACGCCGCCTGCATCGTCATCCCGGCCCCCGTCTTCGACCCGGAGGCCACGCTCCGCGCCGTCGAGCGCGAACGCTGCACCTCCCTCTATGGCGTGCCGACGATGTTCATCGCCGAACTGGGGCTGCCCGACTTCGCGTCCTACGACCTGTCCTCGCTGCGCACCGGGATCATGGCCGGATCACCGTGCCCGGTCGAGGTGATGAAGCGGGTCGTCTCCGAGATGCACATGGCGGAGGTGTCCATCTGCTACGGCATGACCGAGACCTCCCCGGTGTCCACCCAGACCCGGCGCGAGGACGATCTGGAGCGTCGCACCGGAACGGTCGGCCGGGTGCTGCCGCACATCGAGGTCAAGGTGATCGACCCGGCGACCGGGGTGACCGTTCCCCGCGGCGCGCCGGGGGAGCTGTGCACCCGGGGCTACTCGGTGATGCTGGGCTACTGGGAGGAGCCGGAGCGCACGGCCGAGGTGATCGACGCCGGCCGCTGGATGCACACCGGCGACCTCGCGGTGATGCGTGAGGACGGCTACCTCACGATCGTCGGCCGGATCAAGGACATGATCATCCGGGGCGGGGAGAACGTCTACCCGCGGGAGATCGAGGAGTTCCTGCACGGGCACCCGAAGATCGCCGATGTGCAGGTGGTGGGCGTGCCGGACGAGAAGTACGGCGAGGAGATCCTGGCCTGTGTCGTGCTCCGGGACGCCGCCCGGCCGCTGACCCTCGACGAAGTCGCCGACTACTGCCGGGGGCGGCTCGCCCACTACAAGGTGCCCCGCCACCTCCAGCTGCTCGACACCTTCCCGATGACGGTCAGCGGCAAGGTCCGGAAGATCGAGCTGCGGGAGCGGTTCGCGGAGCGGCCGACGGGCGCGTAGCGGCGGCCGGATGCCCATGAGCAAGGTCCGGCGGGCCGCCGAAGGGCCCGCCGGACAACCGGCCGCGGCGCCACGGGGCGTGGACGCGCCCTACCGCTCGTGACCGGAACACCTACTGCGCCCCCATGCGGATCAGGTCGTCCGCCGCGTCGTTGACCGGCTGCGGGGTGCCCGTGAGATCCATGACGAAGAGCGGGATGTGCAGGTCGTCGGCGCGGGCGCGGGCCTCGCGGCGGTAGCCGGCCAGGGAGAAGAAGACGCTCTCCACCGAGTCGGTGAGACCGTTCAGCCACAGGCACTCGACATCGCGGAGCGTGGACGGCCGGGTCGTGGGATCCACCTGCGCGACCACGCCCCTGCCCCGCACGGAGACCCCGGACGTCGGCCGGTCGTCGGCCTCCAGCACTTCACGGAAGCCCAGCCACTTCAGGTACTCGGCCGCGGCGGTCACGGCGTCCCGGCTGGTGCGGATCGTCACCGGCCGGAACGCGGGCCGCAGCACGGCCGAGGACGGCGGCTGCGTCCGCGCCGGTGACCCGGGCCCGGGGTGCCGCGCGCCCGCGGCGGAACCCCGCGGCCCGGCGTCGGACCGCTCCGGTGGCGGCGCCACCGGCAGCCGCAGCACACAGCCGCAGGGACACCCCAGTTCGGGGTGCGGCCACTGGTCCTCCCGGCCGCAGGACGGACAGCGGGCCGTCACCCAGGACTCCTCCCAGGTGTGGTGCTCCATCGGTTCCGCCGGGGCCTCCGTCTGCAGGGTGAGGGTCACCGGGGCGCCGCAGGGACAGGGGAACGTGGGCGGGGTGAACGAGTGCTCGCGGCGGCACGCCGGGCAGCGCACCGGCACGCTCTCTGCCATGTTCGGCTCCAGCACAGATCCGTAGGAGGGATGTTCGCTCCATCGTCCATCAAAGCGTGCCGGGTTGGGAGGGAGTCGGCGGTTTTGTTCTCGGCCGGGGGTATCGGTGGCCGGCGGCCGGAAGGGCATCCCGCGGCGGGGCCGCTCCGGGGCCCGGCCGGGACACCTCCGGCCGCACGCTGCGCCCACCGGTCCCTCCCGGTGGGCGGCCGTCCGCCCGTCAGCTGTCGCGCAGCCGCTCCACCGCGGCCTCGACCCGCTTGCCGTAGTCCGGGTCGGCGGCGCGGAAGTGCGCCAGGTTCCGCTCGACCACGTCCTCGCGGGTCACCTGGGACAGCCCGCCCGCGATGGTGGCCACCAGGCGCTCCCGCTCCTCCTCCGACATCAGCCGGTACAACTCGCCGGCCTGGAAGAAGTCGTCGTCCTTGGTGTGCGCCGGCGCCGCGTGGGTCCCGGTGTGCCCGGAGACCGGGAGCGGGGCGGACAGCGCCTGACCGGTCTCCACCGGCCCGCCGTACGAGTTCGGCTCGTAGTTCTTCGCGAAGCGGCCGCCGGCGTTGACCGCCATCAGCCCGTCCCGGCCGTAGTTGTGGGCGGTCGTCGCCCGGGGCGCGTTGACCGCGAGCTGGGTGTGGTTGACGCCGAGCCGGTAGCGGTGCGCGTCCGCGTAGGCGAACAGCCGGCCCTGGAGCATCTTGTCCGGCGACGGCCCGATGCCCGGCACGAAGCTGTTGGGGGAGAAGGCGGCCTGCTCGACCTCGGCGAAGACGTTCTCCGGATTGCGGTTCAGCACCAGCCGGCCCACGCGGCGGAGCGGGACGTCGGCGTGCGGCCACACCTTGGTGAGGTCGAACGGGTTGAAGGGGTGATCCGCCGCCTCGGCGGCCGGCATGACCTGCACGTACAGCGTCCAGGACGGGTGCATGCCGCGCTCGATGGCCTGGAGCAGATCGCGCTGGTGCGAGTCGGCGTCCCGGCCCACCTGCTCGGCCGCCTGCTCGTTGGAGAGGCAGCGGACGCCCTGGTCGGTCTTGAAGTGGTACTTGACGAAGAACGCCTCGCCCTCGGCGTTCGTCCACTGGTAGGTGTGCGAGCCGTAGCCGTTCATGTGGCGGTACGAAGCGGGGATGCCACGGTCACCCATCAGCCAGGTCACCTGGTGAGTGGCCTCGGGGGAGTGCGCCCAGAAGTCCCAGACGTTGTCCGGCTCCTGGCTGCCGGTGAACGGGTCGCGCTTCTGCGAGTGGATGAAGTCGGGGAACTTCAGCGGGTCCTTGATGAAGAAGACCGGGGTGTTGTTGCCGACGAGGTCGTAGTTGCCCTCCTCGGTGTAGAACTTCAGCGCGAAGCCCCGCGGGTCCCGCACCGCGTCCGCCCCGCCGAGGCTGTCGGCGACGGTGGAGAACCGGGCGAACACCTCGGTGCGCTTCCCGACCTCGCTCAGGAAGCCGGCCCGGGTGAAGCCGGTGACGTCGTCGGTCACCTCGAAGTGGCCGTAGGCGCCGGAGCCCCGGGCGTGGACGACGCGCTCCGGTATCCGCTCGCGGTTGAAGCGGGCGAGTTTCTCCAGCAGGTGCTGGTCCTGGAGGAGGAGCGGACCGCCGGCGCCGGCGGTGGCGGAGTTCTGGTTGTCGGCGACGGGGGCGCCGGATTCCGTCGTCAGCGTGGGCTTCGGCATGGTGACCTTCCGTCCGGGAGCGCGGAATTCGACGTCCGCGTCTGGAGCGTAGGGAGCCCTTCGAGCGAACGTCAACAGTTTGTTGAAAGCCGGCGGGGGTGACGGCGCCCGGGTCCGGGGTGGGTGAGCGGCGTTCCGCTTCTCCGTGGCCTCGGGGCGGCGGGCGCCGGTGGGGCGGCCGTTGCTGCCGTGCCTGTGGTGTCCCCTGTCGCCGATTCCGGCCGATCGCCACAAGTTGACGCTTCATGCGCACTACAGTTTTCCGTGTGCGGCACGTCACATCGTGGCATGCCGGCAGGCGCGCGAGGCAACGGCGCCTCCGCGCTTGACGTGCGGGTTTGGGGGGCTTTGTGTACGAGATGGCCTCCGGCTCGGCGGCGAACTCGGCCAGAAGGTGCTCCCCGTCCTGCGCGCCAAGCGCGGAACCGACCCGGGCGAGCGGCGCACCCGCCTCGCCGACCGGCTCTGCCGTGAGGGGCGGCTCCAGTCCGAGCTGCGCATCGAGGGCACCCCGGGCGTACTCGCCATCAGCGCCGACCTGCGCACCACCAGGCTGCGCACCTCCATCGAGATCCCGGCACCCACCCAGGGGTACCCCCTGACCTGGGCGAAGCGGCTCATCCAGCGCCTCGCGGACGCGCCGGCCGACCTCCACGTCGAAACCCTCGTCGAGGGGGAGGTGAGCGGTCCCCGGGGCACGCTGGAACGGCTGCGCCCGGAGCCGGCGGACATGCTCCCGAAGAACGGCACCGCGATCACCGGCTTCCGGCTCTCCCTCTTCAAGGGCATGGGGAGCGGCCGGGGCAATGCCGAATCCGGCTTCATCCGCAGCGTCGACGACGCCGTGCACCGCTTCTACGCCACCGTGGTGGTCCACCTGGACCAACCGGCACCCCGCCGGGCTTCGTCCGCGCAACGGGCGGCGGTGACGGTGTGAGGGGGCGGTACGAGAGTCGGTGTCCGTTTCGCCCTTTCGGGAGGGGGGAGCGAGCTGGCCGCAGCGCCGCCGGGCGGCTACGGCCGTCGCTGGGTAGACAAGCCCAGCGACGACGAGCAACGACCAACGACGACCACCCTCAACCGCTCAGCCGCAGCTCAGTTGGGGCGTGCACTCCTCTGTTCAGGGCCGAAAAACGGGCCCGCCAGACCAGGGGAAGAAGAAGTAGGTTTTGTGAACACGCCCCCTGCCTGCGGTTTCTCCGCAACCAGGAGACACGTCTACTCATCAACGTCCTCACACACAAAGGTTGATCATTGCTCGGTGAGGGCCCCGGTCCCCTGCCCGCGACCCCGCGGGAAGGGGACCGGTGCTGTGCGCACCATGGCTCACACCATCAGCGGTACCGCATGAATCTCGTCCGGCGCGTCAGCGCCCCCGCGCTCGTGCGCGCGGCGGACCGCCTCGGGCGAGGGGCCCTCGCTGAGGCAGTAGACTGTGCCGGAATCGGGATCCGCCCAGGCGTGTTCGAAGTGGACTCCTTCTTCCCGCTCGCCCGCGGCAGCGGCCTCGTGGCCCTGTTGCAGCTGTTCGGCCGTGATGCCCTGCATTCCGTGGTGGATATCCATGAACCGTGTCACAGGCCTCGCACCTCCTTCCGCTTCCCGGAGCGCGCCGACCTGCTCTCCTCCTCCTTCCATACTGCGCCCGTACGGCACGACCAGCACGGCGAGCGTGATTCGGAACCGAGCCCGGTGAGCGTGTCCAGCACAGCAAAGGGCCCCGGCGCGTCCATCGCGCCGAGGCCCTCACCGTCGTACGAGATCTGTCATAGGGATACGAGGGCTGATGCTCGTTTCGCCCTTTCGGGAGGGGCAAGCGGGCTGGTCCGCGACGTCGCCGGGCGGCTACGGCGTGGTGAAGGAGTACATCACCGCGCCGCGCGGCGCGGTGATCGTGCGGAAGCAGGTCCCACTGGCAGCCGGTGCGGCCCTGGTACAGGGGCGCGTTGACGATCTCCCGCATCTCGTACCGGCCCCGGTGGCCGCTGACCGAGCGGTGTGCGGCCTTCCACGCGGCGATCACCGGCTCGATCAGCACCCGCTGCCCGTCGGACAGGTCGGTCTTGCAAGGCTTGGGCTCGCTCACGATTCAGTCCAGCACGCCCCAGCCCGCCGACCGGCCGGGATGCCGCAGTCCCACACGTTCAGGTGCGGGCAAATCACCTACCGACTCGCATACCGCCCTCTGAGGGGGTGGCCGGGAATACCTCGCGGAGCCGAGCGCTCGTCGGTCGCGACCGACGAGCGCTCGGCTCCTCACGAGTCGTCGCCCGCCGCGAGGATGTCCTGCTCCACGTGTTCCATCAGTTCGCCCAGGTCCCGCACTTCGTGGTCGAGTTCCGCGGCTCGGGGTGCGGCCTGCTGGACCATCGCCACCGTGGCCCTTGCCAGCGCCACGGCGTCCTCGGGCCGGTCCTCGCCGAGGAGCGCCTCGATGGCGGACCCGAGCCCGGCCAGGGTCTCGTCGTCGGTGGGCGGGACCAGATGGTGCTCCAGGCCCGGCGGATACGGCGTCCCCTCCCGCACCTCGCGCACCGCGGTCACGACCGCGGGCCGGGCGCTGTACTGGTCGAGCAGTTCGACGAGGACGTACAGCCGGGCCGCGAGCCGCGGCCGGCCGGGGTGCCGGTCCAGCCAGGCGAGCAGTGCGCGTGGGCCGTCGAGATGGTCGGTGAGCCGCGCCAGCGCCTCCGCGATCTTGTTCGGCAGGTCCCAGTGGAACGGCATGAGCCCGGCCACCTGCTGGGCGAGAGTCGCCTCACCCTGCGGGTCCAGCGTGCCGGCGATGAAGGCATCGACCAGAGCGATGTCGAGCACGGATTCATCCGGCCCGGACCGCTTCCGTGAGCCGTGGGACGCGGCGTCGCGACGCTTGCGGAACAACCGGGCGCCGACGCTCCTCAGCGGCTTGTCCCGCATGAATCCTCCCAGCTCCGGTGGTGCTGTCCTCGTCGGATCTCGTGCGTGCTGCTCGGCGTCGCTCCGTCGTCTGGGCGCGACTGTGTCCCGGGCCCGGCGGTGGCCGCTCAGAGCTCACTCACACAGTGCCGCCCGCCGAGGGAGCGTGCGCGCCTGTTAGCCCATGCGGACCACCACTCGCAGCGTGAACGGAGCGCCGCATGCTGCGGGCGGTCCAGTGCCGGGGTCGGCTCATGAAGGCCGTGGCGCTCCCGGCTCACGGCCATTGCGCCCCCAGGGGCGCCGGTGGCAGACGGATTTCGGCAGTGATGGTGCGGCCGGTCCGGTCGCCTTCGACATGAACGTGAGTGGCAAGTAAGGCGACGATGCCAAGTCCTCGACCATGAAGGGAATCGCCGTCGGGGTGTTCGACCCGGGGGCTGCTGTCGGTTCCTCCCCCCGTCGGTAACGGAGATCGCGAGGACGTGGGCGGAACGGATGAGGGCGACGTGAAAGACGTCGGTCCGGCTTGCGGTGTGGATGAGCGCGTTGGTCGCCAGTTCGCTGACGATCAGTTCGGCGTTGTCGGACTTGGGGCAGTCGCGGAGGACATCGAGGGCCCAGCGGCGGGCACGGCGGACCTCTTCGGGAAAGCCCGGGCAAGTGAGGCCCCAGATTCGGACAGGGGGCGGGATGGCGAGAGAAGTGGCTTGCTGCACGGAGTCCCTCCTGAGTCGGCAACATCTCTAGAGATGTTCAATGAAAGGGCTCCATCTCTAGAGATGTCAAGGCTGAATGTGTGGATTTCAGGGATAGGGGTGAACTGCCCGTACACGTGGGCGAAGCGAGAGCCCCTTAGGGTGTCTAGAGAAGAAAGGAGGGGTGCCTGATGGTCAATCGGGGTGCGGGCAG
This sequence comes from Streptomyces sp. NPDC001922, assembly GCF_042891165.1. NCBI lineage: Bacteria > Bacillati > Actinomycetota > Actinomycetes > Kitasatosporales > Streptomycetaceae > Streptomyces > Streptomyces sp. NPDC001922. Next base: position 293,204 of record NZ_JBIASV010000002.1, on the reverse strand, counting down.
CCGGCCGAAGTATCAGCGGATCGCCGACGACCTGAAGCAAGCGATCCGTGAGGGCCGCTACGGCTCGGGTGATCGGCTCCCCGGTGAGAACGACCTCATGGCGACCTATGAGGTGGCCCGGATGACGGCACGGCAGGCCCTCGGGGTGTTGCAGAACGAGGGGTTGGTCGAAGCGCGCAAGGGTGCCGGAGTCTTCGTTCGGTCCTTCCGGCCGTTGCGACGGCGTGGCATTCAGCGGCTCGCCGAGGAGGCCTGGGGCAACGGGCGCTCGCTGTGGTCGGCCGACGACGACGGGCGCAGCGTCACCGTCGACCGGGTCTCCGTCGACGAGCAGCCTGCGTCGGCGCGGGTCGCTGCGGTGCTCGGGCTGGCGGAGGGGGACGCCGTCTGCGTCAGGAGTCGGCGGTACGTTCTCGACGGCAAGCCGGTTCTTCTCGCGGTCTCGTATCTTCCGGCAGCCCTGGTCTCCGGCTCGGCGATCACCCGGCAGGACACCGGTCCGGGCGGCATCTATGCCCGTCTCGCCGACCTCGGTCACAAGCCGGTGCACTTCCGGGAGGAGATCCGCTCCCGAATGCCCTCCGCCGGCGAGGCCGACTGCCTCGAACTGTCCATGGGCACGCCGGTGTTCCTGGTCGCCCGGACGGCTTTCACTGCTGACGGCCGAGCGGTGGAGGTCAACGAGATGACCCTCGACTCGGCCTCGTACGTTCTCGAGTACGACTTCGACGGGTGACCCGACCCCCTTCGGCCTGGGTCGAAGGGGCGGCGTGCGAACTCTCCGCGCCGGTGTCAGATCCCGTTTCCCTTGGGTGGGCTCAACTTTCGGGCACCTCGGTGCGCGAGCGCCCAACCCTGGTGGCTGACCGCTGGCTCCGTCCGCGTGTGTCGTCAGCGGCCGGTCGCGCGCGGGTCACCGATGCTCCGGCCTCGCTGCGTGGGGCGTTCGGGCGGGCCGGCCGGACCCGCGGTCCCGGCTGCCCGTGACTGCCGCGCCCTCATGCGCGGTCCGCGCCCGGATCCGGTGTCCTTCTCCGCCCCTTGGCGATCACTTCTGATCAGCTGCAGACAATTTAGTTCACCGTGCAACCATCGCGCCTCGTTGCGAGTCCTCCACATGCAACACAGTTCCATCACCAATGGAGGGGGATCTCTCATGCGCAAGTTTCCCGTCATAGCCGCAGCCGTCGCTGCCGGCGCGATGGCCGTTCTCACCGCCGTTCCGGCCCAGGCCGCGGAGTACAGCTCGGCGTTGAAGGTGCGTGGCGTCCAGTACGACGCGCCCGGCCGGGACTCCAACAGCTGCTCGTCCGGCAACACCGACGAGGAGTACCTGACGGTCAAGAACTACTCGTCCTCGGCGACCGTGAACCTCAAGGGGTACGTCGTGAAGGACGCCACCGGGAACCGCTTCACCTTCACCGCGAACCACTACCTGCAGCCCGGTGACTACGTGAAGCTCCGCGGCGGCCACGGCTCCGACTCCGACGCGCGGAACGTGGTCTACCGCGACAACTGCAACTTCCTGTGGAACAACGACCGCGACACGATCTACCTGTACAAGCCCTCGGGCAGCCGCGCGGACGTCCACTCCTACACCCGGAGCGGATCCGACCGCGACGGCAACGGCTACATCGGCTACCACTCCTGAGGGATCGATGTCTCGGCTCGTGGGCCTTTCCGGGTTCCTGAGCCCCGGAACTCCTGAGCCCCGGAACTCCTGAGCCTCTGAGCTCGCTGCGTTCCCGAGCTCGTGAGCCGTCCGTGCGGGCCCCGCTTCCGACGTACCGACGTGGAGGCGGGCCCGCCCCGCAAGCCGTTACCGGGGGTAGTGCCCGTGGGGCGGGGTAGACGGGCGGCAGGGGTGGACCGAGGGTTCCGGACGGCGGCGCCTGGCGCGACAGGACAGGGTGTCGGCGCCGCCGCCCGGGGCTGAGGGGGCCCGTCAGGGCTCCGGCTCGAACTCCCGCACCGCGTCGATGTCCGGGCCGTGCGGGGTGTTCGCCTCGCGCTCGATGAGGATCTCCACCAGCACCGGCCGGGAGGTCGCGACGGCTTCCCGGCGCGCCCATTCGATCGCCGGTCGGATGCCGGCCGGCTCGGCGACGCGGCGGCCGGAGCAGCCGTACGCCTCCATGAGCCGGACGTTGTCCGTGCCGTGCTCGTCGTAGTGGACGTCGACCTGGTAGTTCATCCCGTAGCCGAGGGAGGCCTGCCGGATCAGTCCCAGGTACTCGTTGTTGAGCATGATCAGGACGTACGGCACCCGGTACTGTGCCGCGACCGCCAGCTCCTCGACCATGTACTGGAAGCCGTAGTCACCGACGATGCCGACGACTTCGGCGTCCGGCCGGCCCATGCCGTCCAGCGCCTTGCGGACCCCGATCGCGGCCGGGATCTCCCAGCCGAGCGGACCGGCCTGGCCGCACACCTGGTAGTGGCGCGGCAGATGGGCCTTCTGATGCTGGCCGCCCCAGATCTGGTACAGGCCGATGGCGGTGACGAAGTAGGTGTGCTCGTCGAAGATCTCGTTGATCTCCCGGTAGATGCGCGGGGCCTTGACCGGGACCGCGTCGAAGTCCTCCCTGCGCACCAGCGTCCGTTTGAGCTCCTGGCAGCGCGCCACCCAGGCCGCGACGTCCGCCCGCGCCCGGCGCCGCCGTGCGGCGTCCAGCAGGGCGCGCAGGAAGAGCCGTGCGTCGGAGACGATGCCCAGGTCCGGTTCGAACACCCGGCCCAGCTGGCGCGGTTCGATGTCCACCTGCACGAAGGTCCGGTCGCCGCGGTAGACGGAGAGGTCCGCGCCGGTGTGCCGGTCGCCGAACCGGGCCCCGACCGCCAGCACGAAATCCGACTCCAGGAACGAGGCGTTGGCATAGCGCTGCGAGGTCTGGATGCCGGTGGTGCCCAGGTTCAGCTCGTGGTCGTCCTCGATGACGCCCTTGCCCATCAGCGTGACCTGGAACGGCACCCGCAGATACTCGACGAGCTCCCGCAGTTCCGCGGACGCCTCGGCCAGGATCACTCCGCCGCCGGCGAGGACCAGCGGACGCCGGGCCGCCAGCAGCAGATCGAGGGCGGCCTCGACGCGCGGCAAGTGCGGTGGGACGGCCGGTACGGGCAGCGGGGTGTCGAGCGAGGCGTCGTAACTGATCTCCCGCCGGGCGATGTCCACCGGGATGTCGATGAGGACCGGGCCCGGACGGCCCTCCCGGGCGATGCGGAAGGCCTCCCGGAACGCCCAGGGGATCTGCGCGGCCTCCTTGATCTGTACGGCCCACTTGGTCACCGGCCGGGCGATCTCCACGATGTCGACCGCCTGGAAGGCCTCCTGGTGCAGCTTGGGGGAGACCGCCTGACCGGTGACGCAGAGCAGCGGGATCGAGTCCGCCTGCGCGGTGTAGAGGCCGGTGACGAAGTTGGTGGCGCCCGGCCCCGAGGTGGCGAGGGCGACGCCCACGCGGCCGTTGGTCCGGGCCCAGCCGTCGGCCATGTGGGTCGCGCCCTCTTCGTGACGGACGATCAGATGCTCGATCCCGCCGACCTGTTCCATCGCCCGGTACAGCGGCAGGATGGCGGCGCCGGGGCAGCCGAACGCGATGTCGACGCCCTCGTCCTTCATGATGTGGACCGCCGCCTCCATGGCCGGCATCCGCGCCGCGCCGGTGTACGGGGGCCGGGGCGGCGTGCCGTCGGCGGTGCGCTGCGCGATCGTCTCCGCGGTCATGGCGTCAGCCCCCGGCCCGCGGTCCGGAAAGCCGCTCGACGCCCCGCAGCAGGGCGGAGTGGTCGAGCCCGCCGTCGCCCTGGGCGCGCAGCGAGGCGACCAGCCCGGCCACCAGCGAGCCGGCCGGCAGCGCCGCCCCGACGGCGCGCGCCGCGTCGGTGACGATGCCCATGTCCTTGTGGTGCAGGTCGATCCGGAAGCCCGGAGCGAAGTCCCGGTCCAGGAAGTTGGCCCGTTTGCGGGCCAGCACCGTGGACCCGGCCAGGCCGCCGCCGAGCACGTCGAGCGCCGCCGGGAGGTCCACCCCCGACTTCTCCAGGAACACCACGGCCTCGGCGACCGCCTGGAGGTTGACCGCCACGATCAGCTGGTTGGCGGCCTTGACGGTCTGTCCGGAGCCGTGCGGGCCGCACAGCACGATCGTCCGGCCCAGCGCCTCGAGGACCGGCCGCGCCCGGTCGAAGACGGCCCGCTCGCCGCCCACCATGACCGACAACGCCGCCTCCACGGCTCCCGCCTCGCCGCCGGAGACGGGGGCGTCGAGGACGTCGATCCCGTACGGCGCCGCGGCCGCGGCCAGATCGACGGAGGTCTGCGGGGTGATCGAGGACATGTCGATCAGCAGGGCGCCGCGGCGGGCGTTCGCGAGGATGCCGTCCTCGCCGTAGGCGACCGCCTCGACCTGCGGGGAGGCCGGGACCATCGTGATCACCACGTCGGCGGCCCGGACGGCTTCGGCGACGGAACGGGCGGCCGTGCCGCCGTTCGCGGCCAGCCGGTCCAGCTTCTCCCGCTCCAGGGTGAACCCGGTGACGGGGTAGCCGGCCTTGACCAGGTTCTCGGCCATCGGGGAACCCATGATGCCGAGGCCTATCCAGGCGATGCGCGGACGGGCGTCGTCGGAGGGAGCGGCGCCGGTGTCCGGTGGGAGTGCGGTGCGCGGGGAGTCCTGGGCCATGAGTGGTGCCTCTCTGGGAGCGTGCGGGAAGGTGCGGCTTTCGGGGGCGTTCATTCGGGGGATGCGGCCTTCGGGGATGCGGCCTTCGTGGGTGCGGGTGGCCGGGCTGAACGGTCGGGGCAAGGACCGGGAGAGCAGCGCCGAACAGGCAGGCAGTGCCGAACAGGCGGGCAGTGCCGAACGGGCAGGAAGTGGCGGCCGGGCCTGATCAGCGCCCGGCCGGCGCCGCGCGGCGGTCCGTCGGTAGCCAGGCGAACGCCTCCGGGCCCTCGCCCCGGTACTCGAGGCCGATCCAGCCGTCGTAACCCGCCGCCCGGAGGGCGTTCAGCGCTCCGGCCAGGTCCAGGTCGCCGGTCCCGGGCGCACCGCGGCCCGGGGTGTCCGCGATCTGCACGTGACCGGTCCGGCCGGCGTGGCGGCGGATGACCTCGTACGGGTCCTCGCCGTTCCGGGACAGGTGGTAGAGGTCCATCAGGAACGCGGCGTTGCCGAGCCCGGTGGCGGCGTTCACCCGGTCCGCGAGCTCGACGGAGGCGTCGGCGGTCTGCAGCGGGTACCGCGGTGACTCGGCCCGGTTCAGCGTCTCGATCAGCAGCGTCGCGCCCACCCGGTCGGCGGCTCGGGCGGCCAGGGCCAGGTTCTCCAGCGCCAGGGCGTCCTGCACCCGCGGGTCCACGCCGTCGGTCCGGTTGCCGTACAGCGCGTTGAGCGCCCGGCAGCCGACGGATCCGGCGAAGTCGGCGGCGATGTCGATGTTCGCGCGGAAGCGGTCGGACTCCTCGCCGGGGACCGACAGCGCGCCCCGGTCCGGCCCGGGCAGCCGGCCGGCGTAGAAGTTCAGGCCGACGAGCCGGGTGCCGGCCCGGTGCAGCGCCGCCCGCAGGGCGTCGAGCTCCGCCTGCTCCGGCGTGGGGGTGCCGGTCCACGGCCACCAGAGTTCGACGGCGGTGAACCCGGCCGCGGCGGCCGCCGCCGGCCGTTCCAGCAGCGGCAGTTCGGTGAAGAGGATCGAAAGGTTCACATCGAAGCGCCAGTCGTGCCAGTCGTGCGCGTCGCGCCGGTCCGTGCCGCCGGTCTCCGGAAGAGCCATGACACCTACCTCGCTTCCGTCTCGGGTGACCGATTCCATCATCGCGTAATTCCATAATGTGGAATCTGGTTTCTGCTTCATGGAAGCGTGCCCAGCGCCCGCCGGGACTGTCAAGGGGCGCGGCCGGGTTCCCCGCCGTCCGCACCCGACCGTGCGCGGTGCGGCCGGAGGTGGCGCGGCGGCCGGTGGCCGACGGGCGCGGCGGCCCCGGTGTCACGGTCCGGGCACGTCCCCCTCCGGAGATGTCGCGGCCCGGCGGCGGCGCAGTAGGTTGAGGGGCGTGAGACTCAGGGTTGAATTCACCACCGAGCCGTTCGACCTCGACGAGGCGCCGCCCCACGCGGTGGTCGCGCGGGAGGTCGTCCAGTCCGCCGAGCTGGACGCCGTCGACGTCGGCCCGTTCGGCAACACCGCCGAGGGGACGTCGGGGGCGGTGCTCAGTGCGGTCGACACCCTGCTGCGCAAGTCCCTGGAGGCGGGCGCCACCCGGGTCTCCCTGCAGGTGAACGTGGTCGGGGAGGGTGACGCGTGACCGAGGCCGACCACCCCTTCATCGCTGCGGTCAAGCCGCTGGTCGACGCCATGGGCGGCGAGCTGGTGGAGCCCGAGCACGCCCGGGGGGACGACGTCGTCCTCGCCTGGGAGGGCCGGGACGTCCTGGCCGTGCGGCTGCCCCACCTGTCCGACTCGCTCGACCACATCCTGGCGGACCTGGAGCGGCGCCACGGCGTGCCGCTGGCCCAGCTCGACCGCAAGACGAAGCAGTCGGTGGTCCGGGTGCTGGAGGCGCGCGGCGCGTTCTCCGTGCGGCACGGCGTGGAGACGGTGGCGGGCGCCCTCGGGGTCAGCCGGTTCACGGTCTACAACTACCTGAACCGCGAGAACGCGGCGAAGGGCGACGGCTGAACGGCCCCGGGTCTGCGGGGTCCGTGCCGCACGCCCCGGCCGCCCGGCACCGCGCCGCGCGTAACGCACCGTTCACAAGATAGCTTCAACAAAGTGTTGACGTGATGTTGCGGGAAGGCGTTAGCTAGGCGAAGCCCGTCCGGCACCAGCCACGGGCGGAGCCCGTCCAGCCCAGGCCACGGAGGCACCCGTGACGTCGACTTCGCCACCGGGTCTCGCCCGGTTCAACACCGCGGAGGCCGGTGCCGCCCGCGCCGCCCTGCACGAGGTGTGCGCCAGTACGGCGTGGGGGAGCCGGATCCTCGACGGCCGCCCGTACACCGGCCTCGACGCCCTGCTCGCCGCGAGCGACGCCGCCATGGCCGGGCTCACCGCGGCGGACCTCGCCGAGGCCATGGCCGGACATCCGCCGATCGGGCGACCGAAGCCCGGCGACCCCACCTCCGCCCGCGAGCAGAGCGGGATGTCCGGCGCGTCCGACCGGCTCAAGGCCGAGATGCTCGAACTCAACCTGGCCTACCAGGAGAAGTTCGGGCACGTCTTCCTGATCTGCGCCACCGGCCTCACCGGGGAGCGGATGCGGGACGCCCTCCGTGCCCGCAGCGGCAACGCGCCGGAGCAGGAGCGCGAGATCGTCCGGCAGGAACTGGGGAAGATCAACCGCATCCGGCTGACCCGTCTCGCAGAAGGAGGGGCCGCGGCATGAGCGACGGCACCACCACCTCCGTGTCCACCCACATCCTGGACACCAGCATCGGCCGCCCGGCCGCCGGAGTCGCCGTCGAGATGTCCGTCAGCGGCGGGAGCGCCGCGTGGACCGTCCACGGCACCTCCGTCACCGACGCGGACGGGCGCTGCAAGGACCTTCCGGCCCTGCCGGAGGGCACCACCCGGGTACGGCTCTTCTTCGCGGTCGAGCCGTACTTCACCCACCGCACCAGCGACCACCACAGCCACCAGCACCGTCACGACCGGCCAGCCGAGGAACAGCAGGACGCCCCCCGCGCAAGGGACAGCGGAGCCTTCTTCCCGGAGGTGGCGATCACGTTCGCCGTCGAACCGGGCGAGCACTACCACGTGCCGCTGCTGCTCAACCCGTTCGGCTACTCCGTATACCGAGGGAGCTAGCACCGACATGTCACCGAACCAGCCGCCCGCCAGGCCCGTGGTTCTCGGGCAGAACCAGTACGGCAAGGCGGAGAACCGCGTCGTCAAGATCGTGCGCGAGGGGGACACCCACCACATCAAGGACCTCAACGTCTCCGTCTCCCTCTCCGGGGACATGGACGAGGTCCACTACTCGGGCAGCAACGCCAACGTGCTCCCCACCGACACCACCAAGAACACCGTGTTCGCCTTCGCCAAGGAGCACGGCATCGCGTCGGCCGAGCAGTTCGGCATCCATCTGGCCCGGCACTTCGTGACCAGCCAGGAGCCGATCCACCGGGCGCGCATCCGCATCGAGGAGTACGCCTGGGAGCGGATCGCCCCCTCCGAGGCCAACTCCCGCTTCATCGGCGCCGACGAGGTACGGCACTCCTTCGTCCGCAAGGGCCAGGAGACCCGCACCGCCCAGATCACCTACGACGGCACGTCCTGGGAGGTCATCGGCGGCCTGAAGGACCTCACCGTCCTCAACTCCACCAACTCGGAGTTCTGGGGCTATGTGAAGGACGAGTACACCACCCTGCCGGAGGCGTACGACCGCATCCTCGCCACGGACGTGCACGCCCGCTGGCGCTACCGCTGGGCCGCCGACGACGACCGGATGCCCGACTGGAACACCTCCTACGACCGGGCCCGGAAGCACCTGCTGGAGGCGTTCGCGGAGACCTACAGCCTCTCCCTCCAGCAGACCCTCTACCAGATGGGGTCCCGCGTCATCAGCAGCCGGACCGAGATCGACGAGATCCGGCTCTCGCTCCCCAACAAGCACCACTTCCAGGTCGATCTGGAGCCGTTCGGGCTGCAGAACGACGCCAAGGACGGAGCCGTCTACTTCGCCGCGGACCGCCCCTACGGGCTCATCGAGGCGACGGTCCTCCGGGACGGCGTCGAACCGCGCATCCCGACCGACCTGACCAACCTCTAGCCACGGCCCGCCGCTCGCGGCGGGACCCTCCGACGTACGCGCCGGCGTCGGTCCCCGGGAACCCTTCCCGGGGATCACGGAGGGGAGCGGGGGCACCTGCGCACCCCACCGCCCGGACGGTCCCGAACCGGCCGCCCGGGCACCACGGACCCGGTCGTCACCCCGCTCGGCCCCCGGGCCGTCCACCAACGGAAGAACGAGGAACCGCCATGGCAGCCCCGCGCACCGTCATCGAGAACTGCGCCATCGCCACCGTGGACGCGCACGACACCGAACACGCCTCGGGCCATGTCGTCGTCGCCGGGAACCGCATCGAATCGGTGGGCGCCGGCAGAGCCCCCGACGATCTGCGGGACGTGGTGCGCCGCGTCGACGGCACCGGACACCTGCTCACCCCGGGCCTGGTCAACACCCACCACCACTTCTACCAGTGGCTCACCCGCGGCCTCGCCCAGGACTCCAACCTCTTCGACTGGCTGGTCGCCCTGTACCCGACCTGGGCGCGGATCGACGAGGAGATGGTGTACGCCGCCGCCCGCGGCTCGCTCGCCATGATGGTGCGCGGCGGCGTCACCACCGCCATGGACCACCACTACGTCTTCCCCCGCGGCGCCGGTGACCTGCTCGGCGCCGAGATCCGGGCCGCCCGCGAGCTGGGCGTACGGTTCAGCCCCACCCGCGGCTCCATGGACCGCGGCGCCTCGGACGGCGGCCTGCCCCCGGACTTCGCCGTCGAGACCACCGAGGCCGCGCTGATCGCCACCGAGGAGGCGATCGACACCCACCACGACCCCTCGTTCGACTCGATGCTGCGCATCGGCGTCGCCCCCTGCTCGCCGTTCTCCGTCTCCACCGAACTGCTGCGCGAGGCCGCCACCCTGGCCCGCCGCAAGGGCGTCCGGCTGCACACCCACGGCTCGGAGACCGTCGAGGAGGAACAGTTCTGCAAGGAGCTGTTCGGGATGGGGCCCACCGACTACTTCGAGTCCACCGGCTGGCTCGGCGACGACGTGTGGATGGCGCACTGCGTCCACATGAACGACACCGACCTCGCGGCGTTCGCCCGCACCGGCACCGGTGTGGCCCACTGCCCGTCCTCCAACGCCCGGCTCGCCGCGGGCACCGCCCGCGTCCCCGACATGCTGAAGGCCGGGGTGCCGGTCGGCCTCGGGGTGGACGGAACCGCCTCCAACGAGTCCGGCGAACTCCACACCGAACTGCGCAACGCCCTTCTCGTCCACCGTCTCGCCGGCGGCGAGAAGGCCCTGAACGTCCGTCAGGCGCTGCGGCTGGGCACCTACGGCGGAGCCCAAGTCCTCGGCCGGGAGCGGGAGATCGGCTCCGTGGAGGCCGGGAAGCTCGCCGACCTGGCGCTGTGGAAGCTGGACGGCCTCGGCCACTCCACGATCGCCGACCCGGTCGCGGCCCTCGTCCTCGGCGCCGCCGCACCGCTCACCCTCCTCCTCGTCAACGGCCGGCCCGTCGTCGAGGACAGCCGGCTCACCACCGCCGACGAGGACGACATCGCCCGCACCGCGCGCGACGAGGCACAGCGGCTCGCGCGGATCGCCGCCGAGAGCTGACCCGACGTCCGGCCGGGAGGGACGGCTCCCGGCCGGCGGCCACGGCACCGAGCGGGAGCCGTGGCAGGCCGTACTCGGGGGCGCGCACTCCGCGCCCCCGAGTACGCCGGCCGCGCCCTCACCACCGACAGCGGCCCCGCCCCGCACCCCACGCACCGCACCCGCAAGGCCTCCCTGAAGCCGTGTCGTCCGCGACACGAAAACCGACAGGAGGAACCCCCGTGGCCGCAGCGCCCAGGCTCCCCAGGATCACCCGCTCCCCGCAGCCCGACCCGGCCACGCACCCGGTCGACCGCACCCTTCCGCCCCTCCGGATGTTCACCAGCGGCCTCCAGCACGTGGCCGCCATGTACGCGGGCGTGGTGGCCCCGCCGATGATCCTCGGGCCCGCCGTCGGCCTGAGCGCCACCGAGACCGCCTTCCTGATGGGCGCCAGCCTCTTCACCGCGGGCCTGGCCACCCTCCTCCAGACCATCGGCTTCTGGAAGGTCGGCGCCCGGCTGCCGTTCGTCAACGGCGTCTCCTTCGCCGGCGTCACCCCGATGATCGCCATCGGCAAGGCCCACAGCCCCGACGACGCCCTGCCGGTCATCTTCGGCGCGGTGATGGTCGCCGGAGTCCTGGGCTTCCTCCTCGCCCCCTGGTTCTGCAAACTCGTCCGGTTCTTCCCACCGGTGGTCACCGGCACCGTCATCACCCTGATCGGGGTGTCGCTGCTGCCGGTCGCCTTCAACTGGTCCCAGGGCGGCAATCCGGCGGCCGACGACTACGGCTCCCCGCGGGCCATCGGCCTCGCCGCCCTGACCTTCGTGATCGTGCTGCTGCTCCGCCGGGTGCTGCGCGGCTTCCTCCAGCAGATCGCCATCCTCCTCGGCCTGGCCGCCGGAACGCTCCTCGCGATCCCCTTCGGCCTGACCGACTTCGGCGCCCTGAAGAACGCCGGACTGATCGGCTTCCCGACCCCGTTCCACTTCGGCGCGCCGCAGTTCGACACCGCCGCGATCGTCTCCATGGCCATCGTGATGCTGGTCTGCATGACCGAGTCGACCGCGGACATGCTGGCCCTCGGCCGGATCGTGGACCGCCCGGCCGACGAGCGGACCATCGAGGGCGGCCTGCGCGCCGACACCCTCGGCACCGCCCTCAGCCCGGTCTTCAACGGCTTCGCGTGCAGCGCCTTCGCCCAGAACATCGGCCTGGTGGCGATGACCCGGGTGCGCAGCCGGTACGTCGTGGCGACCGCGGGCGGCATCCTGATCCTGCTCGGCCTGTGCCCCGTCGCCGCCTCGGTCATCGCGCTCGTACCGCTGCCGGTCCTGGGCGGCGCCGGCATCGTGCTGTTCGGCTCGGTCGCCGCCAGCGGCATGCAGACCCTGGCCACGGCCGCCCTGGACCAGGGCGAGAACGCGCTGATCGTGGCCGCCGCGGTCGGCGTCGGACTGATCCCCATCGCCGCACCGGACTTCTACCACGCCTTCCCGGACGACCTGCTGGTCATCCTGGACTCCGGCATCAGCACCGGCTGCATCGTGGCGATCGTCCTCAACCTGCTCTTCAACCACCTGGGCGCCAAGGACCGGAACCCCGACCCCACCAACACCGACACCCCCGCACCGGAACCGACGGTGGCCGCCTGACCCCGGGTGCCGGGCCCCAGGGCCCGGCACCCACGGGCCGTCAGTCGAGGTGGTACCGGTCGCCGTAGACCTTCCAGTCCAGCGGCGTGTCCAGCGCGAGATTGCCCCGCTCCAGGAAGACCCGCTGGGCCGTGTCGACCCGGCTGGTGTCCCGGTGCGCCTTCTCCTCACGCATCGCGGCGACCCGGGCATCGAGAAAGGCGTGCAGATACCGCACCTCGTCACCACCCCGGGCCGGCGGCTCCGCCCCGCGCACGGCCTTCTCCCGAATCGTCCGCAGACCCCGCACACCGTGCACCACCGCCGCGTCGTAGTAGGCGAACTGGCCCAGCACACCCACCCCGTCCGCCTTCGCCCGCCGCACCGCGGGACCGAAGTAGCCCCGGTCGCGCTCCTCGTCCTGCGCCCGGCGGAACGCCGGATCCTGCGCCGCCGCACGCCACGCCCGCGGAAACCCGGGATCCAGCCCCTCGTGCGAGGCGCTGCCCACGGCCTGCCGCAGCGCGGGCAGATACCGGGCGAGCCCGTTGTCCGGCCGGACGCCGGTGTACGCCCGCACCACCTTCAGCAGGTCCCCGGTGCCGGAACAGAACCCGATGATGCCCGCGGTGTAGCCGCGCCCGTCCCCGATGTCCTCGATGTACGCGTACTGCGCCCGCCAGTCCAGCGAGGAGTTCTCCGCACTGGAGACCAGCCGCATGGCGATCTCCTTCTTCACCGGATCGTCCAGCCCGGCCCGCACCACAGGCCCCGGCGCCCGCGGGGCGGGACGCTCGGGCCCCGAGGACACCGCCACCGCCACAACGGGCACCGCGAGCACCACCAGCCCGAGAGCCGTCCACGAGACCTTGCGTCCCCTGCCGCCCCGGGCCATGCGCACTGTGCTCCTCCGATGCCACGAATCCATCAGCACCGGCATTCTCGTATCCCCAGGACCCCACCACCCCGACAACCCACGTTCCGGCCACCGCCCGCACGTTGAACGGCGTGGGCCGAAGCTGTCCGGACGTCAACGCGTGGATCCGCAGGCGAGGGCTGGACGGTCGTCAGGGGCAAAGACGGGCCTGGGCCCGTCCACGAGGGCCACAGGGCGCCGGACCAAGGCGGCCCCGAACCACAACGGACCTGGGTCCGGACATGACGCAGCGGGTGCCGCAGGGCCGGGTGCACGAAGAGGCGCGGTGCCACCGGCCCGGTCCGGACATGACGGCAGCGGGTGCCGCAGGGCCGGGTGGACGCAAGGGGGTGGGGGCGCAGGGGTGGGGGGTTCCGGAAGCTGCCGTGCATTTGTGGCCCGCCAGGGCCGTAAATATACGTTCCGGAACCCCCCCCCCCCCG
>NZ_JBIASV010000002.1:259835-279865 GCF_042891165.1 Streptomyces sp. NPDC001922 | reverse complement strand
GGCTGCGCGTCATGCGTTGAGTTTGGGCCCCCCCCCGCCCTAAAAAATATCCGCCCCCCCCCCCCCCCCCCCGCCCCCCCCCACCCCCGAAACCCACGACCACCCGCACCCGACGAGCCGGACCCCGCAGAAACGAGACCGCAGGATCCCCGAGCGCGCGCCGCACGGCGAAACCGTCAGCCCACCCTCACCCCAGCAACTCGTAAGCCGGCAGCGTCAGAAACTCCGCGTAGTCCTCGTCCAGCGAGACCCGGAGCAGCAGATCGTGAGCCTCCTGCCAGCGCCCCGCCTCGAACGCCTCCGCGCCGATCTCCTCCCGGATCGCCGCCAGTTCCTCCGCGGCGACCCGCCGCGCAAGCTCCGCCGTGGCCTTCTCGCCGTTCTCGAAGACCACCCCCGCGTTGATCCACTGCCAGATCTGCGAGCGGGAGATCTCCGCGGTCGCGGCGTCCTCCATCAGGTTGAAGATCGCGACGGCCCCGAGACCGCGCAGCCACGCCTCGATGTACCGGATGCCCACCTGCACGGCGTTGCGCAGGCCCTCGTACGTCGGCCGGGCGTCGAGCGAGGCGACGTCGATGAGCTGCTCGGCCGTCACCCGGACGTCCTCCCGCAGCCGGTCCTTCTGGTTCGGCCGGTCGCCGAGCACCGCGTCGAACGACTCCCGGGCCACCGGCACCAGGTCCGGGTGCGCCACCCAGGAGCCGTCGAAGCCGTCCCGCGCCTCCCGGTCCTTGTCGGCCTTGACCTTTTCGAACGCGACCTTGTTGACCTCCGTGTCCCGGCGGGACGGGATGAAGGCCGCCATACCGCCGATGGCGTGCGCCCCGCGCTTGTGGCAGGTGCGGACCAGCAGTTCGGTGTACGCCCGCATGAACGGCGCCGTCATGGTCACCGCGTTGCGGTCCGGGAGCACGAACCGGGTCCCGCCGTCGCGGAAGTTCTTGACGATGGAGAAGAGGTAGTCCCAGCGGCCCGCGTTGAGCCCGGCGGCGTGGTCGCGCAGCTCGTAGAGGATCTCCTCCATCTCGTACGCGGCGGTGATCGTCTCGATCAGCACCGTCGCCCGGACGGTGCCCTGCGGGATCCCCACGTAGTCCTGGGCGAAGACGAAGATCTCGTTCCAGAGCCGCGCCTCGAGGTGCGACTCGGTCTTCGGCAGGTAGAAGTACGGGCCCTTGCCCAGGTCGATCAGCCGCTGGGCGTTGCGGAAGAAGTAGAGCCCGAAGTCGACCAGGGCGCCGGGCACCGCGCGGCCGTCGACCCGCAGGTGACGCTCGTCCAGGTGCCAGCCGCGGGGCCGCATCACCACGGTGGCGAGCTCCTCGGCGGGCCGCAGGGCGTACGACTTGCCCCCCGGGCCGGCGAAGTCGATCCGGCGCTCGTAGGCGTCGGTCAGGTTGAGCTGGCCGTGGATGACGTTCTCCCAGGTGGGAGCCGAGGCGTCCTCGAAGTCGGCCAGCCAGACCCGGGCGCCCGAATTCAGCGCGTTGATGGTCATCTTGCGGTCCGTCGGCCCGGTGATCTCCACCCGCCGGTCCTCCAGCGCGGCGGGCGCCGGGGCGACCTGCCAGTCGCCCTCGCGGACCGCGGCCGTCTCGGGCAGGAAGTCCAGGCTGCTGGTCCGGGCGATCTCCGCGCGGCGGTCCCGGCGGAGGGCGAGGAGTTCGTCGCGCCGGGGCGTGAACCGGCGGTGCAGCTCGGCCAGGAAGGCGAGCGCCGCATCCGTCAGAACCTCTCCCTGACGCTCCACGGGCTGGGCCTCGACGACGACCGGTGAGGACGGCGCTGGTGCGGACATCGGTGTCACTCCATTCAGCGGGCGGTGGCCGGACGGCGCGGGAGACGTCCCCCCGGGGCACGGAGTGCCGCCGGGCCCGGGACGCGTGAACCGGCGCCGTCTGGGTGCAGGGTACTTCTGACCAGTGGAGAATAGTTTTCTCATAGTGGAAGTACAAGGTCTGTTGACGTCGAGACATTTATTCGGCCGTCGAACGGCCCCCGAACGGCCCCCGAACGGCCCCCGAACGGCCCCCGAATGGCTCCCGGTGCCAGGTCCGTCCGGAGGGCCCGGGCGGACGGCATCGCCGCGGCCGATCCCACAGGCGCGGCCCGCCACCACCGAAGGGTTCGGGAGACGCCTCGGCCGGCGAGTCGTCGAGGACCGCGGCGGGGAGACGCCGGCCGGGCGCCGGCCGGGCGTCGCGGGAGCCGGGCCTCCGGGAGCCTCGGCACGGGGAGCCCGGGATCCTCAGCCGAGGAGTCCCAGATCCTCCGGCGTGTCGATGTCGTCCGGCGCCGCGATGTCCGCGCAGTCGACCCGGGTGATCTCCCCCTCGTGCTGCCGGAGATACGCCCGCGCGCCGCGGTCGCCGACCGCGCTCGCGATCACCGCGGGCCAGCGGTCGGCGCCGATCAGCACGGGGTGGCCGCGCCGCTCGCCGTAGGCCGCGGTCACCAGATCCGAGCGGGAGCTGTGTGCCGCCCGGACGCGGGCCACCGCGTCCGGGCCGATCCCGGGCTGGTCCACCAGGGTCACCACCACGGCCTCCGCCGTGGTTCCGGCGAGGGAGGCGAGGCCGGCCCGCAGCGACGACCCCATGCCCTCCGCCCAGGCGGGGTTCTCCACCAGGAGGCAGCCGGGGATCCGGGCCCGCGCCCGCACCGCGTCGGCCGCCGCGCCCAGCACCACATGTACGGGGCCGCAGCCGGCCTCCCGCAGCACACCGGCGGCGTACTCCACCAGGGGGCGCCCGTGGTGTTCCAGCAGCGCCTTGGGGCGTCCGCCCAGCCGCCGGCCGCCGCCGGCGGCCAGCAGCAGTCCGGCGACGCGCGGGCCGGTGCCCGGTTCCAGCGGAGAGGCGGTCATGCCCCTTGCATACCGCAGAAGATGTTCCGTCTTTCAACCCCACGGGCTGAATTTCGCCCTCCGTGTGGCGCTCGGTGCGGAGAGTGGCGTTAACTGATCCGCGGCCTCTCCCGTCCGGGGGGAATGTATCCGAGGCCGACGGCAGCACTCATGAGGGGGCGACATCGGTTGCGAGGCATGGGGACGGTCCGCGGCACGCCGACGGGCACCGCGGCGGTGAAGGGTGCCGTAGCAGTGGAGCACAGACCACCTGCGGGCGGAGGCCAGGACGTGGGTACGGGCGACCCGCGGGTCGCCGAACTGCGCGCTGCCGTGTCCCGGCTCCGCCGTGAACTCGCAGGCCATCCGGCCGACCTCTCCGACCGCGCCGTCGCCGAGGACGAACTCGCCGCGCTGGACGCCATGGTGCGCGCCGGTGCGCCGGAAGTGCCCCGGCTGCGGCGCTCGCTGCTGCTCGTCGCCGGCGCCCTGGGCTCGGTGAGCGCACTCGGTCCCGCCCTGGCCGACATGCGCGAGGTGATCGACGCCTTCGGGGACCTGCCGCGTCAGCGAACGGGCGACTGAACGGCCGTCCCCCGGCCGTCCGTTCGCGACTGTTCCCGGTCTCTTTTCCCCGGTACGCCCGTCCGCAGCCGCCGCGCCTCTGCCGGCGGCGGCCGCGTTCGGGGGCCGTTCCCGTCCCCGTGCCGTCCCCGGCCGCGTCGCCGCTGCCCCAGCCGAACCGGTGGCTCCGCCGACCGGTGGCTCCGCCGACCGGTACCTCGGTCGCCCGGTGCCTCCGTAGCCCCGTGCCTCCGCGGTCCCGTACCTCCGCGCCCCGTGCCTCCGCAGCCCGGCGGCACCGTGGGGCTCCGGCCCGTGGGCGGGAGCCCTCGCGGAGGTCAGGCCCGTGGGCGTCAGCCGCTCAGGACGGAACGGAGCCGTTGCCGTTGCCCGTGGCGGTGAGGGCGACCGACAGCGCGGCCGCCACCTCCTGCAGGACGGGCACGATCTTCTCCGTCGCGGCCTCGGTCACCCGCCCGGCCGGTCCCGAGATCGAGATCGCGGCCGCCGTGGGGGAGTCCGGCACGCGGACGGCCAGGCACCGCACGCCGATCTCCTGCTCGTTGTCGTCCACCGCGTAGCCCGCCTCGCGGACCTGGCGGAGCGCGTCGAGGAAGCCCTCCGGTGTGGTGATGGTCTTCTCGGTCGCGGCCGGCATGCCCGTACGGCTCAGCAGCGCCCGCACCTCATCGGGGGCGGCATCCGCCAGCAGCGCCTTGCCGACCCCGGTGGAGTGCGGCAGCACCCGGCGGCCGACCTCGGTGAACATCCGCATCGAGTGTCGTGACGGTACCTGGGCCACGTACACCACCTCGTCGCCGTCGAGCAGTGCCATGTTGGCGGTCTCGCCGGTCTCCTCGACCAGCCGGGCCAGATAGGGCCGCGCCCAGGTGCCGAGCAGCCGGGACGCGCTCTCGCCCAGGCGGATCAGGCGCGGGCCGAGCGCATAGCGGCGGTTGGCCTGCTGGCGGACGTATCCGCAGGCCACCAGGGTGCGCATGAGGCGGTGGATGGTGGGGAGCGGCAGTCCACTGGTGTGCGAGAGCTCGCTCAGCCCCACTTCGCCGCCCGCGTCGGCCATCCGCTCCAGCAGGTCGAAGGCGCGCTCGAGGGACTGCACCCCGCCCGTGGTCGCGGACTTGGCTGTTGCGGAGGTGCTGTCGCTGGACGGCGGCACGGCGCCCTTCCTTTCGAGATGAAGCGGCTTTCGAGACGGAACGGACTGCGGGGCGGAACGGACTGCGAGACGGAACGGACGACGGGGCGGATCGGACTGTGGGACGGATGCGCCTGCGGGGCGGATCGGCCTGCGGGGCGCATCGCTTGCGAGGCGGACGGCTGGGTGCCGGCCGGCTTCGTGGCGGACGGGCTGTCGGGCGGACTGGCTGGTAGGGCAGCCTACCGGCCGCCGCCTGGCTCCACACCGGTCTCGGCACTGCGTTCCCGCCG
The DNA here is from genome assembly GCF_042891165.1 of Streptomyces sp. NPDC001922. Taxonomy (NCBI): domain Bacteria; kingdom Bacillati; phylum Actinomycetota; class Actinomycetes; order Kitasatosporales; family Streptomycetaceae; genus Streptomyces; species Streptomyces sp. NPDC001922. The sequence goes on along the minus strand of NZ_JBIASV010000002.1, from coordinate 275,004 downwards.
GTCACGAGCCCTCGCCCCGACAGTCCGGCCGCGTCCTCCCGGCGGTCGCGCCGGGGCCGTCCGGGCCTCGGCGCCGGCCTCGGTCCCGGCCGCGGTCCGGGTGGTCCCCGCCGACCCGTCCCCGGGGTCCCGCGGGTGCCCTCCCGGTTGCCGCGCAGGGGTCGGTCCGGAGCTCCGGAGGGGCGAACCGGACGGGATCACTTCTTCTGTGCTGCGGAGCTGGACTTCCACTTTACGGAAACTTGGCCACGTGCGGAAGGCGTCGGACCGGACCGCCCCGGCCGACGGGAAAGTGTCCGGCGAGGTGCGGCGCGTCGGCTGCCGCGGGCGGGGAGGGTCTTGACGGGCCGGTACGCACAAGTGAAGACTCCTTCAACAGAAAGTTGAATTCCGCTGCCCGGGGCCGCTTTCGTGCGCCCGGGCCGCGGCCTGCGCATCCCGCGTACCGGGCCCGTCCGCCGGAGCGGGTTCCGCAGCCACAGCGAGCGTGAGGAGGGGCCCGGGTGCCCGAGGTGGAGCTGGTTCTGCGTTCGCGCCGTGTCATCACCCCGGACGGGACGCGGGCCGCTGCCGTCACCGTCGCCGACGGCCGGATCGCCGCCGTCCTGCCGTACGACACCGCGCCGCCCGCCGGCGCCCGGGTGGAGGACTTCGGTGACGATGTGCTCCTCCCCGGCCTCGTCGACACCCATGTGCATGTGAACGACCCCGGCCGCACCGAGTGGGAGGGCTTCGCCTCCGCCACCCGCGCCGCCGCGGCCGGCGGCGTCACCACGCTCGTCGACATGCCGCTCAACAGCATCCCGCCGACCACCTCGGTCGGCCACCTCGACGTCAAGCGGGCGGTGGCGCGGGCCAAGGCCCATGTGGACGTCGGCTTCTGGGGCGGTGCGGTGCCCGGCAACGTCCAGGAGCTGCGGCCGCTGCACGACGCCGGGGTGTTCGGCTTCAAGTGCTTCCTGCTGCACTCCGGCGTCGACGAGTTCCCCCCGCTCGGCCCGGACGAGCTGGAGCGGGCCATGGTGGAGCTCGCGGGCTTCGACGGGCTGCTGATCGTCCACGCCGAGGATCCGCACCTCATCGACGGCGCGCCCCGGCAACCCGGCCCCCGCTACGCCGACTTCCTCGCCTCCCGGCCGCGCGACGCCGAGAACACCGCCATCGACGGGCTCATCCGGCTCGCCCGGCGCACCGGAGCCCGGGTCCACGTCCTCCACCTCTCCTCCGCGGACGCGCTCCCGCTGATCGCCGGCGCCCGGCGCGACGGCGTCCGGATCACCGCCGAGACCTGCCCGCACTTCCTCACCCTCACCGCGGAGGAAGTCCCGGACGGCGCGACCGAGTTCAAGTGCTGTCCGCCCATCCGGGAGGCCGCCAACCAGGACGCGCTGTGGCAGGGACTGGCCGACGGGACGATCGACGCGATCGTCTCCGACCACTCGCCGTGCACCCCCGACCTGAAGCGGTTCGACACCGGAGACTTCGCCGAGGCCTGGGGCGGCATCTCCTCCCTCCAGCTGGGGCTGCCCGCGATCTGGACCGCGGCGCGGCGGCGCGGACGGAGCCTGGAGGACGTGGTCCGCTGGATGTGCACCGGCCCCGCTCAGCTGGCGGGACTGCACCACAAGGGGGCCGTCGAGCCCGGCCGGGACGCCGACTTCGCCGTTCTCGCGCCGGACGAGACCTTCACCGTGGACCCGGCGGACCTGCACCACCGCAACCCGGTCACCGCCTACGCGGGACGCACCCTGCACGGTGTCGTGCGCTCCAGCTGGCTGCGCGGCCGGCGGATCGCCGACCACGGCACCGTCACCGAACCCACCGGCCGACTCCTCGAAAGGCAGCGATCCGCATGACCGCCGAACAGCCCGCATCGGCCGCGACGGCCCGTTTCACCGGCGACGCCCGCCCGTACGGCGGCGGCGACCCGTACGCCGACTACCGGACCGCCGACTTCCCCTTCACCCGGCTCACCGACCTCGCCGACCGCCGGCTGGGTGCGAGCGTCGTCGCCGCCAACGACGAGTTCTTCGCCGAGCGCGAGAACCTGCTCAACCCCGGCCCCGCCCGCTTCGATCCGGAGCACTTCGGGCACAAGGGCAAGATCATGGACGGCTGGGAGACCCGCCGGCGCCGGGGGGCCGGAGCCGGGCAGCCGCACCCGGTCGACGCGGACCACGACTGGGCCCTGGTACGGCTCGGCGCCCCGGGGGTCATCCACGGCATCGTCGTCGACACCGCCCACTTCCGCGGCAACTACCCGCAGGCGGTGAGCGTCGAGGCCACCGCCGTCCCCGGCACACCGTCCCCCGAGGAGCTGCTGGCCCCCGAGGTGACGTGGACCGAACTCGTCCCGCGGACGGCCGTCGGCGGTCACGCGGCGAACGGCTTCACCGTCGACGCCGGGCAGCGCTTCACCCACCTGCGGGTCAAGCAGCATCCGGACGGCGGCATCGCCCGGCTGCGCGTGCACGGCGAGGTCGCGCCCGACCCGGCCTGGCTCGCCGCGCTCGGCACCTTCGACGTGGTGGCGCTGGAGCACGGCGGCGCGGTGCAGGACGCCTCCGACCGCTTCTACTCGCCGCCCGCCCACACCATCCAGCCGGGGCGCTCCCACCGGATGGACGACGGCTGGGAGACCCGCCGCCGCCGGGACAAGGGCCACGACTGGGTGCGGTACGCGCTCACCGAGCAGGCGCACATCCGGGCGGTCGAGATCGACACGGCGTGTCTGAAGGGCAACGCCGCGGGCTGGGCCGCGCTGTACGCGCTGGATGCCACCACCGGCGGGGACCCGGCGGACCACGCGGCGGACGGCTGGACCGAACTCCTGCCCCGCACCCGGCTCCAGCCCGACACCCTGCACCGCTTCGTTCTGGACACGACGGCACCGGCCGCCACCCATGTGCGGATCGACATCTTCCCCGACGGCGGGGTCGCCCGGCTGCGGCTGCACGGCTCGCTGACGGAGGAGGGCGCGGCCCGCCTGGCCGCCCGCCACCGGAAGCTCGGCGGCTGACGGAACGGAACGGACCCGGGGCGGTGGAACGGAGCCCGGCTGACGGACCGGGCTCCGCTGAGATGGAACGGGCCCCGCTGACGGAACGGACCCCGGGTGGCGGGGCCTGCCGCTCGGCGGCGGGCGGCTGTTCCGGCGGCCGGCGGCCCGACGGCCCCCCGATGGCCCGCCGGGGCGCCGACCGCTGTCAGTGGCCGTCAACTGACGGCGCTACGGCGTCCCGTCACCGCCGCCCGAGGTGAACAGCCCCGCCGTCGCCCCCGTGACCGGCCCTTCCCCGCCGCACCGGGCCCGGGACTCGGCGGCCGCCCAGCGGTAGATGCCCCGGGCCATGAGCGAGGTCTCCGCCTCGGCGCGGGCCTCGTTCACCTCGGCGCGCACGGCGTGCAGCGCGGTGTCGTCGGGCGCGGCCTGGACGGCCATCTCGGCGAAGTGGCCGGCCAGCCGGAGGTCGCCGGAGTCCGCGTGCCGCCGCGCCGCCTGCGCGAGGGCGGCCGGTCCGCCGGCCAGCTCCGCGACCGCCGCGGCCAGCCGGGCGTCGGGCGCGGGCTTGAGCCGGGCCGGATTGCCGTCGTACCAACCGCCGTACTGCCGCCACAGGTTGCGGACGACGAACTCCGGCTCGTCGTACCGGGCGCGCAGATACACCCGGTCGGCCAAGTGCGGGGGCGGCTTCACCGAGTGCACCAGATCGTCCAGCCGGGTGCCGGAGTTGAGGCCGTCCAGAGTCTGTTCGACCAGGCTCTCCAGCCACTCGGCGGTCTCGGTGAGGGCCTGCCGGATCCGGTCGGCGCCCAGGACCGGTGCGCCGTGTGAGGGGAGCATGATCTCCGCCCCCAGCGCCGCCATCCGGCGCAGCGCGACGGCCCACTCGCGTGGGTAGCGCTGCACCTTCTGCGGGTTGCCGCAGTTGGGCGTCAGCCAGATGAAGAGGTCGCCCGGGCAGAGGATCCGGTGCTCGGGAATCCAGGCGACGGTGGCGTCGTCCGTCTCGCCCAGCGCGTGGAACAGCTCGAAGGTCAGCTCGCCGCGGGTGAGCGTCATCGCCTCCCGGTAGGTCACATCGGGACGCCGGTACTCCGTCGGCCAGGTCAGCTCCGGCACCTGGAACTGGCGTCGGTTGATGACCGCGTTGTAGCCGTTGGTCAGCGCATAGCGGTCGAACCGGTCGCCGATCCTCTCCTGGGCGATCACGGTGGGCCGCGGCCCGTCCTCGGCGTCGAACGGCTCCATGCCGAAGACATGGTCGATGTGCCCGTGCGAGAAGATCGCGGTGGCCACCCGGTCGGGGCTCCAGCCCCGCACCGCTTCGTACAGCCCGGCCGCGCCGAGCGGATTGCCGGTGTCGAAGAGCACGGTTTCCCCCGCGCTCCGGAAGGCGATGGTGCTGCCGAACGCCGGGTACCAGCCGACCCCTTCGGTGACGTCGATCATTCCGGTGTCCGCGGGGCCGGTGTGGGCGATGCTGTCGTCGACGGACCCGTTCCAGACCCGTTCGGCATAGGCGGTGAGGTCGAAGGTCATGGCCCCACCCTCCGGCCGGGTGCGGACCCCGGCAACCACCTGTCGGAACACCCCGCGCGGCGTACGGTTGTGAGATGTCACAACCCGCCGAGGAGAGCGTGCGGGACCGGGTGCGACGGCTGGCCGTCCGCCTCGAACCGCAGGTCAACGAACTCGCCCGGACCATCGTGGAACGCCTGCGGACGGAGGTTCCCGGATTCGACCGGCTCCCCGGCGACATGCGCGACGTGGAGATCGCGGCCACCGCCCGGCAGGCCGTCCGCGACTTCCTGCGGTACGCCCGGGACGGGCCGGACGCCGTCGCCCTCCCCGGCGCTGCGGAGCCCGGAAAGCCGGGCCCACGGGGACGGCCGGACGGGACTGCGGAGCCCGCGAATCCGGATCCACGGGGACGGCCGGACGGGACGGCGGAGCCCGGGAAGCCGGGGCCCGTGGGGACTGCCCGACGGCGCTGCCGGGAGCGTGCTCTTCCGTGAACGGGCGGCCCAGCGTGCCGAGGAGGGGATCCCGCTCGCCGCGCTGCTCCGCTCGTACCACGTCGGCTCCGCGGTGCTCATGGACGCCCTGCAAGCGGCAGCCGGGCCCGGCGACGCGGCGGCGCTGCTGCTCCTCGCCCTGTGGCAGGTCACCGGCCTGGGAGCCGCCGTGGAGCAGGTGACGGAGGGCTATCTGACGGGGCTGGCGGACCAGCACTCCGCCGCGCGCGACCTCGCCCGGGCCCTGGTCCACGGTGACGACGCCGAGACGGTGGCGGCCCGTCACGGCCTCAGCCTCGCGCCCGGCTACCTCGTGCTCAGCGTCCGCCCCGCCCCGGCCGGCCCCCGCTCGGTCCCCGGGCGCCGGCTCCTCCGGCAGGTGCTGGGGCTGCTGCCGAAGCCGGCCGACGGGCAGGTGCTCTCCCTCCCCGACGACCACGGCGGCTGTCTGCTGCTTCCCGCCGGCACCTCCAGCGACGGTCTGGCCGGCCGACTGACCGCCCGCCTGCCGGAACCTCCCGTGGTGGGCGCGGCGTTCGCGGACGGCCCGGCCGGTGTCCCGGCCGCCGCGGACCAGGCCCGCCGGATCGCCGGACTCGTCACCGAACCGGGCGTCCACCGGCTCCGGGACGTTCTCCTCGACTACCACCTCGCCCGGCCGGCGGACAGTGCCGCGGCGCTCACCGCCCTCCTCGAACCGCTCGACGGCCACCCGGGTCTGACGGACACGGTGCGGGCGTTCCTCGACGGCGACTCGGACCGGCGACGCACCGCCGAGACGCTCGGCGTGCACCCCAACACCGTCGACAACCGGCTGACCCGGGCCCTCGAACTGACCGGTGTCGACCCGCGCACGACACGGGGCGTGCAGCTCTTCGGCGCCGCGCTCACCCTCCGCCGCCTCGCGGACCGGGCGCGGGACGGGGCGGACGGCGCGGGGTGAACGCTCCGGCCGGGGGAGCCGGGGGAGCCGGGGGAGCTCGGGTGAGGGCGGAGGCGACGCGTGGGCGTCACGGTGCGGCGGGCACGGCACCCGGTGAGCCGATCGATTCCACCGGTCCCGCCTTCCGTTCTCCCTCCCGTGGAGCGCCGGTTCAGCGCTCCCGCTCCGCCGCGCCGTCGGGACGCAGAAAGCGCTGGATGATCAGCCGCAGGGTGGGGAGCTGGTCGGCCGGCCGGAACGACGGGTCGGTGGCGGCGCTGGTGTAGAGGGCGGCGATGAGCGCCATGACCCACGCGGCCGTGTCGTCCGGGTCCAGGCCGGGGTCGGTCAGGCCGGCCGCGGCGGCGTTCCGCAGGAGGGTGGTGACGGTGCGCCGCTCCTCGTCGTTGTCCCGGCTCAGCAGCGCTTCGAGCTCGGGGTCCCGGTGCGCCTGGATCAGCGCCTCCATGACGAGGGCGGGGACCAGCGGCTCCGTGGCCGGGGCGGCGAGCAGGTCCACGGTGTCGAGGAGCGCGGCCCACGGGTCGTCGGCCGCGCGGGCGGCGGCGAGCCGCTCGGTCTTGGTCACGCCGTCCCGCTCGTCGTCCTCGAAGACGGCGTGGAAGATCGCGCGCTTGGTGGGGAAGTAGTGGAAGACGTTGCCCGTGCTCATGCCGGCGGCCCTGCAGATCTCTGCCGTGGTGGTGCGCTCGAAGCCCTTGGCGGCGAAGAGCCCGATGGCGGCGTCGACGATCTGCCGGCGCCGTGCGCGGTGTCTGGCCGGGTCGACCGTCCTCATGTGGGGCTTCCTTCGGTTGTTTCCCGGTGCCTTGCGGCCCTCGATCGTCAATCATAGACCGAGCGCTCGGTCTATGATTAGGGCGACAGTGGCGATGAGGGGGGAACATGGTCATGGGCAACAGGCCCGAGCGGGACCCGCAGGGCGGACGGATCACCGTGCTCGGCGCACCCGGCTGGCACAGCGTGCTGCTCTGCGCCGGTCTCGCGCTCGTGGGCGCGGGCGTCGGATGGCTCGTCGGTCCGCTGGCCGACTGGCTGGTGACGCTGCCCTGGGCGCCGATGCAGGGGCCGGCCCGGCTCGTGGGGTCCCTCCCCGTGGTGGCGCTCTCCGCCGTGGGGGCGGTGGCGGGGCTCGCCCTCGGACTGATCGCCCAGCACGAGCAGTTGGTGATCCGGCTCTCGGACGAGAGTGTCGCGCTCACCCGCATGGGCCGTGAGCGGACGTTCCCGCGCGACGCCGTCGCCGCGGTGTTCCGGGACGGCAAGCAGCTCGTGCTGCTCGGCCGCGAGGGCGGTGAACTCACCCGGCAGGAGTGCGACCTGAACGCCGGCCGGGTCTCCGCCGCCTTCACCCGGCACGGCTACGGATGGCTGGACGCGGATCCGCACCAAGGCGAGTTCCGCCGCTGGGTGCCGGACACGCCCGGACTCCCGGAGGGCGCGAACGCCCTGCTCACGGCCCGCCAGAAGGTGCTGGAGAAGAAGGGCCCCTCCGACGGCGACGTGGGGGAGCTCCGGGAGGAGCTGGCCCGGCTCGGCGTCGTGGTGCGGGACGAGAAGCGGCGTCAGTACTGGCGGACCGTCCGGGAGGCGGGCCCGGCCGCGGGCTGACGCCCTGGTGCCGCCCGCCGGCTCCGGGCGGGGCCGGTGCGCTGCCCGCCGTCACGCGGGGCGGGGACCGGCCCCGGGGGACCGCGCGACCCGGAAGCCGACGTCGTCGACCCGGAACGTCGGGTGGCTGCGGCGGCGTACGGAGGCGCGGCAGCTCCACTGCTCGTCGAACCAGCCGCCGCCGCGGAGCACCCGGTAGCTGCCGTAGACCTCGGCGTCGTAGAGGTCCCAGCACCACTCCCAGACGTTGCCGAGCATGTCGTACAGGCCCCACGGGTTGGGCCGCTTGCCGCCCACGTCGCGGATCCGTCCGTCCGAGGTGCCGCGGTACCAGGCGATGGCGTCGAGGGGGCCGTAGCGCGGGCCGGTCGTCCCGGCGCGGCAGGCGTGCTCCCACTCGGCCTCGGTCGGCAGCCGGTAGCCGTCGGCGGCCCGGTCCCAGACGGCGTCTCCGCCGTCGGCGGGGACGTGGTAGGCGGGGGTGAACCCGTCGCGCCGCGACAGGGCGTTGCAGAACCTGACCGCGTCCTGCCAGGACACGCCCTCGACCGGAGGCCCGTCCGCCGCGCCGGTGGCCGCCGAACCGCTGCTGACGGCGGTGTGGAGCGCCCGGGTGACCTGGACGGCCCCCAGCCGGAAGGGCGCCACCTCGACGGACCAACTGCGTTGCGTCCGCCGGTCCGACAGCGTCACCCGCCCCGGCGGGACGGAGATCATGTCACTTGCGGTGCCCGTGTCCATGGGCAGGTGATCCTATCGGCAGCCGTCCGCGGATGATCAGGTGTCAGGGACGGCGTCCTGTGGGTGGACGCATGCGGACGTGACGCTCATCGGGGGCGGACACATGCCGGATGGGGCGCTGTCCGGGCCCGGACACATGCCGGACGTGCCGCAGTTCGGGGCCGGACGCATGCCGGACGTGCCGCAGGTCGGGGCCGGACGCATGCCGGAGCCGGCGCTGTTCGGGGCCTTGGCGCACCGCGGACGACGCCCTGATCGGCTCGGATGCCGACCGGTGTTGCGTCGCGGTAAACGGATGTTCACAAAGGCTCTCCAACTGTCCCCATTCTGTGAACTCCCCGAAAACTTCCCTCACTTGGCGTTGACATGACATCCTCTACGCGCGTCATCCTGAGGTATGCGAATCCCCCCACGTATTGCCAGGATCGGCGCCCTCGGCGCCCTCGCTTCGACCCTCCTCATCGGTGGCCCGGCCGTCGTGGCCTCGGCCTCCGCCACGCCCGGCACGACGGCAACGCACTCCGTCGCCCCGGCCCACGTCACCTCCGCGGTCTCCGCGAAGGAGCTCGGGGCACAGGAAGTCGGCGACATCTGCTACTCGAAGCTGCCCGACGAGGCCCACACCACCCTGAAGCTCATCGACAAGGGCGGCCCGTTCCCCTACCCGAAGGACGGCACCGTCTTCTCCAACCGGGAGGGTGAACTGCCCGCCCAGGGCGGCGACTACTACCACGAGTACACGGTGGAGACCCCCGGCTCCCCCGACCGCGGTGCCCGGCGCATCGTCACCGGTGAGGCCAAGCAGGAGGACTACTACACCGCCGACCACTACAGCTCGTTCGACAAGGTGAAGTTCGACTGCTGAGTCGTCGACTGCCCAGCGGCCCCGGCCGCTGAGCACGGTATGGCCGGGAGCCGTACGCCCTCCCCACGGGGCGTACGGCTCCCGTACGGTGTGGCCTCGGATGCGGGCAGCCGGGAGCCGCACCCGCGCCCGAACTCATCTCGACGCGCGGGAGGCGATGCGGTCCGCGGTCACCATCACCACTCCGCCGAGCACGATCAGGGCGACCTCGGCGTGGACCTCGTATCCGTCGAAGAACTCCAGCGCGCGCACGGCACCCGGTGGAGCGAACCACCCGGTCCAGGCGTGGACCAGTCCGACGACACCCCACAGCGCCAGGGTGAACCCCACTGCTTCGAGCACCTTCTTCATACGAGGATGCTCGCCCGGCGCCCACCGCCCCTGCATCGGCCATGAGTCGGCGTTCCGACCGCCGGAGGAGGCAGCCGCCCGGCGCCGGCCGCGACGAAAGTCGGTGGTCCCGCAATCTTTGGTCTCAACCTCCGCCGACGGCCGGAAACGGCAGGAATCGCGACAGTAGATTGCCGCCATGGACGGACGAGAGCGGGCGACGACGATGACGAGGGCGGGCCACGACTACCCGTGGCTGCTGCCGTCCGCCGTCGCCGGCGCCGAGCCGGAGGCGGACCGGGGCCGCCGCACCGTCCGCGACTGGGCCGTCGACATCGTCTGCTGCTTCACCGTGGTGACCTTCGGGCTCCTGGTGTTCGACGACCTGAGCGACGACCCCGGGGTCCCGGACGGCGTGCTGGTCGCCGATCTGGTCCTGGGGCTGCTGTCCTGCGCCGCGCTCTGGCTGCGCCGACGCGGTCCGGCCTGGCTCGCCGCCGTGCTGGTGTCCCTGGCCGCGGTCACGCCCTGCGCCGCGGGTCCGGCGCTGGTCGCGCTGTTCACCGTCGCCGTGCACCGGCCCTTCCGGACCGTCGCCGCCATCGGCGTGCCGGCCCTGGTCTCGGTGCCCGTCGGCGCACTGGTGCGCCCCGATCCCGAACTCGCCTTCGGCGTCTCGACCGTGACCAGTGCGGTGGTGCTGTTCGCGGTGATCGGCTGGGGGATGTTCGTCCGCTCGCGCCGGCAGCTCGTCCTCTCCCTGGGGGAACGGGCCCGCCGGGCCGAGAGCGAGGCCGCGCTGCGCGCCGAGAAGGCGCAGCGGCTGGCGCGCGAGGCGATGGCCCGGGAGATGCACGATGTTCTCGCCCACCGGCTGTCGTTGCTGAGTGTGCACGCGGGTGCCCTGGAGTTCCGTCCCGACGCGCCGCCCGAGGAGGTGGCCCGCGCGGCCGGGGTCATCCGCAGCAGCGCGCACCAGGCCCTCCAGGACCTGCGCGAGGTGATCGGGGTGCTGCGGGCGCCCGTCGGCGGAGCGCCGCCCGGCCCGGGGGAGGGCGGCGCGGCGCCGCCGCGGGCCGTGCCGGAGCAGCACGGCACCGGGGAGGACGAGCGGCCGCAGCCCGGCCTCGGCCAACTTCCGCGCCTGCTGGGGGAGTCCCGGCAGGCGGGACTCCGGGTGACGGTGGTCGACCGGATCCGGGACACCGGATCCGTCCCGGACGGCATGGGCCGCACGGTGTACCGGATCGCCCAGGAGGGGCTGACCAACGTCCGCAAGCACGCCCCGGGCGCCGAGGTCACGGTGACACTGGACGGCGCCCCCGGCAGGGGCCTCGGCATCGAGATACGCAATCCGCTGCACCTCGGCGGGGAGGGCCCGTCGGCGATCCCCGGGGCGGGCCAGGGGCTCATCGGCCTCGTGGAGCGGGCGGCCCTGGTCGGGGGCCGGCTCGAGCACGGCCCGGTGGCCACGGGGCACTTCCGTCTCCACGCCTGGCTACCGTGGTCCGTATGAACCCTTCCGCAGCAGAGTCCGGTGCCGGGGCCTGTGCCGAGACCGGTACGGGTGCCCGTGCCGGGACCGGCACCGGGAGCCGGACCGCCGGACTCCCGGACGTCCCGGCAGCGGGGCCGTTATCGGGCAACGGCACGGGAGTGTCGGGCAACGGCACCGGAGACGACCGGTCCGGCCCGGCCCGAGGTCCCGCGTCCCCCGACGGACCTGCTTCTGCCGCCGCACCGATCCGGGTGCTCCTCGTCGACGACGACGCGCTCGTCCGCGCCGGGCTGCGCCTGATGCTGGGCGGAGTGCCCGACCTGGACATCGTGGGGGAGGCCGCCGACGGCAGCGAAGTCCAGCCGCTCGTCCGCCGGTTCGCACCGGACGTCGTGCTGATGGACATCCGGATGCCGACCGTGGACGGCCTCGCCGCGACCGAGGCGCTGCGGCGGTCCGGACGGGGGCCGGAGGTGGTGGTGCTGACGACGTTCCACGCGGATGAGCAGGTCCTGCGCGCTCTGCGGGCCGGGGCGGCCGGGTTCCTGCTCAAGGACACCCCGCCGGCCGAGATCGTGGCGGCCGTGCGGCGGGTCGCCGCGGGGGAGCCGGTGCTGTCACCCGCGGTGACCCAGCAGCTGATCACGCATGTGGCCGGGTCCGGCCGGGACGGCCGCCGGACGCGGGCCCGCGAGCTGCTCGACCGGCTGAACGACCGGGAGCGCGAGGTGGCCCTCGCGGTCGGGCAGGGCCGGTCGAACGCCGAGATCGCGGCCGACCTCCACATGGGCGTGGCGACGGTCAAGGCCCATGTGTCCCGCACCCTGACCAAACTCGACCTCAACAACCGGGTGCAGATCGCCCTGGTGGCCCATGACGCGGGGTTCGTGGACGGCGAGGGCTGAACCGCGTGGGCCGCAGATCCGGGCCGCCTCCGGGTAAAGCACCTCCGGGCCGGGCTCCTCCGGGTCGGGCGTCTCCGAGCCCGACACCTCCGAGCCCGACACCTCCGGGCCGGGCGTGTCCGGCCTGGCCACCCCGAGCCGGGCCGCATCCAAGTCCCTCCGGGCCGGGCGACCTCCGGGCCTGGCCACCCCGAGCCGGGCCGCAGCCAAGTCCCTCCGGGCCGGGCGACCTCCGGACCGGGCGACCTCCGGGCCGGGCCGCCTGCGGGCCCCTCCGGCTCGGCCGCCTCCGGGCTCGGCCACTACCGGGCTTGGCCTCCTCCGGGCTTGGCCGCTACCGGGCTTGGCCCCTCCGGGCTTGGCCCTCCTCCGGGCTTGGCCGCTACCGGGCTTGGCCCCTCCGGGCTTGGCCCTCCTCCAGGCTGGGCCACTACGGGGCTTGGCCACTACCGGGCTTGGCCCCTCCGGGCTCGGTCACGGCCGGGCCGCACCGGCTGCCGAACCGGAGGGCTTCCGGCCGCCTCCCGCCGCCCCGGACGGCCACCCGGCAGCCCGGGCAGCCAGGCGCGGCTCCCGGAGGCCGGCGGTGCCGGGTGCCTACCCCCCCCGGTCCCGGCGCCTTCGGGCAGGCGGCCCGTTTCCCGGCCGCACCCGGTACGTCCCCCGTACTGCCCCATGTGCCAACTTGCCGCCCCGGCGCAGGGCATGTCGACGCCGCCCGGTACGGTTCCGGTCAGAAGCGACGTACGACGGCCAGGGGGAGGCAAGGGTGACAATCAGCCACGTGCCGCACGTCGGCTCCGCCCTGCCGAGCGGGCCGGAAGCGGAACGTCCGTTCACAGCCGCGGCGCCGCCCGCCCACGCCCGGTCCGCCGCTGCGCGCAGGTGCCCGTGCACCCACCGCCGGGCCCGCCGCCGGCTCCGACGCTGAACCGCCGGCCGGCTCCGTACCACCTGTCTGCATCACGACCTGTCTGCATCACCACCCGTCTGCATCACCACCCGTGAGCGTCACCACCGTGTGCGTCGCCCGACCGAGAAAGGCGGCTGACTGCCGTGTACCGCTGGGAGATCACCCGCGCCGCCCTGGCGCAGCGCGTCTTCGCCATCGTCCGAACCGAGAGCTACGACCAGGCGGCCGCCACCGCCGACACCCTCATCTCCGGTGGCATCAGCAGCCTGGAGATATCGCTCAACACGCCCTTCGCGCTGGAGGTCGTCACCACGCTCACCCGGGAGGTCGGCGACGACGCGCTGATCGGGGCGGGCACCGTCCTCGACGCCCAGACCGCCCGGATGGCCATCGACGCGGGCGCCCGGTTCCTGGTGTCCCCGGGGCTGGACGAGGAGGTCATCCGCACCGGTCACCGGTACGGCATCCCGGTCTTCCCCGGTGTCACCGGTCCGTCCGAGATGATGCGCGCCCTGGAGCTGGGCGCCGACGCCCTCAACGTGTTCCCGGCCTCCGCCCACGATCCCCGCTGGCTGCGGGACGTCCGGGCCGAACTCCCGCAGGCGCCGCTGCTCCCCAGCGGCGGGGTGAGCGTGGAGAGCGCACCGGAGTGGATCGCGGCGGGAGCGGCGGCCTGCGGGCTGGGGTCCGCGCTGTCCGAGGGCGACCGGACGGCGGTCGCCAAGCGCGCCGCCGACCTGCTGGCCCGCCTGGCCGACGCGGCTCCGGGCCCCGACGCGGAGTAGGCCGCGCCGCGTCCGGCCGCCGCTCAGCCGGCCGTCCCGTCCCGGTGTCCCCGGCGCGTGGGGGATCGGCCGGATTACGACCCCCGCCCCGTGGACTCGACACCTAGCGTGGTGATCAGTGACGGAGAAGAAGGGGGAGAACGTGACGACGGACGCGCTGGTCGATCTCGCCGCACTCGGTGAGGACTTCACCCGGGACCCGTATCCGGTCTACGCCGAACTGCGGTCCCGCGGCCCCGTGCACCGGATCCGGATGCCCGAGGGCGCCGACGCCTGGCTGGTCGTCGGCTATGCGGAGAGCCGTGCGGCACTGGCCGACGCCAGACTGTCCAAGCACTGGACGAACGCCTCGCAGGCCCTGAACTTCTCCCGCTTCCCCACCGGCGCCCACATGCTCAACTCCGACGCGCCGGTGCACACCCGGCTGCGGAAGCTGGTCGCCAAGGAGTTCACGCCACGGCGGGTCGAGGCGCTGGCCCCGGGCGTCCAGCGGATCACCGACGAACTGCTGGACGCGATGCTGGCCGATCCGTCCGGCCGCGCCGACCTGGTCGAATCGCTCTCCTTCCCGCTGCCGATGTCCGTCATCTGCGAGCTGCTCGGCGTGCCCTTCCTGGACCGCGGGGAGTTCCGCCGCTTCTCCAACGACGCGCTGTCCTTCACCGACCGCGCCCGCAGCGAGGAGGCCGCGACGCAGGCCTTCCACTACCTCACCGACCTGCTGGAGCGGAAGCGCGCGCACCCCGGTGACGACCTGTTGAGTGCGCTGATCCGCACCACCGACGAGAACGGAGACCGGCTCTCGCCCGACGAACTGCTGGGCACCGTCTGGCTGCTGCTCGTCGCCGGCCACGAGACCACTGTCAACCTCATCTCCAACGGCGTGCTGGCGCTGCTCCGCCACCCCGACCAACTGGCCGCGCTGCGGGCCGACTACTCGCTGCTGGAGAACGCGGTCGAGGAGATGCTGCGGTACGACGGGCCGGTCGAGACTCCGACATACCGGTTCACCACCGAACCGCTGGACATCGGCGGCACCGTGATCCCCGGCGGCGGCGAACTCGTCCTCGTCGCCCTTGCCGACGCCGACCGCGACCCGGCGCGGTTCCCGGACGCGGAGCGGTTCGACATCCGCCGCGACGCCCGCGGGCATGTCGCCTTCGGCCACGGCATCCACTACTGCCTGGGCGCGCCGCTGGCCCGGCTGGAGGCCCGGATCGCGATCCGTTCGCTGCTGGACCGCTGCCCGCGCCTGGAGCTGGACGCCCACCCGGCGGCGCTGACCTGGCGGCAGGGGCTGCTGATCCGGGGGCCGCACCGGCTGCCGGTCCGGTTCTGACGGCGAACCGGCCGTTCCGGAACCCTGTTCTCCGGACGTCGCCGGACCTCCGTTCCCGAGCCGTCCGGAAGCTCCCGTCTCCGGCCGTCCGGGAGCCTCGTTCTCCGGCCGTGGGGGGGCCCCCCCCCGGGGGGGGGGGCCGGGGGCGGGGGGGGGGGGCCCCCCCCCGCCCCCCGGGGGGGGGGCCGGGGCCCCCCCCCCCCCCGGCGGGGCCCACGTT
>NZ_JBIASV010000002.1:0-259825 GCF_042891165.1 Streptomyces sp. NPDC001922 | reverse complement strand
TCACGTCTGGCGGCCGGGCGCGGTCCGAGCCTGCGTCCGGCCCCCCCCCCCCCCGCCGCGGGGCCCCCGCGGGGGGGGGGGCGGCCCGGGGGGGGCCCCCCCCCCCGGGGGGGGGGCCCCCCACGGCTGCGGGTGGGGCCTCCCACGACGGGAACGGCGGGCGTCGGCACGGGTCCGCACCTCGCAGTTCCTGTCATTTTGTCCGGACAATCGAACTTCACGACTTCCCGTCATCTGTCCGGGCCACTACGCTCGCCCCGTGGCGAAACAGCCGGATCCGACGGGGTCTCTCCAGCTCAGCGTGGACCGCAGCAGTCCGGTCCCGCTCTATTTCCAGCTCTCCCAGCAGCTCGAGGCGGCGATCGAGAAGGGCCGGCTCGCCCCGGGCAGTCTGCTGGGCAATGAGATCGAGCTCGCCGGGCGGCTCGGCCTCTCCCGGCCCACCGTCCGCCAGGCGATCCAGTCGCTGGTCGACAAGGGTCTGCTCGTGCGCCGCAGAGGCGTCGGCACGCAGGTCGTGCACAGCCAGGTCAAGCGCCCGCTCGAACTGAGCAGCCTCTACGACGACCTGGAGGCGGCCGGTCAGCGCCCCGCCACGCGCGTGCTGCGGAACACCACCGAAGCCGCGAGCGCCGAGGTCGCCGCGGCCCTCGGGGTGCCCGAGGGGTCCGACGTGGTCCTCGTCGAGCGGCTGCGGCTCGCCCACGGCGAACCCATGGCCCACCTGCGCAACCACCTTCCGGCCGGGCTGCTCGACCTGGACACCGTGCGCCTGGAGTCGACCGGTCTGTACCGCCTCATGCGGGAGGCGGGCATCACCCTGCACAGCGCCCGGCAGGCGGTCGGCGCGCGCGCGGCCACCGCCGACGAGGGCGAGCAACTGGGGGAGCCCGAGGGGGCGCCGCTGCTCACCATGGAGCGCACGACCTTCGACGACACGGGCCGGGCGGTCGAGTTCGGCTCGCACACCTACCGCGCCTCGCGCTACGCCTTCGAGTTCCAGCTGCTCGTCCGCCCCTGAGGCGGCCCGGGGCCGTATCCCGGCTCGGTGCCGGAATCCGGGCCCCGCGGCACCCACCCCGACACTCACCCGGTTCGGTGTCACCGGCCCCGGGGTGTCGCTGTGCCGTTTTTTTGAGGTCATCCACCCCCGGCCCGGAGGCCGGGCCACCGGGCCCCCACCGCTTCCCCCGAGCCCGATACCTCCCGCCCTGCTCCCTCTGTCCACCCCGGAAACCCGTCCGCGTAAGAATGTTCGGACAAAGTATTGACGGCCTGTGCCGGCCGCCGTTAGAACTCCACCAGTCGCAATCGGGCGGCTCAGGAGGGAAGGCGGACCCACCATGGCGCGCAGACCCGGAGTCCGGACGGCGGCCGTCCGCGGTGCCCGCTTTCCCCCGCCGCCGTCGGGACCACGGAGGATCCGCGCCTGGGGATCCCGGCACCGCGGCACCCGATGAAACCGGCACGAACAGGGGTGACCGATACTTGGGCGGCCGGGCCCGGGTCCGCACGGCCCGGCAGCCCCGAGGAGCACGCACCACAGCACATGAGGCAGCAGACCGAGCAGCACATCGGGCAGCACAACAGGATCGGACGGCACAACAGGCAGGACGACGAGCGGCGCGGTGACCGGCGGGTACGGTCCGCGGCACCGTCCCGCCGTACGGTCGTCGGTCGGGGAGCCGGCACGGCTCACACAGTCAGGTCACAGCGAGAGAGGCATGTCTTCGTGGCAACGGTTCGGACAGGGGTACGCGCAACAGGTGCCGTGCTGGCGGCGGTGCTCGGCGCGACCCTCGTGGGGTGCAGCAGTACGGGCGGCAAGCGCGCGGAGGAGCGTGCGGCGCAGGCGGCCGGGGGGCGCGCGGCGGTGAACACTCCCCGCTGGACCTTCGCCATGGTCACCCACTCGGGAGACGGCGACACCTTCTGGGACATCGTGCAGAACGGTGCCCAGCAGGCGGCGGCCAAGGACAACATCAAATTCCTCTACTCGCACCACAAGGAGGGGCAGCAGCAGGCGCAGCTCGTCCAGGCGGCCATCGACCAGAAGGTGGACGGCCTGATCGTCAGCCTGGCCAAGCCGGACGCCATGAAGGACGTCGTCACCAAGGCCGTGAAGGCCGGCATCCCCGTGGTGACCGTCAACTCCGGCTCCGCCGAGTCCAAGAAGTTCGGCGCGCTCTCCCACATAGGCCAGGACGAGACCATCGCCGGTGAGGCGGTCGGCGAGGAGCTCAACAAGCGCGGCCGCAAGAAGGCCCTCTGCGTGCTGCACGAGCAGGGCAACGTGGGGCACGAACAGCGCTGCGACGGGGCCCGCAAGACCTTCGACGGCGAGCTGAAGAACCTCTACGTCGAGGGCACCAACATGCCCGAGGTCCAGTCCTCCATCGAGGCGAAGCTCCAGGCCGACCAGGACATCGACGCCGTCGTCACCCTCGGCGCGCCGTTCGCGGACACCGCCGTCAAGGCCAAGGAACAGGCGGGCAGCAAGGCCGAGATCGACACCTTCGACCTCAATGCCAAGGTCGCCCAGTCCCTCAAGGACGACGACCTCGGCTTCGCCGTCGACCAGCAGCCCTACCTCCAGGGCTACGAGGCCGTGGACCTGCTCTGGCTCAAGAAGTACAACGCCGACGTCCTCGGCGGCGGAAAGCCGGTGCTCACCGGCCCGGAGATCATCCACAAGAAGGACGCCTCGGCCCTGGAGCGGTACACGAAGCGGGGGACGCGATGACAGCCCTGGTCAAGACGCCCACCGCCACCGACGAGCGGCTGCTGGAGACCTCGCTGCTGCGCCGGTTGATGGGCCGGCCCGAGCTGGGCGCGGTCGTCGGCGCCGTCGCGGTCTTCCTCTTCTTCTCGGTCGCCGCGGAGAGCTTTCTGCGGGCGCCCAGCCTGAGCACCGTCCTCTACGCCTCGTCCACGTTCGGGATCATGGCGGTGCCGGTGGCCCTGCTGATGATCGGCGGGGAGTTCGACCTCTCCACCGGCGTCATGGTCACCTCGTCCGCGCTGATCTCCTCGATGTTCAGCTACCAGATGACGGCCAACGTGTGGGTCGGCGTCGGGGTGTCCCTGCTGGTCACGCTGGCGATCGGCTTCTTCAACGGCGTCATGCTGGTCCGGACGGAACTGCCCAGCTTCATCATCACGCTCGGCACCTTCCTGATGCTGATCGGCCTCAATCTGGGCTTCACCAAGCTCATCAGCGGCACCGTCTCCACCAAGACGATCGGCGACATGGAGGGCTTCCCCTCCGCCAAGGCCGTCTTCGCCTCCCACCTGACCGTGGGCGACGTCGACGTGCAGATCACCGTCCTCTGGTGGTTCGCGCTGGTCGCGGTGGCCACCTGGATCCTGCTGCGCACCCGCGTCGGCAACTGGATCTTCGCCGCCGGCGGGGGCGCCGCCGCCGCCCGCGCGGTCGGTGTCCCGGTCGGCCGCACCAAGATCGGCCTGTACATGGCGGTGGCCCTGTGCGCCTGGATCTCCGGGCAGCACCTGCTCTTCTCGTACGACGTGGTGCAGTCCGGCGAGGGCATCGGCAACGAGTTCCTGTACATCATCGCGGCCGTCATCGGCGGCTGTCTGATGACCGGTGGCTACGGCTCGGCCATCGGCTCGGCCTTCGGCGCCTTCATCTTCGGGATGACCAACAAGGGCATCGTCTACGCCAACTGGAACCCGGACTGGTTCAAGTTCTTCCTCGGCGGCATGCTCCTCCTGGCCACCCTGCTCAACGCCTGGGTCCGCAAGCGGGCGGAGGCCACCAAGTGAGCGCCCCGGCGAACGCGGCAGGCGAGGCCGCCCCGACGCACGACACCGAGCGAGGAGGCACGGTGACAGCCCTGGTCGAGCTCACCGAGGTGAGCAAGTTCTACGGCAACATCAAAGCCCTCCAGGACGTCTCCCTGGAGGTCCACGCCGGCGAGATCACCTGCGTCCTCGGCGACAACGGGGCCGGCAAGTCCACCCTGATCAAGATCATCGCGGGGCTGCACCGGCACGACGCCGGCACCCTGGCCGTCGACGGCGAGCCGACCTCCCTCGCCTCGCCCCGGGACGCCCTGGACCGCGGCATCGCCACCGTCTACCAGGACCTGGCCGTGGTGCCCCTGATGCCGGTCTGGCGGAACTTCTTCCTCGGCTCCGAGCCCACCAGGGGCAGGGGCCCCTTCCGCCGCCTCGACGTGCGGACGATGCGCGAGACCACCCGCAGCGCCCTGCTCCGGATGGGCATCGACCTGCGCGACGTCGACCAGCCCATCGGCACCCTCTCGGGCGGCGAGCGGCAGTGCGTGGCGATCGCCCGGGCCGTGCACTTCGGCGCCAAGGTGCTGGTGCTCGACGAGCCCACGGCCGCCCTCGGCGTGAAGCAGTCCGGCGTCGTCCTGAAGTATGTGGCGGCCGCCCGTGACGCCGGTCTCGGAGTGGTTCTGATCACCCACAACCCGCACCACGCCTACCTCGTCGGGGACCGCTTCGTGCTGCTCAAGCGGGGTGCGATGGCCGGCCGCCACACCAAGGACAAGATCACTCTGGATGAGCTCACCCGCCAGATGGCCGGCGGCTCCGAGCTGGAGGAACTCAGCCACGAACTGGAGCGGGCGCCCGTCCCGGACCACCTCGCGGCTGCCACCGACGAGGCCTGACCCGGCGGCGCCCGACGGAAGGAGCATCCCGGGCATATCGTCTCATATGTGTGCGTCCGTCCCGGTGTGATCACGGGGTCCCGGGCCTCCCCTCAGGAGGCCCCGGACCCGTGCCCCCTGGCACAATCACCAACAGCACCGAACGACCGCACACGAACCAAGGGACGAGATGAGCACGTACCGCGAGCTCGCGCACCGCGGCTCGGCCAGGGCCACCGTCCTCCGCACCGTCGGGACGCGCGAGCGCCGCTCCCACCTGAGCGCCCCGCGGGTCCCGACCGTCGGCATCGACATCGGCGGCACCAAGGTGGCCGCCGGAGTCGTCGACGCCGACGGCAACGTCCTCGAGAAGCTGCGCACCGAGACGCCGGACAAGTCCAAGAGCCCCAAGGTCGTCGAGGACACCATCGTCGAGCTGGTGCTCGACCTCTCCGACCGGCACGACGTCCACGCGGTGGGCATCGGTGCCGCCGGCTGGGTCGACGCCGACCGCTCCCGGGTGCTGTTCGCCCCGCACCTCTCCTGGCGCGACGAGCCGCTGCGCGACGCCCTCGCCGCCCGCCTCGCGGTCCCCGTGATGGTCGACAACGACGCCAACACCGCCGCCTGGGCCGAGTGGCGCTTCGGCGCCGGACGCGGCGAGGACAACCTCGTCATGATCACCCTCGGCACCGGCATCGGTGGCGCCATCCTGGAGGACGGCAAGGTCAAGCGGGGCCGCTACGGCGTCGCGGGCGAGTTCGGCCACATGCAGGTCGTCCCCGGCGGACACCGCTGCCCCTGCGGCAACCGCGGCTGCTGGGAGCAGTACAGCTCCGGCAACGCCCTGGTCCGCGAGGCCCGCGAGCTCGCCGCCGCCGACTCGCCGGTCGCGTACAACATCATCGAGCAGGTCGGCGGGCACATCGGTGACATCACCGGCCCGCTCATCACCGACCTGGCCCGGCAGGGCGACGCCATGTGCGTGGAACTGCTCCAGGACATCGGCCAGTGGCTCGGCGTCGGCATCGCCAACCTCGCCGCCGCCCTCGACCCGTCCTGCTTCGTGGTCGGCGGCGGCGTCAGCGCGGCGGACGACCTGCTCATCGGCCCGGCCCGGGAATCCTTCCGCCGCCACCTCACCGGCCGCGGCTACCGCCCCGAGGCCCGGATCGTGAAGGCGCAGCTCGGCAACGAGGCGGGCCTCGTCGGCGCCGCCGACCTCGCCCGGCTCGTCGCCCGCCGCTTCCGCCGTGCCAACCGACGCCGCGTGGAGCGGTACGAACGCTACGAGCGCTATGCGCAGAACCTACGAGGGAGCCGAGGATGACTTCCGCCGAGCGACCCGCCGTCCCCCGGCAGACCCCGCCCGCCGGCGGCGAGGGCCCGGCCGGGGCGACCCCGCTGGGCACCGGCCCCAGCCTGCGCCGCCGGATCGTCACCCTGCTGATCGTGGTGCTGCTCGTCGGCATTCCCGCGGGCTATCTCGTGGTCTCCGCCCAGCAGAGCCGGGAGAGCGGCAAGGACAAGGAGGGCAAGGCGGCGGCCACCGGCCTCACCGAGGGCTGGCCGTCCAAGGTCACCCGCCGCATCTACGACGTGCCGATCCAGCCGTACTCCGCCGACGTCGCCTTCTATGAGAGCAACTCGTGGAAGGTCAGCAAGCTGTACGTGCAGTTCGTCACGTCCGACGACGGCCTGGAGCGCTTCCTGCGCACCATCGGCTCCAGCCGCGAGGAGCTGAAGGGCGGCCGGGTCACGATCGGCACCAAGGACGCCGCGACCGTCGGCTGGAACCTCGGCGCCGGGAAGGACTGGGCGGGGACCCGCCACACCCAGCCCCAGCCGCAGCCCCAGCAGGACATCACCGTCGACCTCCGCAACAAGGCGCACCCCAAGGTGTACGTGGTCTCCACCGTGACGCCCTGACGCCCTGAGGCCGTTCCGGACCGGGATATCGGCCCGGGCCGGGGACGCGGGACCGTGTCGGGCCGCCGCTTCCGTGTGAGGTGAGGAGCCCCGTCTGCCTCCTCCCGCACGTTCCATCAGCGCCTCCTGGCGCACGGCTCTTCTCCTCCGCGCACAGCACCACCGCCTTCTCGGGCGGATGGTGGTACAGGCCGGCGACGTCGACGACCGCCAGCGGTTCACCGTCCCCTGCGATACACTGAGTTCGGCGGTGGCCTCTTTGTTCGCCCCGTCTTCCGCGCACCGCAGCACGATCCTCGCCCGCAGTGCCAGAAACTGCGCGGTCTTCGCCCGCAGCGCCCAGCCGTCAACTCCGCCCGCTCGGCCTCGGAGAACGCCGGCTCCGGCTTGCGCCGACCCAGCCGCAGCTCGTCCACCGGGCCCGCCATCCGCCGGGCCACGCATCGCGAGCGCCAGCGCACCGTCTCCGTGGATCCCCTGAAGTCCGCTGCAGCACGTGGCGTGTCAATCCTGTCCCAACTCCCTTCTGGCGGCTGATGCGAGACGCTCGGCCAGGGGATGCGCGCCGCGTTCGGGCAGGACGAGGGAGACCTGTATCGCCGGGGCGTTCTGGAGGGGCACGAATACGACAGAGGAGTGGCTGGTGCGCCGGGAGGCTAGTTCGGGCACCGTGCCAATGCCCCGGTCAGCGGCCACGGCCTCGAGCCATTCGTCGTAGTTGCCGCACCTGACGACCGTCTTGGGGCGGTGCCGTGTCGGCCAGAGGTCCGGGGAGGTCGTTCCGCTCACCGTGTTCTCGACCAACGGCCAGTCCGCGAGTTCCGCCCAGTCCAGGTGGTCGCGCCGGGCCAGCGGTGAACTGCGCGCGACGGCTGCCACCCGGGGCTCTTCCCACAGCGGGACCGCGACGACGGGCAGATGGCCAGGAACGTTGCGCAAGAGGGCGAGATGGGTGTGGCCACTGTGCAAACCGGCGGTGGCGGTGTCGTCGCGCAGGAACTCGAAGTCGACGTCGGCCTCCTTCGCGAATTGAGCGACGAACCGGGAGAATACTTCGGGGAGCAGCCAGCAGAAGCCGATCCGCAGGATCGAGGAGGAGTGCAGTCGGTTGATCGCGCGATTCAACTGGATGTACGCCTCCTGTAAGTCCCCGTGGAACCTCCTGCCCTGCTCGGTGAAAGTCAGGCGACGCGTAGAGCGGTCCAGGAGCTGGGTGTCGAGCGAGGCCTCCAGCCGCTGGATGGCGCGGGAGACAGTGGGCTGGCTCACGTGGAGCTGTTGCGCCGCATCGGTAAAACTGCCTGTCTCCACCACCGCCATGAAGCAGCGAATCTGCGACAGCTCCACATCTGTTTTTGGTGAACGCACCCGTTCGCGAATCATCGAAGCCCCCTTCTGTCCGGTGATCACAGTTCGCAGGAGAAAAAGGGGAGCTTGACGCGACGATTCTTTGAAGGACGGCCCGTCGGCCGTTTTGTCGCAGTAAATCGCGCGACAGACAGCGCCCACCACCGCGCTGCTGTCGCTCCCCCGTTCTTTCTCGGTCACGCACTGCGGGCTGGAGGAAAAGCGCGACATATTCGCTTGTCACAGTGCCGCCACCGCCTGCCCGCTGATGCATCTAACACCATACCTAGAAGGGGGCGGCATGAGTTGAAAGCTCAACTGAGCACATACCTGCTCATTCGGGTTGCGCAGCGCTCGTTAGCTGAACGCCTCTTCACTCTCGGCAGTCAAGCGTGTTCTTTCGGTGTCAATTTTCGTGATGGAGTCGGTTGAGACAGGCGTAAACCTCTGACATGGTCAAATTTTGGTAACAAATTTCGGTGTTCGTCGGCATCCTTCGTGGTCGAGGGTTTCAAGCCGGAAGGCTTGATTTCGCGCATGTCTCGCGCCGGCGTCCGTGCGGATCTGCCGAGGGTCAGGTGTGCCGAGCGGGGCGTGCCGTTTGCCCCGCGTTGATGAATCGCCTCGGATGGGCCCATGGGTGTGGCGTGAAATGGGCGTGCGCTGCATTTATGCACGCCTTGAATAAGTGATGCACGATGATCATTCTGCTTGAAGTTCCAGTCCGCGTGGGTTTGGATGAGTGTCCGGTGCGGCGGCGCCGGCGGTCGAAATGGAATCACTCCCGACACCGAATCCAGGTGGACGGAATCCTTGGTTCCGGGCATTCCGGAATATGTCACACCCAACCGTTCCTTCGGCTCTCGCGTGCGCTGAGTGCCCGCGATTCCTTTTACGTCACCGCAGAGAGTTCTCGCATCACCGTAGAGAGGAAGCACCGTGTCTCCGGTCGCCCGAGACCTGGCCATCGAAGCCGAGATGCAGGCGCGATACCACGTCGCCATCACCCAGGACGCGCCATCCCCGGACAACCTGCTGCTCCTCGACACGGCCGACCTCAGCGGTACGCCGCGTTCGACAGCGGTGACGGCATGCATCTCAAGAATTCCGGAGCCCTCGCCACGGCCGCGATGGCCGGCCTCGGCGCAACTCTGAACAGACGGCATTTCACAAGGCGTCGAGAGCCGGGACCGGCGTCCGGCGGGTGACGCCGACCTGCAACACCGGACAGATCGCGGAACCGTGGAGGGCACGTGAGGCAAACGGGGAACCCCCGGACCGACTTTTCAGGCAACACCCCCGCGGCCCTGCTGGACCTCCTTGACGGCTTTCGCAGAACCAAGGTCCTGGCAACGGCCGTCCGACTCCGTCTCTTCGACCTTCTCGCCGAGCGCGGCGCGCTGAGCACGGCCGAGGCAACCACGGCGCTGGGCCTGGCTGAGCGTCCCACGCACATGCTGCTCACCGCCTGCTGCTCACTGGGACTGCTGGACCGGGACCCGGGCACCGAGCGCTACCGCAACAGCGCCCAGGCCCAGCGGTTTCTGGTCTCCACCGGGCGGCACTACCTCGGCGGCTTCATACAACTGGTGGAGGAACAGCAGTACCCCGGCTGGGAGGACCTGCTGACCGCCATGCGCGAGAACCGGCCGACGGCATGGGACCCCGCCGCGCGTCCCAGCAAGTTCGCCGTGGACGACGCCACGGGAGAAGTCGAGCTGTTCTGGAACGCGATGGCCTCCCTGTCGTCCTCCATCGCCGAAGTGATCGTGCATGCCTACGACTTCTCCCCGTTCCGTCGCCTCCTCGATGTCGGCGGCGGCCCGGGAGAACTCGGCATGCGGCTGTGCCGGCTCAACCCCCGGATGCAGGCGACCATCTACGACCTGCCCGCGATGTGCGAACTGACCGCGCTCAGGCTCAGGGACCGCGGGCTCGACGACCGCGTCCGCACGCTCGGCGGCGACCTGCTCACCGATGACGAACTGCCCCGCGGCCACGACCTCGTCACCCTCACCAACGTGCTGCACATGTGGGACGAGCGCACGAACGAAACCATCCTGCGCAAGTGCCATGCCGCGTTGGACGACGAAGGGGTGCTGGTCATTGCGGAGGGGTTCGTGGATGACGACGGCACAGGCCCGGAACCTGCGGCGTTGATGAGCCTCAACATGCTGGTCGACACGGTCGGCGGAGCCAATCACTCCCGGGCGGCGTACGAGTCGATGCTGGCCCGGGCCGGCTTCGCGACGGTGCGGCGGGTGCCGGTGGCGGCCGACGCACCCACGGGCGTCAACGGCCTGCTGGTCGCCCGGAAGTCCGGGAGACCAAGCCACGCATGACAGCCCGGCCCGGCCGGGAACCACCGGCGCCGACCATGCGCTCCGGTCCGTGCACTTCCTCGTCCTCTCCATGGCACTCACACCCAAGGCGGCAGCATGCCCATTCCCCCTGCGGACATCCTCGGTATCGGCGCGGTCAGCGGCTACGGCTGGTCCATGGACGACCTGTGGTCCGGCCTGCTGTCAGGCAACACCTCGGCCGAAGCCCACGCCGGCCTGGGCGGACGGTTCCCCGATCCGTGCTGGCTGGCCCGCATCCCCGAAGGCGGCGACCCCGAGGCGGGGACCACCCGGTACGCGCGGGCGGTGACGGCCGCCGCCGACGAGGCCATCGCCGACGCGCTCGGCCGCGGCTGGCGGCCGGGGGAGCGGGTCGCCCTGCTGTACGCCACCACTGGGGCCGACCGCGAACGGTGGCGGCAGCGGTACCTCGAGCCGGAGCAAGGCAACCCCCGCCGCCGGTTCGTCGAGCAGGTGTGGACCACCCCGGCGGCCCGCGTGATCGAGCAATACCAGTTCCACGGGCCGTCCATGGTCATCAGTGCCGCGTGCACGTCCGGGCTGCACGCGCTGGCCATCGGACAGCGCCTGCTGGCCACCGGCGACGCGACGGACGTGGTGGTGGTCTCGGCCGATGTCGGCTACGACGGTGAGGAGATACGCGCCTTCGCCGCTCTCAAAGCCCTGGTGTACGACGCTCCACCCAGCGAGGTGTGCCGACCGTTCCACGAGGGCACCCGCGGCTTCATCATGGGCGAGGGCGCGGCGGCGCTCGTGCTGGCGCCGGCGCGGCAGCCCGGAACCGAGGGGCGCATCCGCCTGCTGGGCTCCGCGCTGGGCAACGACGCCTACCACCCGGTCTCCATCGCGCCGTCCTTCGAATACCTCATCCGAACCATGGACACCGCGCTCGGCCACGCCGAAGTCGCCCGGGAGGACGTCGACTTCTACGCCGCGCACGCCACGGGCACCGCGCAGTGCAACGAGGCCGACGCCGCCGTGGCCGAGCACTTGGGCAAGCAGTCGGTCGCCTACTGCTTCAAGCCCATGCTGGGCCATGCCATGGGCACCGCCCCTCTGCTGGAGACCGTCATCACCGCCCGGGCGTACAGCGAGGGCCTGCTTCCCGCAGCAGCCGCCGAGGCCGAGGCACATCCTCAGCTGGCTCGCGGACGGATCACGCACCGGGGCGGCATCACCGCCCAACTCGGCCTGGGATTCGGCGGAAACATCACCACGGCCGTCTACGGCGATGTCGACTGACCGCGGCCCGGGCCACCCGCTGTACACACATGAGAAGGGGAACGACATGGAACCTCTGCGAGCGGAGGTGGCCGACCCGGTCAAGTTGCACATGCGCAACGCAGCCCGCCTCGGCGCGCGGGACGTGGTGGTCGCGGGCTATCCCGGCTCCGGGGCAGCGCTCATCGGCAACATCCTGATCGAGTTGGGGATCGCGTACGTCGACCCGTACACGGAAGCCGTGGGCGAGGACGGTACATCGCAGGTCATCGAAGACCGCCTGGCCTACCGGAGCAGGCTGTCCGCCACCGCCGCCAGCGACCGGAACGCCGGAGGCGGCGAGGGCGGGGCGGACGACGGGCCGCGGTTCTTCAAGAACCACCTGTACCCGGACCACTTCGACCACGGTCGGCTGGCCGGCGCCGTGCTCCTGGTCCGCGACCCGCGTGACGCGGTGCACTCGTCCTTCCAGTGGTTTCGCAGCTTCGCCGCGCAATGGCCGCTCGAGGGTGTGAACGTACAGGGCACGTTCGCCGAGTTCCTCGACGGCCGTGGTGTCAACGACGAACCCCCCATCGCGGGGTGGGCCGGTTTCTACGCCGCGTGGACGGCCGCACTGCCTCGCTTCCGCCGTTCCACGGTGATCCGGTTCGAAGATCTCAAGGCCGACCCGGAGGCCACCGCGTCCCGTCTGCTCGAGGTGTTCGGCGTGTCACGGACACCGGCGGCGGTCGAGCAGGCGGTGCGGCACAGCCGGTACGAGAACATGCGCGCCCACGAGGAGCGGGTCTCGGCGGCGGCCGGTGCCGTCGGCAGCCAGCCCCGGATCATGCGACGCGGCATGGTCGGGGAGTGGCGGGAGTGGTACGGCGACGAGAGCGTCGCCGCCCGCTTCCGGACACCGCGACTGCTGGAGACCGCGGCCACGTTCGGCTACCAGCTGGCGACATCCCGCACACGGGACAGCCGGTAGCGCGTCGGTCGGTCGAGTACCCGGGCTCCGCCACCCCCTGCAATACATCGCGTCACGTCCCGTCGGGTTCCACCGCGTTGATCCCCCCCCCACATCCCCATGAGGAGAGCCATGACCCCTTCGTTCGATTACTCCCCCTACGCCGCGACATACCAGGAGCGCGCGGAGTACGTGCCGAGCGTCATCCGCAGCGTGCTCCGGGCAGCGGGCGTGCGGCCCGGAGACCTGGTCTGCGACATCGGCGCGGGCTCCGGCCATCTGACCGAGCCGCTCTTGGAGTACGGGCTGCGGGTCGAAGCCGTGGAGCCCACCGCCGCCATGCGCGCCACCGGCGAACGGCGCACGGCCCGGTTCAGCGATGTGACATGGCACAACGGCACAGGGGAGACCAGCGGACGGCCGAGCGGACACTACCGCTTGGTGACCTTCGGTTCGTCGTTCGACCGCACGGACCGCCTGGCCGCTCTCAAGGAGACCGCCCGCATCCTGGAACCGGACGGCTTCTTCGTGTGCCTGTGGAACCACCGCGATCTGGAGGATCCGCTCCAGGCACGGGTCGAACGTCTCATCCACGAGCGGGTGCCCGGCTACACCTACGGAACCCGCCGGACCGACCAACGCCCCGTCATCGAGGAGAGCGGGCTGTTCGAGTCGCCCGTTCAACTGTCCGGCCGCACGGTCTTCCGGCTGCGGGCAGACGCGTGGTGCGACGCCTGGGCCTCACACGCCACGCTGGGTGAGCAGGCCGGGCAGCAGTTCGATGAAGTGCTCGACGCCATTCGAGAGGTGGTGCTCGGGGCGGGCGCGGAGCACATCGACGTGCCGTACGTGACCCGGGCGTGGATCGCCCGGGCGAGCCGTGAGGGCGCCGGGTGGTGAACCGCGTCGGCGTCCGCCTGGGCACCAAGGCCGAATCACTGGCGCGCCTGGCCCCGCTGGTCACCACCGCGCGCGTGCTGCCCCTGAGCTACTTCGCGCTGCACGAGTGGCGCATGTCCAGGGAGCGGCTGCTTGATGAGGTACTGCGCCAGGAATGGGCCGCAGGTGCTCTCATCGTGCGCAGCAGCGCGGTGACCGAGGACACCGCGACAGGGTCCCAGGCGGGGCGCTTCCGCTCGCTCACCGGGCGGCGCGGCAGGGCCGAGCTGGCGGCAGCCGTCGACGAGGTGTTCGCTTCGTACGACCAGCGGCGCCAGGACGACCAAGTGCTCATCCAGCCCGAGTTGACCGGGTCCCGGGCGAGTGGGGTGGCGTGTTCCTGCGACCCGAGCAGTGGCGCGCCGTACGCCGTCGTGAACTGGAGCGAGGACGACCGTACCGATGCCGTGACCGGCGGGCGGCCGGCGGCCCTGCGGATCTCCTACGGCGCCGCGTACGACCGGTCGGCCACGGCGCCGACGCCGCTGCTGTCCGGGGTGTGGCAACTGCTGGCCGAAATCACCGAGTTGACCGGACAGTCACCTATTGAGGTCGAGTTCGCCGTCGACGCGGAGGACGAGCTGGTCCTGCTCCAGGCGAGACCACTGGTCTGCGCCGCCACGCCGGTGACCCCGGCCGCGCACCGCACGGTCCTCACGAAGGTGGCCGAGCGGATCGCCGACGCCGGCCACGCCGCGCCCGCGGTACTCGGAGGACGCGGCGTCTTCGGGGTGATGCCCGACTGGAATCCCGCGGAGATGATCGGGCTGCGGCCGCGGCCCTTGGCGCTGTCCCTGTACCGGCGGCTGATCACCGACGAGGTGTGGGCGCGCGCCCGTCACCGCTACGGCTACCGAGACCTGCGCGGCGTCCCGCTGCTGGTCGACTTCGCCGGACTCGCGTACATCGACGTGCGAGCCAGCGCCACCTCCTTCATCCCGCGCGACGTCCCCACGGACCTCGCCGGACGGCTGGTCGACCACTGGTTGGCGCGGCTGGTCGCCTCGCCGCATCTGCACGACAAGGTGGAGTCGAGGATCGTGGTGTCCGCGCATGCCTTCCGGACCGGGGAACGGCTGGCCGAGCTGTCGGACGCGGGGTTCGGAGCCGAGGACCGCGCCACGCTCCGCACCAGTTTACGGAGGCTGACCGACCGGCTGGTCTCAGGGAGCCTGTGGGAGGAAGACCTCGACCGGCTGTCGCGGCTCGACTCAGCGCGCGTACCCGCGGCGCACGCGCCCGGGTGCGCGGCCGGGCAGCCAGGGTGCTGCGGGCCGGCCATGGCGTCCCGGCTCACGGTCTGCGCCGAGTTCGGAACCGAGCCGTTCGCGGCCCTGGCCCGCGCGGCGTTCATCTCCACCGAGCTGCTCGACGACTTGGTCGCCGAAGGAGTCCTGTCACCCGCCGAGAAGGTGGAGTTCATCGGCGGCCTCGGTCTGGTGGCCGGCGAGTTGCAGCGCGATTTCACCGCAATGGACCAACAGCCCTTCCTCAAGAAGTACGGTCATCTGCGACCGGGCACCTACGACATCCTCTCGCCGCGCTACGACGAGGCGCCCGAGCGGTACTTCGACTGGTCCCGCCCACGGCGTGACAGCGGCCGGCCGCCCGTGTTCAAGCCGTCGGCGGTACAACTGCGGGGCATCGACCGGCTCATCGCCCGCGAGGGCTTCACCTTCGACGCCCGACGGCTGCTGCACTTCATCGGGGCCGCGATCCGGGGCCGGGAGAACGGCAAGTTCGACTTCACGTCGGTGCTCAGCGACACACTCGTGGCGATCCGGCAGTGCGGCGAGCGACTGGGATTCACCGCCGACGACATGTCGTACGTGGACTGCGCCACCATCGGCACCCTTACCGGTGACCCCGCCGAGAACCGACGCGTCCTCCGCGAGGCCGTGGACCGGGGGCGCGAGGCGTACGCGGACAGCCGAACGGTCTGCCTGCCGCCCCTGGTCACCAGCGAACACGACGCGTGGAGCTTCGTGTCCCCGCAGGCGCAGCCCAACTTTGTCACCCACGGCCGGGTACTCGCCCACGTGGCCGATATCGACGCCGGGAACCCGCCGCAGGGCGCGATCGCCCTCATCGCGAGTGCCGACCCCGGTTACGACTGGCTCTTCGCCTCTGGCATCCGGGGTCTGGTGACGGCGTTCGGCGGCGTCAACTCCCACATGGCGATACGGGCGCTGGAACTCGGCATCCCGGCGGTGGTGGGGGTCGGGGAAGCGCTGTTCCGCCAGTGGTCGCATGCCCGGGCGCTGGACATCGACGCGGCCGGCGGCATGGTGGCGGTGCTGCCATGACGTTGGTCGGCATCACACAACGGGCCCTGCCGCCCAATGAGTTCGGAGAGCGGCGCTGCGCCCTGGACGCACGCTGGTTCCCCTTCCTGTCGGCCTGCGGAGTCACCCCGGTGCCGCTGCCGAACGATCCGGCTCTGGCGCTGCGCACGGCACACGAGGCCGGGCTGCGCGGTGTGGTGCTCTCCGGGGGAGAGGACCTGGCCGAGTACGGCGGTCCCTCACCGGAACGGGACGAAACCGAGGCGGGGCTGCTGGGCTGGGCCGTGCAGGAGGACGTCCCGCTGCTGGGAGTGTGCCGCGGCATGCAGGTCATTCTGCGGGCCTTCGGGGCCGGACTCGTCCGCGTCGAGGGCCATGTGGCCACCCGTCACGAGATTGTCGGCACCGACGGAGTGATCCGAAGCGTCAACAGCTACCACCGGCTGGCGGCCCGCGAGGTGACGGCGCCCCTCGAGGCCACCGCCTCCTGCGGCGACGTGATCGAAGCGATCCGCCACCGCGACGCCCGGGTCCAGGGGATCATGTGGCATCCGGAGCGGGAAGCCGACTTCGATCCGGCCGATGTCCGCGCGGTACGGGAGTTGTTGGGCGGGGGAGCCGCGTGAAGGCGATCATCCTTGCCGCAGGCCGCGGCTCCCGGCTGGGGCGGCTCACCGACGACCGCCCGAAGTGCCTGGTCGAGATTGCCGGACGGACCCTCCTGGAACGGCAGGTGGCGGCGCTGCGGGCAGGCGGGGCCGAGTGCGTCGGCGTAGTCGCGGGCTGGCATGCCGAGGCCTTCGACGCGACCGGCTACCCGGTCTTCCGCAACCGCGAGTGGGCGCGGACGACGATGGCGCAGTCGCTGGCGATGGCCGAGCCCTGGCTGTCCGAGGACGCCGTACTGATCTCGTACGGCGACATCGTGTACGGTGCCGACACCGTACGCCGACTCGCCGCTGCGGACGCGGAGTTGGCGATTGCTTACGACCCGCACTGGCTCGCCCTGTGGAGCCGCCGGTTCGCGGACCCGCTCAGCGACGCGGAGACGTTCGTCCGGGACGAGGCCGGACACCTGATGGACATCGGCGGCCGGGCACTGAGCGTCGAAGAGGTGCACGGCCAGTACATGGGGCTGCTCCGGATGACGCCGACGGCCTGGTCGGTCATCCGGCGTACCAGGTCCGCTGACGCCCGTGTCGCCGCACTGGACATGACGGGCTTGCTCCGGCACCTGGTCGAGCGGCGACTGCTGGAGATCGCCACCGTGCCCGCCGCCGGACCCTGGTTCGAGTTCGACCACCCGTCGGACATCCCCGTCGGTATCGAGGTTCTGCGGCGCCTCGACGCGGACCAGGCCAACGCACCCCAGGACCCATCGGGCTCGCCCCGGGAGGAGA
Organism: Streptomyces sp. NPDC001922; assembly: GCF_042891165.1. Taxonomy (NCBI): domain Bacteria; kingdom Bacillati; phylum Actinomycetota; class Actinomycetes; order Kitasatosporales; family Streptomycetaceae; genus Streptomyces; species Streptomyces sp. NPDC001922. The sequence goes on along the minus strand of NZ_JBIASV010000002.1, from coordinate 242,749 downwards.
CATCCGAATGAAGCACGGAGTCGTATGGATCACCGGTCTGTCCGGCGTGGGAAAGAGCACGGTGGCGCGCCTGGTGGCAGACCGGTTGATCGCCTCCGGCCGGCGGCCGGTCCTGCTCGACGGTGACCGCCTGCGCGAGATCCTTCCGGTGGTGTTCGGATACGAGCCGGCGGACCGGCGCCGCCTCGCGATGTTCTACGCCCAGCTCGCCCACCAACTGGCCGCCCAGGGCCACCTGGTCGTCTGCTCGACGATCTCGCTCCTCCACGAAGTCCACGACTGGAACCGCCGCCATACCCCCGGCTATCTCGAGGTCTGGCTGCGGGCGCCGATCGAGGAGCTGCGCACACGCGAGGGCCGCGCCGCGTTCTACGGCCCTCAAGGGACGGATGCCGGGGCTCTGCGCGGCGTCGTCGGGGTCGACACCCGCGCGGAGTTCCCCCGCACTCCGGATCTCGTCATCGACAACCACGGTGAGACGACGGCGGAGCGAGCGGCGGACCTCATCGTGCGGGAGGTCGGGCCGTAGTCACGGTGGGGGACAACCCGGACCCCTGGACAGTGAAGCGTCCGTCGTGACGCCCTGACCTGCATCCGGCCCGGCTCCGCTGCCCGCGAGAGGGAGCGGAGCCGGTCGGCCCGCCGGCCGTTCCGGTGCGTCGGGCCGGGTGCGTGAGCAGGGCTGGGACCTGCGGCGGCCGTGCGGACGGAGACCTCGAGGTGCCGCACAGCTCAGCCGATCCGGTTCTTGGTGCACAGCTGCCGGTGAATGTCTTCATTGTTCCGGTTCGTCGCGATACCTGATCCTCCGTGGGACGATCGGCTCCCATGAGCGGTGGTTCTGGGTATGCGAGGAGGCCACAGTGCGCGTCGTGATCGTCGGTGATCGCTTCATCCCTGCCGGGTACTACGTCGACGCCCTGGCGGAGCTGTGCGATCTGCGCCTCGGGCCGATCCGCAGCGTCGACTGGTCGGGAACCAAGGCGGAACAGCATGCGGCGCAGCAGACCATGGAGTGGCACGGGCCCGGGGCCGTGCCGGTGCCCGGCGAGATCGTGGAAGCGGTGGGCGAGGCCGAGGTGCTGGCCGTCCACTTCGCGCCGGTGACTCCGGAGGTGCTCCGGGCCGCTCCGCGGCTGCGGGCCCTCTGCGTCGCCCGTGCGGGGCTGGAGAACGTCGACGTCGCCGCCGCGACCGCCCGCGGCGTGGCGGTCGTACCGGTGCGGGGCCGCAACGCCTCGGCCGTCGCCGAACTGGCCATCGGACTGATGCTCGCGGAAGCGAGGGACATCACCCGGGCGGACGCCTCCGTCAGGGCCGGCGGATGGCGGAAGGACTTCGCCGGCCCGGGCCGGGAGATCGGCGGCAGCACGGTCGGCCTGATCGGTCTGGGGCAGGTGGGACGGGCGTTCGCCGAGCGGATGCGGGGCTTCGGCGCCCGTCTGCTCGCGTATGACCCGTACGTGCCCGACGACGTGCCGGCACGTTACGGCGTCGTGCGGGCAGAGGGGCTGGACACCGTCTTCCGCGAGTCCGACATCGTGCAGCTCTTCGCCCGGCTGACGGCCGACACGGAACGGTTCCTCGGCGCACGGCACTTTGCGCTGATGAAGCCGACCGCGTACTTCGTGAACACCGCGCGCAGCCGCCTGGTCGACAACGGTGCCCTGTACGAAGCGCTGGTGAACCGGCGTATCGCCGGAGCGGCGCTCGACGTGCACGACCAGGAGCCGCTTCCCGCGGACAGCCCCTGGCGCTCGCTCGGCAACGTCACGATCACCACGCACTACGCCGGTGACACGACGACCACGACGCTGCGTTCGGCGCGGCTCGTCGCCGAGGCCGTCGCCGAACTCGCCGCGACCGGCCGGTGCGCCGCGGCGGTCAACGCCGTCGAACTGGGGTGGGTGTGACGTTGGCGCGTGAACTGGTGCTCGGCGTCGACGCGGGACACACCGTGACCAAGGCCGTGTTGTTCGATGCCACCGGCCGAGCGGTGGCGCGGGGCACCGGTACGGTGCCGCTGAACACCCCGCGACCCCGCTGGGTCGAGCGGGAGATGGACGATGTGTGGCGGACGGCGCACGAGGCCATCGCCGCCTGTCTCGCCGAGGCGGGCCCGGATGCGGCGCCGTCCGTCTCCGCGGTGGGGCTGACCGGGCACGGCGACGGCCTGTACGCGGTCGACGAGCGGGGCCGGCCGGTACGGGCCGCGATCGTGGCGATGGACACGCGCGCCGAACCAGTGCTGGCGGAGTGGCGGGGCACTCCGCTCTGGTCCCGTGTCCTGGAGCTGTCGGGCACGGTCCCCTTCGCGGGTTCCCCGGCCGCCCTGCTGGCCTGGCTCGCCCGCCATGAGCCGGACGTGCTTCAACGGGCCCGTTGGCTGTTGTCCTGCAAGGACTGGCTGCGACTGAGGCTGACGGGCGCGGTGGCCACCGATCCCACGGACGCCAGTGCCTCGTTCACCGACATGCGGCAGGGCGGCTACTCGCCGGAACTGCTCGACCTGTACGGCCTCGGCTCGCTCGCCGGCAGGCTGCCGCACGTGCTGGCCTGTGACGCGGTGAGCGGAACCGTCGCCCGCGAGGCCGCGGCGCTCACCGGGCTCATGGCCGGCACCCCCGTCGTCACAGGGTCCCATGACGTCGACGCCGCCGCGCTCGGGATCGGCGCCACGACGCCGGGCGAACTGTGCCTGATTGCCGGGTCGTTCAGCGTCAATCAGGTGATCAGCGAGCGTCCTGTCGTCGATCCGCGCTGGCAGGTCCGTCGCTTCGTCCGCCCGGGGCGGTGGATGACCATGTCCACCTCACCCGCTTCGGTGGCGAATCTGGAGTGGTTCCTGCAGGCCACGGGCGCACCGGCCGAGCACCGGGGCGGCGTCCACGAGGCGATTGGCCGGGAGGTCGAGGCGCACCTGGACGGCCCGTCCGAGGTGCTGTTCCACCCGTTCGTCTACGGCTCGCCGTACTCGCGGCCGACGTCAGGGGCGTTCCTCGGTCTGCGCGGTTGGCACGGCCGCGGCCATCTGCTGCGGGCTCTGATGGAAGGCGTCGTTCTCAACCACCGCTGGCACGTCGACGCGCTCTGCTCGAAGCTGCGGATCAGCGGGGTGGCCCGCCTGACCGGCGGCGCCGCGCGCAGCGAGGTGTGGAGCCAGATGTTCGCCGACGCTCTGCGGCGGCCGGTCGTGGTGGCCGACGTGGAGGAGAGTGCCGCCCGGGGAGCTGCCCTGCTCGCCGCCACCGCCGTCGGACTGCTCGATGACGTGACGGACCCGCGCGCCGCCATCCCCGTGCTCAGACGCCACGAGCCGCACGCCGAACGGGTCGCCGTACTCGACGAGGCGTACCAGGTGTACCGGGAGGCGCTGGAGGCGCTCGGACCGGTCTGGGCCCGCCTCACAGCGCCCGGGGCCACGGACTGAGCACGGAGCGTCTTCGGCGCGAAGCTCGATCAAGATCTCTTAACATGTTTTCCGGGATTTATCGGCCTAAGATATTGCATAAACTTCGGCGTCGGCGTAGACAGAGCCTTACGACAACTCTCGCGGCCCTCTCGAGTCTGTGGCCCATTTCGCTCGTCACTCGACGTGGCATCGCGTTCCCCCAGCCCGAAAGCTCCGGTCATGTCCTCCCACACCGCGCCCCTGGCACTTCCCGGGCCGAGAGCCCTGGTCCCCCCGCACCCTTCCCGGACGGCCCGGTTCACCCTTCCGGCGCAGACGGCGCTCGCCGGCTGCCTGCGTGCCGCCGCCGCCGATCTGCTCGCCCGCTGGCACCTCTCGGATGACGAGTGCGACGCGGCCGTCCTGATCGTGGGAGAGCTCGCTGCGAACGCGGCCGTGCACGGCCGCAGCGAGATGTCACTGTGTCTGACCCTTGATCCGGACACGCTGTGCATCGTCGTCAGTGATCGCGGGGACCCCTCACCGTCACGCGAACCGTCCGCGGGCGACGACCCGGACGAGCACGGCCGCGGCCTCGACATCGTCCACACCCTCGCCACCCGCGTCGACCTGCGGCACGACAGCCACGGGGTCTCGGTCGTGGCCTGGCTGGCCGTCCGGGCGGCCCAGCGGCGAGCTGCCTGACCCCGGCAGCGCCGGCCCGGACCGGGTCACGGGCGGACTGCACCGGGGCCCGCACACCGTCGCGGCGGTACGGGGGTCGGGCCCGGGGGCGACGCCGAGGCGGGGGCCGCCCGGGTGCGGCTGAAAGGCTGCGGCGCCGTCGGCCGTGCGGGTGGGGGTGAGGTTCACCGGCGCGTCTCCGGCGGCGGCGACGGCAGGCTGGTGTGGTGGTTTCCGGTCCGGCGCTCATGCGGGTCCCTCGGCGGCGACAGCGGCATGGCCGGGAGCGTGGGCTGTTCGCTGCCACGCCCGTGACCTGGTCATCAGCCTGCTTCGGCGGCGACGGGAAGCGGAGGGGCGAAGGTGTTCCCAGCTCCTTGCGGGGCGCATTGGCGATAGATGCAGGGAAGTTTTCTCGCAAGATGTGTTAACAACGGCGCAGTATTCTGCTAATAATTCCGCCATCGATATCGCGCCCGACACCCTCAGGGCCGCCTTCCACCCCCTCCCTCCCGAGCCGATCTCTCAGCCGAGCCCCCGACGAACCCCGTCAAGCGGCTGGTTCCGGCAACGAGCGGCGCCGCATGGGCCCCTTACTCCGTATCCCGACCCACCGCACGAGAGGTCCCCGTCATGCGATCAGCCAGATACGCCCTCATCGCCGGCGCCGCCGCCACCGCCCTGCTGGCCACCGCTTGTTCCGGAGCCGGCGCCGGCGGCTCCGCAGGCGGCGGCAAGAGCATCAACGTACTGATGGTCGGCAACCCCCAGATGGAGGACATCACGAAGCTCACCAAGGACACCTTCACCAAGGACACCGGCATCAAGGTCAACTTCACGGTCCTGCCCGAGAACGAGCTGCGCGACAAGGTCACCCAGGACATCGCCACTCAGGCGGGCCAGTACGACGTCGCCACCATCGGCAGCTACGAAGTACCCATCTGGGAGAAGAACGGCTGGCTGCACGAGCTCGGCTCCTACGCCGACAAGGACGCGAGCTTCGACAAGTCCGACCTGCTCAAGCCGATGGTGCAGTCCCTGTCCGGCGCGGACGGCAAGCTCTACGCCCTGCCGTTCTACGGCGAGTCGTCCTTCCTCATGTACCGCAAGGACGTCTTCGCCGCGAAAGGCCTGTCGATGCCCGAGCGCCCGACGTGGCGGCAGGTGGCCGGCCTCGCGGCCAAGGCCAACGGCGCTCAGCCCGGGATGAAGGGCATCTGCCTGCGCGGTCTGCCCGGCTGGGGCGAGCTCGGTGCGCCGCTGACGAGTGTGGTCAACACCTTCGGCGGCACCTGGTTCACCAAGGACTGGAAGGCGCAGGTCAACAGCGGAGGCTTCAAGGAGGCCACGAAGTTCTATGTCGACCTGGTCCGCAAGCACGGTGAGGCGGGCGCCGCGCAGGCCGGGTTCACCGAGTGCCTGAACGCGATGAGCCAGGGCAAGGTCGCCATGTGGTACGACGCCACGAGTGCGGCCGGTGCGCTGGAGGACCCCAGCACCAGCAAGGCCGCCGGCAAGATCGGTTACGCGTACGCGCCCGTGGAGAAGACGGACAGCAGCGGTTGGCTGTGGGCCTGGTCGTGGGCGATGCCGAAGACCACCAAGAACGCCGACGCCGCCTCGAAGTTCATGCTCTGGGCGTCCAGCAAGAAGTACGAGCAGCTCGTCGGTGAGAAGCTCGGCTGGTCACGGGTGCCTGCCGGCAAGCGGGCCAGCACCTACGAGATTCCCCAGTACAAGAAGGCCGCCGCCTCCTTCGGTGACATCACCCTGAAGTCCATCCAGCAGGCCGACCCGTCCGACCCCGGCACCCAGCCGCGGCCCACCAAGGGCATCCAGTTCGTCGCCATCCCCGAATTCCAGGACCTCGGCACCAAGGTGACACAGGAGATCTCCGCCACCATCGCCGGCAAGAAGAGCGTGGACGAGGCACTCGACAACGGCCAGAAGCTCGCCGAGAACGCCGCCGAGAACCACAAGTGAGCCGCGTTGCCCCGGCCGGCCACCCGGTCGGCCGGGGCGCCGTTCCCCACACCCCCATCCCCCGGCCGCCGACGGCGGAGGAAAGTCCATGACCACGCTCATCGATCCCCCAGAGAAGACCATGCGGCCACCTGCCCACCACCCGTCCAAGCCCGTCCGCAGCCGCAAGTGGCGGCGCCGCTTCCCGCTGCTGCCGGCACTGATCTTCACGGTCCTCGTCACCCAGCTGCCGTTCGTGGCCACGCTCGTGATCTCCACCTTTCAGTGGAACATCGTGCGGCCGGGCGACCGTCACTTCACGGGCCTGTCCAACTACACGTTCGTCTTCACCGACGAACGACTGCGCCACGCGGTGCTCAACACGGTCGTCCTCACCGCTTCCGTGGTCGCCCTCAGCGTGCTCCTCGGACTGGGCCTGGCCCTGCTGCTCGACCGGCGCTTCCTCGGCCGGGGCCTGGCACGCACCCTGCTCATCGCCCCGTTCCTGGTGATGCCGGTCGCCGCCGCGCTGCTGTGGAAGCACGCCCTCTACAACCCCGACTACGGCCTGCTCAACGGCACCCTGAACGCCGTGTACCGGCTGTTCGGGGCCGAGAACGGCCCCACCGTCGACTGGGTGTCGAACTTCCCCATGCCTGCCCTGGTGATCGCTCTGGTGTGGCAGTGGACGCCGTTCATGATGCTCATCCTCCTGGCCGGTCTGCAGGCCCAGCCCGGCGACGTCCTGGAGGCCGCCAGGGTCGACGGGGCCTCCGCACTGCAGATCTTCCGCTACATCACGCTGCCGCACCTGCGGCAGTACATCGAACTGGGCATCGTGCTCGGCTCCATCTTCGTGGTGCAGACCTTCGACGCGGTCTTCACCATCACCCAGGGCGGGCCCGGCTCCCAGACCACCAACCTGCCCTACGAGATCTACCTGACCATGTTCCGTAAGTTCGAGTACGGCCAGGCCGCGGCCGCCGGTGTCGTCGTGGTGATCGGCTCGATCGTCATCGCGACGTTCGCCCTGCGGGTCGTCGCCTCCCTGTTCCGTGAGGAGGCGTCCCGATGAGCGCCCAGGCAACCCCCCTCGTCGCACGGATGCTGCGCCGCCGCAGCCGCCCCGGGGACCCCGGGCAGATGTCGCGCCTTTCGCCGCTGTGGACCTTCGTCGCGTGGCTGGCCACCCTGGCCTTCTTCGCTCCGGTGGCCTGGATGGTGCTCACGGCCTTCCACCAGGAGGCCGACGCGGCAACCAATCCGCCCAGCCTGCTGGCGCCGCTCACCCTGGACCAGTTCTCGCTCCTGCTGGAACGTGACATCACCCCGTACCTGCTCAACTCGGCCATGGCCAGCGTCTTTTCCACCCTGTTGGTCCTCGTCCTGGCGGTGCCGGCGGCCTACGCGCTGTCCATCAAGCCGGTCGAGAAGTGGACCGACGTGATGTTCTTCTTCCTGTCGACGAAGTTCCTGCCGCTCATCGCGGCGCTGCTGCCGATCTACGTGATCGTCAAGGACCTCGGCATGCTGGACAACGTCTGGACGCTCGTCATCCTCTACACCGCCATGAACCTGCCGATCGCGGTGTGGATGATGCGCTCATTCCTCGCCGAGGTGCCCAAGGAGATCCTGGAGGCCGCCGAGGTCGACGGCGCGGGACTGCCCACCGTGCTGCTGCGGATCGTTGCGCCGGTCACCATGCCAGGACTCGCCGCCACCTCGCTGATCTGCTTCATCTTCAGCTGGAACGAGTTCATGTTCGCCGTGAACCTCACTGCCACCCAGGCATCCACCGCGCCGGTGTTCCTGGTGGGCTTCATCACCAACGAGGGTCTGTTCCTGGCCCGGCTGTGCGCGGCTGCCACGCTCGTGTCGCTGCCGGTGCTCATCGCCGGTTTCGCTGCCCAGGACAAGCTGGTGCGCGGCCTGTCCCTGGGAGCCGTCAAGTGAGGGCCGCCGTGATCACCGCTCCGGGCGAGGTCAAGCTCCAGGTTCTCGAAGACCCCGCCCCCGGCCCCCGCGAGGTCGTCATCCAGGACGCGCTGGGCCGGGTCGGCAAGGGCGGTACGTACCTGCAGTTCGGCGTCGCCTCGCCCACCGCACGCGTCGCGGTCGAGCCCTACAGGATCTACAGCCAGGAGATCACCATCACCGGCTCCATGGCCGTCCTGCACAGCTTCGAACGTGCCGCGGACCTCTTCGCCACCGGGGTCATCGACCCGGACCTCTTCATCAGCGACCGTCTCCCGCTAGCCGCGTTCCCGGACGCGATCGCCCGGTTCCGGGCGGGCGTCGGCCGCAAGATCCATATCGAGCCCGGCCTCGCCGCAGCGTGAACGCCCGAACCGAACGGAACCCCGCCACCATGACCGAGCAGATCCGCCGCGTTCTCGTCCGCTCCCTCGCCGACATCACCATCGAGCACGTGCCCGCACCCGTCCCCGGTGACGACGAACTTCTGGTGCGCACCACGGTCGTCGGCGTGTGCGGCTCCGACGCCCATGCCGCGGCCGGCCACCATCCCTTCATCGACCTCCCCTACCGTCCCGGTCACGAGGCGGTCGGCGTCGTCTCCGCGACGGGGAAGGGCGCCGAGGACTTCGCGCCCGGCGACCGGGTGATCATCGAACCCAACCTGTACTGCGGCCGGTGCCCCCAGTGCCGCTCCGGCCGCTACAACGTCTGCCAGGAGCTGAAGGTCTTCGGCTGCCAGACACCCGGTGCCATGACCGACCTGTTCACCATCCCGGCCGACCGCGTCCACCGCGTCCCCGACGGCATGACCGACATCGAGGCCGCCCTCGTCGAACCGCTCGCCACCCCGGTGCACGCCGTGACGAAGGCCGGTGACCTCACCGGCCGCACGGTCGTCGTACTCGGCGCCGGCCCCATCGGCCTGCTCACCCTCCTCGTCGCCCGGCACGCCGGCGCCGCCGGGGTCGCCGTCACCGACCTCATGGACGGCAAGCGGGAGCGGGCGCTGCGCCTCGGCGCCGATGCGGCCCTGCCCGCCGACGCCCCCGACCTGGTCGAACGGGCCCACGCGGCGCTCGGCGGTCCGGTCGACGTCGTCTTCGACTGCGTGGCCCGGGAGCAGTCCATGGCGCAGGCCGTCGACCTCCTGGCCAAGGGCGGCCGCATCGTCGTCGTGGGTGTGGGAGCCGCCGGCACGACCCCGGTCCGTCTGGACCTGGTCCAGGACCGGGAGATCCGCATCGAGGGCACCCTGATGTACACCGGCGAGGACTACCGCATTGCCATGTCCCTGATCGCATCAGGCGACGTGGACACCACCGAGATCGTCACCGCCACCTATCCCCTGGAGGACGCCGCCAAGGCTTTCGCCGCGTCCGTGGACCCCGAACAGGTCAAGGTGCTGGTCACGGTGAACGGTCCGTAGGCCCGCGGGCACACGGCTGCGCAAGCAGGCATGTACGCCGTACGCCGCAGCCGCCCGAGGCCCGAGGCCCGAGGCCGGGGGCCCGGACGAGCCCGGGCTCCCCCGGGTCACTGTGGGAAACTACGAGACCGGGACCACGGGGAAGGAGGAGCGCTGTGACTGCCCGTACGCGACTGTCACAGGCCGCCGTCGAGGAGCGGCGGCAGGCCGTGCTGCGGTACGTCGCCGAGCAGGGCGAGACCCGCATCGACGACCTCGCCCGGCACTTCGACGTCAGTCTGATGACGATGCACCGGGACCTGGACGACCTCGCCGGGCGCCATCTGCTGCGCAAGGAGCGGGGGCGGGCCGTCGCCTTCCCCGCCCTCACCATGGAGACGGCCACCCGCTTCCGTGAGAGCACCGCCCTCGCAGCCAAGAACGCCCTGTGCGCGGCCGTCGCCGACCGGATCAGGCCGGGAAGCACGGTACTCATGGACGACTCGACCACCCTGTTCCTCCTGGTCCCCAGGCTGGCCGAGCTGGAGCAACTCCACGTCGTCACCAACTCGGTCGGCCTCGCGCAACGCCTCGGGTCCGCACCCGGCGTGAGCGTCACCCTGCTGGGCGGCCACTACCGCGGCGACTTCAACTCCTGCACCGGTCCCACCGTCACCCGCGCCCTGTCCCAGATCCGAGCCGACCTCGCCCTCATGTCCGCCACCGCCGTTCTGGAAGGCCAGCTCTTCCACCCCTTGAACGACTACGTCGAGGTGAAGCTGGCCATGCTCGCCTCCGCAGAACAGACGCTGCTCCTGGCGGACCACTCGAAGTTCGGCAGGACCGCCACTTACGCCTACGGCACCGTGGCCGACTACCACGCCGTCATCACCGACACCGGCACCCCCGACGCGGAACTCGCGGCCATACGCGACCTCGGAGTCCCCGTCGAGACCGTCGAACCCGAAGAGCCCTCCCCGTGACGCGCACCCTGTTCGAAACACCGGGCGCCTGCCGCCCCTGTGACATCGAGATGGCCGCGCCCGTGCCCCCGGTCCGAGCCGTACTGTTCGACCGCCGCCGGCCATGAGCAGCGGCTGTCCCCTGGGGTGACGACCGCGACGAGGCCGGGGCAGGACGCCGCCCCGGCCTCGTGCGCCGTGCGGATCAGGTGGCGCTGCAGCTTTCCAGGGAACGGCCGAGGGTTTCCGGCGCCATCGCGACCGAGACCGTCACGCCGACCACGGACACCGCGCCGGCCAGCAACATGGTGGGACCGATGCCCCAGTTGTCCAGAGCGATGGGGGTGAGGAAGGTGCCCACGGCTGCCGCGATCCGGCTGAAGCCCGTACCCACGCCGACGGCTGTGGCCCGGATCTCGGTGGGGAACAGCTCGTTCGGATAGATCCACTGCAGCAGGGTGGGGCCTCCGATGGCGATCGCGTACACCGCAAACAGCAGGCCGCTCGCGACCGGAGGCAGCCCCGGCAGGAGCCCCAGCAGGAACAGCGGCACGGTGGCTGTGGCGAACGAGGCGATCAGCAAGGGACGGCGGCCGAATTTTCCGAGTACCGGCAGGAACGCCATGCAGCCGACCATGAAGACCAGCCCGATCGCGGCCGAACCGAGGTTGCTGCTGTCCTCACCGGCCAGACCCAGCGCGGTGAGCAGCTGCGGGGCGAAGGCGTAGATCGCGTAGATCGGCATGATCGAGCAGGCCCAGAACAGGGAGACGAAGAAGGTCCGCCGGCCGTACTCGCCGCGGAAGACCGCGGAGAATTCTGCGGGTTGCGTCGGGGTGCCCAGGTCCTCGGCGGTCGCGGACGGACCGAACACCTTCTTCATCACGGCGTCCGCCTCGGCCCGGCGCCCCTTGGACAGCAGCCAGCGTGGCGACTCGGGGGTGCCGAAGCGCAGGAGCACCAGGATCGCCGCGGGGACGGCAGGGCAGGCGAGCAGCCAGCGCCAGCCCTCCTCGCCGAAGCCCAGCATCCAGTCGCCGGCGAGGTAGGCGGCTGCGCTGCCGACCGACCACATCACGGTGAGCAGGCCGAGCATGGCGCCGCGGTGCCTGCGCGGGGAGAACTCCGCCAGCAGTGAGGTGGCGATCGGATAGTCCGCACCCACGGCCACGCCGATCAGGAACCGCAGTATCAGGAGCTGCTCCGGGCCGGTGACGAAGGCCTGGGCGACGGAGAAGACGACGATCGCGGCGAGATCGATGGTGTACATGATGTGACGGCCGTAGCGGTCGGTGACCCAGCCGAAGACCGTGCCACCGACCAGGAGCCCCACAAGGGCGGCGGCCGCGAGCAACCCCTCCCAGGCGCCGCCGAGACCCCATTGGGGGCCCAGCTGGGTGAGGGCGACGCCGATCACGCTGAGGATCAGACCGTCGAGGAAGGGGCCGCCGGCCGAATAGATCGTGAGCCGGCGATGGAAACCGCTGAGTTTGCTGTCTTCGAGCAGGTCGCGTCCGCTACGGGGCGCGGCCTCCGGGGCGAGCGGGGAAGAGGGCATGAGCCACCTCGGGGAGTCGAGAGGGGCCGGGACCGGTGGGGTCGAGAGTCGGGCGGGGAGCAGGTGGCGGATCTCGACGGCACTCAGGCCGGCAGTGGCGATGAAGCTAGAAATGATTGAACGATCCTGTCAAGGGTGAGGTGTGAATTCTCGCGATCGACGCCTCGCCTTCGCCTGCATATCAGGACAAATGGCTATGCTCTGCGCGACGAGGCTCCTGGCCTGGCTATGGATTGCTGAGCAATCCTGGGGTAGCTTCCTCACATGCTGGATGAAGAGAACGGCGTCGCCGCGCCGCCCCCCTACCTCGCTGCCGAGTCGATCGCCGACCGGTTGCGCGACCGGATCACCTCGGGTGTGCTCGCTCCCGGAAACCCGCTGCGCGACGCGGCCCTCGCTGAGGAGTTCGGCGTCTCGCGCAATACCCTGCGCGAAGCCGTGCGTCTGCTGGTGCACGAAGGCCTGGCGGTCCACCAGCTCTACAAGGGAGCTGCCGTCAAAGGCCTCGACGTCGCGGACGTCCATGACATCTACGCCGCCCGTCGCGCCCTGGAACTCAGGGCGGCCGAGCAGAGCTTCACATCCCCTCAGCAGGCACTCGACGGCCTTGACCGGCATGTCTCGGCCGCCGAACGGGCCGCCGAGGCAGGTCAGTGGAAAGAGGCGGCCACCTGTTCTCTGGACTTCCACCGCGGTGTGGTGCACCTGATCGGCAGCGCCCGGCTCGACCGCTTCTTCCGTACCACCGTCGCCCAGCTGCGCCTCGCCTTCTCCGAGGTGCGGACCGAAGCGGAATTCCAGAGCCAGTGGGTGCCGCGCGACCGCGAGCTGTGCGATCTGCTCCGAACGGGCCGGCGCATCGAGGCCGCCGAAGGGCTGGCCCGCTACCTCGAGGACTCCGAGCGTCAGGTCGTCGACATCGTGCGCGCGGTCCACAGCGCCTGACGGCCTCGCACAGCCGGCACCCGACCGGCAGCCCCGGCCGGTCCTCCGTCCGGCGGAACAGCGGACACACCAGGAAAGAGAGGCACCGATGGTCAGCACCGAAGCCGCGTACCAGGCCACCGAGGGCGGCCCCCTCGACGTCGACAAGGCCTTCTACGACCGGGTCTCCGGCAGCCCCGGCCGCCGACTGGTCGACAGCTTCACCATCCCGATCCGCTCCGGCCGCGCCTGGGAGGTACCCGCCGGCCATCTGTGCCGCATCGTCACCGTGGACGGGCCCCAGGTCGGTGACCTCAACGTATGGAACCGCCACGACCCGCGCGAACGGCTCTGGGCGGCACGAACCCGTCAGCTCCAGCGCGCGCACGTCAGCACTTACGACCGGCTGTGGTCCACCCTTCCCTTCCTGCGTCCGCTGCTGACCGTCACCGACGACACACTCGACGGCTACGGCACCGACGGCGAGGGCGGCAGGGTCCACGACCTGCTGGGCACCCGCTGCGACCCGTACGTCAACCGCATGCTGACCGGCGAGGACTTCGACTTCCACTGCCACTCGAACCTGGTCCGCGCGGTCCTGCCGTACGGGCTGACGGAGTTCGATGTGCACGACGTCCTCAACGTCTTCCAGTGCACCGGACTCAACGCCGACGACCAGTACTTCATGAAGGCCTGCCCGGCCCGGCCCGGCGACCACTTCGAGTTCTTCGCCGAACTCGACCTGCTCTGCGCGCTGTCCACCTGCCCGGGCGGCGATCTGTCCGTGCCGCTGTGGGGGCCGGACGCGCGCGACCCGCTCGAGGTGTGCCACCCGATCGGCATCGAGGTCTACGAGGTCGACGACGCGCTCCTCGAAGACTGGGCACCCCCGCGGCGCGCCGCCTACCGCAACCTCCACGGGATGAACCTCCCTGCCTGGAAGGGCTGACCACGGCAGCAGACCTGACCGGCGCGTGGCTGAAGTGATCGCCCGGCACGCGGCGCCCGTACACCGTGGCCTTCGCCGGCTTCGCGCCCGGCCGTGCGCGAGCCGGAGGGCCGATGCCGATGGAAACGGGTCGGACACGTCTGACCGGTCGGCGAGGCCGTCCGCCTGCGCCGCCCCCTCGCGTGGCGCACGGCGGCCGGTCCCGGACGTCGCGGGGCGGCCCCGGTCACCCTCCGGCCCCGGTCACCGTCCCGCTCCGGCCGCCATGCGGCGTGCCGCCTCGTGCACCGACTGGGCGTGCAGTTCGAACATCGCGATCAGGTTGACGGCGTCCCCGGTGATCTCCCGCTGCACGAACAGGCCGTCGGAGCCCGCTATGGCGTACGTCGTGAGCGTGTGGATCGCGGCCTCGTCCAACTCGGGGAAGAGGGTCTGCAGCATCTCGGCGACCTTCCGGCGCGCGATTCCCCTGGCCTGGAGGAACACGGCCCGGCCGCGGGGCTCGGTGGGCCGCCGCTCCAGGGCGAGCATGAGACCGAGGCGCAGGAAGTCCGGCGCTTCGACCAGTGACCTGGCCACGTTCGCGGCCATGACGGTGACCCGCTGCAGGGACGTGCCCGTCTCCTCGCCCGGCAGTTCGACCGCGGCGAGCCAGCTGTCGAAGCTGCGCTCGATGACCGCGGCGATCAGGTCGTCCTTGTCCTTGAAGTGCCAGTAGATCGAGCTCGCCGGCAGCCCGCACTTCGTGCTGACGGCCGCGATGGACGTGCCCTCGTATCCGCGCTCACCTGCGATTTCCACGGCGGCGTCGAGGATGCGCTGCCGCGACTCCCGTCCGTTCGCCCGCTTGCGGCGTGTCGTGTGGGGCCTGGTCATGGCACTTCCCTCCTGTTGTGCCGGCCCTTGACCGTATCCGGCGTCGTGCTTACTGTAGCGTTCATTCCAATTGGAGTGAACGCTACAGTAATAATCACGAGTCCCGGAGCGGCGATGCCGAGGTTCGCCTCGCGCCCGGTCCGCCTCAACGGAGCCCGGCAGCCGGGCCCCGGCCACGGATGACCGGGGAAGGCGTCCTGCGCCCCGGACGGCCACCCGCCGTACGGCCGCCGCCGCTCGGCGCCCCACGGCTGCACCTGCGCAGCCGCCTCCGTATACCCGACACCCCTCCAGCGGGCCCGGCCTCAGCCGCCGCACCCCGCCCGACCGCGAACACCACCCAGTGAGGACGACACCATGACCCCGCATGGCGGCCTGCCGACGATGCAGGAGACGACGTACGACATCGGCGGAAAGGAGATCTTCGCCGCGGAGACGGGCGACGGTCCGCCCGTGCTTCTGCTGCACGGCGGCGGCCCCGGCGCCTCCGGCGTGTCCAACTACGCCCGCAACATCGCCGAGTTGGCCGAGGAGTACCGCGTCATCGTGCCCGATCTGCCCGGCTACGGGCGCAGCACCAAGGGCGTCGACGGTGCCGACCCCTTCGGCTGCCTGGCCGACGGTATCCGCGGCCTGATGGACGCACTCGGCCTGGACAAGGCCCATCTCGTCGGCAACTCCTACGGTGGCGCCTGTGCCCTGCGGCTGGCCCTGGACACCCCTGACCGGGTCGACCGCATGGTGCTGATGGGACCCGGCGGGGTCGGCAACACCCGTGCCCTGCCCACTCCCGGGCTCAACAACCTGCTGGGCTACTACACCGGCGACGGACCCTCGCGGCTGAAGCTGGAGACGTTCATCCGCAACTACCTCGTCTTCAACGCCGCGGAGGTCCCGGACTCCGCCATCGAGGAGCGCTACCGGGCCAGCATCGACCCCGAGGTGATCGCCTCTCCGCCGCTGCAGCGCCCCGCCGGGCTGCGCACCTTGTGGAAGATGGACTTCACCCGCGACCCGCGCCTGAACCGACTGCCGGTGCCCACCCTCGTCCTGTGGGGCGCGGAGGACAAGGTCAACCGGCCGTCCGGCGGCCGGATGCTGGCCGACCGCATGCCCAACTGCGACCTGTACCTCGTCGCCAACACCGGGCACTGGGTGCAGTACGAGCGCACCGGCCTGTTCAACCGCCTGTGCGCCGACTTCCTGGCCGGCCGCCGATGACCACACATGACGCCCCGTCCGTCTTCGGTGCCGTCCGCCTCGGGTACATCGTCATCGAGACCAACCGCTTCGCCGACTGGCGCCGCTTCGGCACCGATGCCATCGGCATGCACCACGACGCCCTCTCCCGCGACCTGATGCGCTTCCGCCTCGACGACCGGGAATGCCGCTTCCTCATCCGGCGCGGCCCCGCCGAGGACGTCGTCGCCACCGGCTGGCACATCGACGACCACGCCGCCTTCGAACGCATCGAGGCCCGCATCCGCGCCCACGGCGCCCCCTTCACCGTCGGCACCGACGAGGAGGCCGCCCTGCGCGGCGTCGGGCGCCTGCTGCGTTTCCCCGGCCCCAAGGGCATCACACAGGAGATCTCCACCACCCCGGCGAAGTCGGCCGAGCCGCTGCGCATGCTCGCCACGGGCTTCGTCACCGGCGACGGCGGCATGGGGCACATCGCGCTGACCTCCACCAAGCCGATGCAGACCCGGGGTTACTTCAACACCGTCTTCGACGCCCGCCTGACCGACTACATCGACGAGACCTTCGGCGGCGTCAAATTCAAGATTCGCTTCCTGCGCGTCAACGAACGCCACCACTCCATCGCGATCGCCGCCGCCCGCGGCCTGCCGGTCGATGCGGTCCGCACCCGCGTGCAGCACCTCAACGTCCAGGCCGCCACCCTGGACGACGTGGCGCAGAGCTACCAGCGCGTGCACGAACTCGGCTTCGACATGGCCCTGTCCGTCGGTCAGCACACCAACGACAAGGAACTCTCCTACTACGCCCGCACCCCATCGGGCTTCGAGTGGGAGGTCGGCTGGAACCCCGTCGTCGTCGACGAGACCACCTGGGAGCCCACCACTTACCAGGGCATCAGCATCTGGGGCCACCTCCCGGTCGGCCGGACCATCATCGGCAAACTCGCCGAGTTCCAGGCCGGGGCCCGCTCCCTGGGGCGCCCGGAGAGCACGGTTCCGTCGCTGAGTGGCGCAGGCGTTCCCGACGACTGACGGATCCGTCGCCCGGTCACGTACCGGAGCGCAACGCACGGGACAGTCCCAACGCGGCGGTGCGTACCGCCGGAGCGAGCTGGGCGGGCCGGAAGCGGCTGCGGGGCACGGCGACCGACAGCGCCGCCACCGCCACCGCCCCGTCGAAGACGGGGGCCGCGATGCAGCTGACGCCCAGGGTGGCCTCTTCCTCCTCGTAGGCCAGGCCCGCGACCTGAGCCTGCTCGATGGCGGTGCGCAGCCGCTCCGGATCGGTGACCGAGTGCGGTGTGAGGCTGGGGAGGGGTGCGTCCAGCACCTCCTCCGCCAGCTCCGCGCCGGCGAAGGCCAACAGTGCCTTGCCGACGCCGGTGCAGGTCAGCGGGAGCCGGCCGCCGATCCGGGAGGGCAGCCGCAGGGCGCCGTGTCCGTGGATGCGCTCCACGTAGACCACCTCGTGGCCTTCGCGCACCCCGAGGTGGACGGTCTCGTGCGTCGCCTCGAAGAGGTCCTGCAGAAAGGGCAGGGCCGCCTCGCGCAGATCATGCCGGCGCGGCACGAGCGAGCCGAGTTCGAAGAGCTTGCCGCCGAGCCGGTAGTTCTCCGCGTCGCGTTCGAGCAGACCGAGCCGGACCAGTTCGCCGCACAGCCGGAACGCCGTGGTCTTGGTCAGACCTGCACGCTCAGAAAGTTCCGTGAGACGGAACGATCCACCGTCCGGGCGGAAGCAGTCCAACACTGCCACTGCCTTGTCCAGCATGTTTCCCTGTGCGCTGTTCCGTGTCATGGAACATATTTTGCCGTTGCTCACGATGCGCGTCTATACCTGGCCTGCGTCACAGCGACGGCCGGCACACCCGTACCGAGCCCCTCACCGGCTCCGCTCTCTTTCGGAGGTAACCCGCATGTCCATCCCGCAGCCCCTTCGCACTTCCGGCAGGGGCGCAGCATGAACGCCCACGAGCCCGCCGGTCCGGTGGCCGAGGTGGCGGCCGTCCTGGACGAAGCCGCCCGCGCCGGCGTCCCGTGCCCCCCGGTGCGTCATCTGCTGCCCGAGGCGGACCTCGAGGCCGCCTACGCGGTGCAGCGCCGGAACGTCGAGCGGGGCATCGCCGCCGGCCGGCGCCCGGCAGGCCGGAAGATCGGCCTGACCTCGCCCGCCGTGCAACGCCAGCTCGGCGTCGACCAGCCCGACTTCGGCGCCCTGTTCGCCGATATGGCGGTGCCCGAGGGGCAGTTGATCGCCCCCGGCCGGCTGGTGCAGCCGAAGATCGAGGCGGAGGTCGCCCTGGTGCTCGGCGCGGACCTGCCGCACCGGGACCCGACCGTCGCCGACCTGCTGCGTGCCACGGCGTTCGCCCTGCCCGCGCTGGAGATCGTCGACAGCCGCATCGCCGACTGGGACATCGGCATCGTCGACACGGTCGCCGACAACGCCTCCTGCGGCCTGTTCGTCCTCGGCGGCACCCCCGTACCGCTGGACCGGGTCGACCTGCGCGACGTCCGGATGACCCTGACCAGGAACGGCGAGACCGTCTCCCGGGGCACCGGCGCCGACTGCCTGGGCAGCCCGCTCACCGCCGCCCTCTGGCTCGCCTCCACGCTCGCCGGCCTGGGCGAGCCGCTGCGGGCCGGCGACATCGTCCTGACCGGCGCGCTCGGCCCGATGGCCGTCGCCGCCGAAGGCGACGCGTTCACCGCCCACATCGAAGGACTCGGCACGGTCACCACCGCGTTCGCCACCGCCACGGAAGGAACCGGAGCATGACCACGAAGGTCGCCGTCATCGGCTCGGGCAACATCGGCACCGACCTCATGATCAAAACTCTGCGGCTCTCCGACTCCTTGGAGATCGCCGCCATGGCCGGCATCGACCCCGGCTCCGACGGCCTGGCCCGCGCCCGGCGACTGAAGGTCGCGACCACCCACGAGGGCGTGGACGGCCTGGTCGCGCTGGACGAGTTCGCGGACGTGTCCCTCGTCTTCGACGCCACCTCCGCCGGCGCGCACCAGCGCCACGACGAGGTCCTGCGCCG
Source organism: Streptomyces sp. NPDC001922 (assembly GCF_042891165.1). Classification (NCBI taxonomy): domain Bacteria; kingdom Bacillati; phylum Actinomycetota; class Actinomycetes; order Kitasatosporales; family Streptomycetaceae; genus Streptomyces; species Streptomyces sp. NPDC001922. The sequence goes on along the minus strand of NZ_JBIASV010000002.1, from coordinate 223,815 downwards.
ACTCGGCCGCACGGTCGTCGACCTCACCCCGGCCGCGCTCGGCCCGTACGTCGTGCCGCCGGTCAACGGCGACGCCCATCTGAACGCGCCCAACGTCAACCTGGTCACCTGCGGCGGGCAGGCCACCATCCCCGTCGTGGCCGCCGTCGCGGCCGTGACCCCGGTCCACTACGCGGAGATCGTTGCCTCCATCTCCTCCCGTTCGGCGGGCCCCGGCACGCGGGCCAACATCGACGAATTCGTCGAGACCACCTCGTCGGCCCTCGAGCAGGTCGGCGGCGCGGCCCGCGGCAAGGCCGTCATGGTCATCAACTCCGCCGAACCGCCCCTCATCATGCGGGACACCGTGCACTGCCTCGTCGGCGACTGCGACGACGCCGCCGTGACCGCATCCGTGGAGGAGATGGCCGCGCGCGTCCGCACGTACGTCCCCGGCTATCGCCTCAAGCAGAAGGTGCAGTTCGAACGCGTCGCCACCGACAGCCCCCTGCGCTCCCTTCTCCCGGCCGGCTCCCGGTCCGGCCAGGCCGCCAAGGTGTCGGTGTTCCTCGAAGTGGAGGGCGCCGCCCACTATCTGCCCGCCTACGCCGGCAACCTCGACATCATGACCTCGGCCGCCCTGCGCACCGCCGAGCGCATGGCCGCCCACCGCACCACGAAGGTGGTTTCCCCATGACCGCGCCCCAGTCGAACACCCTGTATGTGCAGGACGTGACCCTCAGGGACGGCATGCACGCCGTCCGCCACCGCTACACCGTCGAACAGGCCCGCACCATCGCCGCCGCACTCGACGCCGCCGGAGTCGCCGCGATCGAGATCGCCCACGGCGACGGTCTGTCCGGCTCCAGCATCACCTACGGCGTCGGCGCCCACACGGACTGGGAGTGGATCGAGGCCGTCTGCGGCGCGGTGACCCACGCGGTGCCCACCACCCTGCTCCTGCCCGGCATCGGCACCGTGCACGACCTGCGCCGAGCGCACGCCCTCGGCATCCGCTCGGTGCGCGTCGCCACGCACTGCACCGAGGCCGACGTCTCCGCCCAGCACATCGCCGCCGCCCGCGACCTGGGCATGGACGTGGCCGGCTTCCTGATGATGTCCCACATGGCCGAACCCGCCGAACTGGCCCGGCAGGCCGGGCTGATGGAGTCCTACGGCGCGAACTGCGTCTATGTCACCGACTCGGGCGGCCACCTCACCATGGACGGCGTACGCGACCGCGTCCGCGCCTACCGCGACGTCCTCGACCCGTCCACCGAGCTGGGAGTCCATGCCCACCACAACCTCGGGCTGGGTGTGGCCAACTCGGTCGCCGCCGTCGAGAACGGTGTCACCCGGGTCGACGCCTCCCTCGCCGGTCAGGGCGCCGGAGCGGGCAACTGCCCCCTGGAGGCGTTCGTCGCGGTCGCCGAGCTGATGGGCTGGGAGCACGGCTGCGACCTGTTCCCTCTGATGGATGCCGCCGACGACGTCGTACGCCCCCTCCAGGACCGCGAGGTGCGGGTGGACCGCGAGACCCTCACCCTCGGGTACGCGGGTGTGTACTCCAGCTTCCTGCGCCATGCCGAGACGGCCGCCCGCCGCCACGGCGTCGATGCCCGCGCGATCCTCATCGAGGTCGGCCGCCGCGGGCTGGTCGGTGGTCAGGAAGACATGATCACCGACATCGCCCTCGATCTCGCCGCAGTCCGCGCCACCGGCTGACGCGAGGGACCGCACACCAGTGGCCCTTGTCGACTTGTCGCGTGAGGTCGTCCGGCAAGCTCGAAGCCTCTTCGCGAGCGACGAGTACCGGCGTATTCCGCCTCCGCGTGCAGCCCTACCAAGGCAGCGCGGCTGGAGGCTGCGGGATGAGCCCACCGGATCCGGCGATCGCGGACATGAGGTGGTCGTGCGATTCACGGATTTTTCCGCGAAGCTGCGCACGGCTGTCGCGCAACCGGCCGTCGCGTTTGAGGATCCGGCCCGCGACCATGACGGTGTCCACGTTTCCGGGGTGCGCGTGCAGCACGATGGATCCGACCGGCTTGTTGACCGGCAGCATGTTGACGTCGTCGCCACGAATCATGATGACGTCAGCCTGCTTGCCGACCTCGAGCGTGCCGATCCTTGTGTCGAGACCCAAAACCTGCGCGCCCCAGATGGTCGCCGCACGCAGAGCCGTCTCGGTCGTCGGCCGGATGGTGTCGGGCGCATAGCCGGTGCTCAGGGACTTGTCGTTGGTTATCATGCGCTCTGCCTGCAAAGCCAGACGCATCTGGGAGAAGAGGCAGCCGGAGTTATTTGAAATGACGTCGCAGCCGAGGCCGGGGTGGCCGCCGGCCTCAATGAAGCGTCCAAAAATGGGAAATCCCATGCCCATCTGCATCTCGGTTTCAGGCGTGCACGAGACGGCACCGCCGGTCTCGATGACGCGCCGCAGCTCCTCGTCCGTGGAAAGGTTCATGTGGACCCAGATCAGGTCCGGGCCCAGAAGCCCGGCCTCCTCGAGAAAGGCCACCTCGGAGACAGGGTCGGGGAACAGGGCCGCGTTCGCGTGGAACGTCACCGGGACGTCGAGTTCCCGTGAGATGCCTACTTCGCCGGTGACCCGCTCGATGCCGGCGATATGAACATCGGAGAGCGCGATCCCCATGGTCATCAGCGCATCGTCGGACGGAAACTCCGTAGCGCGGAGGTGCTTGGCGTGGTCGATGCGATGTTCAACGCCACTGAGGACGGGGCTGTCGACCGGAACCTCATTGAGACCGAGCGCGAAGACCGACCGAATGCCCGACTCCCGGGTCCCGCGAATCGCCTCAGTGGCGTGCTCGGGAGAGTTGATGCAGTGAGAAAAGTCGAGCACGGTGGTCACTCCGGCGTTGATCGCTTCCAGCATTCCAAGATAGTTGCCGACATACATGTCCTCGGGCCGATAATGAACCGCGGATTGGAGGCGAATGCTGCGGATGTAGTCCTTGAGTGACCAGTCATGGGTGACGCCGCGCAACTGGGTCTGCCATACATGGCGGTGCGTGTCGACGAAACCGGGCGAGACGATGCAGTCGGTGGCGTCGATGATTTCGCCGTCCATGTCGCGGAAATCGCCGATTTTCGCGATGCGGCCGTCGGCCACCAGAACGTTCGCCCGGCGTGATTCCTCGCCGGGAACCATACTGACCACGGTTCCGTTCCGAAAAATTACACGGCTGGACATGCGGTATCCCCTCCTTTCTCGGTGATGGCCGACGCGGCCGGCAGGATGCGCGCGGTTGCCCCTGTGGAGTGGATGACGCCCTCCGTATCCAGACTGTCGTTCTTGCGGTGCCGTCACCACTGGGGCCGCTCACACAGGCGCCGCCGCCCCCGACGGCACGTACGGCACCGGCCGCTGCAAGCAGGAGCGGGAGGACCACGCCCCAAGCGGTGCCCCGGCCGGCACGCGGTGGCCCTTCCGGACGGCCGCCGCGGGGAACAGCGCGGTCAGCCGCGACGGCGAAGCGGGCGGCGGCGCCCCGGGCCGGTTCGGACGAAGATCCTTCAGCCGCTGCCGCTGCCGCTGCCGCTGCCGCAGCAGCGCTGACCGGGGCGGATCCATAATGGGAGGAAGCGGCCCGGCGAGTACGTCCACTTCCGGCAATGCGCGCCGGGCGTGTGCCACACCCCCCCAGGGCGGATCTCATGAACCCCCAGTTCTCCGAATCGGCACCCCGGGCAGCCGCCGGACAGCCGCAGTGGGGCCGAGCCATGGCATCCGCACTGCGCCACTTGGACGCTCGCCTGGAGGCTGCGACCTGTACCGCCTATCTGCTGACCTCGGACGCCCGGTCGCTGGTCGCGGCCATGACCGTGAGCACGCCCTTGAGCTTCACCATCCTGCCGTCGATGGCGGCGGACGATCCCTCGCTCGCCTCCGCCAGAGCCCACCAGTCGGGTGAGTTGGTGTTCATCGACAGTACGGAGGTCCGGAGTTCCGCCCGGCAAGTGCCGGCGGTTCTCCTGCACATCCCGTTCACCACGGTCCTGGCGTCCGCGCCGGTGCGGACACAACGGCGCCGCTTCGGGGCCGTAACGCTGCGCTGGACGCCTGCGCGAAAGATCTCCGCGGAAAGCCTGGAGCACGTGCAGGCGGTCGCGGACGGGCTGGCAGCCGATCTCGAGAAGCTGGCCGAGCAAGGGGCGGCCTTGGAGCCCCCTCTCGTCCCGCGGTTCGTCTCCCGGTCCCCCGGCACCGCATCCCACCGGCCGACCGTGGCCGTCCCGGAAGCCGCCGCCCAGGACCAGCGGGAAGAACCGGCCGATGGCTTCCTGGCGGGCAACGCCCACTTCTACCAACTGCACAGGCTCGCCTTCGACCTCGCTGCGGCAGGGCGCGTCCGGGACATCGTCGCGGCGGCACAGGCCCATGTGCGGCCCTTGGGCGCACGTGGACTCATGCTGTCCCTCGCCGAGAAGGGCCGTCTGCACGTCGTGGGCGCCGCGGGCTTCTCGCGGGAGGCGGTCCATCAGATCGAAGGAACGCTCCTGTCCGAGCACACCCCCGAGACCGACACCATCACCCAGGCCGAGGCCAAACTCTTCGCCACGGCAGATGAGTTCCGCACGGCGTATCCCGACGTCGGCCACCCCCCGGACCTCCAGAGCCGGGCCTACCTTCCCCTGGTCTCCGCCGCAGGATCGGTGGGCTGTTGCACCCTCGACCTCGACACCCCCGGCAGCACGCTGACCTCCGAGGAACTGGCCGTACTCGTCATCATGCTGGAGCAGGTGGGGCTGTCCCTGGAGCGTGCCCGTTCCTACGAGATCGAGCACGCCCTCACGCAGAGCCTGCAACGCACGCTGCTGCCCAGAAGCCTGCCGCACCTGCCCGAGGTGGTCGCCACGTCCCGGTACCTGCCCGCGAACGAGGGGGCGGAGGTGGGTGGCGACTGGTACGACATCCTCCGGTTGCCCGGCGGCGGCATCGGGCTCGTCATCGGGGATGTGCAGGGCCACAGCCTGGAAGCGGCGGGCACCATGGGCCAGCTGCGCAGCGCGACACGGGCCTACGCCGCCGAGGGGCACGAGCCGGCCGGGGTGCTGGAGCGGACCAACCACCTGCTGGCGGGGCTGGACACCGACCTGTACGCCACGTGCTGCTGCCTGTGGCTGGATCTGGCGCTCGGAAGCGCCGGCCTCGCCACCGCCGGCCACCCGGGGCCGCTGATCAGCGATGCCCAGGGCCGGACCGTCCAGGCGCAGCCGCCCATGGGACCGCCGTTGGGCGTTGACCCGCACGCCGTGTACCAGCAGAGCGAGACCCTCCTGTCGCCGGGGTCGGTGGTGGCCCTGTTCACCGATGGTCTGCTGGACACCCGTCGGTTGGGGGTGGACGCGGCTGTCGAGCGGCTGGCCCGTGTGCTGGCCGACAACTGCGCGAAGGACGTCGAGGTGGTGGCGGATCGTTTGACGCAGCACTGCACTCCGCGCCCACAGCAGGGCGACGACGTCGCACTTCTGGTGATGCGCTACGAAGGAGCCCAGCCCGGTGGCCAGCGCCGGGTGGCACGTACCTCGGTCCAGCGTCATGATCTGCGCGGTGTGGCGCACGTACGCCGGTTCCTGCGGGAGTTGCTGGGCCAATGGGACCTGATGCCCTTGCTGGACGATCTGGAGTTGCTGGTGTCCGAGGTCGTCACCAACGCTCTCATCCATGCGCAGAGCGACGTGGATCTACGGCTGCGGGAGTACCCGGACCGGCTCCGTGTCGAAGTGCGGGACAGCGATCCGCATCCACCGGTGCCGACCGAGATCCTCACCGCCGGTGAGACCGACAACAAGGAGGCCGAGTCCGGGCGCGGACTGCTGATCGTCGATGCCCTCGCGGCCGACTGGGGCAGTTCCCCCGCCGGGCGCGGCAAGACGACCTGGTTCGAGCTCACCACCCGCTGATCCCCCGAGGAGGGGCTGGGAGCGGCGAACCGGCGCGGGCCCGGCCCGGTGAGCGGGGTGGTCGGGACGGCTCCGACGTTCACCCTGCTGATCACGACGGGGGAGTGAGATGTCGGGCACACCCTGCTCCGCCGCTTCTCCGGGCCGGAGGGCCCGGTCCTGTTCATGAGCATGGCGCCGTCCCGTACCGGCGGATCATGGTGAGCCACGGCCCCGGTCACCAGATCTTCTACGTCGTCTCCAGCGGAGGCTCTGACCTGCGCGTACCATGTTCCGGGCGCGGTCGGCGGCCGCGCCCCGGCGGCTCTTCCTGACCCAGGCGTCAGGACGGGGCGGAGAGTCGGTAGCGTGGCCGGGTGAGCGAGACGAAGACCCTTCAGCACCGGATCGACGGCCCGCAGGACGCCCCCGTACTCGTCCTCGGCCCCGCCCTGGGCACCACCTGGCACATGTGGGACCGGCAGGTCCCCGAGCTGACCCGGCACTGGCGTGTCCTGCGCTACGACCTGCCCGGCCACGGCGGCGCGCCCGCCTACCCCGCACCGGCCGTGACGGACCTCGCCGACCGTCTCCTCGCCACCCTGGACGAGCTGGGCATCGAGCGCTTCGGCTACGCGGGCTGCTCCATCGGCGGCGCCATCGGTGCCGATGTGGCCCTGCGGCACCCCCGGCGCGTCGCCGCCCTCGCGCTCGTCTCCTCCGCGGGCCGCTTCGGCACCGCGGACGAGTACCGGCAGCGCGGCGTGATCGTCCGCACCAACGGTCTGGACCCCATCGCCCGCTCCGTGCCGGAGCGCTGGTTCACCCCGGCCTTCGCCACCGCCCAGCAGGCGATCGTCGACTGGTCCGTGCAGATGGTGCGCACCACCGACCCGGGCTGCTACATCGCGTGCTGCGAGGCGCTCGCCGCGTTCGACGTCCGCGGCGACCTCGGCCGGCTCGCCGTCCCGACGCTGGTCCTCGCCGGCGCCGAGGACCAGGTGACCTCGCCCGCCGACGCCCGCGTCCTCGTCGCCGGCATACCCGACGCCCGCCTCGCGCTCGTCCCGGGCACCTCCCACCTGGCGCCCGTCGAGCAGCCCGGCGCCGTCACCGACCTGCTGGTCCGCCACTTCACGACCTCCTGGCAGGACTCGCCCACGACGATCATGGCGCCGGTGCCCAAGCCCGTCGCCACGCCCGCGCCCACGCCCGCGCCCTCGTCCACGGCCACGCCCGCGCCCTCGTCCACGCCGACACCGGCGCCGCAGGCCGCCCCCGCCCCGGCCCCGCAGCCCGGCCCGGTCGCCGAGATCGCCGCCGAGGCACCGCCCCAGGTGCCGTCCGGCCCCCGCCCGGACCCCTACGACGCGGGCATGCAGGTCCGCCGCGCGGTGCTGGGCGACGCGCACGTCGACCGCGCCGTGGCCGCCGCCGACGCCTTCACCGGCGACTTCCAGGAGTTCATCACCCGCTACGCCTGGGGCGAGGTGTGGACCAGACCCGGCATCGACCGCCGCACCCGCAGCGTCATCACCCTCACCGCCCTCGTGTCCGGCGGTCACCTCGACGAACTCGCCTTCCACACCCGCGCCGCGCTGCGCAACGGTCTGACCCCCGCCGAGATCGGGGAAGTTCTGCTGCACACCGCCGTCTACTGCGGTGTCCCGGCCGCCAACTCCGCGTTCAAGGTGGCGCAGGAGGTCATCCGGCAGGAGACCACCCCCGAGGCGTAGGCGTAGCAGGATGGTGCCCGTAACGGATCAGTGGACCGGGAGGACCCATGGAGCTGACCAAGAAGGGCCACGCCTGCATCCGGCTGGAGAAGGACGGCCAGGTGCTCGTCATCGACCCCGGAGCCTTCAGCGAGGAGGACGCGGCGGTCGGTGCCACCGCCGTGCTGGTGACCCACGAACACCTCGATCACTTCCACGAGGGCCGGCTGCGCGCCGCCCTGGAGGCCGAGCCGTCGGCCGAGATCTGGACCCTGCGCAGCGTCGCCGACCAGCTCGCCGCGGCGTTCCCGGGCCGGGTGCACACCGTCGGCCACGGCGACACCTTCACCGCGGCGGGCTTCGACGTCGAGGTGCACGGCGAACTGCACGCCGTGATCCACCCCGACATCCCCCGCATCACCAACGTCGGCTATTTCCTGGACGGATCGGTCTTCCACCCGGGGGACGCGCTGACCGTCCCCGGCCGCCCGGTGGACACGCTGATGCTGCCGGTGCACGCCCCGTGGAACAAGGTGTCCGAGGTCATCGACTACGTCCGCGAGGTGAAGCCGCAGCGGGCGATCGACATCCACGACGCGCTGCTGACCGATCTCGCCCGGCCTGTCTACGACCGGATGCTCGGCCCGGACGGCCCCGGCGTCGGGGGCACGGAGCACCGGCGGATGACCCCGGGGGAGAGCAGCCCGCTCTGACCCCGGGCCCGGCCGCGGGTGCCGCCCGTCCATGGGCCCGTCCCGGGGCCGGGCGGGGTCCGCTGTCCGAGCCGGGCGGTACATTCGGGTCCATGCGCATCGCGACCTGGAACGTCAATTCGATCACTGCCCGGCTCCCCCGGCTGCTGGCCTGGCTGGAGAGCAGCGGCACCGACGTGCTGTGCATCCAGGAGACCAAGTGCACCGACGAGCAGTTCCCGCGCGAGCAGCTCCGGGAGCTGGGCTACGAGGCCGCGGTCAACGCCGACGGCCGGTGGAACGGCGTGGCACTGCTGTCCCGGGTCGGCCTGGAGGACGTCCGCCCCGGCCTCCCGGGCGGCCCCGACTACGACGGCGCCCAGGAGCCCCGCGCCCTCTCCGCCACCTGCGGCGGCGTCCGTGTCTGGTCGGTGTACGTGCCGAACGGCCGGGAGGTCGACCACGCCCACTACGCGTACAAGCTGGCCTGGCTGGAGGCCCTGACCAAGGCCGTCTCGGAGGATGCGGCGGGGGAGCGGCCGTTCGCGGTCCTCGGTGACTACAACATCGCCCCCACCGACGAGGACGTCCACGACCCGTCCGTCTTCGAGGGGCTGACGCACGTCACCCCCGCGGAGCGCGAGGCGCTCGCCGCCCTGCGCGGGACGGGCCTGTCGGACGTGGTCCCGCGCCCGCTGAAGTACGACGTGCCGTTCACCTACTGGGACTACCGCCAGCTCTGCTTCCCGAAGAACCGCGGCATGCGCATCGACCTGGTGTACGCGAACGCCCCCTTCACCCGGGCCGTGAAGGACGCGTACGTGGACCGCGAGGAGCGCAAGGGCAAGGGCGCCTCCGACCACGCCCCGGTGGTCGTGGACCTGGAGCTGTAGCCGCCGGGCCGGGAGCTCCTGCCCCCGGCGCACGGCCCGCGGCCGGGCTCGCGCCGGGGGCGGGGAGCCGTCCGGGCCGCGAGCGGCGACCGGCGTGTGCAACGCCCCCGGTCAGGGCCCTGGCCGGCCCCGGTGCAGGCACCCGGCGACGGGCCGTCGGGGTCACGGCACCAGTGTGCGCAGATCCACGGACTCGGCGAGCGCCCGCAGCCCCGCGTCCCCGGGGTGCAGATGGTCGCCGCTGTCGTAGGCCGGCAGGATCCGCGTGGGCCGGGCCGGGTCCCGGATCACCGCGTCGAAGTCCAGCACCGCGCCGAAGACGCCGGCGCCCTCCTGGCGCAGCCAGGTGTTGACGGCCGTCCGCCGGGCCTCGACCTCCGCCGAACAGTCCGGATAGCCCTCGCAGGGCGCGATCGTCGCCGCCACCACCCGCAGCCCCCGGGCCCGCGCCCGCTCCGCGACGGCCCGCAGCCCGGCGACGACCTCCTCCGCCGGGGTGCCCCAGCGGACGTCGTTGATCCCCTGGAAGACGACGACCGTCCGCGCCCCGGTCGCGGCGAGCACATCGCGGTCCAGCCGGTGCTGGGTGCTCACCCCGCCGGTGTCGGTGCTCACCCCGTCGCCCGGGTAGCGGTCGGTGACCACGCGGTTCGCGGAGATCCCCGCGTTGAGCACCCCGTAGCGGGGCACGGCGCTCTGCTCCCGCAGCCGCCGGGCCAGCACGTCCGGCCAGCGCCGGTTGGCGTCCACGGTCGACTTGTCGCCATCGGTGATGGAGTCGCCGAGCGTCACCACCGAGCCCGGCCCGCCCCCGGTGTCGACCCCGGTGAGCAGCGGCCAGGTGGTGAGCGACCCGGTGAAGGCGCCGCCGTCGAGGTCCCCGGTGCGGTCGCCGCTGCCCGGGGCGCTCAGGAACGAGCGCTGGTTGGTCCGGCTGTGCACCGGAACCGCCTCCACGGTGCCCGGAAGATGGATGCTGACCAGCAGGTTCGTGTCCGGCGGCACCCGGAACGCGAGGGGGTCGCTGTACGCCTCGGCGCCCGCGGGGATCGCGGTGCCCGGCCGCCCGCCGAAGCGCAGCGGCACCGGCCGGGCTGCCGCGCCGGCCCCGGACCCCTGCACCGCCACCGACGCGTGCCCGACGTGGGCCGGCGTCCGCGCGAAGGTGTTGGCGAGCCGGATGCGGACCCGGGGGCCGCCCGCGCTGGTGTGCACGACGAGCCGCAGCGTCCGGTCGGTCCACGGTCCGACCGCGGTGTACCCCGAGGCGGGCGCCGACCAGCTGCCGGTCCATCCCTGCGCCGGTTCCCGCACCGCCGCGGCGAAGACGTGTAGGTCGGGGCCGGTGGCGGGGTCCGCAGGGAGCGTCACGGAGCTGATCGCCCGGTCCCGGGCCACCGGCACGGTGACCGCGTACAGCCGGGCGGTCTCCGCGAGCGGCCCGTCCGGTGTGTTGAGGTGCGGCAGGGCCACGGCCTTGGTGCTCAGCGGACCGGTGCGCCAGTCCGGCGCGGTCAGGGTGTAGGTGCTGCGGGAGCCGTCCCGGTAGCGCACGGTGCCGGTGCCGGCTGCCGTCCCGCCGACCCCCGCGACCAGGAAGGACACCGCGTCGCCGCGGCCGCTCAGCCGTACCTGCTGGCCGTCGGCGCGGACGTTGTCGGGGCGCCCGGCGGCGGACCGCGGCCAGGTCAGCCGGGCGCCGTCGAGCGCGATCCGGCGCCCGGGGGTCCAGCCCGCCGCGGCCAGGGCCTGCGCGGACAGCGACCGGCTGGCCCCGTCGAGGTCGGCCTCCCCGGGCCGGGCGTCGTCGCTGACCGCCCGGTTGTCGAAGAGCCGCTCCAGGGGGAGCGGCTCCGTACGGTGCGTCTCGGCGAGCGCGGGTGTGACGGCCGCGGCGAGCGCCAGCAGCGCACCTCCCGCGACCACCCCCCTCGCCGTCCTGCGTCCTCCGCCTGGCATGGCTGGTCCCTCCCGCATCCGAGCTGGTCCGACGGGTGCGGCATGAACGTAGGGAGCCGACTGCGGAGCGTCAATGATCCCCGCCCGAACTGCGGTTGAATTCCCGCCCGACCGGAACGGTCAGGACCCGGTCGCGCGTCCCTGTGGTGCGGTGCCCGGTCGGGATGCCACCCTGAACGGTATGCACATCCCTTTCCTGGACAACTGGCGCAAGCGGCACGGAGCGGCACACGGAGTTGCCGTCCTGGGCCCCTCCCAGGACGATCCCGAAGGGGTGGCCGAACTCCTCTCCGAATGCGCACTCCTCCGTGACCAGGCGGAGTCCGCGGGACTGGAACTCGACGACTCCCCACGGTCCTTGGAAGCGCTCGACCAACTGCTGCCCCGCTGGCGCGACGACCCCGAGGAGTTGCCCTGGCTCGGCAACGACGCCGGCCTCTACCTCGGCACGGTGATCGTCCGCACCGTGCCGGAGGCCGCCTGGCAGGTGTGGCCGAACGGCCAGCCCGTCGTGCGGCTCCCCTCCGGCCGGGAGGTCAACGTGGTGGAGGCGGGCCTGGACTGGGCGGTCAGTGGCGCCCCCGAGCTGTCCCAGATCTACGCGGAGGCCTCGGAGGACTGACCGGGCCGCGGGTCGGGCGCCGGTCCGGCCGCGGTCCCCGGGGCGCGTCACCGGGCGCGCCCGCCACCACGCCACCCCACCCCCCGTCTCCAGGGGCAAAATACGGTTATTGCCGTACTGGTGCGTGTCGGGGCGAAGCACCGCAATTCGCTGGATAGTTTGCGCTGCACGCGCGACGACCGGGGAAAGGCGGTGGGCCGGGCATGGTGGTCGACGGAGCCGGGACCGTCTCCGCAGCCGATCCGTTGATCGAGCTGCGCGACGTCAACAAGTACTTCGGACAGCTGCACGTCCTCCAGAACATCGACCTCACCGTGGACCGCGGTGAGGTCGTGGTGGTCATCGGCCCCTCCGGCGGCGGGAAATCGACGCTGTGCCGCACCATCAACCGGCTGGAGACGATCGACTCCGGCCGGATCACCGTGGACGGCAGCCCGTTGCCCGAGGAGGGGCGCGCCCTCGCGAAGCTGCGCGCCGACGTCGGCATGGTCTTCCAGGCGTTCAACCTCTTCGCCCACAGGACGGTGCTGGAGAACGTGATGCTGGCGCCCACCAAGGTGCGCGGACGCCGGAAGGACGAGGCCGAGCGGCGCGCCCGGGAACTCCTCGACCGGGTGGGCCTGGCGTCGCAGGCCCCGAAGTACCCCGCCCAGCTCTCGGGCGGCCAGCAGCAGCGCGTCGCGATCGCCCGCGCGCTGGCGATGGACCCGAAGGTGATGCTCTTCGACGAGCCCACCTCGGCCCTCGACCCGGAGATGATCAACGAGGTGCTGGAAGTGATGCGGCAGCTCGCCCGGGACGGCATGACCATGGTCGTCGTCACCCACGAGATGGGCTTCGCGCGCTCGGCCGCGAACCGGGTGGTGTTCATGGCCGACGGCCGCATCGTCGAGGACCGCACCCCCGAGGGGTTCTTCACCGAGCCCGAGAGCGACCGGGCCAAGGACTTCCTGTCCAAAATTCTCAAGCACTGAGCAGGGAAACGGGGACCTGATGCGCCTGCACCGTACGATCGCCGCGCTCGCCCTCGGAGGGCTGGCGTTCCTCGCCGCAGGGTGCGGCAAGGAGGGCAGCCCTCCGATCAAGGGCCCGCAGCCAGACCAACTGCCGGTCTACCGGGTCGACGAGAACTTCTCCCTGCCCTCCTCCCCGACCTGGGAGAAGGCGAAGTCGCGCGGGAACCTGGTGGTGGGCGTCAAGGACGACCAGCCCTACCTGGGCGAGAAGGACCCGGCCACCGGATCCTATTCGGGCTTCGACATCGAGATCGCCAAGATGATGTCCGCCTCCCTCGGCTTCGCGCCCAACACGATCGACTTCCGGACGATCGCCTCCGCCAACCGGGAGACCGCCCTGCAGAACGGGCAGATCGACTACTACGTCGGCACGTACACCATCAACGACATGCGCAAGAAGCTGGTCGGCTTCGCCGGTCCGTACTACGTGGCGGGCCAGCGGCTGCTCGTCCGTGCCGACGAGCGCTCCATCCGCGGGCCGCAGGACCTGGCCGGCAAGAAGGTCTGCTCGGCCTCCGGTTCGACCCCGCTGCAGCGCATCCAGGAGGACTACCCGCAGGCCGAGGCCATCGCGTACGACACGTACTCGGTCTGCGTCGACAACCTCCTCACCCTGCAGGTGGACGCGGTCACCACCGACGACACCATCCTGCTCGGGTACGCGGCCAAGGTCCCCGACGAGCTGCGGGTCGTGGGCAAGGCCTTCTCCAAGGAGCCGTACGGCATCGGCGTGATCCGCAGCGACAGCGCGCTGCGGTTCGCCCTCGACGACGCGCTGGTCGCCAACGAGAAGAACGGCAACTGGACGAAGGCGTACCAGGCGACGCTCGGCCAGTCCGGGGTCCCCGCGCCCGCGCCGCCGCCCGTCGACCGCTATCCGGCGAGCTGAGCCGGGGACCGTCGTGGACGTTCTCACCGACAACTGGTCCCTCTACGGCGAGGGCCTCTGGGGCACCGTGCAGTTGACGATCTTCGCCTCGCTGCTCGCGCTCGGCCTCGGCGTCGTCATGGCGGCGTTCCGGGTCGCGCCGGTCCGGTCGCTGCGCTCCTTCGGCACCGCCTGGGTGACGGTGCTGCGCAACACGCCGCTGACCCTGCTGTTCTTCGCGGTGCTGCTGGGCCTCCCGCGCTTCGGTGTGGTGCTGCCCTTCCAGACCTTCGCGATCCTCGCCCTGGGCTGCTACACCTCGGCCTTCATCTGCGAGGTCGTGCGGTCGGGCATCAACACCGTCCCGGTCGGCCAGGGGGAGGCGGCCCGCAGCCTGGGCATGAGCTTCACCCAGGCCCTCGGCCTGATCGTGCTGCCCCAGGCCTTCCGCACCGTCATCCCGCCGGTCGGCTCCACACTGATCGCCCTGGCCAAGAACTCCGCGATCGCCGGGTCGTTCAGCGTCACCGAGCTGCTGGGGGTCTACAAGCCCCTCAACGAGATGGGGTACAGCATCGTCTGGGCGTTCGTCTGGATCGCCGTCGGCTATCTGATCGTGACGCTCGCCATCAGTGCCCTGTTCAACCTGCTGGAGAAGCGCTGGGGAGTGGCCCGGTGACCGACACCGTCCTCTATGACGTCCCGGGGCCCAGGGCGCGCAGCCGGCACCGCCTCTACGGCGCCGCCGCGTCCCTGGTCATCGCCGGGCTGATCGCCTGGGTCTGCTATCTCCTCGTCGACACCGGCCAGTTCGAGGCGGAGAAGTGGCGCCCCTTCGAGTACGAGGGCATCCAGCGGCTGCTGCTGGAGGGCCTGGGCAATACGCTCAAGGCCTTCGGCCTGGCGGCGGTGCTCTCCCTCGCCCTCGGCGCCGTCCTCGCCGCCGGCCGCCTCTCGGAGCACCGGCCGCTCCGCTGGGCCGCGACCCTGTGCGTGGAGTTCTTCCGCGCCATGCCGGTGCTGGTGATGATCTTCTTCATCTTCGTGGCGCTGAAGGTCCAGCCGCTGCCCGCGCTCGTCGCCGGACTGACCCTGTACAACGGCTCGGTGCTGGCCGAGGTGTTCCGGGCCGGCGTGAACTCGGTCGAGCGCGGACAGCGCGAGGCGGCCTACTCGCTGGGGATGCTCAAGTCGCAGGTCATGACGTACGTCCTGGTGCCGCAGGGGGTGCGGGCGATGCTGCCGGCCATCATCAGCCAGCTCGTCGTGGCGCTGAAGGACACCTCCCTCGGCTTCCTCATCACCTACGAGGAGTTCCTCCAGGCCGGCAAGCTCATCGCCACCAACCTCAACTACGACCTGCCGTTCATCCCCGTGGTGCTGGTGATCTCGCCCATCTACATCGGGATGTGCATGCTGCTGTCCTGGTTCGCCAACTGGGTGGCCAAGCGGGAGCGGCGCAGTGTGAAGACCCGGGGCGCGCAGGTGGCGAAGGCGGAGCCGGGGCCGATGGTGCCGGGCGTCAAGCCCTGACCCCGCCGTCCCCCGGCCGCCGCCGTCCCCGGCCGCCGTCGGCCCGTCCGCGCGCCGGAACTACTTCCGCAGCGGCACCTCGAGGTACGAGGGGTCCTCGGCCGGGGAGGAGAAGCTGAGCTTCGCCCAGCTCGGGTTGTGCTCGATGTAGAGCGGGTCCACGGTGTCGACGACCACCGCGAGCCTGTGCCCGGCCTTCACGTCGTACGCGGTCGAGAAGAGGTCCAGATCCACCCCGAACGGCGTGCCCGGCGTCCGCCCGTGGAAGGTGAACGGGGCGTGGCTGACCAGCTTGCCCATGCCGAGCGGACCCACGTCGTAGAGGTAGGCCACGGCGGTGCCGCTCTCGTGCGTGCTGGTCACCGTGGTGTGCAGCTTCGCGGTGCCCCGGATCCGCTGGGTGGCGTCGTACCGCTCGGACCGCCAGACGGACGCGAAGGCGCGGGGCAGCAGCGGCACCGAGGCCATCGGCGGGATCTTGAGGAACTGCTCCAGGGCGTTCGACAGGATGGCGATGCCGCCGTTGGCGCCGGAGTCGACGTTGGCGAAGATCCGCTTGTCGCCCTCCAGCGGGATCCGCCGGGTCGTGGACGGTACGGCCTTCCAGTCCGGGTAGCCCTCGTACTCCTCGGCGGAGCGGGACTTGAGCTGGACGGGCTGCTCCTTGTCGATGCCGTTGTCCTCGCCCCGGAGGTAGTGGTCGAACCAGCGCCGGGTGTTCGTCCAGGTGTCGTTGGGCAGGCCGAGCAGGCCCAGCCCCTCGGCGGTGGCGTGGTCGCCCGGGCGGAACTCCAGGCGCTTGGGGCCGGTGAGCTTCTCGTAGAAGTCGGCGTACTGGTTGGGCGGGAAGATGCTGTCGCCCCAGGCGTTGCCCAGCATGACCGCCGCGCCGTTGTCGTTGATGCGGTCGAGGTAGGTCGCGGGGGAGCGCTTCCGGCCCCAGGCCAGCAGCTCGTCCTCCTTGTCCAGCCGGGCGGCGAGGAAGTCCTCCGTGACGCGCTCGAATTCGGGGCTGGGCCGCCCCGTCACCTTGCCGAGCCCGGAGAGCAGCCCGCTGGCCTGGAGGTGCTGGGTGCGCTCGCTGTAGATGGAGTCGGTGAGGTCGGCCCAGCCGCTCATCGCGGCCACGGCCTTGATGCGCTGGTCGAAGCCGGAGGCGAGCAGGGTGATGCCCGCGCCGTAGGACACTCCGGCCATGCCGATCCGGTCGGGGTCCGCCGGGGTGTTGGCCAGCGCCCAGTCGATGACCTTGGAGGCGTCGGCGATGTCCGGCGGACCGGCCACCTCGATGTTCCCGCCGGACTGCCAGAAGCCGCGCACGTTGTAACCGACCACGACGTAGCCGGAGTCGGCGAGCTTCTTCGCCTGCGCCAGATACTCCACCTGCGGCATGCCCCAGCTGGTGGGGAGGACGATCACGGGATGGCGCCGCTTGCCGTCCGCGCCGGGCGGGGTGACCACATTGGCCTTGAGGACCGTGCCGCCGTCGCCCTTGATGTCGACGAACCTGACGTCCGGCAGGCCCGGTGCGGACGCCGTACCGGCGGGCGCCGCACGGGCCGCGGCCGGGGCCGCCGTTGCGGCGGCGGCCGGGGCGAAGGCCGTTCCGGCGAGTACGGCTGCCGAGACGGCGCCCACCGCCGAGGTGCGGAATGCCGTGCGCGGGTGTCCCATGGCGGAGCTCCTCCCGTTGCCGCCGGCCTCGTCGCCGACGCGCGCCTGCCAAGTGACCCGACGGTAACCCCAGAGCCTTACCGTCGGTAATGGCCCCGCAAGTTACGTGAGAGTAACGATCGTTGACATCTTGATTACTCGGCGGCGTCACCCGGTTGCGGCGTGCCAGAAGCCGAGGTCGGAGCCGGTGTGGTCGCGGCCCGGGTGACATCGGCGACCAGCTCGACCACATCCGGGCCGTACGCCTCGGAGTTGACCACCTTCAGGAGCAGGCAGAACGTTCCGCTGCCGTGCTTGCGGGCCAACGCGGTGTGGTGCCGGGCGAGATAGCGGGCGGCGGCATGGTTGGCGTTGGAGTGCTGACCGCAGGCGAGGAAGAGCGGACGCCGGTCCTCCCCGGCGGCCACCCGGGCCAGCAGCACGTGTTCGACCGCGCCGGAGGTGAGGCGGTACTGCTCGTTCCCGATCGTGAAGGCGCCGCGCTCCGGTCCCGGTGCGTCGTCGGTGTTCACCCGCATTCCCGGCAGCAGCGTCCGCAGATGCGCGGCCATCCGCTGATTCGACACCGGGCCCCCGATGCAGAACTCCGTGCGCTCCCCGAAGCCCTCCTGCACGGCGTCGTGCGCGACCACCTGCATCTGGGCGCCGCACTCCTTGATGAGGGCGGAGAGTTCCAGCAGGGCGAAGACGTCCCGCCGGGCGACACTCCAGTCCCCGCCCGCCTTGCGGTTGACCACCAGCAGGCATTCCGCGTGGTCCGGCAGCCCGAAGAAGCGCTGCTTGCGGCGGAGCGTGCGCCGCCACAGATAGGTGCGGGTGCACCAGCCGATCGCGGCGGCGACTCCGGTGGCTATGACGCCGAGGACGATGTTGCGCAGGTCGTCGTTCATGGCGGGGGATCGTAGCGGGGCGGCGGGAGCGGTGCCGGGGGCCGGCTTCGGGGAGCCGTGGACCGCACCGGCCGCGGATCGGCGACTGCCGCGCACGGTGCGCCGGACGGGCCGGCGACTCCGGTGCACGGGCCCCGGTTTCCTGTCCCGGAACAGGCTTCCGGCCTCCCCGTGGCGAAGTTAGGCTGCCGGACACCGTTGCCCCGTGGAGGTATGGATGCTGCGTCGCTCCCGTCGTACCGGCCCGACCGCGCGCCCCGCACCGGCCGCCGTACGGACCGTGTCCCTGCTCGCCGCCGCCGCGGCCGTCCTCTCCGCCACCGCCGCCGCTCCGCCGGGACCGCCGGACACCGCTCCCGTGGGCTCCGCGCACCGGGCCGGGCCTGCCGCGACCCCGCCCAAGTCGCCCGTCGCGGTGGGCCACGGAGGCGCCGTCTCCAGCGTCGACCCGGACGCCTCGGCGGCCGGTGTCGAGGTACTGCGGAAGGGCGGCAACGCGGTCGACGCCGCCGTGGCGACCGCCGCCGCGCTGGGCGTCACCGAGCCGTACTCGGCCGGGGTCGGCGGCGGCGGGTTCTTCGTCCACTACGACGCGAAGCACCGCACGGTGCAGACCATCGACGGCCGCGAAACCGCCCCCCGCAGCGCGGAGAAGGACCTCTTCCTGGAGGACGGGAAGCCGGTCCCGTTCGCCGAGGCCGTCACCAGCGGCCTCGGCGTCGGCACCCCGGGCACCCCCGCCACCTGGGACGCGGCGCTGAAGGCCTGGGGCAGCAGGTCGCTCGGCCAGGTGCTGAAACCTGCGGAACGGCTCGCCCGCGACGGCTTCACGGTCGACCGGACCTTCCGGCAGCAGACCGCCGACAACGAGGCCCGCTTCCGGGACTTCCCGGCCAGCGCCGAACTCTTCCTGCCCGGCGGCGAACTGCCGGAGATCGGCTCGACCTTCACCAACAAGGACCTGGCCCGCACTTACGCCGGCCTGCGCAGCGAGGGCATCGGCCCGTTCTACCGGGGAGCGGCGGCCCGCGACATCGTCCGGACCGTCCGCAGGCCCCCCGTCGCCCCCGGCGCCGACCGCGTGGTCCGGCCCGGCGACCTGACGGCCGCCGACCTCCGGGCGTACGCGCCCAAGCGCCAGGCGCCCAGCCGCACCGCCTACCGCGGGCTCGACGTCTACGGCATGGCGCCCTCCTCGTCCGGCGGGACCACGGTCGGCGAGGCGCTCAACATGCTGGAGCGCACCGATGTCTCCCGGCTCAGCGAACGGGACTATCTGCACCGCTACATCGAGGCCAGCCGGATCGCGTTCGCCGACCGCGGCCGCTGGGTCGGCGACCCGGCCTTCGAGGACGTGCCGGCCCGGCAACTGCTCTCCCAGCGCTACGCCGACTCGCGCGCCTGCCTGATCAAGGAGGACGCGGCCCTGACGAGCCCGGTCGCTCCCGGCGACCCGCGCCACCCCGGCCGCGGCTGCGACAGCCGCGGCACCGCCGCCCCGACCACCTACGAAGGGGAGAACACCACCCATCTGACGGTCGCCGACAAGTGGGGCAACGTCGTCGCCTACACCCTCACCATCGAGCAGACCGGCGGCAGCGGCATCACCGTGCCCGGCCGCGGCTTCCTGCTCAACAACGAGCTCACCGACTTCTCGTTCGCGCCCGCGAACCCGGCCGTCCACGACCCGAACCTGCCCGGCCCGGGCAAGCGGCCCCGCTCCTCGATGTCCCCGACGATCCTGCTCGACCATGGCCGGCCGGTACTGGCCCTGGGCTCCCCGGGCGGCGCGACGATCATCACCACCGTCCTCCAGACGCTGACCAACCACCTGGACCGCGGCATGCCCCTCGTGGACGCCATCGCCGCCCCCCGGGCCAGCCAGCGCAACGCGGCGACCACCGAACTCGAACCGGGCCTCTGGAACAGCCCGGTGCGCGGCCGGCTCGAAGCCCTGGGCCACACGTTCAAACAGAACCCGGAGATCGGCGCCGCCACCGGAGTCCAGCGCCTGCCCGACGGCCGCTGGCTCGCGGCAGCGGAGAAGGAGCGGCGCGGGGGCGGGTCCGCGATGGTGGTGCGTCCGGCGGGGTAGGCGCGGGTGGTTCGGCCGTCGTCGTACCGGCGGTGGCTAGGAGGGTCCTCGACGCCCGGTGCCCGTGCGGACGCTCCGGGGCTGCTGCCGGCCCTGCGTGCGGCTCACGGCAGTGTGAGCACCCGCGGCCCGTCGTCCGTGATGGCGACGGTGTGTTCCGTGTGGGCCGCTCGTGATCCGTCCGTGGTCAGCAGGGTCCAGCCGTCGGCGCCGGTGCGGTAGTCGTCGCGGCCGCCGGCCAGGAGCATCGGTTCGATGGCCAGCACCATGCCGTGCCGCAGCGGCATTCCCCGGCCCGGGCGGCCCTCGTTGGGGACGGGCGGGTCCTCGTGCATCCGGCGCCCCACGCCGTGGCCGCCGTAGTCGGCCATGATGCCGTAGCCCGCGTCACGGCAGACCCGGCCGACGGCGTGGGAGATGTCCCCGATCCGGGCGCCGGGGACGGCCGCCGCGGTGCCTGCCTCCAGGGCCGCCTCCGCCGTCGCGATCAGCCGCAGATCGGCCGGGCGCGGGGTGCCGACGGTGAAGCTGACCGCCGCGTCGCCCGCCCAGCCGTCCACGATCGCGCCGCAGTCCACGCTCACCAGGTCGCCGTCGCGCAGCCGCTGGTCGGACGGGATGCCGTGCACGATCGCGTCGTTGACGGAGATGCAGACGACGGCCGGAAAAGGCGTCGGGGCGAAGTGCGGGCGGTAGCCGAGGAACGGGGAGGTCGCACCCGCGTCGCGCAGCACCCCGCGGGCGACCTCGTCCAGTTCCCGCGGGGACACCCCGACCGCCGCGGCGCTCCGCACCGCCTCCAGCGCCTGCCCCACCACACGCCCGGTCGTGCGCATGGCGTCCAGCGCCGTGTCCGTCTTGATCTCCACCATGGGTAGGCCTCCTTGTGCCAATTCTTATACCGGTATTAGTATCACGGTCATGGTCCGTACTCCTCTCACTCCCGAAGAGCGCGAACGCGGTGAACGGCTCGGCGCGTTGCTGCGCGAGGCCCGCGGCGAGCGCAGCATGGTGCAGGTCGCCGCGGCGGCCGGGCTCTCCGCGGAGACCCTCCGCAAGATCGAGACCGGGCGGGCCCCGACCCCCGCGTTCTTCACCGTCGCCGCGCTGGCCAACGCCCTCGGCCTCTCCCTGGACGAGCTGATGGGGCGGTGTGTGCCGGTGGCCGCCACCGGGTGACGGGGGAGCGATGCGGGAGAGTGGTCCCATGACCCCGGAAGAACTGGGCCGCAGCCCCTACGTCAGCCTCGTCACCCACCGGCGGAACGGCACCCCGGTCCCCACCCCCGTCTGGGCGGTGGCGGACGGCGGTGAGCTCTTCGTCTGGACCCGCAGCGATTCCGGAAAGGTGAAGCGCATCCGCAACAGCGGGCGGGTGCGGGTCGCCGTCTGCGATGTGCGCGGCCGGGTCCCGGAGGGCGCGCCGTACGCGGAGGGGGAGGCGAGGCTCCTCGACGCCACGGGGCTGCGCCGGGTCCGCAAGCTGCTCGCGCGCAAGTACGGCTGGCGCTTCCGGTTCGTCGACGGCGGAGGGGCGCTCGTCCGCCTCGGCAAGCGGCCGCACACGGCCATCGCCATCACGTTCTGAGGCCGGTCCGCACACCCACCGCCCGCACGTTCTGCCGTCACGGGTTCTGCGGACCCCCGTGCGTTGCACGAAAACTGTCCGTAGCATGCCTGTCACTCTCGCCTGACGCGGCGGGTGTCGAATGCCAGCAGACCTCGTGGCCCTCACCGGCCCGGGGAGGAGGGGCAGGCAATGCGGGACAGGCAACTCCCCGACGCTGTGGCGGGGTTCGCGGATTATCTGCGCCGACTCCTGGACGCGCTGGATCCGGAAACCGGCTGGTACGGCGTCTTCGCCCAGCGCGACCCCGAGGGGGTACGGGCCTGTCTGGCCGGCTCCGAGGTGCTGCCCTGGGACGTGGTCGACGCCCTCCTCCAGGACCTCGCCGTCCAGCACGGTGAGATGTCCGCCGAACAGCAGCGCCCGCTGGCCGAGCGGCTGCACCGCGCGTCGGTCGCCGCGCACGACCGCCGGGAGGGCGGCCGGGACGCGCTGCTCGACCGGCTGGACGTGATGCGCCGGGAGCAGCAGTACGCCGGGGCCCGCGAGCGGGAGTTGGCCGACGAGCTCACGGCCCGCGGCGGCGCCCCGTCCGACAGCGACGGGCTGGCCACGGATCTCGCCTGGGCCCGGGACGACCACGAACGGGCCGCCGCCCGCTGCGCGGAGCTGCGCAGCCGGCTCGCGGTGCTGGACGAGGCCGTTCCGCCGCCGGGCGAGGGCCCGCTGGGCTTCGGGACGGGACACGAGGACCTCGGGTACCCCGGGTTCCTGGAGCACCACGGGTTCGGCGGGCCGGAGGGGGCGGGCGCGGGCCCCGCGGAAGCCGGCCCGGCCCGGGCCGGTGGGCCGGGACGGGGCGCGGACGCGGCTCAGGACCCGGGCGCCGTCGAGAGACCGGGTGTCGTGGAGAGACCGGGTGCAGGCGAGAACACCGGCGGGCTCTTGCGGGGCGCGCGGTTCGCGGGGCTGGGCGAGCCGGCCGTGCCCGCGGCGGGGCCGGAAGCCACCGGGGGGCCGGAACCCGCCGCGGCGCCGGAAGCGCCGTGGTTCCCCGCGGCCCCGACGGCCGTGGCGTCGGCACCGGCCACGGAACCCGGAGCACCCGCCCCGTCCTCCGAGTTCCGCGACTTCCGTGACATCCCCGAGTCCGCCGAGCACTCCGGGCCCGCCCGGCCGCGCGGTGCCCGCTTCGCCGGTGCCTACGAGGCCCCGCGGACCCGGTCCGCGCAGCGGGCGGAGGCCCGCGCCGACTCCGCCGATTCCGGCACCCGGTGGACGGACCCCGCCGAAGCCGGCCGCGCGGCCGACGCGCGCGCCCCGGAGCCTGCCGCGGACAGCGGCCCCGAGGCTGCCGAAGCCTCCCGTTCCACCCTGGAGGCCGCCCCGTCCACCGCCGGGGCCGCCGCACGTTCCACCACCGAGACCGTGGCCCGGCTCGCCGCCCTCCGTGCCGCGGGCAGCGGCGGCGCGGCGTACGTCGTCCTGTGCGAGGCCGCGGCCGGTCCTCCCGAGCAGCTGCCGTCGCTGTTCGCCGCGCTGGAGGGCGCCGGGCTCGCCGCCGACGTCGCCACCCTGCTCTGGGAGGCGGCCTGTCTGCCGCCGTCCGCCCTCGCCGCCGCGGCCGGAGCGCTCTCCGGCGCGGGCCGCACCGCGGACTGCGGCGCCCTGCTGCGGCAGGCCGTGGCCCGGCCGCCGGCCGAGGTCGCGGAGATCGCCCTCGCGCTGCTCGCCGCCGGCCGCTCGACCGAGTCGGACGTCCTGCTCACCGCGCTGCTGCGGACCCGGACCCCCGAGGAGGCGGTGCGCGTGGCGGAGAGCGAGCCGGGGAAGCTCGTACCGCTGCTGCTCGGCACCGCCCGCCGGATCTCCCGGCACTGCCGCCGGGACCTCGCCCACGCCCTCCGGATCGCAGGGGCACCCGGCGCGCCGAAAACCGTCTGACGGGGCGTCGCGGTACGTCCGATGTGGCCCGTTGCGGTACGAAACTTGATCGACTGCGCTGGTGGACGGCGATGGTCTTGCCACGGTGCGTGACGGGGCTTACGTTCTCCATCTACGTTCGTGTCTACGTGCGTAGAGGCTCTCTGACGTCCGCGGGGGAGCGGGGCGACGCCGCCCCGTACAGCGCAGTGAAGGAGCAGCTCATGGCCCATGTCGTCCGCGCCGCACTGGTTCAGGCCTCCTGGACCGGCGATACCGAGTCCATGATCGCGAAGCATGAGGAGCATGCCCGCGAGGCCGCCCGGCAGGGCGCGCAGGTGATCGGCTTCCAAGAGGTCTTCAACGCCCCGTACTTCTGCCAGGTGCAGGAACCCGAGCACTACCGCTGGGCGGAACCGGTACCCGACGGCCCCACCGTCCGCCGGATGCAGACCCTCGCCCGCGAGACGGGCATGGTGATCGTCGCGCCCGTCTTCGAGGTCGAGCAGTCCGGCTTCTACTACAACACCGCCGCCGTCATCGACGCCGACGGCACCGTTCTCGGCACCTACCGCAAGCACCACATCCCCCAGGTCAAGGGCTTCTGGGAGAAGTACTACTTCAAGCCCGGCAACCTGGGCTGGCCCGTCTTCGACACCGCCGTCGGCAAGGTCGGCGTCTACATCTGCTACGACCGCCACTTCCCCGAGGGCTGGCGGCAGCTCGGCCTGAACGGCGCCCAGCTCGTCTACAACCCGTCCGCCACCTCCCGCGGACTCTCCGCCTACCTCTGGCAGCTCGAACAGCCCGCCGCCGCCGTCGCCAACGAGTACTTCATCGCCGCGATCAACCGCGTCGGGCACGAGGAGTACGGCGACAACGACTTCTACGGCACGAGCTACTTCGTCGACCCGCGCGGCCAGTTCGTCGGCGACACCGCCGGCGACAAGGAGGACGAACTCGTCGTCCGGGACCTCGACTTCGGCCTGATCGACGAGGTCCGGCAGCAGTGGGCCTTCTACCGCGACCGCCGCCCCGACGCGTACGAGGGGCTGGTGCAGCCGTGACCGCCGTACCTCCCTCGTCCGCGCACCAGGCGCTGCTGGGCCGGCACCGGTCCGTCATGCCCGACTGGCTCGCCCTCTACTACCGCGACCCCCTGGAGATCACCCACGGCGAGGGCCGCCACGTCTGGGACGCCGACGGCAACCGCTACCTCGACTTCTTCGGCGGCATCCTCACCACCATGACCGCGCACGCCCTGCCCGAGGTCACCAAGGCCGTCAGCGAGCAGGCCGGGCGCATCATCCACAGCTCCACCCTCTACCTCAACCGCCCGATGGTGGACCTGGCCGAACGCATCGCCGCGCTCTCCGGGATCCCGGACGCCCGGGTCTTCTTCACCACCTCCGGCACCGAGGCGAACGACGCCGCGCTGCTCCTCGCCACCGCGTACCGGCGGTCGAACCAGATCCTGGCGATGCGCAACAGCTACCACGGGCGCTCCTTCTCCACCGTCGGCATCACCGGCAACTCCAGCTGGTCGCCCACCACCCTGTCCCCGCTCCAGACGCTCTACCTGCACGGCGGCATCCGCACCCGGGGCCCGTTCGCGGAGCTGTCGGACGCGGAGTTCATCGCGGCGTGCGTCGCCGACCTGGAGGACATGCTCGCGCAGGTCCAGCACGGCTCGGTGGCCGCGCTCATCGCCGAACCGGTGCAGGGCGTCGGCGGGTTCACCGCACCGCCCGACGGCCTGTTCGCCGCCTTCCGCGAGGTCCTCCAGCCGCAGGGCATCCTCTGGATCTCCGACGAGGTGCAGACCGGCTGGGGCCGGACCGGCGAGCACTTCTGGGGCTGGCAGGCACACGGCGCCGCGGGGCCGCCCGACATGCTGACCTTCGCCAAGGGCATCGGCAACGGCATGTCCATCGGCGGGGTCGTCGCCCGCGCCGAGGTGATGAACAGCCTGGACGCCAACTCCATCTCGACCTTCGGCGGCAGCCCCGTCACCATGGCCGCGGGCCTCGCCAACCTCACCTACCTGCTGGAACACGACCTCCAGGGCAACGCCCGCCGCGTCGGCGGACTCCTCATCGAGCGGCTGCGGGCCGTCGCGGCGGGGCTCCCCGTCGTACGGGAGGTCCGCGGCCGGGGCCTGATGATCGGCCTCGAACTCACCGACGTCGACGGCGCACCGTCGGCCCACGCCGCCGGGCTCGCCCTCGAATACGCCCGGGAGAACGGCCTGCTCATCGGCAAGGGCGGCCGCGAGGGCCACAGCCTGCGCGTCGCCCCGCCGCTCAGCCTGAGCGTCGCAGAGGCCGAGGAGGGCGCCGCCCTGCTCGAGGACGCGCTGCGCCGGGTCCAGGCCGACATGGAGAAGGAGCGCCGGCCGTGACGGGCGCGGACGCCCGGCGCCCGGCCGGCGACGGCCCGGCCCGGACACCCTCTCCGGCCGGGGCCCACCACCCGGCCGCTCCGATCCCCGAAGCGAAAGGACGGCAGCCATGACGCGCACCGTCATCCGCAACGGCCTCGTCATCACCGCGGCCGAGGAAGTCCACGCCGACGTCCTCATCGAGGACGGCCGTATCGCCGCCCTCGCCGCCCACGGCAACGACTTCGCCCGGGGCTGGACCGCCGACCGGACGATCGACGCCACCGGCAAGTACGTCATCCCGGGCGGCGTGGACGCCCACACCCACATGGAGCTGCCCTTCGGCGGCACCTTCGCCTCCGACACCTTCGAGACCGGCACCCGGGCGGCGGCCTGGGGCGGCACCACGACCATCGTCGACTTCGCCGTGCAGACCAAGGGGCACAGCCTGCGGGAAGGGCTCGACGCCTGGTACGCGAAGGCCGACGCGAACTGCGCGATCGACTACGGCTTCCACATGATCCTCTCCGACGTCAACGACGCCACGTTGAAGGAGATGGACCTGCTGGTCGGCGAGGGGATCACCTCGTTCAAGCTGTTCATGGCCTACCCCGGGGTGTTCTACAGCGACGACGGGCAGATCCTGCGGGCGATGCAGCGCGCGGAGTCCAACAGCGGGCTGATCATGATGCACGCCGAGAACGGCATCGCGATCGACGTCCTCGTCGAACAGGCCCTCGCGGCGGGGCGCACCGACCCCCGGTACCACGGCGAGGTGCGCAAGGTGCTGCTGGAGGCGGAGGCCACGCACCGGGCCATCCAGCTGGCCCGGGTGGCGGGGGCGCCGCTGTACGTGGTGCACGTCTCCGCCGAGGAGGCGGTCGCGGAGCTGGCCCGCGCCCGGGACATGGGGCTGCCCGTCTTCGGTGAGACCTGTCCGCAGTACCTCTTCCTGTCCACCGACAACCTCGCCGAGCCGGACTTCGGGGGCGCCAAGTACGTGTGCAGCACGCCGCTGCGGCCCCGGGAGCACCAGGCCGCCCTCTGGCGGGGCCTGCGGACCGACGACCTCCAGGTGGTCTCCACCGATCACTGCCCGTTCTGCTTCGCGGGCCAGAAGGAGCTGGGCCGCGGCGACTTCTCCAAGATCCCGAACGGGCTGCCCGGCGTCGAGAACCGCATGGACCTGCTGCACCAGGCCGTCGTCGACGGACACATCTCCCGCCGCCGCTGGATCGAGATCGCCTGTGCCGCACCGGCCCGGATGTTCGGGCTCCACGGGCGCAAGGGCACGCTCGCCCCGGGCGCCGACGCCGATGTCGTCGTCTACGACCCGCACGCCGAGCAGACCATCTCCGCCGAGACGCACCACATGAACGTCGACTACTCGGCGTACGAGGGCAAGCGGATCACCGGCCGGGTGGAGACCGTGCTGTCCCGCGGTGAACTCGTCATCACCGAGCGGGAGTTCACCGGCCGTGCCGGACACGGCCGGTACGTACCGCGCGGCACCTGCCAGTACGTGGACTAGCGGCCCCCGCACGACACCGTCCGGACCCGACCACCGACCGGACCCGCCCGGCCCGGCACGGCACCCGCCAGGGCCGTACCTCGGGACCGGACCGTACCCCGAACAGGGCAACACCGATCAAGGGCAACACCGATCAGGGCAAGACACCGATCAGGGCAGTACCCCGAACAGGAGCAGCTGTGCCCATGGACTTCGGACTCGTTCTGCAGACCGACCCGCCCGCCTCGTCCGTCGTCAGCCTGATGCGCCGCGCCGAGCGCAACGGCTTCAGCCACGGCTGGACCTTCGACTCGGCCGTGCTGTGGCAGGAACCCTTCGTCATCTACAGCCAGATCCTCGAACACACCGAGCGCATGACCGTCGGCCCGATGGTCACCAACCCGGGAACCCGCACCTGGGAGGTGACCGCGTCGACGTTCGCCACCCTCAACGACATGTTCGGCAACCGCACCGTCTGCGGCATCGGCCGCGGGGACTCCGCCATGCGGGTGGCCGGCCGGCCACCCAACACCCTGGCCCGGCTGGGGGAGGCCATGTCCGTCATCCGCGACCTCGCCGAGGGACGGGAAGCGGACGTCGGCGGAACACCGCTGCGCATCCCCTGGGTGAAGGACGGGAAGCTCCCGGTCTGGATGGCGGCCTACGGGCCCAAGGCCCTCGCCCTCGCCGGGCAGCAGGCGGACGGCTTCATCCTCCAGCTCGCCGATCCGTTCCTGACGGAGTGGATGATCCGGGCGGTGCGCACCGCGGCCGAGGAGGCCGGACGCGACCCGGACTCCCTGACCATGTGCGTGGCCGCGCCCGCCTACGTGGGTGACGACCTGGCCCACGCCCGGGAGCAGTGCCGCTGGTTCGGCGGCATGGTCGGCAACCACGTCGCCGACCTGGTCTCCCGCTACGGCGAGCACTCCGGCCTGGTGCCCGAGGCCCTCACCGAGTACATCAAGGCCCGCGAGGGCTACGACTACAGCCACCACGGCCGGGCCGGGAACCCGGACACCGCCTTCGTCCCCGACGAGATCGTGGACCGCTTCTGCCTGCTCGGCCCGCCGCAGGCCCACATCGAGCAGCTCCGGGCCCTGCGGGAGCTGGGTGTCGACCAGTTCGCGCTCTACGCCATGCACGACGCCAAGGAGGCCACCATCGACGCCTACGGCGAGCACGTGATCCCGGCCCTCAGCGGCTGAGCGCGGGCACCGGCCGCGGGGCTCGTACGGGGGCGTTGCGGCCGGGAGCGCGGGGCGGTGCGGCCGTGCGTACGGGGCGGCGCGCTGTGGGCATCAGCAGTGCGCCGCCCCCGAGGCCCCGGGGGCCCTCCGCACCGCCTCTTCGGCGCCGTCTCAGCCGACGCCTCTCAGCCGGACCGGCTCTGTCGGGCCTGCTCTGTCGGACCGTGTTTCCGTCAAAGCTGTCCCTGCCGGAGCTGTCCCCGTCGGAGCCGTCCCGGTCAGGTCCGTTCGAACCGCCGTCCCGTCACATGTCCCCGCATGTCCCAGCGAACGAATGGCCCGCTCATGACCGATGCCACCGCTGCCCCCGTACCCGTCCCGGCGTCCGGAACGGTCCGCCCCGACGGCCGTGTCGAACTGCCCGAGGGCATCGCGCCGCCCGACGGGCCGTTCGTGAATCCGGATCTGCTGCCCGTCCCCGTCGCCGACCGTCGCTGGACCACCTACAACTTCACCGCCCTCTGGGTCGGCATGGCCCACAACATCCCGTCCTGGACGCTCGCCTCCGGTCTCGTCGCCCTCGGCATGGACTGGAAGCAGGCCGTACTCACCATCGCCCTCGCCAACGTGATCGTGCTGCTTCCGATGCTGCTCACCGGGCACGCCGGCCCAAGTACGGCATTCCGTTCCCGGTGCTGGCACGTGCCTCCTTCGGGCTGCGCGGGGCCAACCTGCCCGCACTGATCCGCGCCGCCGTCGCGTGTGCCTGGTTCGGCATCCAGACCTGGATCGGCGGACAGGGCATCTACATCCTGCTCGGCAAGCTCTTCGGCGGCGGCTGGGCCCGCGTCGGGGAGATCGGCGGCTACCCCTGGACGCTCTGGCTCTGCTTCCTGGTCTTCTGGGCTCTCGAACTGGCCATCATCGCCCGCGGCATGGAGACACTGCGCCGGTTCGAGAACTGGGCCGCCCCCTTCGTCATCGTCGGCGCGGTCGTGCTGCTGGTGTGGATCGCCGTCAAGGCGGGCGGATTCGGTCCGCTCCTCGACCAGCCCTCCCGGCTCGGCTGGGGCGGCGAGTTCTGGAAGGTCTTCTTCCCGGCGCTCATGGGCATGATCGGCTTCTGGGCGACCCTGTCGCTGAACATCCCGGACTTCACCCGCTTCGGCAAGGGGCAGCGGGCCCAGGTCTGGGGCCAGTCGCTCGGCCTGCCCACCACGATGACGCTCTTCGCGCTGCTGTCGGTGCTGGTGACCTCGGGCTCCCAGGCCGTCTACGGGGAGGCCCTGTGGGACCCGGTCGTGCTGGCCGGCAAGACGGACAACGCCTTCGGCCTGCTCTTCGCCCTGGTCACCGTGCTGATCGCGACGGTGAGCGTGAACATCGCGGCCAATGTCGTGTCCCCGGCCTACGACCTGGCCAACCTCGCCCCGCAGCGCGTCGGCTTCCGCACCGGGGCGCTGATCACCGGAGTCGTCGGCGTCGTCATCCTCCCGTGGAAGCTGACGGCCACCCCCGAGCTGTACATCTTCACCTGGCTCGGAGTCGTCGGCGGTCTGCTCGGCACGGTCGCGGGCATCCTCATCGCCGACTACTGGATCGTCCGCCGCACCGCCCTCGACCTGGCCGACCTCTACCGCCCCGGCGGCCGCTACTGGTACACGGCGGGCTGGAACTGGCGCGCCCTGGTGGCCTTCGGCGTCGGCGGCGTGCTGGCGGTGGGCGGCTCGCACTCCGCACCGGGCAAGGGCCCCTTCCCCGCCGACGGCCTGATCCCCTTCCTGAAGCCGCTCGCCGACTACGGCTGGGCGGTGGGACTGGGCGCGGCCCTGCTGCTGTACACCGCGCTGATGCTGCCGACAGCCGCGGCCGGCCCGGCCCGCGGCCTCCGGTCCGCCCGGGATCCTGAGCGGTCGGGGGACCTTGGGCGGTTGCCCGGCGGGACCTGATCCGGGGCGCTGGCGGAGAAGTGCCGGTGCCCAGGGGGAGAATCGTCGCCATGACGAACATCCCCGCACCGTTTCGTATCGGTGAGCCCGAGACGAGGTTCGACGCTGCCGCCGGCTCGCTCTCGGGCTCCGACGAGTTCGTCGACCGGCTGTCCAGGTATCTGGGCAGCGCCCGGGGCTTGATTCTCGCGCCGGGCACCGTGCAGAGCCCGTTCTCCGACAGCGAGAAGGTGCGGGTTCGCGTCGGCATGATGACCGACGGCGTATGGGTGTGGCACGTGGCCTGGTCGGACTACGTCGCTTACCACCGGGTGGCACCGCCGGCCGAGTTTCTTCGGCACATCGAGTCGGTCGACTTCACCGTTCCTGACATGTCGGTGGATCGTGCCGTGGAGATCTGTGAGGAGATCGGGCTTCCGATGCCCGATTAGGGCCTGTCCGCTGGATCAGGTGACCGTCGTGGTCTCAGGCCGTCGGCATGGTCGTGGGGCGGGGAGGACCAACGACGCGGAGTGGGCTCGGCTCCTGCTGCATCTGCCGAAATCCGAGCAGCGTGAGGGCCGTTGGGCGGGTCATCGCAGAATCACCAACGGGGTCCCGTGCCGGTTGCGCACGGCGCGGGAAGGCTGTTGCAACTGCCTGCGCGCCCTTGTTAACGTCGGCTACGACATCTCACCGTAGGGTTCCGCCCTCGCCATTCAGCCTCCTTGTGTCCGGTGACACCAGGAAGGTGGGAGTCACACCAGATACTGACAAGGTGTGCGGCGATGGTTGCGGTTCGGCGAGCAGAAACGGCTTTGGAAGCCGTTGATCTGGTCAAGACCTACTCGGCAGGCAGGAACAAACCCCCGGTCACAGCGCTGCAAGGGCTGAGCTTCTCCGCTGCGAAGGGGACCGTCTTCGGGCTGCTCGGCCCGAACGGGGCAGGCAAGTCCACCACGGTGAAGATTCTCTCCACGCTGTCGGTCGCCGACTCGGGATCGGCACGCGTCGCCGGCATCGACGTCGCGGCGAAGCCGGATCGGGTGCGCCAGGCGATCGGGTTCGTGGCGCAGAAGCCCGGCACGGACCCGATGGGGCCCGCGACCGAGAACCTGCTGCTCGCGGGCCGCATCCACGGGATGTCCCGCCGTGACGCCAAGGCGCGGGCTCGTGAGCTCATCGACAGGTTCGGCCTGGCCGACGCAGCGAACCGGCCGGTGAACACGTACTCCGGTGGCATGGCGCGCAAGCTGGACGTCGCGGTCGGGCTGATGCACCGCCCGCAGGTGCTCTTCCTCGACGAGCCGACGACGGGCCTCGACCCCCAGGCCCGGAGCGAGATGTGGGACGAGATCGCCAGGATGGCCGGGGACGAGCAGATGACGGTGCTGCTCACCACGCATTACCTCGACGAGGCCGACCACCTCGCCGACCGGCTCGCGATCGTCGACCACGGCACGGTGGTCGCTGCGGGCACCCCGGAGGAACTCAAGAGTGAGCTGCGCGGCGACGCGGTGCAGGTCGAGCTGGCCGAGGCCGACGGCAGGGCACGCGAGGTGCTGCAACGGGTGCCGGAACTACGCGATATCACCATCGACGGGTGCACGGTCCGTGGCCGTACCGACGACGGCGCCCGGGCGTTGCCGCCCGTGCTGGCCGCACTCGAAGACGCGGGAATCGTCGTGACCTCTGCGACGCTTGCCCGCCCTTCGCTCGATGACGTCTACCTCCAGCACACCGGTCACAGCCTTGAGGGCGTCGGCGACGAGGAGCCGAAGGCCCTGGAGGCGGCGAAGTGACCACAGCACACATGGAGCCCGTCGGCACCCGTCCGCTGACCTCGATCACACACTCCGCGCTCCTCACCGGTCGCCTGCTGCGCACGCTGTGGCGGATGCCCACCTTCCTCGTCATCGGGCTCGTGCAGCCGGTGATCTGGCTGCTGTTGTTCGGGCAGCTCTTCCGCGCGGTGGTGAACCTGCCCGGGTTCGCGCAAGGCAGCGGCGGCTTTCTGCAGTTCCTCACGCCGGGTGTGGTGATGATGACCGCGCTGTTCGCGAGCGCGTGGGCAGGGACGACCTACCTGCAGGACATCGACCGCGGTGTGATGGACCGGCTGCTGACCTCTCCTGCCGGCCGAGGCGCCATGGTGTGCGCGACCATGGCTTACCAGGCGATCCAGACAGTCGTCCAGAGCCTGGTCATCGTGGGCATCGCGCTGATCGCCGGCGCCCGCTTCCCCGGCGGCGTCGTGGGTGTCGGTGTCACAGTCCTGGCCGCGGTGCTGCTGGCGCTGATCTTCTCGGCACTGTCCAGTGCCGTTGCCCTGCTGACCCGTCAGCAGGCGACGTTGATCGCGATTTCCCAGTTCACCACGCTGCCGCTGATGTTCCTGAGTTCCGCCGTGATGGACCTTCACCTCGCTCCGCGCTGGGTGGGGAACGTCGCCGGGTACAACCCCGTGGAATGGGCGGTCGTCGCGGCGCGGCAGGCGATGCTCGCGCACACCGACTGGAGCACGGTCGGGACCCGTCTGGGACTGCTCGCGGCGGCCGTCCTGGTGATGGGTCTCCTGGCTGCACGGGCATTCCGGTCCTACAGGAAGTCGACGTAGGAGAGGCGAGCCGGCTCACCACCGTGATCCTCCGTTGGGGCCGATAGGTGGGGTGGGTGCGGGACGAGAACGCCTTGTTCGCCGCGGCAGCGTCCGGCCGGGTGCGAACCCCGGTCCGTCCCGCACCTCAACCGCCGGTGTTCCGCCCCGCCAACCGGCAGGTGCGTTCCGCCAGTTCGCTGATTGCGACCCCGTCGAAGCCGAAGACGGCACTGCGCACCCGGTCCTCCAACGGCTCCGTCCACTGGGCGGGGATCGCCGAGGCCCCGCACAGGACGCCCGCGACCGAACCGGCCGTGGCACCGGCCGAGTCGGTGTCCAGGCCGCCCCGGACCGTGAGCGCGATGGTGGTGCTGAAGTCGCCCTCGCCGTAGAGGAGTCCGGCGGTGAGCACGGCGGCGTTGGGCAGGGTGTGGATCCAGTGCAGCCGGCCGACCTCGCGGTCCAGCTCGTCGAGTGTGTCCTCCCACGGCGTTCCCGCGTCGTACAGGGCGGCCGTGTGCCGGACGGTGCGGGCGAGCCGGCACCCCGGCGGGATCTGTTCCAGTCCGGCTTCCAGGGCGGCCCGTGGCGTGGCCGCGGTGAAGGCGGCGGCGACGAGCGCGGCGGCCCACATCGCGCCGTACACACCGTTCCCGGTGTGCGACAGGACGGCGTCGCGCCGGGCGAGGGCGGCGGCGCGCTGCGGATCCCCGGGGGAGACGAAGCCGTGGATGTCGGCGCGGATCAGGGCGCCGATCCACTCCTGACAGGGGTTGTCGACGGTCGCGGTGGCCGGGGGCCGCAGGCCGTTCACGAGGTTGCGGTAGGCGGCGCGTTCGGCGGTGAACGTCTGCAGATAGGGGAGACGGAGCAGCCACAGCTCGCCGACCTGCTCGGTGGTGAAGCCGAAGCCGTGGGTCTCCAGCAGGTGGAGCCCGAGAATCGTGTAGTCGATGTCGTCGTCGCGGACGCTGCCCCGGATGTTGCCGCGGGTGCACTGCGGCCACTCCGGGCGCAGTTCGAACTCGCCCGGTGTTCTATCGCTTCCACTCGCTGCCGTATCGGTTCCGCCCGCTGTCGTACCGGTTCCGCCCGGTGCGGTATCGCTTCCGCCCGGCGGGGGCGGGAGGTAGTCGGTGAGGGGGAGGGCGTCCGTGCGGCGCAGATAGCGGTCGATCCGCTCGCGGGTCCAGTGATCGCCGCGCTCGACGGGCTTGCCGAGCATGTTGCCCGCGATCCGGCCGAGCCAGCCGCCGAGGACCCGGTCGTCGAGGCTGCGGCTGTCGAGGACGGCGGTGCGTTG
Source organism: Streptomyces sp. NPDC001922 (assembly GCF_042891165.1). Classification (NCBI taxonomy): domain Bacteria; kingdom Bacillati; phylum Actinomycetota; class Actinomycetes; order Kitasatosporales; family Streptomycetaceae; genus Streptomyces; species Streptomyces sp. NPDC001922. The sequence goes on along the minus strand of NZ_JBIASV010000002.1, from coordinate 189,569 downwards.
CGCAGTCATGCCTCCGGTGTACTACCGGTGCGAGCCGAGCGCCGTAATGCAGCGGTCGGTTGAGGCCACGTGTCGGGCAACTGACAAGAACCGGTCCTGGCCCCTTCCTTCCAGGACGACTCCATGCACACCCCCTGACGTGGGACAGCCCGCTGCGTAGGCTGCCCGCAGACGCCAGGGGACCGGACGACAGCACCGACGGGACCGCGCACCGCACCGCGCACCGGGACCGCGCACCGCACCGCGCACCGCACCGGACGACCGGACAGGGAGCCGCCGCCATGTTCACCACCCGGCCCACCCTCCAGGGCACGTTCGGCATGGTGTCCTCGACTCACTGGCTCGCCTCCCAGTCCGCGATGGCGGTGCTGGAGGGCGGCGGCAACGCCTACGACGCGGCGGTCGCCGCCGGTTTCGTGCTGCATGTCGTCGAGCCGCATCTGAACGGCCCCGCCGGTGAGGTGCCCATCCTGCTGGCCCCCGCCGACGGGCCGGTCCGGGTGCTCTGCGGACAGGGCCCGGCGCCGGCCGGGGCGACCATCGAGCACTACACCTCGCTGGGCCTGGACCTCGTCCCCGGCACCGGCCCGCTCGCCGCGGCCGTGCCGGGCGCCTTCGACGCCTGGATGGTGCTGCTCCGGGACTACGGGACCCGGCGCCTCCGGGACGTCCTCGGGTACGCCATCGGCTATGCGGAGCAGGGCCATCCGCCGGTCGACGGCCTGGTGCGCACGGTCGCGGCGGTACAGGAGCTCTTCACGACGGAGTGGACCTCGTCCGCGGCGGTCCACCTCCCCGGCGGACGGCCGCCGGCCGAGGGCAGCCTCGTCCGGAACCCGGCGCTCGCCGCCACCTGGCGCCGCGTCATCGCCGAGGCGGAGGCGGCCGGGGAGGGCCGCGAGGCACAGATCGAGGCCGCCCGGCGCGTCTGGCGGGAGGGGTTCATCGCCGGCGCGCTGAGCGAAGCCGCCGCCCGTCCCACGCGGGACAGCTCCGGAGGGTGCCATGCCGGCACCCTCACCGGCGACGGCCTGGCCGCCTTCAGTGCGACGTACGAGGAGCCGGTCAGCCACGACTGGAACGGCTGGACCGTCTGCAAGCCCGGCGGCTGGTCCCAGGGGCCCGCCTTCCTCCAGCAGCTCGCCCTGCTGCCCGAGGACCCGGCCGAACCGCCCTACGGCAGCCCCGGGTACGTGCACCGGCTCATCGAGGGCAGCAAGCTCGCGATGGCGGACCGGGAGGCCTGGTACGGGGACGCCGACGGTCCGGGCACGGTGCCCGTCACCGCGCTGCTGGCCGGTCCGTACAACGCCGGGCGCCGGAAGCTGATCGGGGACGAGGCCTCGTACGGCCTGCGGCCGGGCCGCCCCGAGGGCCGTGAACCGCGGCTGGGCACGGGCGTACGGACGGCCGCCGACCGGGGGTGCGCGCCCGCGGGGGCGACGGCGCCCGGTACCGGCGAGCCCACTACGACCCACAGCGACGGCACGACGACCCGGGCCGACGGCACGACCCGGGGAGACACCTGCCATCTCGATGTCGTCGACCGCTGGGGGAACATGGTCGCCGCCACCCCCAGCGGCGGATGGCTCCAGTCCAACCCGGTCGTACCGTCCCTGGGCTTCCCGCTCGGCACCCGGTTGCAGATGGCGTGGCTCGAACCGGGTCTGCCGAACTCCCTCACCCCGGGCCGTCGCCCCCGTACGACGCTGTCCCCCTCGATCGCCCTGCGGGACGGAGAGCCGGTGCTGGCGTTCGGCACGCCGGGAGGCGACCAGCAGGACCAGTGGCAGGTGCACTTCTTCCTGGCCGTGGCGCTGCGCCGGCCGGTGCGCGGAGGGCTCGATCTCCAGGGCGCCATCGACGCGCCGAACTGGCATCAGGACGGCTTCCCCAGCTCCTTCCACCCTCGGGGGATGCGGCCCGGCGGGGTCACGGTCGAGTCGCGGATCGGCGCGGAGGTGATCGGCGAGCTCCGGCGCCGCGGCCACGACGTGACCGTCGGGGGCCCCTGGTCGGAGGGGCGGCTGTGCGCGGTGGCCCGGGATCCGGCCACCGGGGTGCTGTCGGCGGGGGCCAACCCCCGGGGCGCGCAGGGGTACGCGGTCGGCCGCTGACCGGGTCGGCGGCGCCGCGCGCCGCAGGCGCTCGGCTCTCGGGCGGGCGCCGGGACACGCACCGCGCCCGCCGCCGCCCCGGCCTCGTCCACGCCCCGAACGTGTCCACGGCCCCGGCCTCGTCCACACCCCCAGCCCGGAAACCGCCCTCCCTCCCAACGACCTCCCGCATCCCCGCCCTGCCCGCATCCCCGCCCTGTGGCCCCCGTCACCCCACCCCGTAGCTCCTTTTCCGCCGTTAACCCGCAGGCCATCGCCCTGTCCCCTGTGCGACGGCCAGGGTGTCGGCGGTGCATGGTTCGATGGGTGAATGATCGATGACTTCGTCTTCGGGGCCGACGCGGCCCGCAACCTGTCCGCCGTAGAGGAAGCGGTCCGCAAAGCGGCCGCGGCCGAGATCCTGCCCAGGTTCCGGCAGCTCGCCGAGCACGAGATCGTCGAGAAGAACGGACCGCACGACCTGGTGACGGTCGCCGACCGGCTCGCCGAGGAGCACCTCACCGCCTCGCTCTCCGAGCTGCTGCCGGGGTCGGTGGTGGTCGGCGAGGAGGCGGTGCACGCCGATCCGGACATAGTCCAGGCGCTGAGCGGGGACGCACCGGTGTGGATCGTGGACCCGGTCGACGGCACCCGGCAGTTCGTGCACGGCGACCCGGGCTTCGCCACCCTCGTCGCGCTCGCGCACCGGGGCGAGCTGTACGCGTCGTGGACGTACGCCCCGGCGTCCGACCGGATGGCGGTCGCGGTGCGGGGCGCGGGAGCCTCCCTGAACGGCGCGCCGCTGCGCTGCGGCACCCCGGATCCGGACGCCGCCCTCACCGTCGCCACCTCGCACCCCGACTTCACCTCCCCGGAGGAGACCGCGGCGTTCCGGCGGCTGGAGGTCCCGGGGCTGGCTCCGCGGCCGTGCGGTTCGGCGGGACTGGAGTATCTCGCCGTCGCGGAAGGGAGCCTCGGCGCCGTGGCCTTCGGCTGGGAGAACCCGTGGGACCACGCCGCGGGGCTGCTGCTGGTCGCCGAGGCGGGCGGGGCGAGCGCCACGGTCGCGGGCGAGCCGTTCCGGCTGGCCGGCGGGAACGCCCTGCCGTTCACGGCGGCCCGGGACGCGGCGTCGGCCCGGCGGATCCTCGGCCTGATGCGGGGCGCGGCCGACGCCTGAGCCCCGCAGGGTCCGGACGGGCCGGCTCCGGACGGGCCGGCTTCGGCGGGTGGCCACCTATCCTGGGCGGAGCCCGAACGGCCGAGCGAGGAGGCCGTGGGGTCCGGCCGTCCGACGAAGGGGTCCTGCGGTGGCGTCGATGCTCGATGTGGTCGTGGTGGGGGCCGGGCCGAACGGGCTCACCGCCGCCGTCGAACTCGCCCGGCGAGGCATGGCGGTGGCGCTGTTCGAGGCCGAGCCCACGGTGGGCGGCGGGGCGCGCACCGAAGAGCTCACCCTGCCGGGCTTCCGGCACGACCCCTGCTCCGCCGTCCATCCGTTCGGCGCCGGGTCACCCGCCTTCAACGCGATGCCGCTGGACCGCTTCGGGCTGGAGTGGCTGCACCCGGAGCTGCCGATGGCGCACCCGTTTCCCGATGGCACGGCCGCGGTGCTGGCGCACACGGTCGGTGAGACGGCGGCGTCGCTCGGCAGCCGCGACGCGGGCGCCTACCGGCGCCTGGTCGCCCCGTTCATCGGGCACTGGGACTCGCTGGCCGCGGACTTCCTCCGTCCGCCGTGGCTGGGGGTGCCCCGCGACCCGGTGCGGTTCGCCCGGTTCGCGGCGCTCGGTCCGCAGCCGGCCACCCTGCTGAACCGGCGGTTCCGCGACCCGAAGGCCCGTGCGCTCTTCGCCGGACTGGCCGCACACGCCATCGCCCCGCTCGGCGGCATGACCACGGGCGGCCTGGCCGTGCTGTTCGCGCTCGCCGCACACGCGCACGGCTGGCCGGTGGCGCGCGGCGGCTCGCAGGCCGTCTCCGACGCCCTCGCCGGCTATCTGCGCGCCCTGGGCGGCACCGTCCACACCGGTACGACCGTCAAGCGCCTCGACGACCTCCCGCCGGCCCGCGCCTATGTCTTCGACACCTCACCCACCGCGCTGGCCCGGATCGCCGGACTCGGCAACACCTACCGGTCCTTCCGGTACGGCCCCGGAGCATTCAAGATCGACTATGCGCTGTCCGGCCCGGTGCCCTGGGCCGCGGAGGAGGCCCGGCGGGCCGGAACGGTCCATCTGGGGGCGTCCGTCCGGGAGATCGGCGACGCCCTGGACCGTGCCGTGCACGGCCGGGCGCCCCGGATCCCCTTCCTGATCACCTCCCAGCCCACCGTCGTCGACCCGAGCCGGGCCCCCGAGGGCCGGCACGTCCTCTGGGCGTACGGGCACGTCCCCAACGGCTGGCGCGGGGATGCCACGGAGACCGTCGAGCGGCAGATCGAGCGGTTCGCCCCCGGGTTCCGCGACCTCGTCCTGGCACGCGCGGTCTCCGGGCCCCCGGAGATGGCCGCCCGCAACGCCAACTACGTCGGGGGCGACATCGGGTGCGGCGCCTTCGACGGCCTCCAGTCGGTGCTCCGCCCCAAGGCGGCCCGGGTGCCGTACGCCACCGCCCGGCCGGCGGTGTTCCTCTGTTCCTCAGCGACGCCGCCGGGCGGGGGCGTGCACGGCATGTGCGGTCACCATGCCGCCCGCGCGGTCTGGCGGAGGCTGCGGGCGCCGCACCTCTGACCGCGGCAATGCCCCGTCACGCCGCCCGTGCGATGTCGCCCAGCACGTCGGCCCGTACGGTCCCGGGCTCGGTGCCCAGCCGTCGCAGCACCTCCGACATCAGCTTGTCCGCGGGGTCGAGCAGACCCAACAACAGGTGCTCCACGCCGATGTGACGGGACTTCAGGTCAACGGCCTCGCGCAGGGAGCGCTGCAGCGCCCGCCGGGCCCGCGGGGCGAACGGGATGTGGCCCCCGCGGTCGCCCTCCCGGTTCCGCCGGCGCCCCAGGGGGAACGGGAGCAGCCTCCACGGCCGCGGGCCGGGCTGCGGCGCGGGTGCGTCGAGTGCGCCGGGCCCGAAGGTCCGCTCCGCGCGGCTGCGCACCTCGTCCAGATCGATGCCGAGCGCCTGCAACGCCTCCGCGTCGTCGGCCCCGTTGGCGTCCGGAGTGTTCCCCCGGCCGAGCACCGTCTCGACGGCGCTCCGGCAGGCCGGGGCCGTGATGCCCCGACGGCGCAGAGTGTCCGCCACTGGGGAACCGTCCTGGGCCAGCACGCCGAGGAGCAGGTGCTCCGTGCCGATATCGGTGTGGCCCAGGCTCCTGGCCTCCTGCTGGGCCTGCACCACGACCGTGCGCGCTTGCCGGGTGAAACGTTCGAACATCCCTACCTCCTGGCGTGCTTCTTGTGGACTGCCTGCCGGCTCACACCCAGCGCTGCCCCGATCTCTTCCCAGGACCAGCCGTGCCGCCGGGCGCTGTCGACCTGGAGCGCCTCCAGCCGTTCGACGAGCCGGCGCAGCGCGGCCACGGCGCGCAGGCCGACGGCGGGGTCGCCGTTCAGGGCGGCCTCCGCGGTGTCCACGGCCTCTCTCGCTTCCGTTCCAGCTGCTTCCGTCATGCCTGTCAACCTAGGGTGACAGGACTCTCTTGTCAACCATCATTGACGAGCAGGGGTGGGGCCCGTTGAGCGCGTCCCGACGTCGATGTCGGATTCTCGCCAGCCGGAGCGTCTGCCGTGCTCAATGCTGGAACCCATGCACACCGAGACCGAGAGATGCGTACGCGCCGTCCGCTCGAAGGACGCCCGTTTCGACGGCTGGTTCTTCACCGCGGTCCTGACCACGCGCATCTACTGCCGGCCGAGCTGCCCGGTGGTGCCGCCGAAGGCCGAGAACATGCGGTTCTACCCGAGCGCCGCCGCCGCTCAGCAGGCCGGATTCCGCGCCTGCAAGCGCTGCCGTCCCGACGCCAGCCCCGGATCGCCGCAGTGGAACGAGCGCGCCGACCTCGTCGCGCGGGCGATGCGCCTGATCGCCGACGGCTGCGTCGACCGAGAGGGCGTCTCCGGGCTCGCCGTCCGCCTCGGCTACAGCACGCGCCAGGTGGAGCGGCAACTGCTCGCCGAGCTGGGCGCCGGGCCGCTCGCCCTCGCGCGGGCCCAGCGGGCCCAGACCGCCCGGCTGCTCATCGAGACCAGCGCCCTGCCGATGGCGGACGTCGCCTTCGCGGCCGGGTTCGCCAGCATCCGCGCCTTCAACGACACGGTGCGCGAGGTGTTCGCCCTCTCCCCGTCCGAGCTGCGCAACCGGGCCGCCGGCCCCGGACGAGCCTCCGGCAACGGGCAGGCCTCCCGCACCGGACGAGCCCCCGGCACCGGACGAACCTCCGGCGACACCGCCGCCCCCGGCACCACCGGGACCCCCGTCCCCGGACAAGGCGCTGCCCCCGGGCAAGCCGCCGTCACCGGCACGCTCTCCCTCCGGCTCCCCTACCGGGCGCCCCTCTGCCCGGACAACCTGTTCGGGCACCTGGCCGCCACCGCCGTCCCGGGCGTCGAGGAGTGGCGCGACGGTGCCTACCGCCGCACCCTCCGCCTGCCCTACGGCCACGGAGTCGTCGCCCTGCGCCCCGAGTCCGGGCACATCGCCTGCACCCTCGCCCTCACCGACCTGCGCGACCTCACCATCGCCATCAGCCGCTGCCGCCGGCTGCTCGACCTCGACGCCGACCCGGTCGCCGTGGACGGCCTCCTGAGGACCGACCCCGTCCTCGCCCCGCTGGTCGCCCGGAACCCCGGCCGGCGGGTCCCGCGGACGGTCGACGCGGCCGAGTTCGCCGTACGGGCCGTCCTCGGGCAGCAGGTGTCCACGGCCGCGGCCCGCACCCACGCGGCCCGGCTCGTCCGGGACTGCGGCGACCCCGTCGACGACCCCGCGGGCGGGCTCACCCACCTCTTCCCGGAGCCCGACACCCTGGCCGCCCTCGACCCCGAACGGCTCGCCCTGCCCCGCACCCGCCGCACCACGCTCACCACCCTGGCCACCGAACTCGCCGCCGGCCGGATCGCCCTCGGCGCCGGCAGCGACTGGGGCGCGGCACGGGAACGGCTCGCGGCGCTGCCGGGCATCGGCCCCTGGACCGTCGAGACCGTCGCGATGCGCGCCCTCGGCGACCCCGACGCCTTCCTCCCCACCGACCTCGGACTGCGCCGCGCCGCCCGGGCCTCCGGCCTGCCCGGCACCCCCGCGGCCCTCACCGCCCGCGCCGAGGCCTGGCGGCCCTGGCGGGCGTATGCCGTCCAGTACCTCTGGGCGACCGACGACCACCCCATCAACCACCTGCCGGCCGGCTGACCCCGGCCGCACCCACCACAGGCCGGCCGCCGCGACGGCCCCGAACCAGGAGCAACCGCATGTCACAGCGCACCCACACCGTGATCGACAGCCCCCTCGGGCCACTGACCCTGGTGGCCACCGACGGCACCCTCTCCGGCCTCTACATGACCGAGCAGCGGCACCGCCCCCCGGAGGACAGCTTCGGCACACCGGACGACACGCCGTTCGCCGCGGCCGTGGACCAGCTGAACGCCTACTTCGCCGGTGAACTCACCACCTTCGACCTGCCCGTGCGGCTGGACGGCACGCCTTTCCAGCGCCGCGTCTGGACCGCCCTGCGGGACATCCCGTACGGCGGGACCGTCTCTTACGGGCAGTTGGCAGGCAATCTCGGAATCCCGTCCGCGGCACGGGCGGTGGGCCTGGCCAACGGCCGGAACCCCATCGGCATCATCGTCCCGTGCCACCGGGTCGTGGGCGCGGGCGGCGGCCTCACCGGCTACGGCGGCGGACTCGACCGCAAACGCCGTCTCCTGGACCACGAGTCGGGCGGCGCCGGGCACACCCTCTTCCCGCGGGCACAGGTGCTGCTCCCGCGGACGGGGCAGGGCACGGCGGCACCCGCCCGGTGACACACCCGACGACCGGGGGAGGGACGAGGCGTTACGGCACGGCAGCCCGGGGGGATCGCCCTGCCCCGGCCACTGCCCCGTTCAGCCCGTCCCGTCGGCCAGTTGCCGCAGCAGGGCGGGGAGCGCCGTACCGATCGGCTCCCGCACCAGCTCGTCGGCGTGCTCGTCGTACGGGGTCGGCTCGGCGTTCATGATGATCAGCCGCGCGCCGTGCTGCGCCGCGGTGCCCGCGAGCGAAGCTGCGGGCTGCACCTGGAGGCTCGTGCCGACGGCGATGAAGACGTCGCACGCCTTCGCGACGCTCAGCGCGGAGCCGAGCACCTCGGGGTCCAGCCGCTCACCGAACATCACCGTGGCCGACTTGAGGATGCCCCCGCACTCCCGGCACGGCGGGTCCTCCTCGCCCGCCGCGACCCGCTCCAGCGCCTCGGACATCGACGAGCGCTCCCGGCAGCCGGTGCACTCCACGGCCCGTGCGGTGCCGTGGAGTTCGAAGACCTTGCGGTCCGGCATCCCGGCGAGCTGGTGCAGACCGTCCACGTTCTGGGTGATCACCCGTACCGGCACGCCCGACCGCTCCAGTTCGGCCACGGCGAGATGCGCGGCGTTGGGCTGCGCGCGCAGCGTGGCGCTGTCGCGCCGCATCCGCCAGGAGCGGCGCCGGATCGCCGGATCGGCCATGTAGTACTCGTAGGTGACGAGCTTCTCGGCCTCGGGGTCCTTCCGCCACAGCCCGTTCGGGCCGCGGTAGTCGGGGATACCGGAATCGGTGGAGATCCCGGCACCGCTCAGGACCGCCACGAGGGGCCGCGTACCGTTGCTCATGCCGCGAGGGTACGCACGGCACCGCCGCTCCGGCGACCGCGTTTCGCCGGGGAGCGCTCGCCACGGGCCGGCCCGCGGCCGACGGCCGCCGGACGGATGGCTTCCGGGCCGACGTCCGATGGCCGCCGAGCCGGTGGGCGCCGGGCCGATGGCTGCCGAGCCGGTGGGCGCAGGGCAGGTGGGCGCCGGGCCGATGGGCAAAGCGGTACGTCCGCCCGGGCGCCGGATCGGTACGCCTGCCGGACCGCCGTCAGCGCCCGGGGGCGGCAACCGGATGGCCGCCCTCCAGCTCCACCGTCCCGGTGCCCGCGGCCAGGGCCCCCAGCGCGGCCCGGACCCGGCGGGTCATGCCGGCCTCGAAGTAGCGCTCGATCTCGTCCTGCGGCACCAGCCGCCAGTCCGTCAGTTCGGCCTCCTGGAGCCGGACCGCCGCCAGCCGCGCCTCGTCCAGCACCCCGCCGTCGTACAGGTACGACACCAGCGGCGGCCGGCCGGTGCCCGGTACCCAGTCGATCGCGAGCAGCCGCCCCGGCTCGATGTCCAGGCCGATCTCCTCCGCCGCCTCGCGCCGCGCCGCCTGCCGGGGCGTCTCGCCCTGATCGGACTCGACGGTGCCGCCCGGCAGGATCCAGGCGCCGTCGTCGCGGTAGTTCGGCTCCACCAGCAGCAGGCGCTCACGCGCGTCCCGGAAGATGACGCCCGCGCCGGCCAGAACCCGTGGGAGCCCGGCGATATACGTCGCATAGTCCATCGTCATTCCCCCGAGGGTAGCCGCTGCCGGGAACCCGCTCGCGGACACGTTTCCGCACCTCAAAGTCCGTTTTCGGCCCGTCCGCGGAGACTGACAGCGCGCCCCTCCGGCGGATAGGGTCGCACCGGCGCGACTGCCTGTTCGAAAATGCAAGGGGTTGGCAAGGTGGCGGACGCAGCAGTGTCTGAGACGGGGCGTGTTCTCATCGCCGCGGACAAGTTCAAGGGGTCGCTCACGGCCGTGCAGGTCGCCGAGCACCTCACCGCCGGACTGCGCAGCGCGGCTCCGGGACTGCGGGTCGAGTCCCTGCCGGTGGCCGACGGCGGCGACGGCACGGTCGATGCCGCGGTCGCCGCCGGCTTCGAGCGGCACGAGGTGGAGGTCACCGGGCCGCTCGGTGCCCCGCGCACCGCGGCGTTCGCGGTGCACGGCGACACCGCTGTGGTGGAGATGGCGGAGGCCTCGGGCCTGCGCCGGCTGCCCGACGGGGTGTTCGCGCCGTTGACGGCGACCACGTACGGCACGGGCGAGTTGCTCCGGGCCGCACTGGACGCCGGGGCCCGCACCATCGTGTTCGGGGTCGGCGGCAGCGCGACGACCGACGGCGGCGCGGGCATGCTGGCCGCCCTCGGCGCCCGGCTCCTGGACGCCGACGGCGACCCGGTCGCCCACGGCGGCGCGCCGCTCCGCGAGCTGGTCACGGCCGATCTGACGGGGCTCGACCCGCGGATCGCCGACACCGACATCGTGCTGGCCGGCGACGTCGACAACCCGCTGACCGGCCCGGAGGGCGCCGCGGCGGTCTACGGCCCGCAGAAGGGAGCCGGCGAGGAGGACGTGGCGACGCTCGACGCCGCTCTCGCCCACTACGCGCAGGTCCTGGAGGAGGCGGTCGGCCCGTCCGCCGCGCAGCACGCCCTCGCCCCCGGAGCGGGGGCGGCGGGCGGCCTCGGGTACGGGGCGCTGGTCGGTCTCGGCGCCCGCTTCCGGCCCGGCATCGACATCATGCTCGACGTCCTGGGCTTCGCGGCGGCGCTCGGCCGCGCCGATCTGGTCATCACCGGCGAGGGGTCGCTCGACGAACAGACGCTGCACGGCAAGGCCCCGGCCGGCGTCGCGGCAGCGGCCCGTGAGCGGGGCGTGGGCGTGGTCGCCGTCTGCGGCCGGCTGCAACTCCCGGAGAAGGCCCTGCGCACGGCCGGGATCCGCCGTGCCTACGCCCTCACCGACCTCGAACCGGACACCGCCCGGTGCATCGCCGAGGCGGGCCCGCTCCTGGAACGCCTGGCGCAGGACCTCGTGCGCGACCTCGTCCGCTGAACCGCTCCGGACCGCGCGCGGTCCGGAGCCCACGCGGACCGGGGGAGACCGACGACGGGCGGACCGCGGACGGGCGGGACCGAGGACAGACGGACCGGGTACGGGGAGACCGGGTACGGGGAGACCGATAAAGCGACAAGGCAGGGCATGCCGCTTTCGCGGGTGATGGCGGGCGGAATCCGCTCGACGGGTACCGAAAGGGACGTCGGCGCAAAACGACGTGAAATAGCGTCACGTTCCACTCCGCGGTAAAAGAAAAGACAAAATCCGGCGGACGGTCCCCCGTCCGCCGGAATATCCGTATCTCGATGCGAAGGCCGGGACGGCAATTCCGCCCGCCGATCCGCGCCCCGGAGCGCTTTCCCGCCGGAAAACCGCGTGACCGAATGCCCCGCCCCGCGAGCGCCCCTGGGCGGGCGGAGCACCCGCAGCCCGTCCGGAGAGCCGTGGGGGACGCCACACGTCGGGCAGGCGTAACCCGCACGACGAGGGCCCCCGAGCAGTCCGCTCGGGGGCCCTCGAGGCCGTCCCACTGCCGCCGTCCCCGGCGGCTCGGCATGCGTCGCGCTACGGCAGCTGTGCCGCCCGCGCCTCGCGCCGGTTGTCCCGGAAGGTGTTCACCCGCCGCGCCGTGGCGAAGAGCGGGATCACCGCGCCCAGCACCACCTGGAGCGCGCAGCCGGTCTGGAGCAGCAGCTGTCCGCCGGGCGCGTCGAACGCCCAGGCCGCCAGCAGGCCCATGCTGAGCACGATCCAGCCGAGCATCGCCACCGCGAGCCGTCCCCGCGGCTTCGGGTACTCCACCCGGCTCACCATCAGCCAGGCCACCCCGATGATCGCCAGCAGCGTCGGGATGAACGGCAGCTCCAGCAGCACGATCGAGACGACCGTCAGCGCGCCGAACGGACTCGGCATGCCCTGGAAGATGCCGTCACGCAGGGTGACGCAGGAGAATCTGGCAAGCCGGAGCACCACCGCCAGCAGCACCACGATCGCGGCCACCGCCGAGACCCGCTGGTGCGCGTCGGGCACGACCATGCCCCAGACCACGACGAAGTACGCCGGGGCCAGTCCGAAGCTGATCAGGTCCGACAGGTTGTCGAGCTCGGCCCCCATCGCCGAACTGCGCAGCTTGCGCGCCACGAGCCCGTCGAAGAGGTCGAAGACCGACGCCAGGAGCATGAGGATCACCGCGGTCGCGGCGCTGTGCCGCGCCATGCCGCCGTCCTCGCTGCCCGTCAGGTGCGGGATGAGGACGCCGGTGGTGGTGAAGTACACCGCCATGAAGCCGCACGTCGCGTTACCGAGCGTGAGCGTGTCCGCTATCGACAGCCGCGTGGACAGCGGCATGTCGTCGTCCTCGACCTCCTCGACGGCCTCGGGGACCCAGGTCGTCTGCGGTTCCGGATCAATCACGGTCAAGGCGAGTCACCCCCGCGATAGTGGGCTGGCCGACCTCGACGGCCGTCTCGACACCCTCGGGCAGATAGAGGTCCACCCGGGAGCCGAAACGGATCAGGCCGATGCGCTCGCCCTGCTCCACCTTGGTGCCCTGCGGCACGTACGGCACGATGCGCCGGGCCACCGCGCCCGCGATCTGCACCATCTCGATGTCACCGAGCTCGGTGTCGAAGTGCCAGACGACCCGCTCGTTGTTCTCGCTCTCCTTGTTGAACGCCGGAACGAAGCCGCCGGGCACGTGCTCGACGGACGTCACCGTGCCCGCCAGGGGCGCGCGGTTGACGTGGACGTTCAGCGGGCTCATGAAGATCGCGACGCGGGTGCGCCCGTCCTTCCACGGCATGATGCTCTGCACCACACCGTCGGCCGGCGAGATCACCCGGCCCTGGGTGATCTCGCGCTCGGGGTCGCGGAAGAACCACAGCATGCCCGCCGCCAGCGCGGTGGCGGGCACAGCGGCCGCCGCCCAGCGCCCGGAGCGCCGGGCGCGGCTGAGGCTGACGGCCGCAGTGGCCACGGTCGGGAGGAGCCACGGCGATGCTCCGCGCGCGAGGCGGACCCGGCCGCGAGGTGCAGAGGTTTGGCTGTGGGGCATGGATGACCTTCGTAGCGGATGAATGCCGCGCACTAATGGGGGACGGCGGCTTTCCGGGATGCTATCGGTTTCGTGCGGCAACTGGGCAAGCCAGGAGCCGAGTCGGTGTCCGAAGACCGATGGCAGGGTGTGATCTTCTTCTCGAAGAAGTTGCCCCAAAGCGGACAATTACCCCTGGAATCGATACTCCTCGAGCAGCCGACGACCAATGATCATTTTCTGGATCTCGGCGGTACCTTCACCGATCAGCAGCATCGGCGCCTCACGGTACAGGCGCTCGATCTCGTACTCCTTGGAGAAGCCGTAGCCGCCGTGGATGCGGAAGGCGTCCTCGACGACCTCTTTGCAGTACTCGGAGGCGAGGTACTTCGCCATCCCTGCCTCGAGGTCATTGCGCTCCCCGGAGTCCTTTTTGCGTGCTGCATTCACCATCATCGCATGGGCGGCCTCGACCTTGGTAGCCATCTCGGCCAACTTGAACTGGACGGCCTGGTGCTGAGCGATCGGCTTGCCGAAGGTGTGCCGCTGCTGCGCGTAGGAAACGCCCAGCTCAAAGGCGCGCTGTGCGACACCGCAGCCACGGGCGGCGACATTGACACGTCCGACCTCGACACCATCCATCATGTGGTAGAAACCACGTCCGGTTTGTCCACCGAGAACCCGATTTGCCGGGATTCGTAGACCATCCATGATGAGCTCGGTGGTGTCAACCCCCTTGTAGCCCATCTTCTCGATCTTGCCGGGAATGGTGAGGCCGGGCCGGACCTCGCCGAAACCCGGCTCCTTCTCGACCAGGAAGGTGGTCATCGACTTGTGCGGGGCGGTGCCCTCGGGGTGCCCCTCGTCCGTCTTGGCCAGCACCGCGACCAGCGTCGACGAGCCGCCGTTGGTCAGCCACATCTTCTGGCCGTTGAGGACGTACTCCTCGCCGTCCCGGACGCCCTTCGAGGTGATGGCGGACACATCGGAGCCGAGCGCCGGCTCCGACATCGAGAACGCGCCGCGCACGTCGCCCAGCGCCATCTTCGGGAGGAAGTGGTCCTTCTGCTCCTGGGTGCCGTGCTGCTTGAGCATGTACGCCACGATGAAGTGCGTGTTGATGATGCCCGACACGCTCATCCAGCCGCGGGCGATCTCCTCGACGCACAGTGCGTACGTCAGCAGCGACTCGCCGAGGCCGCCGTACTCCTCGGGGATCATCAGCCCGAAGAGGCCGAGCTCCTTGAGGCCCTCGACGATGTGCGTCGGGTACTCGTCACGGTGCTCCAGCTCGGTCGCGACCGGCAGGATCTCCTTGTCGACGAAGTCCCGGACGGTGGACAGGATCTCCTGCTGGATGTCCGTCAGACCGTGCGTCTGCGCGAGGCGGCTCATCACTTCACCTGCTTCTTCTCGGCCGGGGCCTGCAGCTCCGGGCGGCCGGGCTGCTCGCCGCCGCGCTCCTTGATGTAGCTCTCGGTCGGCACCATGACCTTGCGCCGGAAGACGCAGACCAGCGTGCCGTCCTGCTTGTAGCCCTTGGTCTCGACGTGGACGATGCCGCGGTCCGACTTGGACCGCGACGGCGTCTTGTCGAGCACGGTCGTCTCGCCGTAGATGGTGTCGCCGTGGAAGGTCGGCGCCACGTGCTTGAGCGACTCGATCTCCAGGTTGGCGATGGCCTTGCCGGAGACGTCCGGCACGGACATGCCGAGCAGCAGCGAGTAGATGTAGTTGCCCACCACGACGTTCTTGCCGAAGTCCGTCGTCTTCTCGGCGTAGTTCGTGTCCATGTGGAGCGGGTGGTGGTTCATGGTGAGCAGACAGAAGAGGTGGTCGTCGTACTCGGTGACCGTCTTTCCGGGCCAGTGCTTGTAGACCGCCCCGACCTCGAACTCTTCGTAGGTGCGTCCGAACTGCATGGTGCTCAGGCCTCCGGGGCTTCGAACTTGGACGTACGGGTCATGCCGGCGGCGCGGCCCTTGCCGGCGATGACCAGTGCCATCTTGCGGCTGGCCTCGTCGATCATCTCGTCGCCGAGCATGGCCGAGCCCTTCTTGCCGCCCGCCTCGGAGGTGCAGTAGTCGTACGCGTCCAGGATCAGCTCGGCGTGGTCGTAGTCCTCCTGGGAGGGGGAGAAGACCTCGTTGGCGGCCTCGACCTGGCCCGGGTGCAGCACCCACTTGCCGTCGAAGCCCAGCGCGGCGGCGCGGCCGGCGACCTCGCGGTAGCCGTCCACGTTCTTGATCTGCAGGTACGGGCCGTCGATGGCCTGCAGGTCGTGGGTGCGGGCCGCCATGAGGATCCGCATGAGGATGTAGTGGTAGGCGTCGGCCGGGTAGCCGGGCGGCTGCTCACCGACGACCAGGGACTTCATGTTGATGGAGGCCATGAAGTCGGCCGGGCCGAAGATGATGGTCTCCAGGCGCGGCGAGGACGCGGCGATCTCGTCGACGTTCACCAGGCCCTTGGCGTTCTCGATCTGCGCCTCGATGCCGATCCGCCCGACCTCGAAGCCCATGGTCTTCTCGATCTGGGTGAGCAGCAGGTCCAGCGCCTGCACCTGGGTGGCGTCCTGCACCTTCGGCAGCATGATGCAGTCGAGGTTGGGGCCGGCGCCCTCCACGACGGTCACCACGTCGCGGTAGGTCCAGTGGGTGGTCCAGTCGTTGACCCGCACGACCCTGGTCTTGCCCGCCCAGTCGCCGTTGTTGAGCGCGTCGACGATGGTGTGCCGGGCGCCCTCCTTGGCGAGCGGCGCGCACGCGTCCTCCAGGTCGAGGAAGACCTGGTCGGCCGGGAGGCCCTGCGCCTTCTCCAGGAAGCGCGGGTTGCTGCCCGGCACGGCGAGGCAGGAGCGGCGCGGCCGCAGGCGGTTCACCGAGGAGGAGGCCGGTGCCCCTCCGTCGAGGGCGGTGGCGGGAGACATGCGGGTCATGCGGGGACCTCCAGGGGGTCGAGCTTGTTCGCTTTCCGGATCTCGTCGACGATACGGCCGATGATCTCCGTGATGCCGAAGTCCTTCGGGGTGAAGACGGCCGCCACTCCGGCCGCGCGGAGCTTCTCGGCGTCCGCGGAGGGGATGATCCCGCCGACGACCACCGGGATATCGTCCGAACCGGTCCGGCGCAGCCGGTCCAGGACGTCCGGGACCAGCTCGGCGTGCGAGCCGGAGAGTATCGACAGGCCGACGCAGTGCACGTCCTCGGCCACCGCCGCGCCGACGATCTGTTCGGGGGTCAGCCGGATGCCCTGGTAGACCACTTCGAATCCGGCGTCCCGGGCGCGGACGGCGATCTGTTCCGCGCCGTTGCTGTGCCCGTCCAGGCCGGGCTTGCCGACCAGCAGCCGCAGCCGGCCGCTGCCCAGGTCCTCCGCCGTCCGGGAGACCTTCTCGCGGACCTCGGCGAGCGGGGTCCCGGCCTCGGCGGCGACCGCGACCGGTGCGCTGCTGACCCCGGTCGGGGCGCGGAACTCGCCGAAGACGTCCCGCAGGGCCCAGGCCCACTCGCCGGTGGTCACGCCCGCGCGGGCGCAGGCGAGGGTGGCGGCGAAGAGGTTGGTGTCCCCGGCGGCGGCCCCCTTGAGGCCGGACAGCGCCTCCTGGGCGGCCCCTTCGTCGCGGTTGTCGCGCCACTCGTGCAGCGCGGCGACCACCCGGGCCTCGTTGGCGGGGTCCACGGTCATGATCGCGGTGTCGAGGTCGGCGGTGAGCGGGTTGGGTTCGGTGCCCTCGTAGCAGTTGACGCCGACGATCTTCTCGTCGCCGGCCTCGATGCGGGCCCGCCGCTCGGCGTGCGAGGAGACCAGCTGGGCCTTGAGGTAGCCGGACTCGACGGCCGCCATGGCGCCGCCCATCTCCTGGATCCGCTCGATCTCGGCCAGGCACTCCTCGACGAGGGAGTCGACCTTGGCCTCGATCACATGCGAGCCGGCGAATATGTCGTCGTACTCGAGCAGGTCGCTCTCATGGGCGAGGACCTGCTGGATCCGCAGGGACCACTGCTGGTCCCAGGGGCGCGGGAGGCCCAGCGCCTCGTTCCAGGCGGGGAGCTGGACGGCCCGCGCGCGGGCGTCCTTGGAGAGCGTGACGGCGAGCATCTCCAGCACGATGCGCTGGACGTTGTTCTCCGGCTGGGCCTCGGTCAGGCCCAGGGAGTTGACCTGCACGCCGTAGCGGAACCGCCGCTGCTTGGGGTTCTCGATGCCGTACCGCTCGCGGGTGATGCGGTCCCAGATGCGGCCGAAGGCGCGCATCTTGCACATCTCCTCGACGAAGCGGACGCCCGCGTTCACGAAGAACGAGATCCGGGCGACCACGTCGCCGAACTTCTCGGCCGGGACCTGGCCGGAGTCCCGTACGGCGTCGAGGACGGCGATGGCCGTGCTCATCGCGTACGAGATCTCCTGGACCGGGGTGGCCCCGGCCTCCTGCAGGTGGTAGCTGCAGATGTTGATCGGGTTCCACTTGGGGATGTTGGCCACCGTGTACGTGATCATGTCGGTGGTCAGCCGCAGGGAGGGCCCCGGCGGGAACACATGGGTTCCGCGCGAGAGGTACTCCTTGACGATGTCGTTCTGCGTCGTCCCCTGGAGCTTGGAGATGTCGGCGCCGTGCTCCTCGGCGACCACCTGATACAGCGCCAGCAGCCACATGGCGGTGGCGTTGATGGTCATCGAGGTGTTCATCTGCTCCAGGGGGATGTCCTGGAACAGACGCCGCATGTCACCGATGTGGGAGACCGGGACCCCGACCCGGCCCACCTCGCCGCGGGCGAGGATGTGGTCGGGGTCGTAGCCCGTCTGCGTCGGCAGGTCGAACGCGACGGACAGTCCGGTCTGCCCCTTGGCGAGATTGCGCCGGTACAGCTCGTTGGACGCCTCCGCCGTGGAGTGCCCGGCGTACGTCCGCATGAGCCAGGGACGGTCCTTCTTGGGGCGCTCGCTCGCCTCCGGGCGCTGGGATCCGCCCCCTGGCTCGCTCGCTGTCTGGCGCTCAGTCATCGAGGGTCTCTCAGACGTTCCGGAAGCGGTTGATCGCGTCGATGTGCTGGGCGCGCTTCTCCTCGTCGCGCACGCCCATGCCCTCCTCGGGGGCGAGGGCCAGCACGCCGACCTTGCCCTGGTGCAGGTTGCGGTGCACGTCGTAGGCGGCCTGGCCGGTCTCCTCCAGGCTGTACGTCTTCGACAGCGTGGGGTGGATCTTGCCCTTGGCGATCAGGCGGTTGGCCTCCCACGCCTCGCGGTAGTTGGCGAAGTGCGAGCCCACTATGGACTTGAGCGACATCCACAGGTAGCGGTTGTCGTACTCGTGCGTGTAGCCGGAGGTCGAGGCGCAGGTGACGATGGTGCCGCCCTTGCGGGTGACGTACACCGACGCGCCGAAGGTCTCGCGGCCCGGGTGCTCGAAGACGATGTCGACGTCCTCGCCGCCGGTGAGTTCGCGGATCCGCTTGCCGAAGCGCTTCCACTCCCGCGGGTCCTGGGTCTGCTCGTCCTTCCAGAACTTGTAGCCCTCGGCGTTGCGGTCGATGATCGCCTCGGCGCCCATCGCGCGGCAGATGTCCGCCTTCTGGTCGCTGGAGACGACACAGATCGGGTTGGCGCCGCCGGCCAGCGCGAACTGGGTGGCGTAGCTGCCGAGGCCGCCGCTGGCGCCCCAGATCAGCACGTTGTCGCCCTGCTTCATGCCGGCGCCGTTGCGGGAGACCAGCTGGCGGTAGGCGGTCGAGTTGACCAGGCCCGGCGCGGCGGCCTCCTCCCAGCTGAGGTGGTTCGGCTTGGGCATCAGCTGGTTGGACTTGACGAGCGCGATCTCGGCGAGACCGCCGAAGTTGGTCTCGAAGCCCCAGATGCGCTGCTCCGGGTCGAGCATGGTGTCGTTGTGGCCGTCGGCCGACTCCAGCTCCACGGACAGGCAGTGGGCGACGACCTCGTCACCGGGCTTCCAGGAGTTCACGCCCGGACCGGTGCGCAGCACGACGCCCGCGAGGTCGGAGCCGATGATGTGGTACGGCAGGTCGTGCCGCTTGGTCAGCGGCGACAGCTTTCCGTACCGCTCCAGGAAGCTGAAGGTGGAGACCGGCTCGAAGATCGAGGTCCACACCGAGTTGTAGTTGACGGAGCTGGCCATGACGGCGACGAGGGCCTCGCCCGGGCCGAGCTCGGGCACCGGGACATCGTCCAGGTGCAGCGACTTGCGCGGGTCCTTGTCCCGGCTCTCCACGCCGGCGAACATCTCCGCGTCCTCCTTGTGGACGGTGACCGCCCGGTAGGACTCGGGGAGCGGCAGCGCGGCGAAGTCGTCCGCGGTGCTGTCGGGAGAGAGGATTGCGTCCAGGATTTCGTTCACTTGGGGCCTCCGGCGAAGCGTCGAGAAACGCTTGAGGGAACGCTGGGGTCTTGATGCGTGGATGTGATGCGCGGTGCCGTCGGTTCGGCGCGATGTGGTGCTGGCAGCGCGGGTCGCGCAGGAGGTGCCTGTGACGCAGGCGTCCGGGCGCGCATGGATTGCGGGGACAGCCGACGCACGAGGGTTGTCTCTGCGCGCCGGCCGCCCGGACACCTTCAACGTATGGCACCGCGTGCCACTCGGCAAGACACTGCGTGCCAAGAATTTCTCTCAGATGTCATCCGGGGGGTACGTATGAGCAACAACGGCCGCCTCTCCTGAGGCGGCCGTTGCTAAAAGTGCTCGAAAATGTGCGGAAAGTTACGCTGGTCATGCTTTCCGGCGTACCCGCCCGGAGGCCCGCTTCCGCCGGCCGGGAGCCGCCGGAAGCCTTCGGGGTGACGGCGGTCGGCCGCTTGGCCGGATCGCGGCCGACCGGACGGGGCGGGACGGCCCGCGGTACCTCCCGCGGCTGTACTCCGCCTCCTGCGGCCGCCGCGCCGCGCTGTGGGGCGTGGGTCCTGGGATGCGACGCCGGGGCCCGGCCGGGTCTCAGCGGTCCTTCAGGGCCCGCTCGATCGTGCGCATCACTTCGCTGAGCGGCGCGTCCGTACGGGCCACCGTGACCAGGACCTCCCCGGTCGTGGACACCGAGGCCGCCGGTTCCCGGTCGGCGGCGGAGCGGCCCGCGCCGATCCCGCTGCCGAAGGTGTCCCGGACGATGGCGAAGGCGTGGTCGAGCTGCGCCTCCACGTCCCCCTTGCCGCCGCCGCGCAGCCAGCGCCGCAGCACGTGGTTGTGGGCCGTCACCACCGCGGAGGCGGCGACCTCGGCGAGCAGCGGGTCGTCGTTGCCGACGTGGTGCGCGCGCTCGTCGAAGTGGCCCAGCAGATAACGGGTGAACAGCCGCTCGTACCGGGCGACCGAGGCGATCTCCCGCTCCCGCAGCGTGGGCACCTCCCGGGTCAGCCGGTAGCGCTCCACCGAGACGGCGGGGGACGACGCGTACATCCGCATGACTTCCTTGATGCCCCGGCACACGGTGTCGAGCGGGTGCTCGTGCGCGGGCGCCGCGTCGAGCACCGCCTCCGCCCGCACCAGCGTGTCGTCGTGGTCCGGGAAGATCGCCTCTTCCTTCGACCGGAAGTGCCGGAAGAACGTCCGGCGGGCGACCCCCGCGGCGGCGGCGATCTCGTCGACCGTCGTCGCCTCGTAGCCCTTCGTCGCGAACAGCTCCATCGCCGCGGACGCCAGCTCGCGGCGCATCTTGAGGCGCTGTGCGGCGGCCCGCCGGCTGCCCGCGCTCTCCGGGGCTCCCTCGGACGCCCCCTTCTCGGACGATCGCAGGGTACGAGCGGACTTCACGGGCTGGGACATGTGGGGAACGTAACACGGTGCACTGTCCGTGTGCGGGGGCGGACTCCCTGAAGGCTCCAGGAGCCCGCCCCACCCCGGTGACCGGTCAGCGCCGGGCATACTCGCGGAAGCCGCGCCCCGTCTTACGGCCCAGGCAGCCCGCCGCCACCAGGTGCTCCAGCAGGGGAGCCGGAGCGAGGCCCGGATCGCGGAACTCCCGGTGCAGCACCCGCTCGATGGCGAGCGAGACGTCCAGCCCCACCACGTCCAGGAGCTCGAACGGGCCCATCGGGTAGCCGCCGCCCAGCTTCATCGCGGCGTCGATGTCGTCGAGGGTCGCGTAGTGCTCCTCGACCATCTTCACCGCGTTGTTGAGGTACGGGAACAGCAGGGCGTTCACGATGAATCCGGCCCGGTCGCCGCAGTCCACCGGGTGCTTGCGGACCGCTGTGCACACCTCGCGGACCGTCGCGTGCACCTCGTCGGAGGTCAGCACCGTGCGCACGATCTCGACCAGCTTCATCGCCGGGGCCGGGTTGAAGAAGTGCATCCCGATGACGTCCTGCGGCCGCGAGGTGGCGCGGGCACAGGCGACGACCGGCAGCGAGGAGGTGGTGGTGGCGAGCACCGCACCCGGCTTGCAGACCTTGTCCAGCGTCGCGAACAGCTGCTGCTTGACCTCCAGGTCCTCGGCCACCGCCTCGACCGCCAGGTCCACGTCCGCGAACGCGTCCAGGGAGCCGGCCGGGGTGACCCGGGCCAGCGTCTCCTCCCGCGCCTCGGCCGTCATCCGGCCCTTGTCGACGGAGCGGGCCAGGGACTTGGCGATCCGGCCCTTGGCGGTGTCCGCCTTGTCCTGGCTGCGGGCGGCCAGCACGACGTCGTAGCCCGCCTTGGCGAACACCTCGGCGATCCCGCTCGCCATGGTCCCGGAGCCGGCCACGCCCACGCTGCTGACCGTGCGGCCGGACCCGGCGGCCGCACCCGCCGGGTCCGGCGTCTCGGCGTCGGGCACCACCGTGGCGCTGCCCGGGGCCTCGTACGTGTAGAAGCCGCGGCCCGCCTTGCGGCCCGTCAGCCCGGCCTCGGCGAGCTGCCCCAGGATCGGCGCGGGGGCGTGCAGCCGGTCGCCGGAGGAGGCGTACATCGCCTCCAGGACGCGGCGGGCCGTGTCGATGCCGACCAGGTCCAGCAGCGCGAGCGGGCCCATCGGCAGACCGCAGCCGAGCCGCATGGCGGCGTCGATGTCCTCGCGGGTCGCGTACTTCGCCTCGAACATCGCGGCGGCCTGGTTGAGGTAGCCGAAGAGCAGGCCGTCGGCGACGAAGCCGGGGCGGTCGCCGACCGCCACCGGCTGCTTGCCCAGCTCGTGGGCGAGGGAGGTCACCGCGGCGACGGCGGCGGGCGCGGTGAGCACCGAGGAGACGATCTCGACCAGCTTCATCGCGGGCGCCGGGTTGAAGAAGTGCAGGCCCAGCACGCGCTCCGGACGGGCGGAGTCGGCGGCCAGCCGGGTCACCGAGAGGGCGTTGGTGCCGGTCGCCAGGATGGTGTCCGGCCGGACGACGGCGTCGAGGGCCGAGAACACCTCGTGCTTGGTCTCGTAACTCTCCGGCACGACCTCGATGACCAGGTCGGCGTCGGCTGCGGCCTGCAGGTCCGAGAAGGTGCGGAAGCGGGCGAGAACGTCCCGCCGCTCCTGCTCGGTCAGCCGCTCGCGCTCCACGGCGCGGGCGGTGGAGGCTTCCAGGGCGGACACGGCCTGCCGGGCCGCGGCTTCGCTGATGTCGATCCCGATGACCTCGCGGCCGGCGCGGGCCAGCACCTCGGCGATACCGGCACCCATGGTGCCGAGGCCGACGACGGCGATGGTGCCGAGAGCGGTGGGGACAGGGGCGGGATCAGGGGTGGACGAACGGTCCATCGCGAGACTCCAGAGGGTGTTCCCCGGGCCAAGGGCGCGGGGAGAGTGACGACTGAGGGTTTTCCGGGGTCGCCAAAGGGCGTACCGCGGGAGGGAGTTGCGTGATGTGATGCACGACGGGCAGCACTGCCCGGAGAAGAAAGCGGCAGGCCCTGTCCCGGAGCCGTGCCGTACTGCGTGCTGTGCAGAACCGACTGCACTGGCGGCTGCGTCACCAGGCCGCCCGAGCGGGTGTGCTCGTACCCAGAGCTTAACCCGTCAGTAACCAGGTACGCCAGAGGACGGGGAGCGCCGGGAGATGTGGCGCCGACCACTGTCGATCAGTGTCCGGGCCACTGCCGGTCACTGGGGAGGACGGCCGATGGAAGAGGACTTCCGCGAACTGGCGGAACGGGTGCGGAGCGAAGCGGCGGGGGCGGCGGAGCGGGCGGAGTACGTCCGGCTGGTCGCGCTCACCGCGGAGCTCACCGCGGTGAGGACGGCCGAGGGGACGGCGGCGGGCGCCGCGCCCACGGAACGGGGTGCGGACGACGGGCCGGCGGGCGCGGACGCGGTTCCTGTGGCGCCGAACGGTGCCGGGGCGTCCGGGGCGCGGACGACGGCCCGGGCGCCGTTGGACGCGTCCGCGGGGGCGGTTCCTCCGGCCGGTACGGGCCGGGCCGTCGCGGAGTTGGCGGGGGTGCTGGCCGAGCCGGGCCGGCCGCTGTGGGCCCGGGAGATCGCGGCGTTCGGCCTGGCGTGCGCCGGCGACCGGCGCGCTTTCGAACCGCTGGTGCTGCTGCTCAACCACCGGGACCCGGAGCGGTGCTCCACCGCGGCCGTCGCCCTGGCCCGGCTCGGGGACCCCCGGACGGCCCGGGCGGCGGCCGCGCTGGCCACCAACCCGCTGCGCACGGCGTACGCCCTGCATCCCGTCCGGCTGCTCACCGCGCTCCGCGCGCCGGAGTCGGCGCCGGCGCTGACCGCGACCCTGCGGCGGCTGCTCGCACCGCACGACCCGTTCTGGCGGATCGCGCTGGCGTGCGTCGAGGGGCTGGGCGCGCTGGGCGACGACCGGGCCGTACCGGTGCTGCGAGCGGCCCGGGACCACCCCCGGCTGGCGGCGGCCGCGGCGGCGTCCCTGGCGCGGCTGGGGGAGGAAGCGACGGGCTGAGGCGACGGGCTGAGAAGAGCGGAGGCGCCGGGGGCCGGATGGGGCCGGGGGCCGCGGGGCGGAAGAGGTGGAGACGGCGGGCTGGAGGGTGTCCGGAGGGAGTGGAGGCGCCGGGCCGCAAGGGGTTGGAGCCGGCCGGAAGAGGGCGAGACGGCCGGCCGGGAGGTGGCTACGGGCCGAGCGGGACGGGTCCGGCAGGTGCCGTGCCGGACAGCCGGAGTGCGTAGCGGACCTCCGGAGCCGGTGCGCCGTCCACGACGTTCGGATCCCGCCCGCCGTCCGGGGTGAAGCCCGCGATCTCGTAGAAGCGGCGGGCGCGGGCGTTGCCTTCGAGCACCCAGAGGCGCAGGGCCGAAAACCCGCGGTCGGCGGCGTGTGCGAGCGAGGCGGCCAGCAGGGCCCGCCCGGTGCCGGTGGAGAGGTGCTCGGGGAGCACGTAGAGGGCGTAGAGCTCACCGTCGCCGGGGCCGGCGTCCGCGTCGCGGCAGGGGCCGGTGCAGGCCCAGCCGATGACCTCGCCGTCCCGTTCGGCCACCAGGTCGGCAGGGGCGCCGGTGGTGCCGCGGCCGTGCGCGAAGATCTCCCGGCGCCGGGCCACGTCCTCCTCGACGCTCATCGCGTCGAGTGTGGCCTGTGGCAGCAGCCCGGTGTACGCGGCCTGCCAGCCGCGCACCCGCACGGCCGACACCGCCCGGAGGTCCCGCTCCGTCATGTCCCTGATGAGCAGCATGCGTTCAGGCTAGGTGCGCGCTACGGCCGGCGCACCGCGGTTTTCCGGGCGCTCACAGCAGCGTGAGCTGCGTCGGCTCCGGCGCCGACGGGGCACTCGATTCCACGGCCGACGGTTCGTCCACGGCCGGCGGTTCGGCGATGCGGCGCGCCGCGCCCGCGCGGAAGGGGCCGATGCCGAACTCCCGCGCGTAGGCGTGGACCTGGCGGGTGATCCGGCGCTGGTACCACGTCGGGGCGTACGACCCGCCCGCGTACATCGTCTCGTAGCGCCGCACCAGGTGCGGGTGGTGGTGCCCGAGCCACTCCATGAACCACTCCCGCGCGCCCGGCCGCAGATGCAGCACCAGCGGTGTCACCGAGGTCGCCCCGGCGGCCGCGATGGCCCGCACCGTCGCGCGGAGCTGCTCGGGCGTATCGCTGAGGAAGGGGATGACCGGGGCCATCAGGACGGCGCACGGGATGTCGTTGGCCGCCAGGGTGCGGCAGACCTCCAGCCGGCGCTCCGGCGCCGGGGTGCCCGGCTCGACGGTGCGCCACAGCTCGTGGTCGAGGAAGCCCACCGAGACGGAGGTGCCGACCTCGGTCACCGCGGCCGCCTGCCGCAGCAGTTCGAGGTCGCGCAGGATGAGCGTGCCCTTGGTGAGGATGGAGAAGGGGTTCGCGTAGTCGCGCAGCGCGGCGAGGATGCCGGGCATCAGCCGGTAGCGGCCCTCGGCCCGCTGGTAGCAGTCGACGTTGGTGCCCATCGCGATGTGTTCGCCCTTCCAGCCCCGGGAGGCGAGCTGCCGGCGCAGCAGTTCGGGCGCGTTGACCTTGACCACGATCTGCGAGTCGAACCCGGCCCCGGTGTCCAGGTCGAGATAGCTGTGCGTCTTGCGGGCGAAGCAGTAGACGCAGGCGTGGGAGCAGCCGCGGTACGGGTTCACCGTCCATTCGAACGGCATCCGGGAGGCCCCCGGGACCCGGTTCACGATCGTGCGGGCCCGGACCTCGTGGAAGGTGATGCCGCGGAATTCGGGGGTGTCGAACGTGCGGGTGACCGCGTCGGTGCCGAAGAGTGCGGGCGCCGCCGTGGTCGCGTCGTCGGTGAGACCGTCCCAGCGCATGGCGCCTCCTTTCCTTGCCCGCTCCACGCTAGAACAGATATTCGATTCATGCCAGACGGCCGGTGCCCCTCGGCCGGTACGGGGTGGCTGGTGCACGGACGGCCGGTGCCCGGCGGCGCCCGGATTTGGGCGGGCGCCCCGCCGGTGGTTGGCTGTGCGGCACCGGATCCGGGCACCGGATCCGGACACCGGCAGGTCGACGGAAGGAACAGCGATGGCGCAGGTCGAGGCCACCACGGAGCGGATCGTCCAGGCGGAACCGGAGGCGGTGTTCACGGCACTGGCCGACTACTCCGGCACCCGCGCCGAGCTGCTCCCCGAGCACTTCAGCGAGTACGAGGTGCGCGAGGGCGGCAGCGGGGAGGGCACCCTGGTGCACTGGAAGCTCCAGGCCACCAGCAAGCGGGTCCGCGACTGCCTGCTGGAGGTCTCCGAGCCCAGCGCCGGACAGCTGGTGGAGAAGGACCGCAACTCCTCCATGGTCACCACCTGGACCGTGACCCCGGCCGGGACGGGCGCGGCCAACGTCGTCGTCACCACCGTCTGGAACGGCGCGGGCGGCATCGGCGGCTTCTTCGAGAAGACCTTCGCCCCCAAGGGCCTCGGCCGGATCTACGACGCGGTGCTCGCGAAGCTCGCCGCCCACGTCGAGAAGTAGCCCGAGAGGTACGTCGGGCGGCGACGGGCTGCGGGCGCTGCTCCCAGGCCTGTCCGGGCCGTCGCCGCAGCGCACCCGAAGCTCACCGGAACGAGTGGTTTTCCGGTGGCTTCGGGCAGGTGCCGCAGATTCCCCGGCACGGCCGAAAGACGCTGATGAGCGCCCGATGTCCGTTCACCGCGCGGTGGTTGGACCCCGATCCGGTCCCTCGTCCCGGTGAATCGTCGCGCTTGCTCCCGGTTGTCGTGCAATGCGACAACTGGCGGCGCAAACGCGACGAGGGGAGCTGTACGTGGGCGGGACCACCTTGGTGAAGGACGCCCGGCCGGCCGCCGCGGCCGCCCCGGCCGGCCCCGCTCCCGCCGGCCCCGTACCGCCCCCGCAGCTCGGCCCGCGCCGGATCCGCGCGGTCTTCCTGGGCCTGATGCTGACCCTGCTCCTCGCGGCGCTCGACCAGACCATCGTCGCCACCGCGCTCCCCAGGATCGTCGGCGAACTGCACGGCCTGGACCGGATGTCCTGGGCCGTGACGGCCTACCTCCTCGCCTCGACCGTCGTGCTGCCCCTCTACGGCAAGTGCGGCGATCTCTTCGGCCGCAAGGGCGTCTTCCAGTTCGCCATCGTGGTGTTCGTCATCGGCTCCGCCCTCGCGGGCCGGTCCGCGACGATGAACGAACTGATCGCCTTCCGCGCCGTCCAGGGCGTCGGCGGCGGAGGCCTGATGATCGGCGTCCAGGCGATCATGGCCGACATCGTCCCGGCCCGGGAACGCGGCCGTTACATGGGCGCCATCGGAGCCGCCTTCGGCCTCGCCTCCGTCGCCGGGCCGCTGCTCGGCGGCTTCTTCACCGACCACGCGTCCTGGCGCTGGTGCTTCTACGTCAACGTGCCCTTCGGCCTGGTCACCCTCGCCGTCATCGCCGTCGTGCTCAAGCTGCCGAAGCCCGCCGCCCGGCCGCGCCTCGACATCCTCGGCGCGCTCCTGCTCGCCGCCGCCTCCACCTGCCTGGTCCTGCTGACCAGTTGGGGCGGCACGGAGTACGCCTGGACCTCCCGGGTCGTCCTCGGGCTCGCCTGCGGGGCCGTGGGCTCGGTGCTGCTCTTCGTCGTCGTCGAGAACTTCGCCCCCGAACCGATCATCCCGATGCGGCTGTTCCGCGACGGGGTGTTCACCATGACCGGTCTCATCGGCATGGTGATCGGGGTCGCGCTGTTCGGCGCCGCCAGCTATCTGCCGACCTTCCTCCAGATGGTCGACGGGGTGAGCGCCACCGAGTCCGGACTGCTGATGCTGCCCATGATGGGCGGCATCGTGGTCGCCTCCGTGCTCTCCGGCCAGCTGATCAGCCGGACCGGCCGCTACAAGGTCTACCCGGTGACGGGCTGCGCCGTCTCCGCGGTCGGCATGTGGCTGCTGTCCCGGCTCGGCACGGACACGAGCCGGGCCGAGTACAGCGTCTGGATGGCGATCCTCGGCGTCGGCATCGGCCTGGTCATGCCGGTGCTGGTCCTGGCGGTGCAGAACGCGGTGCCGCCGGCCGACCTCGGCGTGGCCACCAGCGCCAACAACTACTTCCGGCAGATGGGCGGTTCGGTCGGCGCGGCGGTCTTCGGCACGCTCTTCGCCGACCGGCTCGCCGGCAGCCTGGCGGACGAACTCCCCGCCGGGGTCGCCCTGCCGGAGCCGGACTCGATCACCCCGCAGATGGTGCACGCCATGGAGGCGGCGCTGCGCGACGGATACATCCGCGCGTACGCCGAGGCCATGCCGCGCATCTTCCTCTACCTGGTGCCGGTGCTCCTGCTCGGCTTCCTGCTCGCCTTCCTGTTGACGGAGAAACCCCTGGTGTCCTACCACGCCCCCACCGCCGAGACCATGACCGTCCCGCCCGCACGGTCCTCCTCCGGGGCGGCCGCCGCCGCCCCCGGCCCGGTGTCCGGCACCGGCGCGTCGCCGGCCGGGGTACCGGTCTGCGGCACGGTCCAGCACCACGACGGGACCACGGTCCCCCGCGCCGCGCTCACCCTCATCGACGTCTCCGGCCGGCAGATCGGACGCGGCGCCTCCGGCGAGGACGGGCGGTACGCGCTGAGCACCCCCGGACCGGGGTCCTACGTGCTCATCGCGGCGGCGGGCGGGCACCAGCCGCAGGCCGTGAGCGTCACCGTCGGCGAGCGCCCGGTCGACCTCGACGTGGTGCTCGGCGGCGCGGGCAGGCTCGCCGGGACGGTGCTGACCGCGGACGGCTCGCCGGTGCGGGACGCCACGGTGACCCTCACCGACGTCCGCGGCGAGGTGGTGGCCACCACCCGCAGCGGGCGGGAGGGCGGCTATGTGATGGGGGAGCTGGTCGCCGGGGAGTACGTCCTCGCCGCCAGCGCCCCGGCCTTCCGCCCGGCCGCCCTCGCCGTCACCGTCCAGGCGGCCCGGGAGACCCGGCAGGACGTCGAGCTCGCGGGCGGCGCGGTGCTCCGCGGCACCGTACGGGCGCACGCCGGCCGCGCCGTCGAGGACGCCCGGGTCACCCTGCTGGACGCGGCGGGCAATGTGGTCGACACCCTGACGACGGGAGTGGACGGCACCTTCCGGTTCGTCGACCTGTCGGCGGGTGAGTACACGGTGATCGCCGCCGGGTACCCGCCGGTGGCCACCGTCCTCCAGGTGGCCGGCGGGGGCCGCACCGAACGCGATCTCCAGCTCGGGCACGAGGACTGACGGGCGGTCGGGCGGGGCAGCCGCGTGGTGCGGCCGACGGGTGGTGAGGGGCCTCGGAAGGGGGCCCGTGCCGAGGCGGCCCGCCCTCCGTGCCGGCCCTGCCCGACGCAGGCTTTCGTCCTTGGGGCTGGGTGGCGTTGCCCGTCCGGGCGCTGGTCATGGGCCGTACGGGCTGACTTCCCGCGGCGGGCCCGGTGCGGTTGTCCACAGGCCTGGTTCGGCCCCGCGGCGGCGCGTACCGTCGTGGCATGAAGATCCTCATTTCCGCGGACATGGAGGGCGCGACCGGTGTGACCTGGCCGGGCGATGTGCTCCCGGGCAGTGAACAGTGGGAGCGCTGCCGCCCCCTGTTCACGTCCGATGTGAATGCGGCGATCGCCGGCTTCTTCGACGGCGGCGCGGACGACGTGGTGGTCAACGAGGCGCACTGGACCATGCGCAACCTGCTGCTGGAGCAGCTCGACGACCGGGCGCGGATGCTCACCGGGCGGCACAAGGCGCTGAGCATGGTCGAGGGCGTGCAGCACGGGGACGTGGACGGGGTGGCGTTCGTCGGCTATCACACCGGTGCGGGCACCGAGGGGGTGCTGGCCCACACCTATCTGGCCAACTCCGTCACCGGGGTCTGGGTCGACGGCACCCGCGCGAGCGAGGGCCTGCTCAACGCCCTGGTGGCCGCGGAGTTCGGGGTCCCGGTGGTGCTGGTCACCGGCGACGACAGAACCTGCGAGGACGCCGCCGGGTGGGCACCGCGGGCGCGCGGCGTGGCCGTCAAGGACTACGTCTCGCGGTACGCGGCGGTCTGCCGTACCCCGGCCCGCACGGCCGCCGACATCCGCGCGGCCGCCAAGGAGGCGGCGGGGCTGGCGGTGCGTCACGAACCGGCCCGGAACGGGCCGTTCACCGTGGAGCTGGAGTTCGACGCGGAGCACCTGGCGGGAGCGGCGACGGTGGTTCCGGGGGTGGCGGCCACCGGGGAGCGCCGGGTCGCCTACACGAGCGACACGATGTACGACGGCATCCGCTGCTTCAAGGCCGTCACCACCATCGTGTCCGCGGCGACGGAGGAGCAGTATGGCTGAGCGGACGGCCCCGGACGGGGCGGCGGTGGACGAGACCGCGATGGACGAGGTGGTGCGGTTCACCTCGGAGCTGATCCGTATCGACACCACCAACCGCGGTGGCGGGGACTGCGCCGAGCGGCCCGCCGCCGAGTACGTCGCGGGGCTCCTCACCGAGGCCGGCCTGGAACCGGTCCTGCTGGAGCGGGCGCCCGGCCGGACGAATGTGGTGGCCCGCATCGAGGGCACCGACCCCACGGAGACCGCCCTGCTCGTCCACGGCCATCTGGACGTGGTGCCCGCGGAACCGGCCGACTGGACCGTGCACCCCTTCTCCGGCGAGATCCGGGACGGCGTGGTGTGGGGCCGTGGCGCCATCGACATGAAGAACATGGACGCGATGGTCCTGTCGGTGCTCCGGTCGTGGGCGCGCACGGGGGCCCGGCCCCGGCGGGACATCGTGCTGGCCTTCACCGCCGACGAGGAGGACAACGGCGAGTACGGCTCGGGCTTCCTCGCCGACCGGCACCCGGAGCTGTTCGAGGGCTGCACGGAGGGCATCTCCGAGTCCGGTGCCTTCACCTTCCACGCCAACGGGCGGCGGTTCTACCCGATCGGGGCGGGGGAGCGGGGCACGGCGTGGCTGCGGCTCACGGCCGACGGCCGCGCGGGGCACGGCTCCAAGGTCAACCGGGAGAACGCCGTGAGCAGACTGGCCGGCGCGGTCTCCCGTATCGGGGAGCATCAGTGGCCGGTCCGGATCACCCCGACCGTACGGGCCGCGCTGACCGAACTCGCCGCGGCGCACGGCATCGCGGCGGAACTGCCCGCGGGCGACCAGGAGGCCCTGGCCCGCGCCGTCGACGCCCTGATCGCCGAGCTGGGACCGGCCGGCGCGATCGTCCAGCCGACGGTGCGCAACAGCACGAACCCGACGGTGCTCGAAGCCGGCTACAAGATCAATGTGATTCCGGGCCATGCCACGGGCTTCGTCGACGGCCGGATCCTGCCGGGCGGCGAGGACGAGTTCCGGCAGACCCTCGACCGGCTCACCGGCCCGTACGTGGACTGGGAGTTCCACCACCGCGAGGTCCCGTTGCAGGCCCCCGTCGACTCCCCGTCCTTCCTGGCGATGCGGGAGGCCGTGGAGCACTTCGACCCGGGCGCCACCGCGGTGCCCTACTGCATGTCCGGGGGGACGGACGCCAAGCAGTTCTCCCGGCTGGGCATCGTCGGGTACGGCTTCTCCCCGCTGAAGCTGCCCGAAGGCTTCGACTACCAGGCGCTGTTCCACGGCGTCGACGAACGGGTGCCGGTGGAGGCCCTGCGGTTCGGCGTCCGGGCTCTCGACCGCTTCCTGCGGAACAGCACCACGTCGCGGACCGGGAGCGGCGGACCGGGCGGTACGGAACCGGGTGACGCGGAACCGGGCGGTACGGAACCGGGTGACGCGGGACCGGGCGGTACGGAACCGGATGGTGCCGGTACGGGCGGCGGATCATGACCACGGCCCCCTACGGCGGGTGGCGCTCGCCGATCGATGCCGCGCTGGCCGCCGCGCGCGACGGCCGGCCGGAGTTCCTCGGCACCGTCGGGGCCGAGACCTGGTGGACCGAACCGCGGCCCGGCGAGCACGGCCGGCGGGCGCTGGTGCGGCGCACCGCGGACGGCCCCGCGCACTCCCTGCTTCCCCCGCCCTGGAACGTCCGCAGCCGGGTCATGGAGTACGGCGGCATGCCCTGGGCGGCCGTGCCCCGGGACGGGCGCGGACCGCTCGGCGTCTTCGTCCACTTCGCCGACCAGCGGCTGTACGCCTTCGAACCGGACGCGCCCGGGGCGTCCCCCGGCCGTGGCGGGGCCGGTACCCATGGCGGGGCCGGCAGCCCTGGCGGGTCCGGTGCCTACGGCGTGAGCGGTACCCACGGCATGTCCGGTACCCACGCAGTTTCCGGTGCCTACGCAGCATCCGGTACCCACGCAGCATCCGGTGCCCATGCCGCGTCCGGCACCCACGGCCTGTCCGGCACTCACGGCGCCCCGGACCTCCCCGGTGCGCCCCGCCCGCTCACGCCGCTGTCGCCGGTCGGCCGGGGACTGCGCTGGGCGGACCCGCGGATTCTGCCCGAGCGTGGCGAAGTGTGGTGCGTACTGGAGGAATTCACCGGTGACCGCCCCGGCGATGTGCGGCGGGTCGTCGTGGCGGTGCCGCTGGACGGCTCGGCAGCGGAGGACCGGACCGCCGTGCGCGAACTCACCGGCACCGGACACCGGTTCGTCACCGGCCCGCAGCTTTCCCCCGACGGCCGGCACGCCGCCTGGATCGCCTGGAACCACCCCCGGATGCCCTGGGACGGCACCGAGCTGCTGCTCGCCGAGGTCCTGCCGGACGGCACCCTCGGCGCGCCCCGGACGCTGCTGGGGGCGCCGGAGAGCGGGGGAGAGGCCGTCGCCCAGGTCGCCTGGGCGGACGACGGGACGCTGCTCGTGGCGACCGACCGCGGCGGCTGGTGGAACCTGTACCGCGTCCGCCCGGAGGACGGCCGGGCCACCGCGCTCTGCCCCCGCGCCGAGGAGTTCGCCGGGCCGCTGTGGAAGCTCGGCAGCCGCTGGTTCGCCCCGCTGCCGGACGGGCTGATCGCCGTGGTGCACGGCACGGGCACCACGGCCCTCGGCATCCTCGACCCCCGGACCGGCGAACTGTACGACGCCCCCGGGCCGTGGACGGACTGGGAACCGGCCCTCTCCGTACTCGGTTCACGGGTGACCGGGGTCGCCGCCGGGCCGCGCAGCGGCCACGAGGTCGTCGAACTCGACACCGCCACCGGCCGTACCCGGGTCGTCGGGGCCGCACACCAAGACCCGGTCGACCCGGCGTACTACCCGGAGGTCCGGCACCGGACCTTCCCGGGCCCCGGCGGCCGGGAGATCCACGCCCACGTCCACCCGCCCCGCAACCCCAGGCACGCCGGCCCGGCCGGGGAGCTCCCGCCGTACGTACTGTGGGCGCACGGCGGCCCCACCGGCCGCGCAGCTCCCGTACTCGACCTGGAGGTCGCCTACTTCACCTCACGGGGCATCGGGGTCGCCCTGGTCGACTACGGCGGCTCCACCGGCTACGGGCGCGCCTACCGCGACCGGCTGCGGGGCCAGTGGGGGATCGTCGACGTCGAGGACTGCGCCGCCGTCGCCCGGGCACTGGCCGACGAGGGCAGCGCCGACCGCGCCCGGCTCGCCGTCCGCGGCGGCAGCGCCGGCGGCTGGACGGCCGCCGCCTCCCTGGCCCGTACGGACGTGTACGCCTGCGGCACCGCCGCCTACCCCGTCCTGGACCTCACGAGCTGGGCCGACGCCACCCACGACTTCGAATCGCACTACCTCGACAGCCTGGTGGGCCCGCCGGACGAACTCCCGGCCCGGAACCGCGAACGGTCCCCGCTGCACCGCGCGGACGGGATCAGGGCGCCCCTGCTGCTCCTCCAGGGGCTGGACGACGTCATCTGCCCGCCCGGCCAGTGCGAGCGGTTCACCGCCGAGCTGGCCGCGCGGGGCCTGCCGTACCGGTACCTCACGTTCGACGGGGAGGGGCACGGGTTCCGCCGCGCGGACACCATGATCCGCGTGCTCGAAGCGGAACTGGCCCTCTACGCGGAGGTTTTCGGCTTCGTGCCGGCGGAGCCGCGGGAGGTTCCGGGGGCTCCGGCCGCTCCGGGGGAAGCCGGGAGCGCCGGCCGTGATGCTCACCGTCCCGGGACGGCGGCGGCACGGGGGCTCGGTGTGCCGTGAGGGGCACTCTGCCGCGTCGGCGAGGACGACTGCCTCAGGGGCCACCGTTCCGTGGGGCAACCGTTTTGTAGGGCACGGCTCTGTGGGGCACCGTTCTGCGGGAAGGGCCGTTCCGTCGGGCAGTGCCACTGACTCGGGCAGTGCCACTGACTCGGGCAGTGCCCTTGAGTCAGGGAGCGCCCTTGAGTCGGGGAGCGTCCTTGAGTCAGGCAGCGCCCTTGAGATGGGCGGCGCCGTTGCCGTCGGCCGTTGCTTCCGGGAGTACTGCTCCGTGCGGGGCGGCATCCCGGTGGGCTCGCTGTGGCCGGTGACGGAACCACCGCCGTACGGCAGTTCACCGGCCCACGGAGGGAGGGGGAGGGGAGGGAGGGGGTGGGGGAGGCCGAACCCCCTGGACTCGTGGTGCCACGCTGGTGCGCCGCCGGGTCCGCGGGAAATCCTGGACGCGGCGCGGCAGGGGAGGCAGGGAACGCTACCCCGCTGGACGCAGTGCGGCAGGGGGAAGCGAGGAGGCGGCAGAGCATGTCCGACAGCGGCAGCGACAGCGGCGGCAGCGTCGGCAGTGACAGTGGCAGCGTCGGCAGTAGCACCACAGCTCACAGGGGACCGCGTCGGCGACGAGCGGCGCGACTGCTCACCGCGCCGTTCGTCTCCGGCAATTCGGCCGCCGCGCTGTACGGGGTCGTCGCGCTGCCGGTCGCGCTGGCCGGGGCGGTGCTGGCGGTGGCCGGGCTGCTCGTCGGCGGTGTGCTGTCGGTGACCCCGCTGGGTCCGTGGCTGATAGCCGGTACCGTGCGCGCCTGCCTGGGCGCAGCCGGTGCCCACCGTGCCCTGGCCCGGACCCTGTTGGGCGAGCGCGTCGACGCGCCGGAGCGCCGTACCGCGTCCGGCCTCTTCAACCGGCGCCGCGCGATGCTCCGGGACCCGGCCGGGTGGCGGGCGGTGGGCTGGCTGCTCGCCGCTCCGGTGACAGCGGTGCTCCCGTTCGTCACCGTGCTCGTCGCCTACGTCTACGGGCTGGTGTTCCTGACCATGCCGGTGCTCCAGCGGTGGAACCACACCACGGTCCGGGAGCCGGACGGCACCACCCGCCGCGTCGCCGTGTCCTTCGCCGGTCTGGAGGTCGATTCCTGGCCGCTGCTGGTGGTGTTGTCGGTGGCGGGGCTGGCGCTGCTGCTCTGCGGCCCCCCGGTGCTGCGCGCCGCCCTCGCCCCGCACCGGCTGCTGCTGCGCGTCCTGCTCGGTCCGAGCCCCGCCCAGAGCCGTATCCGGGACCTGGAGGAGACCCGGGCCCATGCCGTGGACGACGCCGCGGCCACCTTGCGGCGCATCGAACGCGACCTGCACGACGGTACGCAGGCCCGGCTGGTCGGCCTGGGCATGCACCTCACCATGATCCGGGAACTGGTGGATGCCGGTGCGGAGCGGCAGCAGCTGCTCTCGGTGGTCGACACCGCTCGCGACCACGCCAAACGGGCCGTTGCGGACCTCCGGGACCTGGTCCGCGGCATCCATCCGCCCGTTCTCGACCAGGGGTTGGGACCGGCCCTGGCCACGCTGGCCGCGGACTGCGCGCTGCCGGTGGAGGTCGCGGCGGACGGCGTCGAGCGGCCGCCTCCGGCGATCGAGAGCATCGCCTACTTCTGCGCCGCCGAACTGCTGGCCAATGTCGTCAAGCACAGCGGCGCAAGCGCCGTGTCCGTGGCGGTGCGGCGGGAGGGAGAGCTGCTCCGGCTGACCGTCTCGGACGACGGTGGCGGCGGAGCGCGCATCGGCGGCGGCAGCGGTCTGACGGGACTGCTGGCCCGCGTCCGGACGGTGGACGGGACACTCGCCGTCGACAGCCCGACCGGAGGGCCTACGGTGGTCACCGTCGTACTGCCCTGCCCTGCTCCGCCCTGCTGATCTGCCCTGCCCGCCGTCGAGTCGACCGCTCGACGCCGTCCCCCCGCTCCGCCCGCCCGGCATCCGCCGGTGACGCATGGCGGGACGGAACGCACGACGGGACGGTGGCGCATGACGGGACGGTGGGGTGTGAGGGGACGGTGGCGGGGCGGCGGTGAAGCCGGGAGCGCGTGCGCCCGGGGCGGGTGACGGGGCGGCAGGTCCGCCCGGGACGCCGGTGGCGGCGCGCGTCCCGAACGGTGACGAGAACACACGGGGGTTGTCCGACGATGCGCGTCGTCATTGCCGAGGATTCCGCGATTCTGCGCGAGGGGCTCGCCGGGCTCCTCGCCCTGCGGGGCGTGGAGGTGGTGGCGGCCGTCGGCGACGCGGCGGCCCTGCACGCCGCGGTGACCGAACACCGGCCGGACGCGGCCGTGATCGACATCCGGCTGCCTCCCGACCACACCGACGAAGGTCTGCGCGCGGCGATCGCCATCCGCCGGGAGACGCCCGAGGTGGGAGTGCTGATCTTCTCCCAGTACGTGGAGACCCGCTACGCGGCCGATCTGCTCGCGCAGGGTTCGGCGGGGGTCGGCTATCTGCTGAAGGAACGGGTCGTCGACATCGGCGAATTCGTCGACGCGCTGCGTCGGGTCGCGGACGGCGGTACCGCCCTCGACCCCGAGGTGGTGACCCGTCTGATGGGCGCGGGTCGACAGCCCCGGGGCCTGGAGCACCTCACTCCGCGCGAGCGCGAAGTCCTGGCCCTCATGGCCGAGGGGCATACGAACACCGGGATCGCGCAGCAGTTGGTGGTGTCGGAGCGGGCCGTCGAGAAGCACATCTCGAACATCTTCCTCAAGCTCGACCTGCCGCCGTCGGAGGACGGCCATCGCAGGGTGCTGGCCGTCCTCCGCTACCTGCGGGTCTGAGCCGACGGCTCGGGGGCCGACGGCCGGGGACCGATGGCCGACGGCCGATGACGGGGGCCGGGGTCCGGGGTCCGGGGGCTGGGGCGCGTCGGTACCCGGATCCGAGCGGATGCCTGCGGATCCGGGCCGGTGCCTGCGGACCTGGGCCGGTACCTGAGGGCGAGTCGGATCCTGCGGGGCAATGCGGCGCCTGCGGGGCGGGACGGCGCCTGCGGGACGGTGCCTGCGGAGCCCGGGCGCCCCTGTGGGGCAGGTCGGGCTTGCGGGACGGCGCCGGTGCCTGCGGGGCACATCCGCGCCCGCGGGGCGGGCCGGGATCTTGCGTCGTCGAGCCGGGATCCGCGGCTGGACGCGGCACCGGTTCCGGCGGGCCCGCCGGTCGTCCGGAGCCGGGCACGGCGGCGGACCGCCCGTGGGCTCACCCGGACGGATCAGCCGACCTCCCCGGAGGGACGGGACCCGCAGGCCAAGCCCGCCCCGGGGGGACATGCTGGACACAGAGGGTCTGCCGATGTCCCTGGAGGAGGGTCCGGACATGAGTCCCAAGACATCCACGAGCAGGGGAGGCAGGAGCCGCGGCGCGAAGGGACGCTTCCTCGAGTCCATGACGCCCGGCCGGGTGGCGGTGATCGTCGTAGCGGTCCTCGCCCTGGTGTTCATTCTCGAGAACACCGCCAAGACCAAGATCAGGCTGATCGTGCCGGAGGTGATCATGCCGCTGTGGGTCGCCCTGCTGGCCATGGTGCTCATCGGCATCCTGTGCGGCGCGTACCTCTTCCGGAGGCGGCGGTGAGACCCGGCGGGACCACGGTTCCGCGGCTGACCGCCGTACTGGCCATGGCCGGAGTCGCCGCCCTCGTCGCGGCCGTCCCACCGGCCCCGGCCCTCGCCCTCACCCGGGGGCCGTCCGGCGTCACCCCCGGGTCGTGGAGAGCTGCGGTCCTCCCGGGCCCCGGCCCGTCCGCCCCTATCGGCCCGTCAGCCCGTACGTCGGCCCACGCGGCCGGGCCGTTTCCCACCGAGCCCGTTCCCACGGAGCCTGTCCCCACCGGGCCCGCGTCCGCCGGGACACCTCCTGTCGGCTCCGCTGCCACCGGCTCCGCTCCAACCGGGGCCGCTCCCGTCGGGCGCACTCCGGACGGGTCCGCCCCCGCCGACCGGAGGCCCCTGCCCGACCTCGTCGGGAAGACGGTGACCGCCGCCCAGGAGGCGGCGCGGGCCGCGGGTTTCCTCACGCCCCGCACCTACGATGCGCTCGGGCTGGGCCGGGCGGTGACGGCGGGCGACCACTGGACGGTGTGCGCCCAGGACCCGCGGCCGGGCGAGGTCGAGATCACGGCCGAGATCACGCTGGCCGTCGTCCAACTGGAGGAGACCTGCCCCGTGGCCCAGGGATGACCGGCGGGGCACTCCGCCCGCTGCCCGTGCCCGCCTGCCCGTGCCCACTGCCCCTGCCCGCCGCCCGTCCGCGCGCCTCCGCCCTCCCGCCGGTCCCGGACGGCCCGACCCTTCGGGCGGCACGATCCCGCCGTGCCGCCCTCGCACCCTGGCACGGAGTGCCAGAATTCCGTTATGGATCATGTGATGGACGGAACGGCGTACGCCTGGTCCGCGCTCGGCGGTGACCGGGCCCTGCCCTCGCGGATCGACTACCGGACCACGGAGGGGGCGCTGCCCTCGTCGCTCCCGGTCATGGAGCTGGCGCGGTCGTGCGTCGCCGCATGCGCGCTGGCCGCCGCCGAACTCGCCGCCCGGCGAACGGGCGGCCCCCTTCCCCGCGTGACCGTCGACGACGCGGCCGTCGCCACCGCGTTCGTCAGCGAGCGCGAACTGCTCGTGGACGGCCGGGCGCCGCAGACCTTCGCGCCGCTCTCCCGCTTCTGGCGGGCGAAGGACGGCTGGGTGCGGACGCATGCCAACTATCCGCACCACCGCGCCCGGCTGCTCGACGCCCTCGGAATCCCCGACCCCGGCGGTGAGGCCGGCGGTGAGGCCGGCGACGACGAGGCGACCGCCGGCCGGCTCGCCGCCGAGCTGACGCTGCGCGCCGCGGAGGAGATCGAGGAGACCGTGAACGCGGCCGGTGGGCTGGCCGTCGCCGTCCGCGGCCCCGTCGAGTGGGCCGCGCACCCGCAGGGCCTGGCCGCCGCCGCGCTGCCGCTGGTGCACCGGGAACGCCTCGACCACGGACCGGTGCGCCCGCTCCCCGCGCTGCCGGCGACCGGACCGGTCCTGCCCGCCTCCGGGGTACGCGTCCTGGACCTCACCCGCGTCATCGCCGGCCCGGTCGCCACCCGGACGCTCGCGCTGCTCGGCGCGGACGTGCTGCGGATCGACGCGCCGCAGCTTCCCGAGATCGCCGACCACCACGCCGACACGGGATTCGGGAAGCGGTCCGCGGTGCTGGATCTCGGCAGCCGCGCCGACCGGGACACGTTCGAGGACCTGCTCTCCGCCGCCGACGTCGTGGTCACCGGCTACCGTCCCGGAGCGCTCGACCGTGACGGGCTGGCCCCCGCCGCGCTGGCCGAACGCCGGCCCGGACTGGTGGTCGCCCGGCTGAGCGCCTGGGGGATGGACGGTCCCTGGGCGGGGCGTCGCGGGTTCGACAGTCTGGTGCAGGCGGCTTCCGGGATCGCCGCGACCGAGACGGGGCCGGACGGGCGCCCCGGTGCCCTCCCGGCCCAGGCCCTCGACCACGGCACCGGCTATCTGCTGGCCGCGGCCGTGCTGCGCGCGCTCACCGAGCAACAGGACGAGGGCGGCAGCCGTCTGGCGACCCTCGCACTCGCCCGCACGGCGGCCTGGCTGCTGACCGGCATCGGCGGCTCGGCGCCCGTCGGGGCCGCGCGGGAAGCGGACCGCACGGGCCGGACGGCTCCCGCCGACGACACCCGGAGCCGGCCGGCCGAGACCACGGGCCCGCTCGGCACGATGCGTTACGCGCGCTCGCCCGTCACGTTCGACGGCTCCCCCGGGGACTGGGCGAGCCCGCCCGGCGTCTGGGGCACCGACCGGCCCGCCTGGCGCTGACGAATGCACCGGCCCGGCCCGTCCGGCGCTGACGAGGGGGGCGCCACTGGAGCCGGACGGGCCCTCGTTCCTACGATGTCCCGATGCCTGACACTCACTACCTCGCCACCGGCCCCCGGGTCGCCATCCGGCACATCGGGCCCGAGGACATGGAGGAGTTCACCGCCGCCGTCCGGGCCAGCACGGCACTGCTCCACCCGTACGCGTTCCTGCCGTCGAACGCCGAGGAGTTCGAGATGTGGAGCGCGAAGTTCCAGGTGCCGTCCGGTGAGGGCTATGTCGTCTGCGACCGGGAGACCGGCCGGATCGAGGCGGGCATCGCCATCAACAACATCGTGTACGGGGCGTTCCAGTGCGGGGCCGTCGGGTACGGGGCCTTCGCGCACTCCGCGGGCCGCGGTCTGATGACCGAGGGGCTGGGGCTCGTCATCCGCCACGCCTTCGGCGCACTGGGACTGCACCGTCTGGAGGCCAACATCCAGCCCGGGAACGTCGCTTCACTGAAGCTGGTGAAGCGGCTCGGCTTCCGGCACGAGGGGTTTTCGCCCGACTTCCTGTACATCGGCGGTGAGTGGCGGGACCACGAGCGCTGGGCCGTCACCAGCGCGATGTTCCGGGACCGGCCGGCCGCGCCGACGGAATCCGTTCCGACGTAGCGGCGCCCTGGGCCCCAGGTCCCTCCTCCTCGCCGGGGACGGATCGACAGGAAGGACGCGACTGATTGCCGTCCGGCCCCGCTGTCGTGGTGATGCGTGGAACTCGACTGGTGCCCGCCACCCGCCGGACTCTCTCCCCCGGCCGGCCCTTTGCACAACCCTGACCAGGAGCGGGCCTGTTCAGCCGGCCCAGGAGCGTGTTCCATGGTCATCGGGGCGCCGGAGAGGCGGCGGCCCGTACCAGGGAGCGAGGTTGCCGTGCCCACGACCGTGCGACGGACCGTACTGACCCTGCCCGGTGTGTCCCTCGGGCCCGAGAACCCGCTGCCCGCCCTCTGGCCGCCGGCCGGCCTCCACCGCGTCGGCGAGGCGGAACGCGCCGCACTGCCCGCCGAGATGGCCCGTCAGGCCGGCTACGGCGCCCTCCGGTCGGTGCTGCCCGTGCGGTTGCGCGACGGCTACGGCCGCAGTCGTGGCCCCGTCCGCCTCGACGCGATCGTCCTCGAGAACGACCGGCTGCGGGCCACCGTCCTGCCGGGTCTCGGCGGGCGGATCCACTCCCTGCTGCACAAGCCCACCGGGCGCGAACTCCTCTACCGCAACCCGGTCTTCCAGCCCGCCGACTTCGCCCTCAACGGCGCCTGGTTCTCCGGCGGCATCGAATGGAACATCGGCGCCACCGGCCACAGCACCCTCTCCTGCGCCCCGCTGCACGCGGCCCGGGTGCCCGCCCCCGACGGGCCGGGCGCCGACGCGGCCGGGGGCGGGATGCTGCGGCTCTGGGAGTGGGAGCGGCTGCGCGACACCCCGTTCCAGATCGACCTGTGGCTGCCCGAGGGGTCGGACTTCCTGTTCGTGGGCGTCCGCATCCGGAACCCGCACGACCGCCCGGTCCCCGTCCACTGGTGGTCCAACATCGCCGTTCCGGAGGGCGAACCCGGCTCCCGCGGCACCGGCTGCCGGGTGCTCGCCCCCGCCGAGGAGGCCTGGCACTTCGGCTACGAGCGCAGCCTGCGCCGCGTACCGGTCCCCGAGTGGCAGGGCACCGACCGCACCTACCCGCTGCGCAGCGCGAACCCGGCCGACTACTTCTACGACGTACCGGACGGCGACCGGCGCTGGATCGCGGCTCTGGACGAGGACGGACAGGGGCTGGTCCAGACCTCGACCGAGCTGCTGCGCGGCCGCAAGCTCTTCGTCTGGGGCACCGGCCGCGGCGGACGGCGCCGGCAGCAGTGGCTGACCGAGCCCGGAACCGGCGGCTATGCCGAGATCCAGGCCGGGCTCGCCCGCACCCGGCTGGAGCACGTCCGGCTGGACGCCCACACGGAGTTCGCCTGGCTGGAGGCGTACGGTCCGCTGTCCGCGGACCCGGCGGCGGTGCACGGCACCGACTGGGGCGCGGCCCGCACCGCGGCGGCGGCGAGTCTGGAGGCCGCGCTGCCGCGTGCCGAGGTCGACGCCGCCCACACCGCCTGGCTGGCCCGCGCCGACCACGAGCCGGGGGAGCGGCTGGCCACGGGATCCGGCTGGGGCGCGCTCGAAGTGGCCCGCGCCGGCTACGCGTTGCCGGGCACGCCGTTCGAGCCGTCCACGCTGGGCGCGGAGCAGCGGCCGTGGACGGAGCTGCTGCGCACCGGCGGTATGCCGGCCCGGGGACCGTCGGCCGACCCCGGGCCGTCGCTGGTCGCACCGGCCTGGCGCGACCTCCTGGAGGAGGCCGCGCCGAGCGCGGCGGTCGACTACCACCTGGGGGTGGCGCAGTGGCACGCGGGCGACCGGGCGCAGGCGGCGCGCAGCTGGGAACGCTCGCTGCACGCCTCCCGGAGCCCCTGGACGCTGCGCTGTCTGGCGGTGGCGGCCCAGGAGTCCGGGGATCCGGAACGGGCGGCCGACCGCTGGCTGCACGCCGTACGGGTGGCGCTCGCCGCACCGGCGGACGGGCCGGACCCGGGGGAGGGGCGGACGGAACCCGCCGGCAGGCCCGGTCCGGTCGTACGCGACGGCGCCGCTGCCGGGCAGCGGCGCCGGGCGCAGGGCCGTTCGGTATCGGGACGACAGGGCGGCTTCTGGCCGGAGGACGCGGTGCTCCTGACAGCGCCGGGCCCGGCCGGTGGGACGGAGGGAACCGGTCCGGGCCGGCCGGCCGCGGAGCGCCGTGCACCGGTCCCGGCGGCGCGACCGGCCGCGGATCCGGGACCGACTGCGGATCCTGGACCGACTGCGGACGCGGGACCGGCCGCGGATCCGGTGCCGGCGGCGGCACTGGCCGCGCTCGGGCGGGAGGCCGTCGAGGCCCTGCTCGCCGTCGGCCGCGCGCCGGATGCCCGCGCCCTCCTCGACGCGCTGACCCCGGAGATCCGGGACCGGGGCCGCTTCCGGCTGCTGCGGGCGCGGATCCTCCTGGCGGAGGGGGACGCGCAGGCGGCTCGGGCCGTCTTCGACGACGGCTTCGAGATCCCCGACCTCCGGGAGGGCGAGGAAACGCTGGAGGACACCTGGTACGCCGTCGCCGAGCAGCTCGTGTCCGGGGGCGCCGTGGTGACCGAGGAGATCCGGTCCCGGGCCCGCGCCGAACACCCGCTGCCCGAGCGGTACGACTACCGCATGCACCCCCGGGAGTGACGGCGGCAGCGTGCGGACCCGGTCCGGACGCCGGCCTGCGCCCGGGGAGGAGGGCCCGCACAGGGGGAGGGGCCGTGACAGAGCGGACCGGACGGGCGCGGGGCCGCTCCTGCCCCGGGAAGCGGACCGTTCCGCTCAGGGGGGAATGATCGGCTCCGGTGCACTGTTCTCCCGGACATGAAGGCAGTCACGATCAACGCATACGGAGAGACCCCGCAGCTCACCGAGGAGCCGGAGCCCAAGGTCGGTCCGGACTCGGTACTGATCCGCACCAAGGCCGCCGGGGTCAACCCGGTGGACTGGAAGGTCGCCGCCGGATATCTGGACCAGGCGCTCTACTGCCACTTCCCGTTCGTCCCGGGCTGGGACGTGGCCGGTGTGGTGGAGCAGGTCGGGCCCGCGGTCACCGAATTCGCCCCCGGCGACGAGGTGATCGGCTACAACCGCCAGGACCATGTCCAGCACGGGACGTACGCCGAGCTGGTGACCGCCCCGGTGCGCACCCTCGCCCGGAAGCCGGCCTCGCTGAGCTGGGCACAGGCCGCGGGCCTGCCGCTGGCGGGGCTCACCGCCTACCAGTCGCTGCGCGCCGCCGGTGTCGGCACGGGGGACACCGTCCTCGTACACGCCGCTGCCGGTGGCGTGGGGTCCCTCGCCGTGCAGATCGCCGTGGCGCGGGGCGCGCGGGTGATCGGTACGGCCAGCGAGCGGAACCACGACTTCCTGCGCTCCCTGGGAGCGGAGCCGGTCACCTACGGCGACGGGCTGCCGGACCGGGTGCGCGCGCTGGCGCCGGACGGAGTGGACGCCGCCCTCGACTTCGTCGGCGGCGCCGCGGTCGCCCAGTCGCTCGAGGTCACCGGGGCGCCGGAGCGCATCGTCTCCATCGCCGACTTCCAGGTGGCCGCGGTGGGCGGACGCTATGTCTTCGTCCGCCCGGACGCGGCCGACCTCACGGCCCTGGGCGAGCTCGCCGACGCCGGGAAGCTGACCGTCCCTGTCGACCAGGAGCTTCCGCTGGCCGAGGCCGCCGAGGCGTTCCGGATCAGTCAGGAGGGCCGCACGCGGGGGAAGATCGTCCTCACCGTCTCCTGACGGCCGGGACCGTCCCGGCGGCCCCGGACTGC
This sequence comes from Streptomyces sp. NPDC001922, assembly GCF_042891165.1. Lineage (NCBI taxonomy): Bacteria > Bacillati > Actinomycetota > Actinomycetes > Kitasatosporales > Streptomycetaceae > Streptomyces > Streptomyces sp. NPDC001922. The sequence goes on along the minus strand of NZ_JBIASV010000002.1, from coordinate 145,442 downwards.
GGGTCTGACGTTTCGTCAGCCCTCGCAGTCCGGTCCTGAGGTGTCGTCAGCCCGCCGCCCCGCCCCGGTCGACGTACTCGAAGACCGAGCCGTCGGGGTGGCGGGCCAGCAGGTTGCGGCCGACGGGTGTGTCCAGCGGGCCGGCGATGATCTGGGCGCCCACCTCGCTCAGCACCGCGTGCGCCTCGCCCACGTCCTTCACCGCGATGGTGGCGGTGACCTTGCGCAGCACTTCCAGCTGGCTCTCCGGTCCGCTCATCAGCAGAAAGGCGCCCACGGCCGCCACGGACACACCGGCGCGCTCGAAGCGGAGTGCCTCGGCGCCCGTCAGACGTTCGTAGACACCGACCGCGGCTTCCAGGTCGTCGACGCACACCCGCAGCGAAGTTCCCAAGATCTCCATACGAATGAGCTTAGGGGCCACCGGGGGCTCGCGGTCCCGTTCCGGAATGCCGTGCGCCACGGAAGAACCGCGGACGGAACGGACTGAACGGATGGAACGGACGGAGGGCCGCGGGGGAGGACACCGGTCGGCAGGGCCCGGCGAAGAGCCCTGCCGGAGTCCGGCGAGCGGTCAGAAGCGCGGATCGGTCATGGCGTTGACAGCGGCCGGCGGCAACGCGCGCCGCCCCTTCCCGGTGGACTCGTCGGCTCGGCCGGCGGTGCCGGGGGCCTTGCCGCAGAACTCCGCCTCGATGATGTCGAAGTACACCGCCGAGTCGGCCAGCCAGTCACCGTTGATGTTGAACGTCATCCGGCGCTTGCCGTCCGCCGTGCCGACCATCGCGGACAGCGATCCGTTCGTCCGGCCGGACTTCCCCACCACGGAGACCCCGCAGGACAGCGTGGCGGTCTCCACCCCGAGCCCGTAACCGGTCCCGCCCGCCTCCACGGTGTCGAACATCGCTCGCTGCTGGGCGGGCGGCAGCAACGTGCCGCGCAGCAGGGCCCGGTGGAAGCGATTGAGGTCCCCGGTGGTCGATATCAGGTCGCCCGCCGCACCCAGCCAGGTCATGTTCTGTTCGGTGGCGTCGTGGACCGGGGCGTCGGGGGCGGTGCTGTGCAGCCGGGAGTAGCCGACCGGGTGCGGTGACGGCATCCGGGCCGAGGTGCCGGGGAACGATGTCCCGTGCAGCTTCAGCGGCTTGATGATGCGCCGTGTGGCCTCCGCCGCATAGGAGCGCCCCGTCACCTTCTCGATGACCAGGCCGGCCAGGATGTAGTTGGTGTTCGAGTACCGCGGCTTCCCGCCGGGCTCGGACACCGGAGGGTGCCGCAGCGCGACGGCGACCAGCTCCTCCGGGGTGTGGGTGTCGTACCGGTGCTCCGGGAAGCCCGGACCGGCCGCCTGGTCCACGAACGCGGTGTCCTCGGTGTAGTTGAACAGTCCGCTGGTGTGGTTGAGCAGGTGCCGCAGGGTGATGCGGCTGCCGTCGTAGCCGTTGCCGTGCACCACGCCGGGCAGCCAGGTCTCGACGGTGTCGTCCAGGCTCAGCTTCCCTTCCGCCTCCAGTTGCAGCAGCACGGTCGCGATGAAGGGCTTGGTGATGCTCGCCGCCCGGAAGTGGTCAGCGGGTGAACGTTTCCGCTGGGTCGTGGTGTCCGCGAACCCCGCCGAGCCGAACCAGCCTCCCTTGCTCCCCTGGGCCTCCGCCGCCACGCCGGGCAGGCCCCCGGCCTCCACCGCGCGGCGCAGCGCGGCACGGGTGGCGGCGTGGTCGCGCGCACCGGCCCGGCCCCGTGCTGCGGCACGGCCTGTCGCACCGTCCCGGCGCAGCGCATCGGCCCGGTCGGGCGCGCCGCCCCGGCCTGAAGCGTCCACGCGGACGGGCATGGCGATCCGGTCCGGTGTGTCGGCCCGGTCCGGTCCGGTGGTGGCGTGGGCCGTGCCGAGCGCGGTGGCGCCCACCACGGCCGCCACCACTGCGGTCACTAAGCCGGTACGTCCGCCTCGCTGCATCGTGCTGCTCCTCCCGTCGGCCCGCGGCGAACGCCCTGCCCGCCGCGCAACGCGAGTGACGCGGGGGACGCGGGGAGGGTTGCGTTCCTGCTTCGGCGGGTGCCGGTCTCAGGCGCGGGGTGACTCGGGCGCCGACCGGGGGAAGGCCCGTCGGTAGTCGCTCGGCGATACCCCGATCCGTTTGAGGAAGTGGTGGCGGAGGTTGTTCGCCGTACCGAGGCCGCTCAGCTCGCCGATCTTCTCGATCGGCAGGTCCGTCGACTCCAGCAGGCTCTGGGCTCGGCCCAGGCGCTGATCGAGGAGCCACTGCAGGGGAGTTGTCCCCGTGGTCGCCTGAAGGCGCCGGTGGAAGGTCCGCGGGCTCATCGCGGCGCGCCGTGCCAGGTCCTCGACCGTCAGAGGCCGGTCCAGGTGTGCCCGGGCCCAGTCCAGAACGGGCGCCAGGCCGCCGCCGTCGGTCGTGGGCACGGACAGGTCGATGAACTGTGCCTGGCCGCCCGGCCGATGGGCGGGCACCACCATCCGGCGGGCCAGCTGATTGGCGACGTGCGCGCCCAGGTCCCGGCGCACCAGATGGAGGCAGAGGTCGAGACCGGCGGTCAGCCCGGCGCTGGTGAGCACATCGCCGTCGTCCACGTAGAGCACCGAGTCGTCGACCTCCACCTTCGGGTAGCGCTCGGCGAGTTGCCCGGTGTGCATCCAATGGGCGGTGGCACGCCGTCCGTCGAGCAGGCCGGCCTCGGCGAGTGCGAAGGCGCCGGTGCACAGCGAGACCATGCGGGCGCCCGCGTCGTAGGCGCGGCGCAGGGCCGTGATCAGTGCCTGCGGCAGCGGTCTGCCCTCGTCGACGCAGGGGTCGGGCACCGAGGGCACGATGACCGTGTCGGCACCGGCGAGGTCGTCGAGCCCGTGGCGCGTCGTCAGGGACAGCCCTGTCCCGGCCGGGGAGTCGTCCTGCCCCCGCTCCCCCGTACCGCACAGCCGCAGGTCGTACCAGGGGTCGGCCAGGTCGGGCTGCGGCTTCCCGAAGACGGTGCAGGGGATGCTGAGCTCGTACAGATCCCAGGAGGGCACTCCGATGTCCTCGGGCACGACCACGGCGACGGAACCGGCATTCATGCCTCGAAGCGTATGGCAGGAATTTGGTGGCCGTCGTCACCGGTGTCACTGTTCCCGGCTCCTGCGGGCTGCGACCTTGGTCCGTACCTGACCAACCGCCGCAGGCGGAGACATGGGGAGTCGCGACATGCATTCCGATCATCCGGCAGTGACCGTCATCGGGCTGGGCTCGATGGGTTTGGCGCTGGCCTCCGCCCTGCTGGACGCGGGCCACGCAACCACCGTGTGGAACCGCTCGGCGCACAAGGCCCGGCCGCTGGTCGACCGGGGTGCCCGCCTGGCCGCGTCACCCGAGGAAGCGATCGGGGCGAGCCCGCTGACCATCGTGTGCGTGCTGGACTACGGGGTGCTGCACGCCCTCCTCGACCCCATCGCCGGTTCCCTGGCGGGCAAGGCCCTGGTCAACCTCACCTCCGGCTCCCCGGAGCAGGCCCAGGAGGCCGCCGCGTGGGCCCGGACGCACGCCGTCGACTACCTCGACGGCGCGATCATGACCACCCCGCCGGGGGTCGGCGACTCCGGGATGATGTTCCTCTACAGCGGTGCGGACGCGGTCTTCGCCGCCCATCGGCCGGCCCTGGCTGCCCTGGGCGACCCCCTGCACCTCGGCGCCGACCCCGGCCTCGCCTCCCTCTACGACGCCGCCCTGCTGGGCCTGATGTGGTCCACCCTGACCGGCTGGCTGCACGGCACCGCGCTGGTCGGTGCGGAGCGGACACCGGCCACGGCCTTCACGCCGGTCGCGATCCGCTGGCTGACCGCCGTGGCCGGCTTCCTGGCCACCTATGCACCCCAGGTGGACGCAGGCCGCTACCCGGGTGACGACGCCACGGTCGACGTACAGATCGCCGCCATCGACCATCTGCTCCACGCCGCGACGGCCCGCGGTATCGACAACGCCCTGCCCGAACTCCTGAAGTCCGCCATGGAACGGGCCAAGGCCGCAGGTCACGGCTCCGACAGCTTCGCGAGCGTGATCGAGGTCCTGAAGTCGCCGGCGGTCGGCGCATGACCGTGACGCCCGCGGCTGCCCCCCACGGCATGCCGGACCCGAAGACGCCCGCCACCACCCTGCCGTGGACGGACCTCCTGGCCGCCGTCACCGACGACTGCCTGGCGGCTCTCCTCGAAGGAGCCGGCCAGGACTGGTCACGCAACGCCCATGGCCTCGACTGGACCTGCCGCCGGACCCTCGACCATCTCGCCCTCGGCCTGACCGGCTACGCCGGTCTGCTCATCGCCCGCCCCGACGACCGCTACATCACCCTCTTCGCCTCGCTCGACCCGGAGGCATCCGTCCCCGCCTGTCTCGACGGTCTCCGGATCGCCGCGTCCCTGCTGACGGCCACCGTCCGGGACGCGCCAGCCGAAGCCCGCGCCTGGCACCCCTGGGGGCACTCCGACCCAACCGGGTTCGCTGCCATGGGAATCACCGAACTGGCCGTCCACACCTACGACATCACGCGCGCGCTCGGCTCGTCCTGGACCCTGCCCGACCTCCCGAGCGCGGCCGTGCTCGGACGCCTCTTCGCCGACGCTCCGCCCGGGCACGGCCCGTTCGACACCCTGTTGTGGTGCACGGGCCGTATCGCACTCCCCGGCCTGGCGCGACGGGCCGTGTGGCAATGGGACGGAACGGTGCGCTGAGGGCCGTCCCACGCGTGCCTGGCCCCTTCCCGTGGCGGATCGACGGGATGCGGATCGACGGGATGCGGCGGCGGGGGGCCACTGGCCTCCGCTCGTACGGGGGGTGTTCCGTCCCCGGTCAACCCTCCGCCGGTACCCGGCAGAGCAGTTCGCCGTGGAGCAGGGCGAACCAGCCGTCCTCGGCCTGCCCCCACTGCCGCCACGCGGCGGCGATCCGGTGCAGCTCCGCCTCGGTGGCGTGCCCGCCGTCCACCGCGCGCCGGGCGTAGCCCGACGCGGTCGTCCGGTCCGCCCAGAGGCCGCTCCACCAGGCGCGTTCCTCCGGAGCCGCGAAGCACCAGGCGGAGGCGGTGGCGGTGACGTCGGTGAAGCCGGCCCGGCGGGCCCAGGAGAGCAGGACCCGTCCGGCGTCCGGCTCCCCGCCGTTGGCGCGCGCCACCCGCCGGTACAGCTCCAGCCAGTCGTCCATGCCCGGAACGGCGGGGTGCCACGTCATCGTCGCGTAGTCGGAGTCGCGGACGGCCACGACGCCCCCGGGGCGGCACACCCGGCGCATCTCCCGGAGGGCCTGTACGGGGTCGCCGACGTGCTGGAGCACCTGGTGGGCGTGGACCACGTCGAACGAGTCGTCCGGGAAGCCCAGGGCGTGCACATCGGCGACCGCGAACCCGACGTTCGTCAGGCCGCGTTCGGCCGCGGTCGCGCGTGCCCGGTCGAGGACGTCCGGGGCCGCGTCGACCGCGGTCACCCGGCCGGGGGCCACCAGTCCGGCCAGGTCCGCGGTGATCGTGCCCGGCCCGCAGCCCACATCGAGGACGGACAGGCCCGGCCGCAGCTCGCCGAGGAGGTACGCGGCCGAGTTGGCGGCGGTGCGCCAACGGTGCGAGCGCAGCACGGACTCGTGGTGCCCATGGGTGTAGACGGCGGCCTTCTCGGACATGGCGGTCCCCTCTCGACGGCGGGTCGGGCGCGTCACGGGCAGCCTAGAACCGCGTTCCGCATGACGAGAAGGACGTATCAATATGTGGTCACGAAGGAGAGTGGGTGGGGTGAGGAGGGTGGCGTGGCCGGACGTGCCGACGCCCGCGGTCAGGAGATGACGACGCCCGCGGTCGGGAGCGGGACCGCTGTCCGGTCATGCTCCCGACCGCCGCCGTCGTCCGGAGGGGGCGCCCGGAGGCTGCCGTCCGGCGGGGGGAGGTTCACCCGCCGGACGGCTCCGCACCGGACTGCGCCGCACCGCCCGGCGGCTCAGTCGAAGTCCGGCCGGTAGACCGTCAGCGCCTCCTCCGCCTTGTCGAGGGCGAAGGCCGGGGGAGCGGGCGCCACTTCGCCGTCGAACGCCAGGTGCGTGCCCGGCGCCACACCGGAGATCCGCAGCCGCTGCGTGCGGATGGCCGCGTACACCGGGGAGCTGCGCAGCGCACCGCTCACGGCTGCCGCGAGCAGCCGGGTCCGGGCGAAGTGGCCGCCGTGGGCGATACGGACGTCCAGCAGGCCGTCCGCCAGGTCGTACCGGCGCACCGGCGCGACGCCCACGCTGCGGTAGGCGCCGTTGCCCGCGAACAGCAGCCACATGGACCGCCGCCGGCCGTTCACCTCGGCCTGCACGGGCCGCGACGTCCGCAGCACATGGATCACCCCGAGCATGCTCGCCAGGGGCCCGCCCAGCCGGGGTGACCAGCGCTCCCGCACCCGGACCAGCTCCGGGTACGAGCCCAGGCTGAAGGTGTTGAGGAAGTGCAGGGGCTCACCGCCGCCCGTGGGGGTCACCCGGCCCACGTCCACCTTCACCGCGGTGCCCGCCGCCACCGCGGCGCAGGTGTCCTGGATCGTCTCCACCCCCAGGTCCACGGCGAAGTGGTTGAACGTCCCGCCGGGGAAGACCGCCAGCGGCACGTCGTACTGCAGGGCCGCCGTCGCCGCGGCGTTCACCGTGCCGTCGCCCCCGCAGACGCCCAGCGCGCCGCCGCGCTTCACGGCGTCCCGCGCCGCCTCCTCCAGCACCGCGGGCAGCGGACCGGCGCTCTCCTCGTACAGCACCACCTCCGCCTTCGGCAGCGCCGTCCGCAGCTGGCGCACCGGGTCGGTCACCGTGGGCTGGGCGCCGGAGCCCGGGTTCACCACGACCACCAGCCCGTCGCCGTCGGGGAGCACCGGCGCACCGGTGCGGGGACGGGCCGGGGGCGGGAGCTGGGTCCGGGACGGTACGAGTCCGCGCACCGCGAACGCCGCCCCCGCCCCCAGCGCCGCGCCCGCCACCACATCGCTCGGGTAGTGGACGCCGGTGTACACCCGGGAGAAGGCCACCGACGCGGCGACCGGCGCCAGCACCGCGCCCCAGCGCCGCGATTCGAGCGCCGCTCCGACGGCGAAGGCCGCCGCGGAGGCGGAGTGCCCGGACGGGAAGGACGTGGTGACCGGCTGGCGCCGGAGCTGCCGCATCAGCGGCACCGAGTCCTGCACCGGCCGCGCCCGGCGCACCGAGCGCTTGCCCACGGTGTTGACCGTTGCCGAGGCCAGCGCGAGGGACGCCACGCCCCGCGCCGCGGCGCGCCGCCCCCGGGGGCTGCCGACCGCCCACATGCCCGCCGCGAGGCCGAACCACAGCAGGCCGTGATTGGCGCTCCGGCTCAGCCGTGGCAGGACCCGCTCGGCGCCCGGCCACTCGCGGGCCGCCACCAGCTCGAAGACGGACCGGTCCCGCGCGCTGAGCAGGCTGCGGACGCGGTGCCTCAACTGTTCATCCATGCCGACCGCATACCCGCTGTCGGCCGAGCGATGGGGGAGCCCTGCGTCACGTGGCGCAACGGGCCGCCGCACGGACCCCGGACGGCCGCACACGGTGGGTCTCCCGGCCGCACACGGTGGGTCTCCCCGCCGTGCACCGGGGGCGAGGGGGCGGACACGGGCGACGGCCCGTTCCCGGCGGCGTCCGGCCGCCGGGAACGGGCCGTCGTACCCGCTGCGCGGTTCGCGGTGCGGTCCTCGCTACGCGGTCCTCGTTCACGCGGGCATGCCGCGCCCGAGGGTCGTGACCATCTCCTGCACGTTGTGGAACGTCTCGTCCGGCGGCAGCTCGGTGACCACGTCGATGAGCCCGTCGGGCGCGTGCCGCTCGTGCAGCGTGCGCAGCAGCTCCCGGCGCTTGGCCGGGAACGGCGTCCGGGCGAGGTGCCGGCCGAGCTCGAAGCGGAGCGCTTCCTCACCGGCGGGAGTCCCCGGCCGGGGCACCGCCCCCAGCGCGGCCGGCGGGTCGTCGTCGGCACCCGGCTCCGGGTCGTGCCACTCATCGGCCCTGGTCGGGTGGCCGGAGCGCAGCAGCCCCTGGAGTTCGTGCTTCATCTCCTCGTCGCGGTGGACATTGAGCCGGTTGCTTCCTCGCTCCATTGCTACCTCCGTACTGCTCGGGGCGGACCTGTGTCGGTCCTGCGGGCCGGGTACCCGGTGACCGGGCAGCAACACGGCTGCACTGCGTGTCCGGCGGACCACGCAGGTGACGAAAGGGAGTGCACCATGGGCGACCAGGGACGGCGGAACGGCGGGGTCGACCCGTCCGCACTCGACGAACCACAGCTGCTCAAGGAGCTGGAGACCATCCACCGCACGCGTCACGAGACCCTGCTGTACGGCTCGCAGGACGCCCTCGCCGCCCACAACACCCGGATGGCGCAGCTGGAGGGCGAATACCTGCGACGCCACCCGGACCGCCAGGTGGCGGCCGGCCGGACACGGGAGGGGGCCCGGAGCCGGAACTGCGACGGGGACTCCCCGCACGCGCACGGCAGATGACGGGAACTCCGCGCACGCGCACGGTGGCAGGTGCCCGGATCTCCACCGTCATGCATCCGCTCGAGGAGAACTCCGCCCCGCGCACGGCAGCTCCTGAGCGGGGCCGCCGGAGCGGGGTGACCGCCGGGCCCGCGCGCGTTCACGGGCCCCGGACGCTCGTTGCCCGCCGCTCGCCGCCGGTCTGCGGAATCACTCCTTCCGCCGCCCGGCCGCACGGCGGAGGTTTGGCGTGGGGCATCGCGGCAACCCGAAGATCGGCCGAGCGGTCGTGAGTGGGGAAAACACGGCCCCGGGCCCGGGACATCAGGGACCCCGGGCCCGGGGCCGGTGTGCTTCCGGCCCGCCCCGACCGCCCCCGTGCACCCTGCCTCCGCTGTCCCCGCGTTTGGCTCCGGCGAGGAGGGTCACCCGAAGCGGAGGCCGGCGCGTTCGACGGAGCACCCGGCCCCAGGAGAGGACAGGGCCATGGCGGTACTCGCCGTATTCATGCCGATAGCCATGCTCGGTGTCGTCCTGGCACTGGGCCGGTACGAGGACTTCATCCTGACGCCGACGGCGGTACGCGGCAGTCATGCCCGGCGACTGACCAGGGCCCCCGTGGCCAGGTCGCACAAGGGAGGTGCAGCCCGGTGACCGGAACTGTGCAGGACCGTACGCATCGCACCGGCCGCAGAGGACACGGAGACGGCCGGACGGGTACCGGCGGGCAGCCGCGCCCGGACACCTCAACGGACCGTATGCGCCCCGGAGATGCCCGCGCCATGCCCGGAACGGACGGCACGGCGCCCGGACCGGTCCGGGCGGCCCGCGGCGCGGCACGCCCGGGGGAGCAGCAGCCCGTCGGCGAGCTCGTCAAGCAGGCCTCGGAGCAGCTGTCCGACCTGGTCCGGAGCGAACTGCGCCTGGCTCAGGCCGAGATGGTGCAGAAGGGCAGACGGGCCGGACGCGGCGGTGGCCTGTACGGAGGCGCCGGACTGGTCGCCTTCCTCGGCCTGCAGGCGATGGTGGCCACGGGCATCGCCGCCATCGCGCTGGCGCTGCCCGTCTGGGCCGCCGCTCTGATCGTGACGGGCACGCTGTTCGTGGTGGCCGCGGTGCTCGCCCTGCTGGCGAGGCGGGACACCCGCAACGCCTCACCGCTCAAACCGCAGCAGGCGATCCGCGGTCTCAAGGCCGACGTCGAAGTGATCAAGGAGAGGGTGCACCGATGACGAACACCCCGGAGGAGCTGCGCGGCCAGGTGGCCGAGGCCCGCGAGCGGCTGGGCGCCACGGTGGAGGAGCTCGCGGCACGGGCGGATGTGAAGACCCTGGCGCAGCACAAGGTCGCCGAGATGAAGGAGCACATGCAGCACACCGCCGCGTATGCCTCCGACGTCGTCCACGACACGCCGGAGCAGCTGCGGACGGCCGTACACGCGGCCGCGGAGACGGGACGGCGCCGCCCGGTTCCGGTCGCCGCCGCGGCCCTCGGCATGGTGCTGGTGGCGGCCCTGGCCGTACGCGGCCGGCACGGCCACGCCCCCGCGGCGCACCGGTACGCACGGAGCCGGGAATTCGCTGCCGGCTACTGGCACGCCCTGGCCCGGCGGCACTGACCCAGCTCCTCGGCCCGGCTGCCCGCCCTTCCCCGGCGCGGCGGCCGGCGGGCCGGGGTCTCCGGGCAGCCGTCGGCTCCTCGTAGCAGCCACCCCCCCCGGACCGCCCGGCAGGAGTTCCTGGATCCTGGTCTTGAGCCCCTGCCGGGCCACTCCCTTTCCCGTCCTCCGCAGCTCCCACCGGGGCGGTCCTCCGCCGGTCCCCGCCTCCCGGGGCCCGTCCTCGTGCCGCCCGCTTCCTCGGTTCGTCCTGCGGTTCGTCCGGGTACGGCACCTGCGGTCGGCGGACCACCCCGGCCCCCGGACGGCGCCTCCGGACGCAGCCGTGGGCGCCGGATGCGGGGCCGTACGGGGCGGGCTTACCGTGGAGAGTGCCCGTGGGGCCGACGGGGTCGCCGGTTTGACCGGAGGTCCGACGGGCAGGCGCAAGACGTGCTTCGGACCGAAGGCACGCCCGCGGGAGGCAACCGTGTATGCCCCGGTGGCGCGTTTCCGTTCGGTCGTGCGCGTGCTCCTGCGGTGATCCAGTCCGCCGTCCTGGGAGCTGTCCATCATGACGACCGCACAAATCTCGGCCAAGCGCCCCTCCGCGAAGCACCCTCACGACGACGCCCCCGACACGTCCGCCGAGTTCGAGGAACTCGCCCACCTGCCCGACGGGCCCGAGCGGGACGCCCTCTGCCAGGAGGTCGTCCGCGCCTGGATTCCCATGGCCGAACGCCTCGCCCGGCAGTTCCGCAATCGCGGTGAATCGCTCGAGGACCTGGAGCAGGTCGCGGCTCTCGGTCTGGTCAAGGCGGTCCGGCGGTACGACCCCGAACGCGGCACGGCGTTCGAGAGTTTCGCCGTCCCGACCGTCGTCGGCGAGGTCAAGCGTCACTTCCGCGACCACATGTGGGGCCTCCACGTGCCCCGCCGGGTCCAGGAACTCCGCAACCGCGTCAGGGCCGCCCACCGCGAGCTCTCGCACTCCCTCGACGGGCGCGGCCCCGATGTCCGGGAGATCGCCGAGCACACGGGCCTCACCGAGCAGGAGGTGAAGCTCGGGATGGAGGCCCTGGAGAGCTTCACGCCGCTCTCCCTGGACGCGGAGCTCCCCGGCTCCGAGGACGGCTACGCGCTGGTCGACACGCTCGGTGACCAGGAGCCGGGTTACGACCTGATCGTCGACCGGGAGGCCCTGAAACCCAAGCTCAGCAAGCTCCCGGAGCGGGAGCGGCAGATCCTGTACATGCGGTTCTTCTGCGACATGACCCAGAGCCGGATCGCCGAACAGCTCGGCATCTCCCAGATGCATGTGTCGCGGCTGATCAGCCGCACCTGCTCCGCCCTCTGCGACCAGGTGATGGCCGAGTCGCGCAACTGACCAGGAGCGGCGTCCACGAGCACAGCCCACGAGCACAGCCCAAGAGCACAGCCCACGAGCACGACCCGACAGCACAGCCCACGAGCCGCAGCGCGCCGACGGCGCACGTCCAGGAGACCGGGCAGCCACGGCCCGGCCGGTCCGTCCCGGCCGTGTCGTCCCCTCGGCCGTCCCCGGGTGATCTGCGGAGGTGTGGGTACCCGGCCTGCGGCGCACCGGAGATCCTTCAGGCGCCGGCACGACCCACGTCGGAGGTACGGATGCAGCCGACCGCATCGGAAGGCCGGGGCCCGGCCTCGTTCGGGCCGCCGGCACCCGCCCCGGGCCTGCCGGTCCTCCCCGAGCTCGCCGAGCGGCTCTTCCGGTGTGCCACGGGCGCCGGCCCGGAACCGGTGGGCGGCAGCCGGGACCTGCTGGAGGCGGCGTGCGGCTACTGGTCGCGGCGGGGCCTGGAGACCGACACCTACCACGTCGCCGCCGGGCCGGGAGCCCAGCCGCTGCTGCTCGCCCTGCTCGCCGCGATCGGCGGGGACGTCCTCCTCACCCGCCCCTGCGCGGCCTGGTACGCCGCTCCGGCCGTGCTGCTGGGCCGCCCCGCGTACCACGCGCCCACGCCCGCCGAATGCGGCGGTGTCCCGGACCCGTTCGCGCTGCTCGAAACCGTACGGCGGGTGCGGGCGGAGGGCGGCGACCCGCGGGTCCTGCTGCTGTCCGTGGCCGACGACCCGTGCGGCACCGTGCCCCCGCCCGAGGTGCTGCACGAGGTCTGCGAGGCGGCGCTCGGCGAGGGCATGCTGATCGTCAGCGACGAGACCTACCGCGACACCCTGCACGAGCCGGGCACCGTGCTGTTCAGCCCCGCCGAGATGCATCCGAACGACGTCGTGGTCCTCACCGACCTCGGCGCGGCCCACGTTCCCCCGGGCTGGCCCGCCGCCGTCGTCCGCTTCCCCAACACCTGGCGCGGCGGCGAACTGCACGCCGCCACCCTGGACATCATGGCCGGGCTGCGGACGGTGCTCGCCGGACCCGTGGCCGCGGCCGTGGCGCACGCGCTCACCGAACCCCAGCCGGTCGCCGCCCGGACGGCAGCCGCCGCCCGGCTGCACGGCACCCTCGCCGCCGCGGTCCACCGCACGGTCACCGCAGCCGGAGCCCTGTGCCGTCCGCCCCAGGCCGGCAGCCATGTGTATGTGGACCTCGACCCGCTGCGCCATGCCCTGGAGGCCCGTGGCATCAGCGACTCGGTCGACCTGGAGAACCACCTCAGCGAACGGCTCGGCGAGCCCGTGCCGGGCGGACACCGCTTCGGGGACGGTCCCGACGCGCTCCGCGCCCGGCTCTCCACCGGTCCGCTGCTGGGCGGCTCGGACAGCGAGCGGCTGCGGACCCTCACCGCCGAGGATCCGCTCCTGCTCCAGCACGTGGACCGGGCGTTGGCCCTGCTCCGCGACACCCTGGTGGAACTGGACGACGACCAGCGCGCCGACGCCTGACCGCGCACGGCCGCGCCGGAGTCCCCCGCGCGACCGGAGCCCGGCCCGCACGGGACGGAAGCCGGCGACACGCGGCCGGCCGGCAGGAGGAGCCGGCGACGGGCCCCGGCTCGGTCCGGGCCGGTCCGCGCGGGGCTCAGTCCGGGCCGGCCCGGCGGGCGGCGAGCCTCCGCCACCCCGCGGGCACCGCGCTGATCGCCAGGGTCAGCGCCACGGCCGCCACCACGCCCTGCCACGGCTCGCCGAACAGCGCACCGCCGAGGATGCCGATCAGCTGGTACGTCGCCGCCCAGGCCAGACAGGCCGGCGCGTCGCCGCGGGCGAACCAGCGCATCGGCTTCTCGGCCAGCAGGCACGCCAGCATCACCGGAATCCGTCCCGCCGGAACCAGCCGGGAGAGGACCAGCACCGTGACCCCATGTGCGTCCAGCTTCCGCTGCGCCGTCTCCAGTCGGTCGGGAGCGGCCCGGTGACGCAGCCGTGCCAGCCGCCGCGCGACGTTGCGGGACTCCGCTCCGCGCCGCCCCAGCCAGTACAGGCCGAGGTCGCCGAGGAACGCCGCGGACGCCGCCACCACGAACACCAGCAGCAGGGAGAGCGGCGCAGCCCGGTGGAAGGCCACCACCGCAGCGGAGCTCACCAGGGCCCCCGTCGGCACCACCGGCACCAGGGAACCGAGCACGATCAGCAGGAACAGCGTCGGATAGCCGACGGCCTGGGTGGTCTCCGGAGGCACCGTGCCCAGCAACTCCCGGATCACCGCGCGGTCTCCGGCCGTACGCGCTCCCCGTGGGCCGGCCGGTGCACCGTCACCTCGGGGGCCAGCCGCGCCGCATGCCGGACGAACTCCTCACCCGGCGCGTGGAATTCGTGCGGGCGGACCGCGTCCAGCCCGATCGGCCAGTACGTGCCGTAGTGCACCGGCACCGCGCTGCGCGGCTCCAGCCGGACGAGGGCCTCGGCGGCCCGGCGGGCGTTCAGGTGCCCGGGGCCGAGGAAGGGGCCCCAGCCGCCGACCGGCAGCAGCGCCACGTCGCACGGCCCCACCTCGTCGGCCATCTCCTCGAACAGCCCGGTGTCCCCGGCGAAGTACGTGCGCGCCTCCCCGCTGATCACATAGCCCAGCGCGGGCGACCGGTGCGGGCCGTACGGCAGCCGCCGGCCGTCGTGCGCCGCCCGGACCGCCCGGACCACGGCCTCGCCCACCGCGAGCTCGTCCCCCGGTGCGACCTCGGTGACGCGCAGCCCGCCCTCGGCCAGCCGTCGCAGTCCGGGCAGGGCCCGCTGGGCACCGCGCGGCACGAGCAGCCGGGTGCCCGGCCGCAGCCGGGCCAGGGAGGGCAGGTGCAGATGGTCGGCGTGCAGATGGGAGACGAGGACCGCGTCCGCCACGGCGGCCTCCGGCGGCGGCAGCGCGCCCCGGCGCCGCCGCAGATGGGCCAGCCGCGGTACGAACACGGGGTCGGTGAGGAACCGCAGACCGGAGTCCGCCACGGTGGCGGTGGCATGGCCCCACCACGTGATCTCCACGGGCACGCGCCACCTCCTGCCGCTCCGCCCCGCGCCGCCGGGCCCACGGCCCGTCCACCGCCCGTCCCTGCTGCTCCGGCCCCTCCATCCTCGCTCGGCTTCTTCCCCGTACCCGGCCGGTGCACGCCTCGCCGCGCAACCGCGCAGTGCGGCGTGCACCCGGGGCGTTGTCCGCACCAGCGTTGTACATACCAGTAGGTACACTTGCTGCATGGACACCAGGGAACGTCTGATCCGCAGCACACAGGAGCTGCTCCGGGAGCGCGGGTACGTCGGCACCAGCCCCAAGGCGATCCAGCAGCGTGCCGAGGCGGGCCAGGGGAGCATGTACCACCACTTCCGCGGCAAGCCCGGTCTCGCGCTCGCCGCGATCCGCCGCAACGCCGAGGAGGTCCGCGCCCGGGTGGACGGGCACCTGTCCGCCCCCGGCACGGCGGTCGAGCGGATCACCGCCTACCTCCGGCAGGAGCGCGACGTGCTGGGCGGCTGCCGGGTGGGCCGGCTCGCCCAGGACCCCGAGGTGATCGCCGAACCCGGGCTGCGGGAACCGCTGGACGAGACCTTCGACTGGCTGCGGCGCCGGCTGGCCGAGGTGCTGGCGGAGGGCAAGGAGCGCGGCGAACTGGCCCCGGACCTCGACCCGGTGGGCACCGCCGCCGCGCTGGCCGCCGTGGTCCAGGGCGGCTACGTCCTGGCGCGCGCCGCGGGCTCCGCCGAGCCGTTCCACCGGGCCGTGGACGGCGCCGTCGACCTGCTCACCGCCCGGACCCGCGCCTGACCGCCCAGCGGCGCAGGCGCGGCGCGAGGCGGACGCCCGACAGCCGGCCGGACCGGGAAGGCTCAGGCTCTCGACCTCCGGCGAAGTGCCCACGACAGGAGAACCGTCGCCCGTGTACGCCATGCAGTACGACATCACCCTGCCCGCCGACTACGACATGCGGATCATCCGGGACCGGGTCGCCGGCCGCGGCTCCGCCCTGGACGACCGGGCCGGGCTCGGCCTGAAGGCGTACCTCATCCGGGAGCGCGGGAGCGCGGGCTCGGCGGTGAACCAGTACGCGCCGTTCTACCTCTGGCACTCCCTCGCCGGGATGAACCACTTCCTCTGGGGCGGGGGCGGCTTCCAGGGCATCGTCGCCGACTTCGGCCGCCCTGCGGTCCGGCACTGGACCGGCGCGGCCTTCGAGCCCGGCCCGGCCCTGCGGTCGGTGCCGCGTGCCGCGACCCGTCACACGTCCTTCCTCCCGGCGGACAGCGGGCCCGAGGCGGCGGTGGGGCGGGCGCTCGAAGCCGTCCGGGCCACGGCCGCGCAGCCGGGCGTGCACAGTTCGGCGCTGGCCGTGGACCCCCGCCACTGGGAGTCGGTGCACTTCACCCTGTGGGAGGAGGAACCGCCCGAGGACCGGCCCGGCGACCGCTACGAGGTCCTGCACCTCTCGGCTCCGCAGCTCACGGACCTTCCGGCCGGCCGCTGTTGGTGAACTCCCGAATCCCCGCATCCCTGAACCCCGTGAACACCTGCATCCCCTGAGCGCCAGTGGCGCCGAAAGCCCCGGCGCCCCGAGCCGCCGCCGGCCCGGACCCGGCCCCATCCGCACACCAGCACGAAGCGCGGCAGGCCGGGGCCCGGACGGCGGTTCCTGTGCCACGCTGGGGAGCGCGCCCGCATGCCCGGTGCGGGGCGGGTGTACGAAGCCTCCCGGGGAAGCCGGACGGATGCCGGGTGACCGGTGCCCGGTGCCGAGCGGGCCGGTGACCGGAGCCCTGCTCCGCGGTTCCGGCGGATTCCGGACGGGAGGCGGCAGGCGGGAGCGTGGTGGTGGACGGCAGATGGCGGGCGGTCGGGGGCACGGTCCTGCGGGTGCTCGTCGTCTGGGCCGCGAGTACGGTGACGCTGCTCGTCCTCGCCGCCCTCCTCCCCGACTTCCGGCTGCAGTCCCCGGCCGGTGACAGCGCCACCCGGATAGCGATCACCGCGGCGCTCGGCGCCGGAGCCTTCGGCCTGCTCAGCGCCCTGGTCTGGCCGCTGGTCGTACGGGCGCTGCTGCTGGTGCCCGCCTTCGTGCTCGGGCTGCTGGTGTTCTTCCTCAACGGCTCGCTGCTGCTGGTCGCGCTGCGCCTGGTACCGGACCAGCGGGGCGAAGTCGCCCCGGAGACGGCAGTCGTGGTCGCCGCCGTCATGTCCGCCGTCGCATCCGCCACCAGCACCGCGCTTGCGGTGCGCGACGACGTCGCGTACCGGCGGCGGCTGTACCGGCTCGCCCACCGGAGGCGCCGGGGCGACGCCCGCGGCCGCACCGGGACGACGGCGCCGGGCACCGTGTTCCTCCAGCTCGACGGAGTGGGGCACGACGTGCTGGCCGACGCGCTGCGGGAGCGGCCCGGCCTCGCCGGCGGGCCGCCGCGGCCACCGGTCATGGCGACCGTGGCCCGCTGGCGCGCCGACGGGCGCTACCGGCTCACCCCGTGGCGCACCGACTGGTCCAGCCAGACGGGCGCCAGCCAGCTCGGCATCCTGCACGGCTCCAACCACGATGTGCCCGCGTTCCGCTGGTACGAGAAGGAGACCGGCGAGGTCATGGTGTGCAGCCGCCCCACCAGCGTCGCCGAGCTCCAGCGCCGGGCCGTGCTGCGCACCGGGCGGGGCGGGCTGCTCACCGCCGACGGCGCGAGCCGGGGCAATCTGTTCAGCGGCGGCGCGGACCAGTTGGCGCTCGTCCTGTCGGTGACCGCCCGGCGCGGCAAGGAGAACCGTTCCCGCGCCGGGTACTTCGCGTACTTCTCCGACCCGGCCAACGCCACCCGTACCGCGTGGTCGTACCTCGCCGAGGTCGGGCGGGAGATCACCCAGTCGGCGCGGGCCCGGCTGCGGCGCGAGCGGCCGCGCGTCAAGCGGGGCGGGCTGTACCCGTTCATCCGCGCCTTCGCGACCGTGGTGGAGCGGGACGTGGTGGTCGCCTCGGTCATCGGGGACCTGCTGGTGGGCCGGACGGCCGTCTACGCCGACCTGGTCGGATACGACGAGGTCGCCCACCACTCGGGCCCGCGCAGCCGGGACGCGGAGCAGGTCCTGGCCCGGCTAGACCGGAGCATCCGGCTGATCGCCCAGGTCGCCGAGCACGCGCCGCGGCCCTACCGGATCGTGCTGCTCTCCGACCACGGGCAGAGCGTCGGCCCGACCTTCGAGGACGCCTACGGGCTGACGCTCCAGGACCTGGTCCGGGCCGGGTGCGGGCTGCCGGTGCCGCGCCGGGCGGGCCGCTCGCCGAGCGGAGCCGAGGCGCGGGCGGCGGCCCGCGCGGCCCTGCACCGCCCGGAGAAGGCAAACGGGGACCAGCGGCACCGCCGGGCCCGGGCCACCGAGCCGCTGGTGCTCGGCTCCGGCAACCTCGGGCTGATCAGCTTCCCCGGCCTGCCCGGCCGGGTCAGCCGCGAGGAGATCGACCGCCGCCACCCGGCCCTGCTGCGCACCCTGGCGGAACACCCCGGCATCGGCTTCCTGCTCGTCCGCAGCGAGCGGCACGGTCCGGTGGTCCTGGGCGCGGGCGGCGCCGAGCACCGCCTGGGGGCGGCGAAGCCGGACGGCGGACGGCGGGGGCCCTCGGGCCCGGACGGCGGACACGGGCCGGGCCCGGGGGAGCCGGGTGGCGGGGAACGGAACAGCGGAGAACGGGGCACCGGCGAGCGGGGCCGGGGAGAACCGGGCCCGGGCGGGCGGCGCCGGGGAGAGCGGGGCCCGGGCGAGTGGGACGGCGGAACGGGCTCGCGAAGGCCGGACGGGGCGGCGCCCGGTGCGGACGGGCCGGGCGCGCCGCCGGCGGAGGCCCCCGGGAGCCCGCTCGCGCCCTTCGGGCCCGGCGCCGCGGAGACCGTACGGCGCACCTCGGGCTTCCCGCACGCGGCCGACATCATGGTCAACTCGGCGTACGACCCGGCGACGGACGAGGTCTACGCGTTCGAGGAGCAGATCGGCTCGCACGGCGGGCTGGGCGGCGCCCAGTCCCTGCCCTTCCTGCTCTGGCCGGTGGAGCTGTCCCCGCCGGTCGCCGACGGCCGGGAGCTGGCGGGGGCGGAGCAGCTGCACGCCGTGCTGCGCCGCTGGCTGGAGGAGGCGGACGGCCCGCAGGTGCCGCTGACGCCGCCCGGGGAGCCCGCCGAGCACGTGGGCTGAGGGCCGAGCGCGCGGGCTGGCGTCGAGCACGTGGGCTGAGGGCCGAGCGCGTGGGCTGGCGTCGAG
Source organism: Streptomyces sp. NPDC001922 (assembly GCF_042891165.1). NCBI lineage: Bacteria > Bacillati > Actinomycetota > Actinomycetes > Kitasatosporales > Streptomycetaceae > Streptomyces > Streptomyces sp. NPDC001922. The sequence continues at coordinate 126,698 of NZ_JBIASV010000002.1, read as the reverse complement.
CACGTGGGCTGAGCGCCGAGCGCGTGGGCTGAGCGCCGGCCCGGCGCGGAGCCGGTACGCCCGCACCACGCCCCTCCGGCGAAGCCCCCCGAGCGCCCGCTGGAGAAGAATGCGCGGCCGAACGCGCCCCGGACCGTCCGATTTTCGGCGAAGGGGGTTCCGTCGGCGAACATCATCGGTGATTTGGTGCCGGGTGGACCATGCCCGACCATGGGGTCCCCCGGAAACTCACGGCTGGTGTGCGCCTTCGCGCCACCGGCCGCGGCACGCTGCGCACCGGAAGCGACGCGGACGGGCGGTGACGGCGGGTGACCGTCGGGAGCGGCCCGCCCCCGGCAGCCCCGCGCGGCTCACCACCCGGCGGCACCCCCACGCCGTACCGGCCGTCACGGGCGCGCAGCACAGGAAAGGCACCACCCCATGCACGACACCGGAACCGTTCCGCCGCCGGCTCCGGCCCCGGACGCGGCCCAGGCCCCTTCCGGGGAGGCGGTGACCGCCCCGGCGCCGGACTCCCCGCAGCAGGACCCCGCGCAGCAGGGCGCGGGGAGCCGGCACGCCAGCCGTTTCGGACTGCCGGTCGCCACCGCGCTGGTGATGGGCAACATCATCGGCGGCGGCATCTTCCTGCTGCCGGCGTCCATCGCCCCGTACGGCACGGTCAGCCTGCTCGCCTTCGGTGTGCTCACCATCGGCGCCATCGCCCTCGCGCTGGTGTTCGGCCGGCTGGCGCAGCGGGATCCGCGGACCGGCGGTCCGTACGTCTACGCGCGCGAGGCGTTCGGCGACTTCGCCGGCTTCCTCGCCGCCTGGTCGTACTGGATCACGACCTGGGTGAGCAACGCGGCGCTGGCCGTGGCGGCGGTCGGCTACCTCGACGTGCTCCTCCCGGTGGAGGGCTCGGTCTGGAAGATGACGGTCGCGGCGCTGCTGCTCCAGTGGTTCCCGGCGCTCGCCAACCTGGCGGGGACCCGCTGGGTCGGCGCGGTGCAACTCGTCTCCACCGTTCTGAAGTTCGCGCCCCTCCTGCTGGTCGCCGTCGGTGGTCTCTTCTTCTTCGACCCGGAGAACCTGGGCCCGTTCCAGGGGACGGACGGCAGCGCCCTCGGGGCGGTCTCGGCGTCCGCCGCGATCCTGCTCTTCAGCTACCTGGGCGTCGAGTCGGCGGCGGTCAGCGCGGGCGAGGTCCGCGACCCGCGGCGCAACGTCGGGCGGGCCACCGTCCTGGGCACCCTCGGTGCGGCGCTGGTCTACCTGCTCGGCACCCTCGCCGTCTTCGGCACCGTGGCCCACGAGAAACTGGTCTCCTCCGGGGCGCCCTTCACGGACGCGGTCAACGCCATGTTCGGCGGCACCTGGGGCGGCACCGTGGTCGCCTGCGCCGCCCTCGTCTCGATGGTGGGCGCGCTCAACGGCTGGACGCTGCTCAGCGCCCAGACCCCGTACGCCGCCGCGCGCGACGGGCTGTTCCCGGAGCGGTTCGCGATCAAGCGGCGGGGCGTGCCGACCTTCGGCGTGCTGGTCACGGTCGTCCTCGCCTCGCTGCTGACCGTCTACAACTACACGGCCGGTACGGCGCGGGTGTTCGAGATCCTGGTACTGGTCACCACGTTCACCGCCACGGTGCCGTACCTGCTGGCCGCCGCCGCCCAGCTCTACTTCCTGATCTCCGGGCAGCGCGACCGGGTCCGCCCCGGGCGCTTCGTCCGCGACGTGGTGCTGGCGCTCACCGCCTTCGGCTTCTCGCTGTGGCTGGTCGCGGGCGCCGGCTACGCGGCGGTCTACCAGGGTGTGCTGTTCCTGTTCGCCGGGGTGCTGGTGCACGCCTGGATGTCCGCCCGCCGGAAGCGGGCGGCGAGCGCGGAGCCGGCGGACACCGCGGAGCCGACGGACGCAGCAGTGCCGGCGGACGCAGCAGTGCCGGCGGACACCGTGGAGCCGGCGGACACCACGAAGGCGGCGCCCACCGGCGAGAGCGTCGCCTGAGCCGGAGCCGCCACCGGCTGACGCCCGCGGGGCCGTCGCCTGCCCCGCGGCAGGCGCGGCCCCGCGTCACTTCTGCGCGTCGCGCCGGTTGGTCACCGCAGCCTGGGCCATCGGGGAGAGCGCGCTGACCATGTTCGGCCCGCCCTCCGGGGGCTGGATCAGCGACACCCAGCCCTTGTCCGCCAGGGACTCGAGGTTCCGCCGCGCGTCGTCGCCCAGATCGGCCGCCAGTTCGTCCTCCGTCGGGTTGCCGCCGGCGGTCAGCCTTTCCTGAATGCGGAGGACGAGCGCCTCCTCCGCTTCGGTGATGTCGAAGTCCATGGTTCGACCGTAGGTCCCGGCGCGGTGCCGCGCTCGTCGGATGCCCCCGTACGACCGGCCCGGGACCGGGCGGCGGCGGTCCCGGGATCGTCGCCGCTCCTCCCCGCAGCCCCTCGGATACGCTGGTCGTGAGGAGCCTGCGCCCGAGGACCCTGCGCCCGCGGACGCTGTACCGATGGTGCGTGGGCGGCTTTCCCGCACCGGAACGCGGCCTTCGGCACCGGCGGCGCGGCGGCGGGACGAGCGGCCCATGGCCCAGGATGGTCATGGCAGTGGACACACACGAGCCGACGAGCGACACACCGGAACCGCCCCGGCCCGGGGTCGGGTATGCCGGTGTGTTCCGTGAACTGCTGCCGATCGCGCTGTGGCGGGACGACGCGGACGGACGCATCGTCCAGTGGGCGCTGGCCGCCGAGGAACTGCTCGGCCACGCACCGGAGGACGTCCTCGGCCGCCCGGTGAAGCAGACGCTCGTACCCGAAGAGAACTGGGGCCTCGCCGACGAGCTGACCTGGCGCGTCCGGTCCGGGGAGGCCGTGGTCGGCACGCTCCCGGTGCGCCACCGGGACGGGCACTTCGTCCAGATGGAGATGTGGATCTGCCGCACCGCGGACCCGGAGGGCCGCACCGGCAACCTGGTCATCGCCGCCGAGACCTCCGCCGTCGTCCGGATGCGGGACTCCCTGGCCGCGCTCGAAGGCCTGTTCGCCCAGTCGCCGATCGGGCTGGCCATGCTCAGCCCCGAGCTGGACTACGTCCGGGTCAACGACGCGCTGGCCCGGATGAACGGTGTCTCCGCCGCCGAGCACATCGGCCGCCGGGTCTCCGAGGTGGCACCGGACGTCAACGCCGAGGAACTGGAGACGGTGATGCGGGAGGTGCTGGCCGGCGGCGAGGCCGTGGTGGACTTCCGCCGCATCGGCCGCACCCCGGCCGCCCCCGGCGACGACCGCGTCTGGTCCTGCTCCTACGCCCCGCTGCTCGGCGGCTCCGGCCGCCCGCTGGGCCTGATCGCCTCCCTCATCGACATCACCGAGGGGCAGCGCGCCCATGTGAACGCCGAACGGGCGCGGCAGCGGTTCGCGCTGCTGGCCGAAGCCGGGATCAAGATCGGCACCACGCTGGACCTGCGGCAGACGGCCGAGGAGGTGGTGCAGGCCCTGGTGCCCCAGCTCGCCGACTCGGCCGACGTCCAGATGCTGGAGGAGGTGCTCACCCCCGATGAGACCGCCGCCTCCGCCCAGGGCATGGTGCGCCGGATCGCCGCCGCCTTCACCGACCCGGACGCCCCCGACGAGGAGCTGGCGGTCGGCCGCACCTACCGCATCCCGCCCCACTCGGTGTACGAGCGGGTCGTCGCCGAGGGCCGCCCGCTGAACCTCTACCTCCCGGACATCGCCGCGCTCATCACCGACCCGGGGGAGGAGCGGCTGCGCGGCTACCTGCGGACCTGCCTCGGCTCGGCGCGCATGGTCCCCCTGGTGGCCCGGGGCAAGGTGCTCGGCGCCGTGGTGGCCACCCGCACCCGACGCCGGGAGCCGTTCGACGAGCAGGACAACGTCCTCATCGACGAGTTGGTCGGCCGGGCCGCGCTGAACATCGACAACGCCCGGATGTACACCAGCCAGCGCGAGGCGGCCCTCACCCTGCAGCGCAGCCTCACCAACAGCGCCCTGCCGAGTGTCCCCGGACTGGATCTGACCGGGCGCTACCTGCCCGCCAGCGAGCAGGATGTCGGCGGCGACTGGTTCGACGCCATCGCCCTGCCCGGCGGCAGAACGGGGCTGGTCATCGGGGACGTCATGGGGCACGGCATCCACGCGGCGGCCGTCATGGGGCAGCTGCGCACGGCGGTACGGACGCTGGCCCGCCACGACATCCCGCCGTCCGAGATGCTGCGTTCCCTGGACGCCGTCGTCGCCGACCTGGGCGAGAACGAGATGGCGACCTGCGTCTACGCCGTGCACGACCCCGCCGCCGGCGGCTGTCTGATCGCCCGCGCCGGCCACCCGCCGCCGGCCGTCGCCGACGCCGAGGGCACGATCACCTTCCTCGACGGCCCGTCCGGCACCCCGCTGGGCACCGGGGGACAGGACTTCCGCACCGAGCGGGTGGCGCTGCCCGAGCGGAGTCTGCTGGTGATGTACACCGACGGGCTCATCGAGGCCCGGGACCGGGACATCGACGAGGGCATGCGGCAGCTCGCCCGGTCGCTGCGGCACCTGGAGGACCCGCTGCCGAAGATCTGCGACTGTATCCTCGGGCACCTGCTGCCGGCCGGCTCCCAGGACGACGTCGCGGTCCTGCTCGCCCGGCCGGTGCGGCCGGAGCGCTGACCCGGCGGGGGCCGGTCGTGCCGGGCGCACCGGTCCCGGAGCGGCGGAGCACGGCGCAGCGGCATCCGGCGCAGCGGCACCCGGACCCGTATCCGGGGGCGGACCCGGACCCGTATCCGGGTGCGTACCCGGGTGCGTACCTCCCCTCCGGTACGCCTCCGGCCCCGGCGCGGGAACGGTTCTCCGCGACGGGCGACGGGACGGCCGGGAGGTGCATCGGTCCGTCCCGGGCGCGCAGTTCCGGCCACCGGGGCGGGGCCTGGCGACTGGCTCAACTGCCCCTGGCGCGGCGCACGTTGAGCGGCGAACGATCACGGCGCGCCCCGTCGGATCCGGCCCGGCCGGAGCGGCCCCCGATAGGATGAACGGCGTCGACGGCGACCGCGGGCGCGGCCGTCGCCGCATGAGGGTTCCGGTTCCCTCACTGCCGCAGGAAGCAGCGGAACTCCTCGGGTTCACCGTTCGAGCACCGTCCCGGCACCGTGACCGTCCCCCCGGCGGTCGACGACCCACGAGGAGTCGCCGTGCAGAGTCCGCCCGTCCGTGGCACGTCCACCTCGCTCATGGGCAGGCTCCTGCCGTCCCGCGCGGTGACCGCCGAGTCCTTCGGCGACGACGTACCGGCCGACGAGGCCCGGCTCTTCCCCGAGGAAGAGGTGGCGGTGGCCCGGTCCGTGGACAAGCGGCGGCGGGAGTTCACCACGGTCCGGGTCTGCGCGCGGCGGGCGCTGGCCGGGCTCGGCCACGCCCCGGTCCCGCTGGTGCCGGGGGAGCGCGGTGCGCCGAGCTGGCCGGCGGGGGTCGCCGGCAGCATGACGCACTGCGACGGGTACCGGGCCTGTGCGGTCGCCCGGAACACCGAGGTGGTGAGCCTGGGGATCGACGCCGAGCCGGCCGGCCCGCTGCCCGACGGGGTGCTGGACTCCGTCACCCTCCCCGGCGAGCGCGAGCTGCTCCGCACCCTGGCCGCGGAGGACGCCGGCATCCACTGGGAGCGGCTGATCTTCTCGGCCAAGGAGTCCGTGTACAAGACGTGGTTCCCGCTCACCCGGCGCTGGCTGGGCTTCGAGGACGCCTTCGTCGAACTGCGCCGGGACGGCACCTTCGGCGTGGAACTCCTCGTCCCCGGCCTGGAGGTGGCCGGGGCGCCGGTCCGGATGCTGGAGGGCCGGTGGCTGGCCGAGCGGGGCGTGGTCCTCACGGCGGTCGCCTGTGAGGCGCCCGCCTGACGCTCCTGGCCCCAACGGCCCGTCCCCGGCCCGAGGGCAGTCCCCGGGTGAATGACCGTCCCCGGCTCACCCCAGGTCGAACAGGTTCGGCAGCCCGAGGCCGTAGCGGAACTCGTCGTGCCGCTTGAGCGCGTCGAACTCCGGCGCCCGGTAGAGCGGGGTGACGGTGCACCGCGGCGCCGCTGAACCGGAGGCGTCCAGCAGGGCGTTGACGGCCTGCCGGGCCGCGGCGTTCGCGCCCTCCATCGTCGCCAGGTCGATGTCCACGGCCACGTAGTCCCCGGCGAGGAAGAGGTTGGGCACCGCGGTCCGGGCGGTCGGCCGGTTGAACCAGGTGCCCGTCGGGTGGATCAGCAGCTGGTCGTCGTTGCGTGGCTCGGGCGTGCCGATGCCGTCCACCGCCGGGTCCAGGAACCACGAGTGCAGGGCGCTGTCCCGCAGCACCGTGCGCCCGGTGTCGTTCAGCGCCGCCTTGAGCTGCGCCCACACCTCGCGCGCGACCTCCTCCCGGGTGCACTGCTTGGCCGTGCGGCCGTAGAGGATGCCGGGGCGGCTCCACTCGGAGATGTCGACGGACAGGCAGTCGCGGACCTGCCCGTCCCCGTAGTCGGCGGGGAAGTTCCGGCCCTTCCAGAACTGGGCCTGGCCGACGGAGGTCAGCGACCAGGGGGAGTCGAGGTGGTTGATGTGCCCGTGGATCACGGGGGTCGGCTCGGTCAGATAGAACTGGATCCCGGTCATCCAGTCGGTCTCCAGCCGGTCCGCGCGCCCCAGCTGCGGGTCGGCGGCCCGCAGCGCCCGGCCCCAGACCGTGCGGGCGTGCTCGACGGGCATGGCGCACACGTAGTGGTCGGCGGTGACGGTGCGCCGGGTGCCGTCCGCGTCCCGGACGACGGCCCCGGTGACCCGGCCGTCGGCGTACGGCAGGTCCAGCACGGTCGCGCCGACCTCGAACCGCACCCCCAGGCTCCGCAGATGGGCCACCCAGGGGTCGATCCACGCCTCGTTCGTGGGGGCGTTGAGGACCCGGTCCGGTTCGCCGTCCGCGGTGCGCCCCAGCATGTTGAAGAAGAACGCCTCGAAGCAGTTGGCGACCGTTCGGGTGCTGGCCACCTCGGCCTTGGTGGCGACGATGTTGCGGGTGATGCCGATGGCCAGCAGCTGCTGGTAGTCGGCGGACATCCGGGCGGCCCGCAGGAACGACCACCACGAGGTGCGCTCCCAGTCGTCCAGCCGCCGCTTGTCGCAGCTGGTGAAGAAGACGAGGACCCGGTTGGCGAAGTACGCCACCTCGTGGGCGGGCAGGTTGGCGGCCGTGACGAGCAGCCCCGTGACGGTGCGGAGCAGATCGTCGGGGGAGAGCGGGCCGGGCGGCGTGCCGAGGGTCGAGAAGGGCAGCCGGATGTCCTCGCGCCCGGTCCGGGCCAGCATGACCTCGGTGGAGGCGACGAGGTTGTCGTGGCAGCCGTTCCGGTTGCCCGGGAACGGGATGCGGCGCAGGGTGTCCGGCAGGTTCCGGTAGAAGCCCGGGATGAAGCGGAAGCCGTGCTCGCCGGGCAGCGGCCTGCGGCCGCCGCGGGCGCTGTCCGGCACGTCCATGCTGCGGGCCTTGCCGCCCAGGCCCTTCTTCTCCAGGACGGTGACCGCGAAGCCGCGTTCGGCCAGCTCATGGGCGGCGGTCAGCCCGGCGACACCGCCGCCGAGCACGGCGACGGTCCGCCCGGCGCGCGGACCGCGGGGCGCTGCCGCCGCCTGCCCGGCCGGGAGGGCGGCGCTGCCGGCCGCCGCCGCGGCACCCGTCACGAACGTCCGTCTGGTCCTGCCCGTACGGTGCATGCCGCCCCCTACTACCGCCGGTAACCGCAACGTCCGGCGGAGCATAGAAGCCTCCCGGGTCACCCGGAAGGGAACTCCCGCGCCGGGAGCACATTGGCGCGAATCCGACCCCGTCCGGTGGCAGGGTGGAGGTGTGGCACCCACCGGGGCCGCGACCGGGCACCGAGCACGGAGGGCAGCACCCATGGCACCCGAACCGCTGACGCGCGCACAGATCCAGGACGGCCTCGCGGAGCTGCCCGACTGGTCCCTGCGGGGGGACCGGATCGAGCGGACCTACACCTGCGGGGGACATCTCGCAGCGGCGGCGATGGTCGGGCAGATCGCCCGGGTGCAGGAGGCCCTGGGGCACCACGCCGATCTGACGCTCGGCTACAACAAGCTGACGGCGTCGGTGAACACGCACAGCGCGGGCGGCAAGGTGACGGAGCTGGACCTCGAACTGGCGCACCGCATCGAGCAGATCGCGGCGGAGCACGGGGTGGGCGGCACGGGCTGACGGGGCCGGGCCGCCGGCCGGTCCACCGGGTTCACGAGGTCGGGGAAGCGGCTGCCTCGGTCCCTCGGGCGGCGCAGCCACGACCCATGGCGCCCACCGCCCCCGAGGCGGCCGCGCGGCAGCAGCCGTGATGGAGGGGAGCCTGCGCCGGTGAGGGCGCCGGTCACGGTCCGCTGCCGCCTTCCGGAGCGAGCCCGCCCAAGGACACGACGGCCGGCGGGGCCGGGCCCTCGCCCCCGGGGGCCGCTTCCCGCCCCCGTGCCGTCCGTCGTCGTCCGCCGGTGGTCGCTCACACCCCGCATTCGTCGCGAACCCGTCGGACGGATGGGTCTGCTCACTCGGAAGAGTGAGCGTGCCCCCGCGCTGAAAAAGATCGCGGAACCGACCAATCCGCGACCCCCGCCACACCGAATGAGCTGCGAGGGATCGGCCCGCGGCAGGTGTGGAGGTACAGCGGCATGGCGGTGGAACGGCGGCGGACGGTCGTGGTGGGCGGCGGAGTGGCCGGGCTGACAGCGGCCCACGTGCTGCACCGCTCGCACGAGGTGACCCTGTACGAGGCCGACGACCGGCTCGGCGGGCACGCCCACACCCACGACGTCCCGTCCTCCGACGGCCGGGTGCACCGCGTCGACTCGGGCTTCATCGTCCACAACGAACGCACCTATCCGCATCTGCTGCGCCTCTTCCGCGAACTCGGGGTGACCACCCAGGAGTCCGAGATGAGCATGTCGGTGCGGTGCGAGGGGTGCGGCCTGGAGTACGCCGGGGCGCGCGGCCCGCGGGGCCTGTTCGCCCAGCCCCGCAACGCCGTCCACCCCGCCTACCTGCGGATGCTCACCGAGGTCACGGCGTTCCACCGCCGCGCCCGGAAGCTGCTCGACGGGGACGGCACCGGGGACGGCACCGGCACCGACGACCGCACCCTCGGCGACTTCCTCGCCGAGGGCCGCTTCTCCGCGTACTTCACCGCCCACTTCATGACCCCCGTGGTCTCCTGCGTCTGGTCCTGCAGCTCCGAGACCGCCCTGCGCTACCCGGCCCGCTACCTCTTCCGCTTCCTGGCCAACCACGGGCTGCTCGGCATCGGCGGCTCCCCGACCTGGCGCACCGTGACCGGCGGCTCCCGCGCCTACGTCGACCGGGCCGCCAAGCAGCTCACCGCCGTCCGCACCGCCACCCCGGTGCGGGCGGTGCGCCGCTGCCCCGACGGCGTGGAGATCGTCACCGAGGACGGCGACACCCACCGCCACGACTCCGTCGTCATCGCCGTCCACCCCGACCAGGCGCTCCGGCTGCTCGCCGACCCCACCGACGACGAGCGCGCGGTGCTGGGCGCCTTCCGCTACTCCCGCAACCCCACCCTGCTGCACACCGACGCCTCCCTGCTGCCCCGCAGCGCCGGGGCGCGCGCCTCCTGGAACTACCTGATGCCCTCCTGCGGGGCCTCCGCGGACGCGGTGCGGGTCAGCTACCACATGAACCGCCTCCAGCGGCTCGACGCCCCCGAGGACTACCTCGTCACCCTCAACGGCACCGGCCGCGTCGCCGAGGACGCCGTCCTGGCCCGGATGGTCTACGAACACCCCGTCTACACCCCGGAGTCCGTCGCCGCCCAGCGGCGGCTCCCCGGGCTCAGCGGCCCGGTCACCGCCTACGCCGGCGCGTACCACGGCTGGGGCTTCCACGAGGACGGCTGCCGCTCCGGCGTCGAGGCGGCCCGCGCCCTGGGGGTGGCCTGGTGACCGCCCCGGCCCCGCCGGCCGCCCCCGCCCTCTACGCCTGCACGGTGGCGCATGTGCGCACCCGGCCGCAGCGCTACGCCTTCCGGCACCGCACCTACCTCTGGCTCGTCGACCCCGACCGGCTCCCGCGGCTGCCCCGCCCGCTGCGCCCGCTGGCCCGCTTCGACCCCCGCGACCACTTCGGCGGCACCGCCCCCACGATCCGCGCCGGGCTGGACCGGTACCTGGCCGCCCAGGGCATCGACCTGGCCGGCGGCCGGGTCCTCATGCTCGGCCACGCCCGGGTGCTCGGGTACGTGTTCAACCCGCTGACCCTCTACTGGTGCCACGACCGCGACGGCGCCCCGGTCTGCGTCGTCGCCGAGGTCCACAACACCTACGGCGGACGCCACTGCTACCTGCTCCGCACCGACGCCCGCCACCGGGCCCGGGTGGACAAGGAGTTCTACGTCTCGCCGTTCTTCCCGGTCGACGGCGGCTACCGGATGCGGCTCCCGGAGCCGGGCGACGCCCTCGACCTGACGGTGCACCTGGAACGGGAGGGACAGCGGCCGTTCACCGCCACCCTCCGCGGACGGCGCCGGCCCGCCGGCCCGCTCGGCCTGCTGCGCGCGGCCGTCCGCCACCCCTGGTCCACCGCCGCCGTGTCCCTGGGCATCCGGATGCACGGCATCCGGCTGTTCCTGCGGGGGCTGCCCGTCCAGCCCCGTCCTCGTCACCGAACCCAGGAGGGTCTGCAGTGAGCCTGTCCGCGTCCCCGGACACCAGTACACCCGCCGGCGCGAAGCCGCCCGTCACCACGGGAACCCCCGGCAGCCCCGTCCTCGTCCCCGCGCCCGGCGGCTCCGCCCCCGGCTCCGCGCCGGCCGCCCGTCCGGCCGCCCCCGCCGTGCGCACGGCCGACCCGGAGCGGTGGCCCGACGTGGCCGCCGTGCCCCGGTGCTCCCGGCCGCGCGCCGCCGCCGCGGAGGCGCTGGTGCGCCGCGCCCTGGCCCGGCTGCCGCTCCGGGTGCGCCTCGGCGGCGGCGACACCCTCGGCGCCGGGGGCCCGCTGATGGAGATCCACGACCCGGACGCCTTCTTCCGGCGCGTCGGCACCACCGGCACCATCGGCTTCGGAGAGTCGTACATGGCGGGGGAGTGGGAGACCGACGACCTGGTGGGCGTGCTGTCCGCGGTCGCCGAGCACGTCGCCACCCTGATCCCCGGACCCCTCCAGCGGCTGCGCGGGCTGTGGGCCCGGCGGCGGCCCGCCGCCCAGCGCAACACCCCCGACGGCGCGCGCGGCAACATCCACCGCCACTACGACCTGTCGAACGACCTCTTCGCGCTCTTCCTCGACCCGACGATGACGTACTCCTCGGCGGTGTTCCGGGGCTTCCCCGCCCAGCAGTCCCTGCTTCCCGCCGCCCAGCACCGCAAGATCGACCGGCTGCTGGACCTGGCGCGGGTCGGCGCCGGCACCCGGCTCCTGGAGATCGGCACCGGCTGGGGCGAACTGGCCCTCCGTGCGGCGGCCCGCGGCGCCGAGGTCGTCTCCGTGACGCTCTCCGCAGAACAGCGCGACCTCGCCGTACGCCGCATCGAACAGGCCGGCCTGGCCGACCGGGTCACGGTGCTGCTCCGCGACTACCGCGAGGTCGAGGGGGAGTACGACGCCGTCGTCAGCGTGGAGATGATCGAGGCGGTCGGCGCCGAGTTCTGGCCGGTCTACTTCTCCGCCCTGGACCGGCTGCTGGTCCCCGGCGGCCGGGCCGCCCTCCAGGCGATCACCATGCCGCACGACCGGATGCTGGCCACCCGCACCACGTTCACCTGGATCGGGAAGTACATCTTCCCCGGCGGTCAGCTGCCCTCGACCGAAGCGATCGAGCAGGCCACCGCCGGCCGCACCCGGCTGCGGGTGGCCGCCTCGGAGGCGTACGGAGCGCACTACGCCGAGACCCTCCGCCTGTGGCGGGAACGCTTCACCGAGCGCGCCGACGAGGTCGGCGCGCTCGGCTTCGACGCCACGTTCCGCCGCATGTGGACCTTCTACCTCGCCTACTCGGAGGCGGGCTTCCGGTCCCGCTACCTCGATGTGCGGCAACTGCTGCTGACGAAGGAGGAGACCGCCCGATGACCGGCGCCGCCCACCACCTCGCACCGCTGCTGGAGCAGTTCCTCGGCGGCCGGCTGCCCGTACGGCTGAGAGCCTGGGACGGCAGCGCCGCCGGCCCCGAGGACGCACCCGTGGTGGTCCTCCGCTCCCGGCGTGCCCTGCGCCGGCTGCTCTGGCAGCCCGGCGAACTCGGCCTCGCCCAGGCCTACATCGCCGGTGAGATCGACATCGAGGGCGATCTGGCCGACGGCCTGCGCACCGTCTGGCGGGCGGTCCGCGAGCGCGGTCTGCACGCGCCCCGGCCCTCCGCGGCCGACCTCGCCCGGGCCGCCGGAACCGCCCTGCGGCTCGGCGCCGTCGGCCCGCGCCCGCCGGCCCCCGGCACGCCGGCCGGCCTCAGCGGCAGCCTGCACAGCAAGGCCCGCGACCGCGCCGCCATCAGCCACCACTACGACCTCTCCAACGACTTCTACCGGCTCCTCCTCGACGAGACCATGGCCTACTCCTGCGGCTACTGGACCAGCGAGGACCCCGAGTACGGACCCGCCGACGCCCAGCGCGACAAGCTGGAGCTGATCTGCCGCAAGCTCGGGCTCGGGCCCGGCATGCGGCTGCTGGACATCGGCTGCGGCTGGGGCTCGCTCACCCTGCACGCCGCGCAGGAGCACAAGGTGCGGGTCACCGCCGTCACCCTCTCCCGCGAACAGCGCGACCACGTGCGCGAGGAGATCCGGGCCCGCGGCCTGGAGGAGTTCGCCGAGGTCGAGCTCCGCGACTACCGGGACCTCGCGGGCGGCGGGTACGACGCGGTGTCCACGATCGAGATGGGCGAACACGTCGGCGACGCCGAGTACCCGCACTTCGCCCGCACCCTGCACCTGATGCTCCGGCCGGGGGGCCGGGCGCTCGTCCAGCAGATGTCCCGCGGCGCGAACGCCCCCGGCGGCGGCGCGTTCATCGAGACGTACATCGCCCCCGACATGCACATGCGCCCGCTCGGCGGGACCCTCTCCCTCCTGGAGGGCGCGGGCCTCGAAGTGCGGAACGTGGAGGCCCTCCGGGAGCACTACGTCCGCACGATCGGCGCCTGGCACCGTACGCTCGAGGAGCGGTGGCCGGAGTTCCTGTCCCTGGTCGGCCCGCAGACCGCCCGGGTGTGGCGGCTCTACCTGGTCGGCGCCGCGCTGGCCTTCGAGGAGCGCCGGATGGGCGTCGACCAGATCCTGGCCGTCCGCCCCTCGCCCGAGGGGGTGAGCGAGCTGCCCGCCACGCCGCGCGCCTGGTACCCCGGAGGTGACGGACCGTGAACGGCTTTCCCTGGGCCGCGTTCGGCACCGGCCTCGCCGTCTCGGCGGCCGTGGCCCTCGCCGTCATGCTCGCCACCTTCGGCGTCGCCCTGGCCAAGGGCGTGCACCGGATCGTCGACGTCGCCTGGGGCCTGGCGTTCGCGGCCGTCGCCCTGGCGTCGTACGGCATGTCGGCCGGCCACGGCGACGACGGGCGACGGCTGCTGGTCACCCTGCTCACCGTGGTGTGGGGACTGCGGCTCGCCGGGCACATCGCCCGGCGCGGCCGCGGCCACGGCGAGGACCCGCGCTACGAGCGCATGCTCGCCAAGGCCCCCGGCAGCCGCAACGCCTACGCGCTGCGGACCGTCTATGTGTTGCAGGGCGCGCTGGTCTGGCTGGTCTCCCTACCCGTCCAGGCCGCCGGATACGTCCCCGCCCCGCTGGACGCCCTCGCCGCCGCCGGAGCCGCTCTCTGGCTGCTGGGCCTGGTCTTCGAAGCCGTGGGGGACTTCCAGCTCGCCCGCTTCAAGGCCGACCCGGCCAACCGGGGACGCATCATGGACCGCGGCCTGTGGAGCTGGACCCGCCACCCCAACTACTTCGGCGACTTCTGCGTCTGGTGGGGCCTGTACCTGCTCGCCTGCGGCGCCCCGGCCGCCGCCGCGCTCACCCTGGTCTCCCCGCTGGTGATGAGCTGCCTCCTGATCAACGGCAGCGGCAAACGCCTCCTGGAACGCCACATGGCCGACCGCCCCGGCTACGCCGACTACCGGGCGCGCACCAGCGGCTTCTTTCCCCGGCCACCGCACGGGGGGTGAGGGGCGGCAGCCCGGGGAGAGGGGCCTCGGCTCTCGATATGTATGCGACTTCAGGCCAACTTGTGGCGGGGAATCGACACTCCCTGCACTTCCCCTTCACATGATCCACACATGAAAAGCCGGGCTTGAACTGGCATTTGTGCGCCCTGTGCCGCGAGAACCGGAGCGGCCGCGCTCCTCGGAACGGCCGCGTCGCGCTTTCCTGGCTCTGCCGGCCTGCGGCTAAAGTGGATGCTGCGTGCACGGATGTGGTCTTGGCCATGCCGTGACGCGCACACGTCATTCGGCGGCCCGAGGGACAGGCCCGTCACAGGGAGAGACGCATCGCCATTCGGCGATACCGGCCACATGTGAACGCCGCCATGGTCGCCGCACCCGCTGCCTCTGCGCCGGGACCACGCGCTGACCCACGCGCATCGCCACCAGCTTCGGGCGGGACACCCCCGCCCGCCCACGTTCGCCACAAAGGATGCTTCCTTGCGCCTCAAACCGGGGTTGTTCAAGCCCGAATCACGATTATCCGCAGCGTTCACCTCCACCGTCACGGCCGCCGTTGCCCTGGCTGTCCTCGGCGGCCTCGGCGTCCAGCCCGGTGGAGTCCCCCGGGCTGCCGGACAACGCATGGCTCCGGTCGGGGACTCGTACGACGGCTACGACGCCAAAGCGGCCGAACGGCTGCGCGAGGATCAGTGTGTGGCCGCTGAGGCCCTGCGCATGGGCGGGCCGGACGTGTCCGCCCTCGCGCAGAACGCCATCGGGCTGCCGCCCGACCAGCTCCACCAGAAGCTCGAACGGGACGTCCTCAACGACAAGACGCCGCTGCACCAGGCCTTCAACGCGGACCGAGCGAGCGCGGACCAGTGGGTCGACAAGGTCCAGAAGCAGGGAACCGCGTGGTCCGGTGCCGTGAGCGGCCTGGAGTCCTACCCCGGCGCGCCACGGGACGCGAACAAGATCTACGACAGGACCGGGCTGCTTCCCTGGCTGTACCAGGCGTACTTCAACGGGATCGACCTGTTCTCCCCGTTCCATGACCCGTCACCCACCGCCGACGACCGGACGAAGGCCGCCGCGCTCGCGATCGGCGACCCGCTCTACACCACCGGGGGGACGCCGGAGGAGCGGGAGGCGTGGACCCTGTGGAAGAAGAACTCCGGGAAGATCGAACCGAACCAGATGTTCGTTCCCCGCGTGTTCGCCGATGATGCTCGCCTCTTCCTCGCGTCCGGTGGTTTCCCCCGTACGGCCCCGGCAGCGGACACGGCGGAGTTCCGCGTCGCGGTCGAGGACCTGAAGGCGCGCTACGCGTCCTGTGCGTGGCACGACCCGATCGACCCGAACCGGGTTCTCGGCAAGGAGGTGGCGCAGGCGTCCGCCGAGTGGCAGCAGGAGCTCACCTCGCAGGCCACGCAGCGGCAGCAGATCCTGGCCGCCGGTTCCACCGCCACGAAGGCGTTGCAGGACGGCACGTTCACCCTGGGGCAGATCCTCGGCCAGTCATGGCTCGCGGACTACTCCACCCGCTGGCAGGACTACTGGTCCGCGGGCGGGCTGGGTTGGATCGGCGACAGCCATGTGACCATCGAGATCCCCGGGGCGAAGGGCAACTGCCTGGAGGTCCAGGGCGGTGGCAAGTCCAACGGCACGGCGGTTCAGGTCTACACCTGCAACAACGGCGCGGCGCAGCAGTGGACACTCGAAGGCAGTGAGGGCGATCTCCACCTTCGTAACGTCGGCTCGCAGAAGTGCCTGGATGTGGCGGGGAACGCGTCGGCGAACGGCACGAAGATCCAGATCTCGGACTGCTACAAGTCCAAGGGCCAGTCCTGGGCGGGCGATGTCCGGGCGTCCTCGCCGCTGAAGAGTGTGTCCACGGGCAAGTGCCTCGATCTGAGCGCGTTCACCAAGAACACGGACGCGCGGCTGTGGGACTGCAAGGACACCGGCACGCAGAAGTTCCTGATCAAGCCGTCCGGTCACCAGGGCACCGACGGCCCGTTGTACCCGGAGAAGGCGCAGTTCGACAAGGCGAGGAAGACCGTCACCGATGCCCAGGCGGCGGCGAAGAAGCACGTCGCCGCGCTCAGGACCCAGCTGGAGAACGCCCGGAAGGCGGCCGCCACATCGGACGCCGCTGAGCAGGCGGCCTACGGGATCGCGGACGCGGCCGGTGCCCCGCGAGGTCGTGGTCTGCTGGTCGGTCAGCAGAAGGCGCAGGTCACCAAGGGGTCTGTGGCGGCGCTGACGGCGATGGTGAAGGCCGGTGAGACCGCCGAGGCGACCACCCGTGCCGCGGCCGGTGACAGTGCCACCATCGCGCAGCGTGCGATGGCGCAGGCCGCGCAGGTCAACGCGGAATTCCGCAAGGAGGCCGCCCACTCGGCCGAGCTGCAGGCGAAGGCAGCGGCGGACGCGGCGAAGGAGCACCGGGACAACGCCAGGAAGGACAAGGAGACGGCCGAGGCGAAGCTTGCCGAAGCCCTTGAGGCCGAGGGGGATGCGAAGGCCGCAGCTGCCGACGCGCATGCCAAGCGGCTGGCAGCGGAGGCCGAGGAGAAGACGGCCAAGGCGGAGAAGGAGACCGCCGCCGTCAAGCAGGCCGAAGCGGCGCAGCACAAGAGGACCGCACAGACCGAGGCGGCGAACGCCCAGGACGCCAAGGAGAAGGCCGAGGCAGCCGAGGCGACCGCCTCCGCGCGCAGGGACGACGCGGTCACGGCCCGCAACAGCGCCAAGGCGAAGCGGGACGATGCCTGGGACGCCGAGCAGAAGGCCGACGCCGCCCGGGCCAAGGCTGATGCCAAGGGTGCCTACGCCGACTCACTGGACGCAGGCGACGCGGCAGACGCTGCCCGCGCCGCCGCCGACGAGGCCGGCCGGCATGCGGACAACGCCGAAGCGGCTGCAGGCCGGGCCCGTTCGGCGGCGGATGCCGCGACCGAGGCGGCCGCCGAGGCGGACGCCGCGGCCACTCGCGCCGAAGCGGCCGCCAAGCGGTCCCGTGCGAACGCGGACGCGGCTCAGGCCGCCAAGCTGAAGGCCGACGCCGCGGTGCGGACCGCGACCAGCGCCGCCGCCGACGCCATCAAGGCCTCACAGCACGCCTCCCAGGAAGCCCGGACGGCCGTCGAGCTGGCGGAGGAAGCGGAGAAGCTGGCCAGGACCGCCAAGTCGCACGCCGACGAAGCGAACAAGGAAGCCGCCAAGGCCCTGGTCGCCTCGGCGAAGGCGGCAGGATTCGCCCATGTCACCGCGCAGGCAGCGGTCGACGCGGGCAACGCCGCCGTCCAGGTCGCCAAGCCGGCGAACGACGCGATCCAGCTCGGTTCGCCCTACGCGACGACCGACTCGGCCGCGAGCCTGGTCGTGCTGACCGGGCAGGCGTCGAAGTCGATCGCCGATCAGCAGAAGGCAGTCGCCGACGCCCACGCCGAGAACGCGCAGGCCGAGGCCGCAGCGGCGAAGAACACCGCCGAGCAGGCAACGGGCGACGCGAAGATCGCCTACCAGTACGCGGCCAACGCCGCCGGACACGCGGCGGACGCCCGCACCTACTCCAAGGAGGCCCTGGGCTACGCGGCCGAGGCCGCCGCGGCAGCTGCGAAGGCCTCGGCCTCTCTGGCCCGCACCATCGAGTACGACCACAAGGCCACCGAGGACGCCGACGCCGCCGACCGGGCAGCCGGGCGCGCCGAGGGCTACGCCACGGAAGCCCGGGACTCCGCCGACCAGGCCGCCCTCGACGCCGCCGCCGCCCGTGAAGCCGCAGCCACGGCCGAACAGGCGGCCAAGGACGCCCGCGCGGCCGCCGACCGCGCCGACGCCGCCGCCACCGAAGCCGAACAGGCCGCCGCGGAAGCCGAACGGTATGCCAAGGAAGCCCAGGAAGCCGCGGAATCGGCCGAGCGGAAAGAGGCCAACCGGCAGGTCTCCGAAGGTTCCGGAACCGGAGTCGAACGCGTCTTCTACGTCGTTGACAAGATGACGGAGTCGAAGCCGGCCAAGCAACTGAACCCGTGCGACTACGTTCCCCAGGGCTGCACCGTCACCTACGAGGTGTACGTCGACGTCACGGTCAGCTACTACTACTGCCTCGACCCCGACGTCCCCGCCACTGCGGCAGGCTGCCCGAAGGCGGACACGCTCTTCCTCTACACGGACACCTTCGAGGACCAGGAACAGACCTGGACCCACCACTTCAGTTTCGGTGACATCACTCGGATCGGTTGGCAGAACCTCTTCGGTGAAAAGGCCGGAGCAGTCCTGTACGAGCTGGTGCTCGGTGACGTCGCCCGCTGCTACCACGGCGAGAAGTCCAAGTGCGCCTGGGCCGCCACGATGTTCGTGCCGACCTCGGTCGCCACGAAACTCGCCGAGGCCGCCAAGCTCGCCCTGCGGGCCGAGCACGCCATCAAGACCGGTGAGAACGCCGCGCGGGTACTCGCGGATCTGAAAAAGATCTATGGGGAGAAGGGCGCCCTCCAGGTCGGCGACGCCGCGAGCGCGGCGGGCATGGGGCTGCGTATCGCGACTGCCGCAGCGGAACGCGCCAGGATCGCCCGTGGCACCCTCGACCCCAAGCTGCTCGACAAGCTGAAGGACGCGGGCGTGAAGTTCAACAGGGCGGACACGCTCTGGGTGATCGAGTACGCCAAGCCCGGTGTGCCTCTGGCCTGGCTGGAGAAGGGCACCGTCAACGCCGGCCTGACGCACATCATGTTCCGGCACGCGGGAGAGTTCGCGGAAGCGGGAGTCCGGATCGAGGACGTCCCGGCCCTCGTCAAGGCGGCTCTGACCCAGGGGACGAGGGTCGGCACCCAGGGAGCGGGAAGGCCGATTCTCGAGGTCGTCTTCCAGGGCAGGACCCAGCGGGTGGCCGTTAGCGTGGGCGACAACGGATATGTGATCGGAGCGAACATCGCATGACCCTCGAAGAACCACGGGACATCCTCGTGCAGGCACGGGGCGAGCCGTCTCCGCTGTACGAGCCGCAGGACCCCGGTGCCCACCAGGACCTCGGCGCCTTCACCCGCCACGTCCCCCTGGACGATGACCGGCTGTCCCTCCCGGCGGATCTGGCGGAGGCGCTGCGATCCTGGTCGCTGTCCCGCCCACCAGGGGGATTCACCTCCCGCCCGGACCTGCGCAGGCACGTCAAGCAGGGCCTGACGATCGCTCAGCGGCTGGCAGCCCGCCTCGGGCCGTCGTGGACGGTGCGCTACTGGGACGAGCACCAGAGGACGGCGAAGTGGCTGTGCTGGGGCTGCGACCGCCTGCACTGGGAGCGGGACCGTCACGACGCACCACCGCACCCGGTCGACCTCACGATCGAGGGCGAGTACCAGTACGGTCCGCTGCGCGCCGACGGATTCGGGGACTTCTTCCCCGACGATCCCGCCGCCGCGCTGACCCTGTCCGACGGCCTGGTCTCCGGTCTGTACGCGTGGGCGAAGGGCATCGACGGACTGGTGAACCGCTTGGTGCAGGACCGGGACGAGGGAACGCACGACGAGGAGTGGCAACGGCTGTTCCGCGAGGGGAGGGAACTGGCGAGGCGAGTCGCGCACGAGATCGGCCCCGACCGGCAGGTGACCTACAAGGGCATGGCGCACGGCGGTCTGTCCGTGCTGACGTCGGTCACCTGGCAGGGCGAGCGGGAGGTGTAGGCGGACCTGATACGCCAGTCCGGTTTCGTGGCCTCGGGGTGGCACCCGGCTGGGAACGGGTGCGGCCACCGCGTGATCATCGGGGAGTGTGTGGACTCCTGAAGACGTGCGGTGGCCGCAGGCCATGGCGTGGCCCCTGGCCGTTGGCGGGCGATGTTCGACCAGGCTATGGCCCGGATCGCGGGAGGTTCGGCCTGCTCTCGCTGTTCCGGTTATCCGTAGGCGAAGCGATTTCGCCCCACGGATACCAGCACCCTCGTCTCAAGATCCACCGGCCGGATTTCCGCTGGGCGATCTCGTCATCGACCGCTACCGTGCCGGGCAGGACCCACAGGGGGAAAGGGAGCTTGTGCGCCCAGTGCTGTTGGTGGTGTGGACGGACCGCTGAATCCCTATGCCGCGAAGCCGCGCCGGCGGCCTGCGGGCTATGAGACGCACCGGCTGGTCACGCCTCGCTGGGAGGCGTCCGAGCGGCGCCGACTGACCGAGTGGGGGCTGCCGAACAAGCCAGTGAAGCCGCTCCGGGTGTGGCTCAACCCGAACCACGGGCCGGCGCTGGCCGCGCTCCCCTTCGACCTGGTCTGGGCCACGACGTGGGAGGAGGAGGCCAACGACTTCCTCGCGCCGGCCCTGGGGCTGCCCGCCCTGCCCTACATTCCATGGCCTTCACCACACCCCCGGGCCCCCGGGCGCCCTCACCCGATCCCCCGAGCCTCCTGGAACCGCGCCAAGCCGTCCCCCAGGTCCACCACCGGCTCCGGATAGTCCAGCCGGTCGCGGACCTCCGCCGGCAGGTGCCACGGGCGGTGCACGGCCGGGCCGGTCACCTCGGCGAGTTCCGGCACCCAGCGGCGGACGTACTCCCCGCGCGGGTCGAAGCGCTTCGCCTGGGCCAGGGGGTTCAGGACCCGGTTGGGGCGGGTGTCCGTGCCGGTGCCCGCCACCCACTGCCAGTTCAGCTGATTGTTCGCCACATCCCCGTCCACCAGCAGGTCCAGGAAGTGCTGAGCGCCCACCCGCCAGTCGATGTACAGCGTCTTGGCCAGAAAGCTGGCCGCCAGCAGCCGTGCCCGGTTGTGCATCCAGCCCTCGTGGATCAGCTGCCGCATCGCCGCGTCGACCACCGGATAGCCGGTCCGGCCCTCCCGCCAGGCGGCGACCTCCTCCGGGGCCCGCCGCCACCGGTCCTTCCGGGTCCGGTAGTCCCGGTACGACGCCTCGGGGCGGGCCGCCAGGACCTGGTGGTGGAAGTCCCGCCACGCCAGCTGCCGGACGAAGGCCTCGGCCCCCGTGCCGCCCGCCTGACGGGCCCGGTGCACCAGCTCCACCGGCGACAGCGCGCCGAAGTGGAGGTAGGGCGAGAGCCGGGACGTCGCGTCGCCCGGCAGATCGTCGTGCCGGTCGGCGTAGGCGTCGATCCCGCCGTCCGTCCACGCCTTGAGCCGCCGGCGGCCCTCGGTCTCGCCGCCCGCGGCCAGACCCGGGGAGACGCCCTTCAGGTCCGTCCGGCACGCCAGGTCGTCCGAGCGGATCCCCTCCGGGACCCGTACGACCCGGGGCGCCCCCAGCCGGTCGCGCAGCCGCTCGCTCTCCCAGCGCCGGAAGTACGGGGTGAACACGGCGAAGTGGTCCCGGTCGGACGGGGTCACCGCGCCCGGCGGCAGCGCCGTGATCACGGCGTCGTGGACCTGGAGGTCGCACCGCTCCTCCCGGAGCGCCGCCCGGAGCCGCTCCTCGCGGCGCAGCGCGTAGCCGCTCACGCCGCCCGCGATGTGCACCCGGCGCGCCCCGGCCTCGTACGCCACCCGGCAGACCTGCTCCACCACATCGCCCGTACGGATGACGAGCCGTCCGCCCCGGTCCCTCAGCCGGGCGTCGAGGTCGGCGAGGCAGTCGGCGAGGAACGCCCGGCGGTTGGGGGCGTCGAACCCCGCCTCCCGTACGCCGGAGTCGACGACGAACAGGGGCACCACCTCATCGGCGCCGCGCAGCGCCGCCCGCAGCACGGGCTGGTCGTGCACCCGCAGGTCGGATGTGAACAGGGCAATGGACACCCTCATGCGCCACTCCTACACGCCCTGGCCGGGCGGGAATTCCATCAGTGCGAGGGGATCGGTGGTCGGCTGCTCGGAGCCGCCCGCAGGCTCGACGGTGATGCCCATCCCCGAGGCATCCCCGACCGGACCGCGCATCAGCATCGCCGGCTGTGCGGAGGCTTCCACCAGTCCCGCGGAGCGCATCTTCCCACCGTCGGCGAACCACAGTTGGTACACCTTGCCCGACGGCAGCGGCGGCAGGCCCGAGGCGAGGAACGCCGCCTTGTTCTGGCTGCGGGAGACGACGACCGTGGCGGACGCGCCGTCCTTCAGCTTGCCCCCGGTGGCCCGGGCGTCCGGAGCGGCGAGCACCTTGGTGATCTCCTCCTGCCGCTGTTCCGCCTGGCGGGCCACCTGCCGGGCGTCGTCCACCTGCTGGTGCTGCCAGACGGCCACCCCGCCCAGTCCCGCGGCGGCGGCCAGACACGCCGCCAGCGCGAACCGGTACGGCGACCGGGCGCGCCGCCGGGACGGTCCGCTCACCCGGCGCCGGGAGATCCGCGGCGGTTCCTGACGGACCGTCACGATCTGTCTCATGACCCGGTCCTTCATCTCCGGCGGGGGCACCATGGACACGGCCAGCCCCAGCCGTCCGGCGGTCGCGGTCAGTTCTCTCACCTCCTGGGCACAGGGCGCGCACTCCACGAGGTGGCGCTCGAACTCCTCGCGTTCGGCCTCCGGCAGCGCCTGCGTCGCATAGGCGCCGGTCAGCGTGTGCAGATCCGCGGATTTCACGCGGTCACCCCCAAGCAGTCGCGCAGCCGGATGAGCCCGTCACGGAGGCGGGTCTTCACCGTTCCGAGCGGGAGGGACAGCAGTTCGGCGACCTCCCGGTAGGTGTGTCCCCGGTAGTAGGCGAGGGTCACCGACTGCCGTTGCAGCTCGGTGAGGGTGCGCATGCAGCGGCGCACCTGCTCCCGCTCCAGCCGTGCCTCCACCTGTTCGGTGACCTCGTCGAAGGCGGGGGTCCGGTCCAGCAGGGCCGCCCGGTGCTCCCGGTCCGTCGCGGCCTGCGCGGCCCGCACCCGGTCCACGGCCCGCCGGTGGGCCAGGGTGAGCACCCAGGTCATGGCGCTGCCACGGTCCGACCGGAACCGTGCGGCGGTCCGCCACACCTCCACCATGACCTCCTGTGCCACCTCCTCCGACTGCGCCGGATCGCGCAGCACGCCGCGGACCACGCCGAGCACCGGGCCGCAGACCGCGTCGTACACCCGGCTGAACGCCTCCTGATCGCCCCTGGCCACCATGACCAGCAGCTCCTCCAGATCGGGCCCGGCAGGGCCGGGCCGTGGATGGCTGCGGAGACCAGCGGACCCCATGTTTCCTCCAAGCACCGGGCGGCTCGTGACGCCACCCATCCTTCACGCGGGCAGGCCCGCGTCCGCGCAGGCTCCACGAGTCATTCGGGACCGGGACCGGCGCGGATTGGCCGCGGGAGGGACATCTTTGCGGAAGTGGCACAACTGTTGGTGCACCAGGGGTGGCTCCCGGCATCCTCAACGGCGACAGCGACGGCACGCACCGACCGGAGGCGGGCAACGATGACCGACCATCACCATCACAGCACGGAGATCGACTGGGATGCCATGGGACCGCTCCTCGAACTGGAGGGTGAGGTCCAGATCCCGCTGCTGGAGCAGGCCGCCGGCTGGCTGCGCGGCCGGAGCGGCGGGGTGCGGCGGGTGCTGGACGCCGGCAGCGGTCCGGGCGTCATGAGCTGCCTGCTCGCCCGGGAGTTCCCGGAGGCCGAGGTCGTCGCCGTGGACAGCGGGCGGGAGCTGCTCGACCGGGCCGGGCGCCGGGCCGCCGGTCAGGGACTGGCCGAGCGGGTCCGCACCCACCTCGCCGACCTGCCCGGCGGGCTGGACGAAGTCGGGCCGGTGGACCTCGTCTGGTCCAGCAAGGCGGTCCACCACCTCGGCGACCAGGTGGCCGCACTCGCCGCGCTCGCCCGCTGCCTCCGCCCCTCAGGCCTCCTGGCGGTGTCCGAGGGCGGG
This sequence comes from Streptomyces sp. NPDC001922, assembly GCF_042891165.1. Taxonomy (NCBI): domain Bacteria; kingdom Bacillati; phylum Actinomycetota; class Actinomycetes; order Kitasatosporales; family Streptomycetaceae; genus Streptomyces; species Streptomyces sp. NPDC001922. The sequence continues at coordinate 102,773 of NZ_JBIASV010000002.1, read as the reverse complement.
CTGCCCCGCCGCTGGCTGCCCCGCGACATCGGGATCGGCCGGCCCGGGCTCCAGGAGCGGCTGGACGCCCTCAACGCCGACCGGTTCACCGAGATGCGCGCCGCACTCCCCGGCTCGAAGTCCGAGGTCGAGGACTGGCCCGCGCTGCTCGCCGCGGCCGGTCTCGAACCCGTCGGCACCCGGACCTTCCTCCTGGACCTGCCCGCACCGGCGCCGCCCGCGGTCCGGGAGTTCGTGGCTGCCGACCTGGCGCGGCTGCGCGAGAAGCTGGCGGACCGGATCGACGCGGATGACCGGGCGACCCTCGGCCGGCTGGCCGACCCGGACGACCCGGAGGGCATCCACCGCAGGCCGGACGTCTTCCTGCTGAGCGCCCAGACCGTGCACGCCGCGCGGCGGCCGGGACCGGACAGCTGAGCGGGTACGCCGCCCCGGTCCGGTGAGTGCCGCCCCGTCAGGGCACCCGGCCGGGCGGCGCATGCGAACGGCGCCGCCGCTCCCGGGGAGCGGCGGCGCCGTGGCGAACCGGCCGGAAGGCGGCCCTTCCGGTGCTGCCGGACCGGTCAGGCCACGTCGAACGTGGCCGGGTCCGGGCCGAGGCGCTGACCGGCGTCCAGGCCCGCGATGGCGTTCAGATCGGCGTCGTCCAGCTCGAAGCCGAAGACGTCGATGTTCTCCTTGATCCGGGACGGGGTCACGGACTTCGGGATCACGACATTGCCGAGCTGGAGGTGCCAGCGCAGCACGATCTGCGCCGGGGAGCGGCCGTGCTTGCGGGCGATCTCCCCGAGCTTCGGGTCGTCCAGCAGGCCCTTGCCCGACCCGATCGGCGACCACGCCTCGGTGGCGATGCCGTGCTGCGCGTGCAGCGCGCGGGCCTCGGCCTGCGGGAACAGCGGGTGCAGCTCGATCTGGTTCACCGCGGGCACCACGGAGGTCTCGTCCAGCAGCCGCCGCAGGTGCTCGGGCTGGAAGTTCGATACGCCGATCGCCTTGGCGCGGCCGTCGGCGAGGATCGTCTCGAGCGCCTTCCACGTCTCGATGTACTGGTCGCGCGACGGCAGCGGCCAGTGGATCAGGTAGAGGTCCACGTACTCCAGGCCGAGCCGGGACAGCGAGGTGTCGAACGCCTTGAGGGCGGACTCGTAGCCGTGGTCGGCGTTCCACAGCTTGGTCGTGACGAAGAGGTCCTCACGGGGCAGTCCCGAGCCGGCGATCGCCTTGCCGGTGCCTTCCTCGTTCTGGTAGGCGGCGGCCGTGTCGATGCTGCGGTAGCCCGCCTCCAGCGCGAGGCCCACGGCGCTCTCCGCCTCGTCGTTCGGCACCTGCCAGACCCCGTAGCCGAGCTGCGGCATCCGGACGCCGTTGTTCAGGGTGGTGAAGGGGACCTTGCTCACGCGTCGATCCTTAGAAAGTAGACGGTCGGATACCACCCTCAACGATCTTCGGGGGCCGCCGCATTCCCAGTGAGCCGTCCGGATCTGCCGGGCCGCCGTTCCGGACGGTTCGGATCAGGTGCCGTGGGGCGTGGCCTCAGGCGTGATAGAGGGCGTCGACCTCCGTGGCGTACGCCTTCTCGATCACCTTCCGCTTGAGCTTGAGCGAGGGCGTGAGCATGCCGTGCTCCTCGGAGAACTGCGCCGCCAGGATCCGGAAGGTCCGGATCGACTCGGCCTGGGACACCAGGGTGTTCGCTGCGACCACCGCCCGCCGGATCTCCGTCTCCAGGTCCTTGTCGCGCACCAGATCGGCGGGCCGCAGCTTGGGCTTGCCGCGCATCTGCAGCCAGTGCTCCACGGCGTCGGGATCGAGGGTGACCAGCGCGGCGACGTACGGGCGGTCGTTGCCCACCACGATGGCCTGCGAGACCAGCGGGTGCGCCCGCACCCGCTCCTCCAGCGGGATGGGCGACACGCTCTTGCCGCCCGAGGTCACCAGGATCTCCTTCTTCCGGCCGGTGATCGTCAGATAGCCGTCCTCGTCCAGTGCGCCGAGGTCCCCGGTCGCCAGCCAGCCGTCCTTGAGCACGGCCTCCGTGGCCTTCGGGTCGTTGAGGTAGCCCTGGAACACCTGACCGCCGCGCAGCCACACCTCACCGTCGTCCGCGATGTGCACCGTGGTGCCGGGGATGGGCCGCCCGACCGTGCCGTAGCGGGTGCGCCGCGGTGGATTGGCGGTGGCGGCGGCGCTCGACTCGGTGAGCCCGTAGCCCTCGTAGACGGTGATCCCGGCACCGGCGAAGAACAGCCCCAGCCGGCGTTCCATCGCCGAGCCGCCCGACATCGCCGTCCGGATCCGGCCGCCCATGGCTTCGCGGACCTTGCTGTAGACGACCTTCTCGAAGAACTGGTGCTGCATGCGCAGACCGGCGCCGGGGGCCGAACCGGTCCCGAACGCCTTGTGCTCCTGCGCCTCCGCGTACCGCACCGCCACGTCGACCGCCTTGTCGAACGGCCCCTCGCGCCCCTCCGCCTCGGCCTTCCGGCGGGCGGCGTTGAAGACCTTCTCGAACACGTACGGCACGGCCAGGATGAAGGTGGGCCGGAAGGCGGCCAGGTCCGGCAGCAGTTCCTTGGCGCCGAGGCTCGGCTGGTGGCCCAGCTTCACCCGGCCGCGGATCGCCGAGACCTCCACCATCCGCCCGAAGACATGGGCGAGCGGCAGGAACAGCAGTGTGGACGCCTCGTCACCGGGCTTGGAGTGGAAGACCGGCTCCCAGCCGGAGACCAGGGTGTCGGACTCGAACATCAGGTTCGCGTGGCTGATCACACAGCCCTTGGGGCGGCCCGTGGTGCCGGAGGTGTAGATGACGGTGGCGGGGGAGTCGGGGGTGACCGCGAGCCGGTGCCGGTGCACCACCTCGTCGTCGATGTGCTCCCCGGCCGCCGTCAGCTCGCCCACCGCGTCGGCGTCGAGCTGCCACAGCCGGGTCAGCAGCGGCAGCCGGTCGATCACCGAGCCCACCGTCATGGCGTGGTCCTCGGTCTCGACGATCGCCGCGGAGACGCCCGCGTCGTGCATCATCCAGTAGACCTGCTCGGCCGAGGACGTGGGGTAGACCGGCACGGGCTGCGCGCCGATCGACCAGAGCGCGAAGTCGAACAGTGTCCACTCGTAGCGCGTACGGCACATGATCGCGACGCGGTCGTTGAACCGGACCCCCTGGGCCAGCAGCCCCTTGGCGATCGCGAGGACCTCCGCGCAGAACTCCCCCGAGGTCACATCCCGCCATTGCCCGTCGACCTTCCGGCCGAGTGCCACCCGGTCCGGATCGTCGGAGGCATGGTCGAAAACGGCGTCCGCCAGGCCTCCGACCTGGGGCGCCGCCTCAACTGGGGGGACGGTGAACTCGCGCAATGACTGCTCCTAGCGTGCTCAGCACAGCGCCGCGACGCTACCCGATCCGGCCCCCGGAAGGGAGAGGCGTCCCGGAATCGGAAATGGCGACATCTGCGCTGGTCAGGCCGCGATGTGCGGTCCTGTGCGGGACAGCTTGGGCGAAACCTGACTCCGGAGTAAGGAGAGGGCGCGGCAATCTCCACCGAATCCGCCCGCGGAAGTCACGGACGCTTTACAGTGCGTGCCTTCATGGGGGCGGATGGGCCGGTCACCGCGGGTCGGGGCGGTCCCGCGAGGCGCGGAGCGAGGGCGTCCGCTTCGGCTCTCCGCGGGCCCGTGCGCCGGGGCGGGGCTCCGGGCCGGCTCCCGGGTCGTGGCGCGGTGCCGTGGCGCCGGTGGCCGCCGACGGTCGCCCTGCCGGCCGGGAGTGCCGACACGGGCTGTACGGGGAGACGGCGTCGGGGGGCCGGGGGTTGCTCCGGCCGCCCGGGAAATTTCGCGAGGGTGTCCGGAGGCCGGGGTCGGCCCGCGGGACGGCGGCGCAACGGTGGTCCAGCTGGGCGGAGGGCCGTGCCGGGCGGCGCACCGGCCGCTCGACGGGCGGCCGACGGGAGGTGACGGGCGGTCGACGGTCCGGGAGTTCTGCCACATGCCCGGCATTCGGCGCTATCTGGTACTCCATTGGACGTCCGGCCGGGTCCACGTGCCGGGTAAATGCGATCATCGGCCTGTTACTGGGTTCGTCCGATTTCGAGCGGTGGCCGTCGTGCAGCAGCGGCCGCCGTCGCTCCGTACACAGAGGAGAACCCGTGAAGTTCACCCGACTGTGCCTGGCTCCCGCCGGGGCCGCGCTGATGCTGGGGGCGCTGGCCGTCCCCGCCGACGCGGCCACCACCGCCGTACCGTGCGACACCGCCCAGCTGATCGCGGCGATCAACGCCGCCAACAGCGGCGACGGCGCCACGCTTGCGTTGGCCGCCGGCTGTGCCTACCACCTGACCACCCCGGCCGACGGGGAGAGCGGGCTGCCGGTGATCGTCAAGCCGATCACGCTCGAGGGCAACGGCGTCACGATCAGCCGCGACGTGGACGCCGACGACGCGTTCCGCATCTTCACCGTCGGTGCGGGCGGTGAACTCACCCTGGAGGCGCTCACCGTCGAGGGCGGCCTGACCACGGCCGACGGCGGGGGCATCCTCGTCCGGAACGACGGGGCGCTCACCGTGGACACCAGCCTCATCACCGGCAACACCGCCGCCGGGGACGGCGGCGGCATCGCCGTCGACAGCGGCGGCACGGCGGCCCTCACGAACACCTCCGTCACCGAGAACTCCGTCGCCGACGCCTCGGCGGCTGTCCCGTCGGCCGTCGGCAGCCCCGCCGCTGTCCCGTCGGCCGCCGCCAGTGCCGCGGCCGCCGCGCCCTCGGCGGCTGCCGCACCGTCCGCTGCGGCCAGCCCGGCAGCCGAAGCGTCCGCGGCCGCCAGCGCCGCCGCCGACACGTCCGCTGCCGCCAGTGCTGCCGCCGACTCGTCCGCCGCCACCCCGGCAGCCAGTGCCTCGGCCGCCGCCACCGCGTCCGCGGACGCCTCGGCCTCCGCTGCCGGCGGCATGGCCGGCGGCATCCTCAACAACGGTGAGATGACCATCGACGGGGGCATCAAGGCCGACGGCACCCGCAGCGTGTCCGCCATCCGTGATGTGCCGACCAGCACGAACGACGAGGACGAGAACTCGGTGACCTACCGGGACAGCCACAACAACGTCACCACCAACGTCACCGGCAACAGCTCCACGACCACCACCCCGGGCACCGGCACGCAGACGGTCTGGAACTTCGGCGTGCCGGACCTCTTCCGGGAGGACGGGCAGATGTCCGGCGCCACGACGATCCGGCCCGAGGGGTACTCGAACGTCTCCGGCTCCGTCGCGCTGGACCGCCGTCAGGTGACCACCACCACGGGCAGCACGGCGGACGGCAGGCTCGCCCTCGGCCTGCCGCTCCCCGGGGTCGGGACCACCATCAGCGCCAACAGCCCGGCCAACTGCACGGGCAGCGCCACCGTCCCCGCCGGCTGCGTCGGCTGACCCTGCGTCCCGGCTCGTCCCCGCCCGTACCGCCCGCCCGCTGGGAACGGGTGTCACTCCGGGCGGCGCCGGGCCGGACGGACGGCTCCGGGGGGCGGCATCACCGCCGCTCCCGGAGCCGTACCGCGGCCCGCTCCCGTAGCCGGGCCCGGGACCCGGCTACGACTCCTCTCCGCGCGGCCCGGCACTTCCTCCGCGCGGCCCGGCCCCGTCCGCACGCCGCCGCGCGGCCCCCTCAGCCGTCCGCCGGGCGCACCCGGTCCAGCGGCAGCCACAGCACCGGGAGCCGGCCGATGGGGCCGCCCCGGGTGCGGAGGCGCTCCAACTCCTCGTCGGAGAGCGCCCGGTCGTAGACCCGTACGTCGTCGAGCGCCCCGGTGAGCCAGGCGCGGCTGTCCGCGGACTGGCCGAGATGGACGCCGAAGGTGGAGGAGCGGCTCACCGTGCCCGGCACGTCCGGCGCGGTCACCTCCGCACCGTCGACGGCGAGCAGCAGCCGGCCGCCGGTCCGGCGCAGCGCGAGATGGTGCCACGCGCCGTCGTTGTGCGCGCCCGGCGTGTTCACCACGGCCGTCGCCGCGGGCCGCGCTCCGTCGGCCGTGGTGATGAGCCCGGTGACCCGCCCGCGGGAGGGCTCGCCGCGGAGCCACACCTGCGGATTCCGGTTCCCCACGCCGCCCATCCACAGGAACGGCTGGTCGCCGGTGGTCGCGGTGTACCGGAACCAGAGGCTCGCGGTGAAGTCCCCGGCCCCGAGGCGCAGCGACTCCCGGAAGGGCAGCCGCACGGCGTCGTCGCCGCCGTCGAACGACAGCGCTCCCTTGAACCGGCCCGCCACCTCCGCCGCTCCGCCGAGCACGGACGCCCCGCGGGCCCACAGGGCCCGGTCCGCCGTGGTCGGGTCGGGGGCGCGGCGCGGGCCCAGCCACTCCTCGGTGAACCGGGCGAAGCGGATCTCGTCGCGGGCGTCCGCCGTGCCGCCCTCGTAGAGCAGGCCGACCTCGTCGTCCGAGAGGGCCACCAGGTCGGAGTAGCCCGACCAGTCGGCGGTGACCCGCTTCCCCCGGTCGGCGCTCTCCCAGGTGCGCCCCTCGTCGTAGGAGGAGCGGATCGTCATGGTCCGGCGCCGGTCGGGGTCGGCGGGTGCGGAGAACAGCAGCCTGCTGTACCCGTCCCGGTCCCGGCTCCGCAGCCGCAGCACGGCGCCCTGCACCATCGGCGTGATGAGGTCGGGAAGGGCACGGAAAGGCGCGGCGAAGTTCTCCCCGCCGTCCCGGCTGACGGCGTACGTCCGGTGGCCCAGGTCCGTGCCGTCCTGTTCCCGCCCGTTGACGTGGACCGCGCCGTCGCTCCGTTCCAGGAGCGTCATCTCGGACGGCTTCTGACGGAACGTTCCGTCGGGGGCGACGGGCCAGGTGTCCAGGGCACCCACCCGCCAGGTCCGGCCGCCGTCGTCGCTGTGTACCAGCGCCGCGTGGTTCGCGGTGATCCGGGCCCCGTCGTGGCTCTCGGCGTTGACCCCGAACACCAGCCGTCCGGCGTGCCGTCCGCGTGTCAGCTGGATGCCGTGCACCGGGCCCGTGGCGTACCAGGAGTTCCAGGCCGGGGGCCGGATCGCCTCGGTCAGGTCCCGGGGCGGCGACCAGGTCGCTCCGTCGTCGTCGCTGTACTGGAGGTGCGGGGTGCGGTCGCAGGGCACGGCGCAGCTCAGCGAGTCGTCCCGGCCCTCGTTGTAGGTGGTCGCGACGAGGATCCGGCCGGTGCGGGTGTCCACGACCGGTGCGGGGTTGCCGTGGGTGTCGCCGGCGCCGTCGTCGACGACCTGGAGCGGGCCCCAGGTGCGCCCGCCGTCCGTGGAGCGCTTGAGGACGAGGTCTATGTCGGCGGCGTCGCCGCAGTTCAGCACCCGGCCCTCGGCGAAGGCGAGCAGGGTGCCCCGGACGGTCCGCACGACCGCCGGGATCCGGAAACACGCGTACCCGGGGTCCTGCGAGGCCTTGAACAGCACCTGCTGCTCGAAGCCGCTGCGGGCCGCGGCCGGGGAGTCCTCCGCGGCCGCGGCCCGCACGGAGACCGCTGGTGGGACGAGCAGCGCGGCGGCGAGTAAGACCCACAGCCGGTGCCACCGGAGCGGGCGTGGACGGGGTCCGGGGCGTGGACGGAGAACTGACGGCATGGCGCGTCCCTTCAGCCGATAATCCGGACATCCCACGTCCCATGTCCGGGCGTCGACGGTACGTGCCGGGCGTTCCTCCTCACAAGCACCGTGCGCCCATCAGCTCGTCCGGAGTAGCCGAGGCCCCGTCGGGCAGGGGGGTGCGGCCGGGAGGGTGGACAGTTCGGCGAAGGCGCCGGTGAAGGCGAGCCCGGTGACCCGGTCCCCGGCGGAGAGCCCGTCACGCCGGCGCAGAGCGCGGCGACGGTCCCCGCCGCATCCCCGCCGAGCACCCCGGGCAGCGGCGCGCCGCCGCGCACCCGGCGCACGGACGGCAGGGGGGAAACCCCGATGGCCTCGGTGCGGGTCAGCAGCTCGCCGACCTGCTGGGGCGACTGGTCCCGGGGTCGATGACGGGGGTTACTGACGACGCTCGAAGCGGTAGCGTTCGATGACGCCCGGCGTGGTCGATCCGCATGAACTGCACAGTCCTTACCAACTGCACAGTGTCATCGATATTTTGACGTCTCGTCATGCCGAGGAACGGCCGTCGGGATGTGCGGGCTGCGGGCGCGTGGCCCGCGGCGCGGCCGCCGTAGCGGGACCGTCCGTCCCGGGCGGTTACGTCGCGTGTCGGCCTCCGTGACCCCCCTCCGCTACGAGGTGACGCGCCGCTCCGTACCGCTGATGCGCCCGGCCGGGCCCGGACTCCCGCCGCAGCCCGCTGTCTCAGCCGTCCTCACCCACCGAAGGGACCCCATGGACACCGCGCCCCGCAACACCGGAGCCGCCTGCCCGCTCGGTTTCGACCAGCACGCCGACAACGCCCGGCTCCGGGACACCGGCGCCGCGGCCCTCGTGGAACTCCCGGGGCAGGTGCAGGCCTGGGCCCTGCCGCGCCACGACGCCCTGCAGCAGGCCCTCGCCGACCCCCGCTTCGTCAAGTCCCCCGAACACTGGAGCGCGCTCGCCGAAGGCCGGGTCCCGCCGGGCTGGCCCCTGATGACCTTCATCATGAACAAGGGCATGACCACGGCCGACGGTGACGAGCACCGCCGGCTGCGCGGCCTGGTCTCGAAGGCGTTCACCCCGCGCCGCACCGCCGCGCTGCGCCCGCGCATCGAGGAGCTGACCGACGCCCTGCTCGACTCCCTCGCCGACGCCGCGCCCGGCCCCGTCGACCTGCGCGCCCACTTCGCCTATCCGCTGCCGATCGGTGTCATCTCCGAACTCCTCGGCATCCCGGAGGACCGCCGGAACACGCTGCACGGGCTCTGCGAGATCCTGGTCAGCAGCACCACGCCGCCCGCCGAGGCGATCGCCAACGTCCGCGCCCTGCACGCCGCACTCGGGGAGATCATCGCCCGGAAGCGGCAGCACCCCGGCGACGATCTCACCTCGGCCCTCATCGCCGCCCGGGAGGACGGCGACCGGCTCAGCGAGGAGGAACTCGTCGGCACCCTGCTGCTGATGTTCCTGGCCGGACACGCCACCACGCTCAACCTCATCTGCAACGCCGTACGGGCCCTGCTCACCCACCCCGGCCAGCTCGCCCTGGTCCGGGCCGGCGAGCAGACCTGGGGCGCGGTCGTGGAGGAGGCGCTGCGCTGGGACAGCCCCGTCGGCCAGTTCCCCATGCGCTACGCCGCCGAGGACATAGAGATCGACGGCACGGTCATCGCCAAGGGCGAGGCGGTCCTGGCCTCGTACGCCGCCGCCGGGCGCGACCCCCGGGCGCACGGCCGGAACGCCGAGCGGTTCGACATCACCCGCGGCCCCACCCGGCACCTCTCCTTCGGGCACGGCGCCCACTTCTGCCTCGGCGCCTCGCTGGCGCGGATGGAAGCGGAGACCGCACTGGAACGCCTCTTCCACCGCTTCCCCGCCCTGCAACTCGCCGCCGCCCCGGAGGACCTCCAGCCCCTGCCGTCCATCGTCTCCAACGGCATCCGGACGCTGCCGGTGACGTTGGGCTGAGGTGCGGGGCCCGGGGCGGGGCGGCGGCTGCTCAGACACGGTGTCCCGCGCAAGGCACACTGCCAGGAGCCGGCCGGGTGCAAGCGACGGCTCCGCCTCATGCAGCTGAGGTGAGAATGCTTCGTGGGTGGCTGTCGGGGTCAGGCAGCCGCCCACGGGCGCGGTTCGCCGTGGAAGACCTGCCGGGCATGCCAGTCGCGGTGAGCTGCAGCAACAGGGCGGGAGCCGGGCTGCGGGCCGATGAGTGGGCGGCCCGCCAGGGCTATGACGTGCTCGCGGGCGGCGGGGCTGTGACCGACGAAGCGTTGTGAGACCAGAATGCGTTGGTCGTCTCCCACACCGATGACGCCCTTGTCGAAGAGCTTGTGGTGCAGCGCGCACAGGCACAGCCCGTTCTCGATCTCGTCGGGGCCGCCGAACGCCCACCAGCGCACGTGGGCGGCCTCCAGCCCGACCGGTACCGCGCCGATCCTGCCGTCGTATCCGCAGAAGGCGCACCGGTATTCATAGGCGGTCAGTACCAGCTCCCGCATCCGTGGGTCCCGCTTCCTGCGTACCGCCGAGAGCTGCTCGGCCTCCGCAGGCTCCAGCTCCAGGCCGACGGCTTCGCACAGTTCTCCGTGCAGGGAAGGTGGGAAGTGCAGGTCGAGCAGCAATCGCGTGATGCTGCCGAGCAGGTCCGGTTCACGTCGCAGCGCCGCTCTCAAGTCCGGCGCGAGCTGCCCGGTGGCGCCCGTCTCACGGAGGTCCCGTACCCCGCTGCCAGGGCTGCCCGGTCCGCGATCGGTGCGGACTTCCCATACGCCGTCGCTGGCCAGGTGGTGGAAAGGGTAGGCGGGTGTCGTCTTGTTGGGTGGGCCGTACTCGATGAGCAGGCGCTGCAGGTCCTGTTCCACCGCGGTGTATCGCAGGCCGCCGTCGGCATCGTCCTGGAACCGGCCAAGGGCGTAGAGGAGCAGCAGCGGCTTGTGCGGAGCGCGGGTACCGCTCCTGGTCCACTGCCTCAGCTTCGCGATGCGCTCCAGCCAGTCCATGGCAGCCGATAGTAGATGGGCTTCAAGCACTCGTGCCGGGGCGTGGCCACCGCCGGCCTCTCGGACGGGCGGTGCGCCGCCTGCTCGGCTCAGCTTCGGTGGCCGTCCCCGGCCACGGCCCCGGCACGGTCCGCCTCCCCGTTGTCGCCGGACGGCGCAGCGTAGGTGATCCGGTCCTCCCCGGCGTACACGTTCATCGAGCTGCCCCGCAGGAAGCCGACCAGGGTGAGTCCGGTCTCGGCGGCCAGGTCCACCGCCAGCGAGGACGGTGCCGACACCGAGGCGAGCATCGGGATGCCCGCCATGACCGCCTTCTGCGCCAGTTCGAACGACGCCCGGCCGGAGACCAGCAGAATCGTCTGTGACAGGGGCAGTTCGCCGGACTGCAGCGCGCGCCCTATCAGCTTGTCGACGGCGTTGTGGCGCCCCACGTCCTCCCGCAGATCGAGCAGTTCGCCCGCCGGAGAGAACAGCCCGGCCGCGTGCAGCCCGCCCGTACGGTCGAACACCCGTTGTGCGGCGCGCAGTCGGTCGGGGAGGGCGGAGAGCAGCGCGGGCGTCACCTTCAGGCGCGGGTCGTCGGCGACGGGCCAGCGCGCCGTGGAGCGCACGGCGTCCAGGCTGGCCTTTCCGCACAGGCCGCAGGACGAGGTGGTGTACACGTTCCGTTCCAGCGTGATGTCCGGGACGGGCACCCCGGGGGCGAGCTGCACATCCACCACGTTGTAGGTGTTCGAGCCGTCCTCGGTCGCTCCGGCGCAGTAGACGATCGTCCGCAGCTCCTCCGCCGCGCCGAGCACCCCCTCGCTCACCAGAAAGCCGGCGGCCAGTGCGAAGTCGTCCCCGGGCGTGCGCATGACGATGGCGAGCGGCCTGCCGTTGAGGCGGATCTCCAGGGGCTCCTCGGTGACGAGGGTGTCCGGGCGCGTGCTGACCGCGCCGTCGCGGATCCGCAGCACACGCCGCCTGTCGGTGACCCGTCCCATGTCATCAGTCCCGGTGTCGTCGGTCCCGGAGGCCGAGTGCGGCCCCGGCGGTGTGGTTGCCGTGGGGCACCGCGCCGGGGGACGGCGAAGTGACCCGCGCGCACATTGTCCTGCACCCGCGTCCGGGGCTGCTGCCCGGTACGGCGGCAGGCACTCGCGGTCCGCCGGTCCGCCGGTGCGGGAGAGGGGCGCCGGTCCGGGAGAAGGGTGCCGCATGACGGCCGGGCGACGGGGCCGACGGCGGCGGAGGGCCCGAGGCGGTACGGGTCCTGGCGGCGGGACCCGTCCGGACCCGGGGGCGGGGCCCCGTCCGGACCCGGGCGGGGCCCCGCAGGCGCGTCCGCGTCCGCCCGGCGCGGGGGCGGGGTTCAGGCGCGGGGTTCGCGCCACATGGGCCACAGCGAGGGCCCGCCCGGCAGGTCCACGGTCCGGCCGCGGAAGACGAAGCCCAGGCGCTCGTACAGCGCCTTGCTCCGGGTGTTGCTCGCCTCCAGGTAGGCGGGCATCCGCTCCCGGTCGCAACGGTCCAGTGCGGAGGCCAGCAGGGCGCCGCCGAGCCCCGCACTCTGCCGGCCCGGAGCCGCGACGATGGCCGGAAGGTAGTAGTGGGCGGTACCGGTGGGGTGCGCCTCACCGGTCAACCGCGCGACGGTGACCGCCCGTTCGTTGCCGGGGTCGGCCGCGGCCAGGAGCTCGGCCATCTCGTCCGCCGGCTCGTCTCCGTCGTCCCCGCCGGCCCCGCCCACGGCCCCGTCCCCGTCGCCGCCGTCGTGGGCACCGGCATCCGGGGTGTCCGCGGCGCTCCCCGCTCCGTCGGCCCCCTCGCCGGGGACCGGCAGCCACAGGGCGGCAGCCGACACGTCCTCGCTGACGTCGACCCATCCGTCGCGCAGCGCCGCGTCCAGCATGACCCCGAAGAACCGGGGGTGTGCGACGCGCCGGTGCGCCTCGTCCGGGAACACCCAGCCGCTGACCGGGTCGTCCATGAACGCCTCCCCCAGCAACCGGGCTATGGCATCCCGCTCCTCCGGGCGGGCACGGCGGATCGTGTGCTGGGCGGCGGTCGGCTGGTCCATGGGCGTCTCCCTGTGCTGCGGGGCCGGTCCATCGGCGTGTACCGATGGTCGTCCCGGGCCACCAGTGGTCGTATCCGGTCCGGTGACAGGCGGTCGTCTCCGGTGCGGACGGGGCGTCTCCGGCGGTGGGGTGAGGGCCAGGGAAGGCGCGTCCTGAAGCCCTGTTCCGCCGGGCGGTACTGAAAAGCGCCCCCAGACTAACTCCGTTGATATCAGGCCCCGTTGAGTGGTCGGATCCAGCCGGTTCCCGCCTGTGGGCCGGGCCGGACACGTCGGCGTTCCGGCGTCGAACGGAGTCGAACGGCACTGAACGGCGTCCGAGCCCGGTCCCGCGGGACGCCGGGCCGGACAGGCCGGGACCCGGGGACCCCACCCGCGCCCCAGTGGCCGCCCACGGACAGGGACACACAGGTCAGCGGACCCGCAGGCGGACGCACGGCGGCATCCGGGCGTGTCCAGAGGTGTCCACGGGGAGGCCGGGATGCCGGGCGGCCGGGCAGGGCGGTGGGTGGCCGGTTCGCCACCCGGAGTGACCTCGCTCATAGTTGAACCAGGGCATGTATCGCTATCCATCGGCCGTGATTACCGTCCAGTAGGACCCGTGAGCGCCACCCCTCCCGTCTGTGCAACGAGAGCGGAGAATTCGATGGCACCGACAGCTCCGAAGCTCACCCTCAAGCCCGGAACCGCCTGGTCGGACGCCTGGCGGCGCTGCCTCGCGGCCGCCCCCGAGGCGTTTCGCGAGGACCGCGTACTCAACCTCTGGAACGGCGCCTGGCAGGCCGACGGGCACCCGCTCCCCGCCACCACCCCCGTCGACGGAACCCCCATCGCCGGACCGCCCCGGCTCGACTCCGGCACCGCCCGGGCGGCCGTACGTGCCGCGCTCGACCAGCACCGTGCCTGGCGGGATGCTCCGCTGCCCGAGCGCCGGGCCCGGATCAGCGCGGCCCTCGACGCCCTCGCCGACCACCGCGACCTGCTCGCCCTGCTCCTCGTCTGGGAGATCGGCAAGCCCTGGCGGCTGGCCCGGGCCGACGTGGACCGCGCCGTCGACGGCGTCCGCTGGTACGCCGACGGCATCGAGCCCATGCTGGCCGGCCGCACCCCGCTCGACGGCCCGGTCAGCAACATCGCCAGCTGGAACTACCCGATGAGCGTGCTCGTCCACGCCATGCTCGTCCAGGCCCTCGCCGGGAACGCGGTCATCGCGAAGACCCCGACCGACGGCGGGCTGGCCTGCCTCACCCTCGCCTGCGCCCTGATCCACCGCGAGGGCATCCCGGTCACCCTGGTCAGCGGCAGCGGCGGCGAGCTCTCCGAAGCGCTCGTCCGCTCCCCGGAGATCGGCTGTGTCTCGTTCGTGGGAGGCCGGGACACCGGGGCCCGGGTCGCCACCGCCGTCGCGGACCTCGGCAAACGCCACATCCTCGAACAGGAGGGCCTCAACGCCTGGGGCATCTGGGAGTACAGCGACTGGGACGCCCTCGGCCGGCACATCCGCAAGACCTTCGACTACGGCAAGCAGCGGTGCACCGCGTATCCCCGGTTCGTCGTCCAGCGCTCGCTGTTCGACGCGTTCCTGGCCACCTACCTGCCGGCCGTGCGCTCCGTACGCATCGGTCACCCGCTCGCCGTCGCCTCCCCCGACGACCCGCCGCCCGAGCTGGACTTCGGCCCGCTGATCAACGCCGCCAAGGCCAAGGAGCTGACCGACCAGGTGGCCGAGGCGATCGACCGCGGCGCCGTACCGCTGCACCGCGGCGACCTCGCCGACGGCCTGTTCCTCCCCGGACAGGACACCTCCGCCTACGTCCCGCCCGTCACCCTGCTGAACCCGCCGACCGGCTCGCCGCTCCACCACGCCGAACCCTTCGGGCCGGTCGACTCCATCGTCCTCGTCGACACCGAGGCCGAGCTGCTCGCCGCCATGAACGCCAGCAACGGCGCCCTGGTCGCCAGCCTCTCCTGCGACGACGAGGAGGCGGCGGGCCGGCTGGCCACCGAGATCCGCGCCTTCAAGATCGGCCTGGGCAAGCCGCGCTCCCGTGGCGACCGGGACGAGCTGTTCGGCGGCTTCGGCGCCTCCTGGCGCGGTGCCTTCGTCGGCGGGGAACTGCTGGTCCGGGCCGTGACCCAGGGCCCGGAGGGGGAGCGCCCGCCGGGGAACTTCCCGGACTACCACCTGATGCCGGAGTGACGTGGTGATGCCAGGCGACGTGATGATGCCGGAGTGACGTGGTGATGCCGGGCGACGTGGTGATGCCGGGGTGACGTCGAGCCGGAGTGACGTAGCGATGCCGGGGTGACGAAAGACCGGCATGACGCGACGGTCCGTCCGGCGGAACCCGGGGCGTCGGTCAGCCGATGCCCTGCCGGTCGGGATGCATCGAGAAGTCCTGCTCGGCGGGGTCCGGAAGGGCACGTGCCACGGCCCGCCCGAGGAGCGTCCGGTGCCGCAGCAGCGGCTCCCGGCGCCCCTCGGGCGCGAGCCGCACCAGATCGTCGAGCACGGCGACCAGGCGCCGCGACACCTGCGGCGCCGCGGCCCCGGCGTGCCGGATCTCCACCAGCCCCAGATCCACCAGATCGGCCCAGGTCGGCAGCGGCTGCACCAGCCGCACCGTGCCCTCCCGGTCCCTGTGGTGCACCTCGCCCAACGGGCGTCGCACCAGCACCGCCAGCAGCTGGTGGATGCGGTCGAGCGCCTGCACCGCCGTGCTCGGGTCGTTGACGGCGGGCGACAGGGCCCGCAGCGCGATGTCGGACAGCTGCCGCAGCCCGTATCCGGGGTCCTGGTGGAACGTGCGCTCCACCCCCACCTGGAACGCGGACCGCACGCGCCGCCCGGTCGGGGCCGGACCGCCGTGCACGGTGCAGACCGGGGTGCCGGGCACGATGAAGTCGCCGATCCGCGGCTCCAGCCGGAGGACCACCCCGTGTCGCCGGGCCAGCCGGACGAGCCGCCCCGCGTTGAGGCTCCGCAGCACCCCGGCCGGACCGGAGTACACGATCCGCCCGCCGGCCTCCGGCAGTCCGGCCCGGACCTCACCGCTGTCGGGGCCGCCGTACCCGGGCCGGCCCTGCTCCCCGGAACCGGCCGGCGGCCGGGGCCCGGGACCGGACGGCTGTGCCGGGGAGCCGGGCGGCCCGGGCCGGGAATCGCCCGGATGCGGTCCGGAAGCCGACGGAAGCGGCCCGGAGTCCGCATCCGACGGAGGCGGCCCGCCGTCCGATGGAAGCGGCTGGTCGCGGAGGGCGGCCAGCGACTCGCGGGCCACCCGGTCGATCACCTGGTGCACCCGCATGAGGCGCAGGATGGCGTGCACGTACGCGATGAACAGCAGCAGGCTGACCATGACCAGCACCAGGCCCACGACACCGGACACCACCGGCACCGAGGTCGCGGTCCTGGGATCGTTGTTGCCCTCGTTCTCGAACTGCACCAGCAGCGTGAAGGCGAAGGTGGCGAGGAAGACCGCGAACGTCACCCGGGTGATCCGGCTCCGGACGTAGAGGCGCAGCACCCGCGGCGAGAACTGGTTCGCCATCTGCAGCGCGACCAGCGAGATCGAGAAGACCACGCCGATGAAGGTCAGCATGGACGACCCGACGGTGTTCAGCAGCGTCTTGGCGTCGTCGGAGATCTTGAGCAGGTCGTCGATCTCGTCGGTCTCGCCCGCGTCCCGCAGGACGTCGATCAGCCAGGCGTCGGCGGCCGTGGTGAGGAGCGCCAGCACGATCGCGCCGAGCAGTCCCACCACCGGGGCGAACCAGAACGCCTCCCGCAGCCACTCACGCAACGGCGAGAGCCGTCTCGTCCGTCGCCGGCCCGCCACGTCGGTCACGTCATGTGTCACATCGTGCACTGTAAGTGCATGGGGCCGAGGTGCTCCACGACGGCCCGTCGGAGCCCGCGCCCCCGGAGCCGGGCCGACCCCCCGGACCTCGGGATACGCAGGTGAAAGCACCTCCGGACCCCTGGTATCGTTACTCCTGTCGCCGCGGGGAACCGCGGCACGACACCTTGTCCGGGTGGCGGAATGGCAGACGCGCTAGCTTGAGGTGCTAGTGCCCTTTATCGGGCGTGGGGGTTCAAGTCCCCCCTCGGACACTTACTCCGAAATACGGCGGACCGTGACTCGAGCAGTCACGGTCCGTTTCGTTTGGCGGCTTCACGCGACGACGCCGATGCGACGGGTCTTCATGGGGCGGCGCTTCGCGGGACGGTTCGCGCAGCGACGCCACTGGGCGCGGGACCGCGGGGGAGAGCCGCCGGCACCTCCGTGAGCGATCGGCCATCGGGCGCGCATCGGCGATGACAGGATCGGCTCATGACAACCGGTGACTTCGAGTTGACCATGGAAGAGCTGCGAGTCGTGGCGCGCTACGCCGCGGAGAGCGCTCAGGAAGTCCTTCCGGTGTTCGAGGGAGCCGTCCCCGGTGATCCACGGCCTCGCGCGGCCATCGACGCCGCCTGGGAATTCGTGAACGGCGCGCGAAGGACCAAGCTGCAGCGCGTCACGTCATTGGACGCCCACCGAGCCGCGAAGGAGGCGGACACCGAAGTCGCCCGTCTGGCTGCGCGAGCCGCCGGCGACGCCGCATCCGCCGCGTACCTCCATCCGATCGCGAAGGCCACCCAGGTGGGTCACATCCTGCGCGCGGCCGCGAACGCGGCGCGCGTGGCCGAGCTGAACGCGGGCGACGACCCCGACGTCGGAGACGAACTCATCGAGCAGGCCCGGCAACGCGCAACACGGGCCCTGCGGGATGTCCTGAGCCGGTACCCGGCCGCACCGCACGGCAAGGGCCGCGTCGCCCAGCTCATGAGCACCTTGGACGCTTCCCTGCGCATGTCCCGCTGAGGGAATCGCCGACCCTACTTCCGAGGAGGCCACATGCGTTACGTCATCGTCGGAGCCGGTGCGGTCGGAGGCGCGATCGGCGGGCGGCTGCACGCGAGCGGTCACGATGTCGTTCTGGTGGCGCGGGGGAAGCACTACGAGGCGCTGCGGGACCATGGGCTGCGGCTCCGGACACCCGACGGCGACCTGGTGCTCCCCGTGCCCGTCGTGGACCGTCCCGAGGCGCTCGAACTGCGGGCCGACGACGTTCTCGTACTGGCCGTGAAGACGCAGGACGGGGTCACGGCGCTGGACACCTGGTCCTCCCGCCCGGTGTCCGGCGGTGGCACGGCGGGGGAGCGGCTGCCGCTGGTCTGTGCCCAGAACGGTGTGGAGGGCGAGCGGTTGGCGCTGCGGCGCTTCCGGCGCGTTCTCGGCATGTGCGTCTGGCTGCCCTCGACGCATCTGGAGCCGGGGGTCGTCGAGGCGCCCTGCGCGCCGTACACCGGGGCCCTCACCCTCGGGCCGTACCCGCCGCGGCGGGGCGGGCGCGGTGGGGCCGCGCCGGGCGCGCGTGATGTGCCGACGGCGGACCCGGTCGTGGAGCGGATCGCCGAGGGTCTGGAGCGCTCGGTCTTCCTCGCACCCGTAGTGGCCGACGTGATGCGCTGGAAGTACGCCAAGCTGCTCGGCAACCTGGCCAACGCCGTCGACGCCGTCTGCGGGCCGTCCGACGAGCCCGCTGCGCGGGCGCTGATCGAACGGGCGAGGGCGGAAGGAACCGCGGTGCTCGACGCCGCCGGCATCGACCGTGCCTCGCTCGCCGAACAGCAGCAACTCCGCGCCGGGAAGATGGAAACACGCCCCATCGGCGGGAGCCCTCGCGGCGGCGGTTCGTCCTGGCAGAGCCTGGTCCGGGGGACCGGGGCGGTCGAGGTGGACTACCTCAACGGCGAGATCGTGCTGCTCGGCCGGCTGTACGGAGTTCCCGCTCCGGTGAACGAGGCCCTGCGGCGGGTGGCGAACGCCTGCGCCCGCGAACGCCGCACGCCCGGCAGCATGACGCCCGCCGAACTGACGGCGATCGTCGACACGGTGTGAGGGGTCGAGGACCTCGCCCGAGGGGGGCAGCGCCGGCCCGCGGGCTCCGCAGTGCGCTCCGGAGAGCGGAGGAAGCCCCTCCGGGCAGGTGGCCATCGGGGAGTCCGGAGGACCGGCGGGTGTGCGTCGTCCACACCGAGGTGTGCCCCGGGCGTGATCGTGGGCAGAGTCAACTCGGCGGCCGGAGTGCCCGGTCGGCCTCCTGTCGTGCGAGCTCGGCGCGCCTGCCGCCGACGGGCTGACCAGGGCGTAGTTGCGTGGTCACCCTCGGGGCTTACCCGCGGAAACCCCTTTTCCTGCAGTGAGTTCTGCATCACTATGGGCACTCCTGTTCCCGGCAGTTACACCAAGAGTGCACTTGCGGCGGCGCAGCGGAAAAACCGAACGAAATGGTAAGAACGAGGGGTCGTGCGGTGCCCGAGCTCCACCCGATCGACCGGAACAACGACCGAAGCTCCGTGGGCGAGGGGTCCGACCACCCCGGCCTGCCGGACTCCGAACTGACCGAATACGTACGGGCCGGCGCCCCGACCGCCGAACCCGCCATGCAGGAACTCCGTCGGCGCCACCTCCCCGCCGTCCTCACCTACGCCCGCCTGTGCAGCAGAAACCAGACCGCCGGCAATCAGCTGGCTGCCCAGGCGTTCGCGCTGGCCTGGCCCGAGGTGCGCAGGGGCATCGGTCCGCGTGGGGCGTGGCGGCACTATCTGCTGACGCTCGTTCAGCAGGCCGCGGTGACCCGGGCCGCGGGCGGTCTCCGGGACCGGCTGGACGGCGACTTCGCCGACTGGATCGACGCCACCACGCAGAGCGGGGCCGACTGGGTGTCGGCCCGGCACACCGCCCTCGAGCAGCAGTCCGTCATGCTCGGCGCGTATTACACACTGCCCCAGCACCAGCAGGACGTCCTTTGGTACGCGGTGGTGGACGAGGAGCCGGACACCGAAGCGGCCACCTTCCTCGGCGTCCGGCCCGTCGAGGTGCCGGACCTCGCCGCACGCACCCTGGTGGCGATGCGGGCGGCCTACCTCCGGACGTATCTGCAGTGCACCGAGGACCGGCGGTGCCAGGGGTTCCGGCGTCTGATCGAGGCCGCCGCCCGGCCGGAGAACCCCCGCCGGAGCGAGGACCTGGAGCAGCATGTGGCCGAGTGCGCCGGCTGCCACCTCACCTTGGTGGAGCTCACCGCGCTGGGCGCGACTCCCCGGGCGGTCCTGGCCGACGGTCTGCTCGGCTGGGGCGGCGCGGCCTACCTCGCCGCGGAGCGGGTACCGGTGCCGGCCTCCCCGGTGCCGGCGCCGTCGGACGGTTCGCCGTCCACCGTCACGCTCCCGGCGCAGCCCCCGGCACCCGAGGCGAACGACGCAAACGCCCAGGAGGCATCGCACGCCGACGCGCCGTGGCAGTCCCGGGCCGAGGCGGGCCGGCAGTGGATCACCCGCCCCGTACCGCTGGCGGCGACGGCGGCCGCGGTTCTGACGGCCGTTCTCCTCACCTTCGTGCTGGCCGCTTCCGACGGCCCCCGGCCGGGTGAGGCGGGCGCCGACATGGGACGGGCACCGGAGCCGCCCCCCGCCGCCACCGTCACCGCGACGGTGTCGTCACCGGCGAGGACGCCGTCCCCGAGCGTCTCCGTCACCACGGCCCCGCCCAAAGAACCGTCTTCGTCCCACACTGCCTCGGCCCCTTCGCACGGCATCGTGGACAACTCGTTCTCCCAGGTGGTGAACGCGGCGTCCGGCCTGTGCCTCGACATCGAGGACCACGAGCTGGAACAGGGCAACGACGTGGTCACCGACCAGTGCTCGGGGACCCCCACCCAGCAGTGGCGCCTGGACTCCATCGGCCTGCTGCACAGCTACGCCGCCCCGGACTTCTGCCTCGACACCCGCGGCGACGTCGATGACGGAATCGGCATCTGGACCTGCGAGTTCGTCGAGGGGGAGGACGGTGAGAACCTGCTCTGGATCTCCGACCGCGCGGGCCTCATCCGGCCCAACATCGCCCCGGACCACGCCCTCGTACCGGACGAGGACGGCCCGGGCAGCCTGCTGGATGTGAGCCCGCTGTCCGGACAGCCCGACCAGCGCTGGCGCGCGGGCGCCGCGCCGTCCGGCTGAGGTCCGTTCGCCCGAAGAGTGGTGTGTCCGGCCGAGCCGCGTTCGACACAGGGGGCCGGCCGGGCAGAAGAACCGAAGATCGGGTCGCGTCCCATGAGAGTGTTCGGGGAGGGCACCCGAACCCCGTCGCCCGGGGAATTCCGCGGACGGCAACCGTGCGGTGCCCTCGCCATCCCGCCCGATGGGAGCACGATGACCGAGGCAGCCGGGACCATCCCGAGACGCAGTTTCAGCCGGCGGATCCTGGCCGGCGGGGCTGCCGCCGCCGCGTTCGCCCAGAGCGGCTGCACAGCGGGCGCCGCGGCCGAGGGGGCCCCGGCGCAGGGAAAGGCCGTGAGGGAGGGCGAGGTCCGCCGGCTGCGGCTCTACGCGGAGAAGCTGCCCGACGGGCGGCTGGGCTACGGGTTCGACAAGGGCAAGGCAACCGTCCCCGGCCCGCTGATCGAGCTGACCGAGGGCGACACCCTGCACATCGAATTCGAGAACACCCTCGATGTCGCCACCGGCCTCCATGTGCACGGACTGGACTACGGCATCGGCGCCGACGGCACCAGGCTCAACAGGAGCGTGGTGGAACCGGGCGCCACGCGGACGTACACCTGGCGTACCCACGCCCCCGGCAGGCGCCGGGACGGCACCTGGCGTCCGGGCAGCGCGGGGTACTGGCACTACCACGATCACGCGGTCGGCACCGATCACGGAACGGCCGGCATCCGGAAAGGCCTGTACGGGCCGGTGGTGGTGCGCCGGAGGGGCGACGTCCTGCCCGACAAGCAGTTCACCATCGTCTTCAACGACATGACCATCAACAACACGTCGGCACCCGACACCCCGACCTTCACGGCGACGGTCGGAGACCGGGTCGAGATCATCATGATCACGCACGGCGACGCGTACCACACGTTCCACCTGCACGGTCACCGCTGGGCCGACAACCGAACGGGCCTGCTCCAGGGGCCGGACGACCCGAGCCGCATCATCGACACCAGGATCACCGGTCCGGCGGAGTCCTTCGGCTTCCAGGTGATCGCCGGCGAGGACGTGGGCGCGGGGGCCTGGATGTACCACTGCCACGTGCAGACCCACTCCGACCGGGGCATGGCCGGACTGTTCCTGGTCGCGGAACCCGACGGCACGGTCCCGGGCCACGAGGCCCACCACTAGGGCACGTTCGGCCGGTCACGAACCGGCAGCCGGGCACCGGCCGGTGCCCGGCTGCCCGCATTCCGGTTGCCCGGGGCCCGGCATGCGCCCGGCCCGGCCCCCGGGGTCGGAAAGGGGGCCGGGCCGGGCGCCGTCAGCTCATCCGCGCTTGATCATGTCCGCGCACTTCTCGCCGATCATCATCGTCGTGATGCACGGGTTGACGGCGGGCAGGAACGGCATGATGGACGCGTCGGCGACCCGGAGTCCGGTCACGCCCTTGACCTTGAGCTGGGGGTCGACCGGTGCCGTGGGGTCGTCCTGGGTGCCCATCCTCACCGTGCCCGCCGGGTGGTAGACGGTGTTGTGGGTCTTGCGGATGTAGTCGAACAGTTCCGCGTCCGACTGGGCGTCCGGGCCCGGGGCCAGCTCCGCTCCCGTCCAGTCCGCCAGCGGCGGCTGCGCGGCGATCTCGCGCGCGAGCCGCAGTCCGTGGGTCATCACCCGGACGTCGTGCTCATCGGTGAAGTACTGCGGGTCCACCCGGGGCTTGTCGCGGAAGTCGCGGGTGCGCAGCCGCACCGTGCCGGAGGACCGGGCGCGGGTGACGTTGGGAGTCAGGCAGAACGCGTTCTCCGTCGTCGGGTAGCCGTGCCGGTAGGTGTTCATGTCGAACGGCACCGAGCCGTAGTGGAACATCAGGTCCGGCCGGTCCAGACCCGGCTGCGTGTCGGTGAAGATCCCGATCTCCCACCACTGGGTGGAGGAGGTGACCATCGGCTGCTTCGCCTCCCACATGATCAGCCCCTCCGGGTGGTCGATCAGGTGCGAGCCCACGCCGGGTGCGTCGACCCGGACGTCCACACCCGTCTCGCGGAGGTGCTCGGCCGGTCCGATGCCGGAGAGCATCAGCAGCTTCGGGGAGTCGATCGCGCCGCACGAGACGACCACCTCGCGGCGGGCGCCGACGGTACGGGAATGGATCAGGTCCGGATCCAGGTACTCCACGCCCGTGGCGCGCCCGTTGCCGTCGAAGACCACCCGCTTGGCCCGCACCTCCGTACGGACCTCCAGGTTCGGCCGCTTGCCGAGGATCGGGTGCAGGTAGGAGACGGAGGCGGAGGAGCGGGTGCCGTCCTCGCGGGCGTTGATCTGGAACCAGTGCGCTCCCCGGATCACCGTGGTGCCGGTGTTGAACGGGGTGGTGGGGATGCCCGCCGCGGCGCAGGCCTCCAGGAGGGCGCGCCCGCAGGGGTCGTTGGGCGGAACGTTGCGGATGCGCACCGGGCCGGAGCGGCCGTGGTGGTCGCCGGGCTCGTCGTTGTTCTCCAGCCGCTGGTAGAGCGGGAAGCACTCGGCGGCGCTCCAGCCGGTGCAGCCCATGGCGGCCCACTCGTCGAGGTCCTCGGCCGGGGCCCAGAAGGCGATGGCCGAGTTGTGCGAGGAGCAGCCGCCCAGGACGCGGGCGCGGGCGTGCCGCATGAAGCTGTTGCCGTTGACCTGCGGCTCGATCGGGTAGTCCCAGTCGTAGCCCGACTCCAGCAGCGCCATCCACTTCGTCAGCTGGAGGATGTTGTCGTCGCCGACATCCGACGGGCCGGCCTCCAGCAGGCACACGCTGACCTCCGGATCCTCCGTCAGGCGGGCCGCCACGACGGATCCGGCGGTCCCGCCGCCGACGACGACGTAGTCGAACGTGTCCACGGGGGCTTCTTCGGGCATGGCGCTCTCCAGCTCGGTGCTCGGTTCTCAGTGCGTTCGGTTCGGGTGGCCTTGCGTCGGGTTGCCTTGGGGTGTGTGGCTCGGCGTCGGGTCGCCCGGCATGCCGTCGAGGTGCACGGCGAGGCGGGCCGCAACGAGGTACGGGACGGGGGCGCGTCGGGTCGGAGTGGGGCGGCCGGGGGCCCGTCAGGTGGCGGGGTTCTGCGGTTCGCCCGGCCCCGTCGCCCGGTGCTCGGCCAGGACGCCGGTGCGGTGCCGCTGGATGAACCAGTAGTAGAGGAAGCCGCCGCCGGCCACGATGCCGATGAAGACGAAGGCTCCCCACCGCAGGTACCAGTGCTGCGGACCGGTGGCGTTGTAGACCTCGGCGCGGGGCCAGGCGAGGTTGAGGGCCATCGCGCCGCCCCACAGCACCGCCAGGAAGTTGACCGGCAGCCCCCAGCGGCCGAGCGAGAAGCGTCCCTTCGCCGGGGTCCACTTGCCGCGCAGCCGCTGGACCAGGAGCGGCGCGGTGACCAGCAGGTAGGCCAGGTAGATCATGATGACCGCGATGCTGGTGATCACCGAGAAGATCTGCGGCTGATTGATGTTCAGCACCAGGATGAGGACTCCGACGATCCCGATCACCACGGCCGGGACGACCGGGGTCTGGAAGCGCGGGCTGACCCGGGCGAGCTTCGAGCCGGCGGGCAGGTTGTTGTCCCGCGCCATGGCGAACATCAGCCGGATCCCGGCGGCCTGGACGGCCAGCTCGCAGACCGTGATCGCGATGACCACGCACCACAGCACGATCTCCCCGATCGTGGAGCCGAGCGTGGCGAGGACCACGTACTGCAGACCGTCCACGGACAACTGCTTGGCCTGCAGGTTCGGCACCGACATCAGGGCGAAGAGCAGGATGAGACCGCCGATGAGGAACGAGGCGATCAGCGCCCGCAGGATGGCCCGGGGGGCATTCCGGCCCGGGTCGAGGGACTCCTCGCCGAGCGAGGAGGCCGTGTCGAAGCCGTACATCACATACGCCGACGCCAGCGACGCGGTCAGGAACGCGCCGAAGTAGCCCAGGGTCTGACCCTCGCCCAGCCCGTAGGTGTCGGTGAGCGTCTCGGCCGGGCCGCGAGTGATGTGCGCGGCCAGCAGGAGGATGAGCACGATGGCGGCGACCAGCTCGATGAAGACACCGGCCGAGTTGATCCGGGCCATCAGCTTCACCCCGAAGGCGTTGACCAGGGTGGTGAAGAGGATGAGGACGGAGCCGAGGAGCACGGCGTTGGCGGCGGCGTCGTTCTCCCCGGTGCCGTCGCCCACGAACTGGAAGAAGTCGTCGATCTGCGGCAGCGTGATCTGGTACGCCAGCGCCACCGCGGCCAGGGACACCATGGTGGCCGTCATCATCATCCAGCCGCCGAGCCAGCCGACGTGCGGCCCGCCCATCGTCTTGGACCAGTTGTAGACCGATCCGGCGACCGGATACCGGGCGGCCAGCTCGCAGAAGCAGAGCGCCACCATGAGCTGGCCGACGAAGACCATGGGCCAGGACCACCAGTAGGCGGGCCCGCCGTGGCTCACACCGAAGTAGAACAGCTGGAACGTGCCGGTCAGGATCGAGATGTAGCTGACCCCGGCGGCGAAGGTGTGGAAGTTGCCGAGGGTGCGCTTGAGTTCCGGCTTGTATCCGAGTTCGGCGAGCGAGGAGTCGTCGTGGTCGTGGTCGTGGCCAGCGGGGCGGTCGCCGGAGCCGGCGGGCTCCGCGGCGGTCACGCGAACCACCTCTGGGGCCGCGGTGCGGTGTTCCGCCAGATGTGTTTGGGCTCCTGGTACTCGGCCAGCCCGGCCGGTCCGAGTTCGCGGCCGACGCCGGACTGCTTCATGCCGCCCCATTCCGCCTGCGGTACGTACGGGTGGAAGTCGTTGATCCAGACCGTCCCGGCGCGCAGCCGGGAGGAGACCCGCTGGGCCAGCTCGCTGTCCTGCGTCCACAGGCCGCCCGCCAGGCCGTAGACGGTGTCGTTGGCCAGAGCCACCGCCTCGTCCTCGTCGCGGAACCGCTCCACGGTCATCACCGGGCCGAACGACTCGTCCCGCACCACCGACATGCCCGGTGTGCAGTCGTCGAGCACGGTCGGCAGATAGTAGAAACCATTCTGCAGAGCGGTGTCGTCCGGGCGCCGTCCGCCGCAGCGGAGCACCGCGCCCTCGGCCAGGCCCGCCGCGACATAGGACTCGATCTTCGCGCGGTGTTCCTCGGAGATGAGCGGGCCGGTCCGGGCGTTCTCGTCGAACGGGCCGCCGAGCGGGATCTCCCGGGCCCGCGCGACGACCTCGTCCACGAACGCGTCGTGCAGCTCCTGCTGGACGAGCAGCCGCGCCCCGGCCGAGCAGACCTGCCCGGAGTGCAGGAAGACCGCCATCAGGGCGTAGTCGACCGCGGTGTCGAAGTCCGCGTCGGCGAAGACGATGTTGGGGTTCTTGCCGCCCAGCTCCAGCGCGATCTTCTTCACGGTGGGGGCGGCGGCCGCCATGATCCGGCGCCCGGTGACGAGCCCGCCGGTGAACGACACCAGGTCCACCCGTTCGTCGGTGGTGATCGGTGCGCCGACGGTGGCCCCGGACCCCAGCAGCAGATTGCCGGCGCCCGGCGGCAGCCCGGCCTCCTCCAGCAGCCGCATCAGCAGGATCGCGGTGTGCGGGGTGAGTTCGCTCGGCTTGAGGACGAAGGTGTTGCCCGCGCCGAGGGCGGGCGCCACCTTCCAGGCGGTCTGCAGCAGCGGGTAGTTCCACGGGGTGATCAGCGAACAGACGCCCACCGGCTCGTGCACCACCCGGCTGTCCACCGCCGGGTCGCCGGTGTCGATGACCCGCTCGGTGCCGCCCGCGCAGACCAGGTTGCCGAAGTACCGGAAGCAGTTCGCGATGTCGTCCATGTCGATTTCGCTCTCCACCAGCCGCTTCCCGGTGTCGAGGGACTCGGCCCGCGCGAAGTCGGCCTTGTCCCGCTCCAGGAAGTCCGCCACGCGGAGCAGCAGCCGGCCGCGCTCGGCGGCCGGGGTACGGGGCCAGGGGCCGCGGTCGAAGGCGTCCCGCGCCGCGGCCACCGCGGCGGCGGCGTCCTTGGGACCCGCCTCGTCCACGGTGGCGACCGGTGTGCCGTCGGCCGGGCAGCGGATTTCGCGTACCTGCCCGTCGACGGCGGCCGTCCACCGGCCATCGATGAAGAGCTCCGGCATAGAGGATTCCTCCGGCTCTGCCCCGGTTCCCCGGCCGACGGGGCTCGGCCGGCTGCCGTGGCGACGCGTACGCGGGAGATTGTATGTGGTGGATGTCACATATGCGCGAAGCTGTTGATCGGATGTTGAGTGTCCGTTGATCGGGGCTCGCCAGAGTGGATGCCATGTTGATCGAGATCAGCGGCCCGGACGGCCGCACGGAGCCCGAGTGGCGGGAGCGGGCCCTCTGTGCCCAGACCGGGCCCGAGTTCTTCTTTCCCGAGGCGGGCGGCTCCACGAGGGAGGCCAAGCGGGTCTGCCTGGCCTGCGAGGAGCGGGTCCCGTGTCTGGAGTACGCGCTCGCGAACGACGAGCGCTTCGGCGTCTGGGGCGGCCTCTCCGAGAACGAGCGGCGCCGGCTCCGCGCCGGCTGACGCCGAAACGATTTGGTGCCACGGCCATGAGCGCGTAGAGTCGGGTTCACCGACGCGGGGTGGAGCAGCTCGGTAGCTCGCTGGGCTCATAACCCAGAGGTCGCAGGTTCAAATCCTGTCCCCGCTACTACGACAGCAGGCCCGGTGCTTTTGCACCGGGCCTGCTGCTGTGTGTGGCCACCCCGCCGCGCGACGGGTGGGTGACGCGTCCCGGCCGGATGCGGGCCCTCGCGCCGTGCGGGGACCGTCCGCCGCGGACGGGCGCCGGACAGGCGCCCACGCATACGGATCGCCGGAGATACGGATCGGCCCCGCTCCCGGACGGGAGCGGGGCCGATCCGTGTCGTGGTGCGGGGCCTGCCGGGCGTCAGGAGGCGCGGGCGGCCCGCCGGGCCAGCAGGGCCTGCCGGCGCTCGTCGAACTTGGTCGCCTGGTCGTCGAGGCCGCCCATGAACAGGCCGAGCTCCTCCTGCGCCTTCAGGCCCTCGGGCCCGAGGCCGGAGATCTCCAGCACCTTCAGGAAGCGGAGCACCGGCTGCAGGACGTCGTCGTGGTGGATCCGCAGGTTGTAGATCCCGCCGATCGCCATCCGGGCCGCCGCGCGCTCGAAGCCGGGCATGCCGTGGCCGGGCATCCGGAAGTTGACGACGACGTCCCGGACGGCACACATCGTCAGGTCGGGGGCGAGCTCGAACGCCTTCCCCAGCAGGTTGCGGTAGAAGACCATGTGCAGGTTCTCGTCGTTGGCGATCCGCGCCAGCATCCGGTCGCACACCGGATCGCCCGAGTGGTGGCCCGTGTTGCGGTGCGAGATGCGGGTCGCGAGCTCCTGGAAGGCGACGTAGGCGACCGAGTGCAGCATGCTGTGCCGGTTGTCGGACTCGAAGCCCTCCGACATGTGCGACATCCGGAAGCGCTCCAGCTCGTCCGGGTCCACGGCGCGGGAGGTCAGCAGGTAGTCCCGCATGACGATGCCGTGCCGGCCCTCCTCGGCGGTCCAGCGGTGGACCCAGGTGCCCCACGCGCCGTCACGGCCGAAGAGCGTGGCTATCTCGTGGTGGTAGCTGGGGAGGTTGTCCTCGGTGAGCAGGTTCACCACCAGGGCGGTCCGGCCGATGTCGCTGACCTTGGACTGCTCCGGCGACCACGGCTCGCCCTCCATGACGCCGCCGAAGTTCCGGCCGTCGCTCCAGGGCACGTACTCGTGGGGCATCCAGTCCTTGGCGACCTTCAGATGCCGGTTGAGCTCGGTCTCGACGACCTCCTCCAGCGCGTAGAGCAGCCGGGCGTCACTCCATTCCCTGGAGCCGTTGAGGTGGGCAGGGGTGATGGACAAAGCGGCTCCTGGCATACGGGGACAGGTACTACACCTACGTAGCCGTAGGTTACGAACCCGTAGGTTAAGGCCCTGGTAAGGCGATGGCCAATGCCGATGGAGCGGCGCCCGGCTTCGTCCCGCTATGCGTACAAATCCCGCAGCCGCACGGAGAGGCAGGTCACGCAGCCCTCCAGCTTTTCGAACTCCGAGATGTCGACCGGCACCGGTTCGTAGCCGAGGCTCGTGAACAGTTCCGCGCTCTTCGGTGCGCTCGCGGCCATCAGCAGCTTTCCGCCGCCGAGCAGCACCACATGGGCCCCGGACTCCTCGGGAACCGGGAGGAAGTGCGGGAACGCCGCGGGGTCGTCGACCAGCGGGGGATAGCCGATGACCGTGCCGTCCGGCAGTGCGGTCACCGCGGACTTCAGATGGAGCACCTTGCTCACCGGCACCGCGACCACGCGTGCCCCGAGCGGCTCGAAGGCGGCCCGCAGCTGCTGCACCCCCGCCGCGTTGGTCCGGCCGCCCCGGCCCACGTAGATGGTCTCGCCGACCTTGAGGACGTCGCCGCCGTCCAGTGTCCCCGGCGCCCACACCCAGTTGATCGAGCAGCCGAGCCGGGCCACCGCCTCCTCCACGGCCGCCGTCTCCGGCTTCCGGGAGTCGGCGCCCGGGCGGGAGATCAGAGCGACGTTCCGGTGGATCACCACCGTGTCCTCGATGAAGACGCTGTCCGGGCAGTCGTGGGCGGGCTCCACCTCGAACGGCTCCCAGCCGTGCGCCATCAGCGCCTGCACATAGCCGTCCCACTGCCGCAGCGCGAGGTCCGGATCGACGGGCGACCGCTCGATATGCGTGACCAGGCCTTCCGCGAGGCGGGGGCTGGGGCGGCGGATCAGCGCCTTCTTGCTGGGCACAGGGGCTCCCTGGGGTCGGCGGGCGACTGCTGGTGGCCCCATCCTGAACGTCACCCGGCGCCCGCTCCACCGTCCCCATCCGCCCAGCGGGCATCATTCCCGGTATTTCTCGGATACCGGACCTCGCCCTGTCGACCGACCGGGTGACCCGTCGGTAACCTGCGGCGGACTGACGTCTCGTCATGGAGGTGTTCGGTGTGGGCCCTTGGTCAGGGCGTGCGGCCCCGCGGGCCGGTCCGGCCCGCGGCCGGGCCGGCACCGTGATCCTCGTCGCTCTGCTGCTCACCGCCGGGGTCCTGGCCGCGCTCGCCGGGGGCGACGGGGGCGACGGCGCGCCCTCGCGGTGCCCCGGCCTGCGGATCGCCTCCTGGTCCGCCGACGACCGCGCCACCGGAGCGTTCGCCCGCTACGGCGACGATCCCGGCCGCCTCGACGACTGGACCGGGGGCGACGGCACCCACTCGGTGCGCCTCCCGGACGGCCGGATCCTGTGGCTGTTCTCGGACTCCTTCCTCGGCCGGGTCCACGGCCCGCCCAACCCGGCGGGCCAGCCCCACGCCTGGCGCGAGGTGCCGCCCGGCGGGCCCGCCTGGGTGCGGAACTCCGCCGTGGTGGCGGCGCCGTCCGGCCGGCCGGAACGCACCCTCACCGGCGGTACGGCCGCCGCCCCCGCGCCGCTGTTCCCCGATGTGTCGGCCCGGCCGCGGCACTGGCGCTGGCCGGTCCAGGCGCTCGTCGAGCCGCGGACGCCCGGCGCGGCGGAGCAGGTCGTCCGGGTCCTGCTGTGGACCCGGACCGAGGGGCCGCCGCCCTGGCTGTACGGGGTGCCGGAGGCCACCGAGGTCGCCACCCTCTCCCTCCCCGGCCTGCGGCTGGAGGGCATCGAGCGCATCTCCGGGCCCGGCGCGCCGGATCCCGGCCGCCGGGTCCTCTACGGCACCACGGCCGTCCGCCGCGGCGGCACGACCTATGTCTACGGCGGTGACGAGGGAACCGGCGCCACCCCGGCCCGGCCGTCCTCGTACGCCTATCTCGCGCGGGTGCCGACGGGCTCCCTCGCCGACCGGTCCGCGTGGCGCTACTGGGACGGATCGGGCTGGCGGCGGGGGCCGGCGCGGGCGCACCCGGTGCTCGGGGACGGCGCGCGCTATGGAGTGGGCAGCGCCTTCAGCGTCGTGCGCCGGGGCCGGACCTGGGTGCTCCTCACCATGGATGCGGGCGGTCCGCGGGCGGCCGGGCTGTCCACCGTCGCCACGTACTGGGCGTGCTCACCGCAGGGGCCGTGGCACGGCCCGGACCGGGGCTTCCCCGCGCCGCTGCCGCCCGACTCGGCGCCCGACCCCAGGACCGCGGCCTACAACCCGCAGGCGCACCCTGGGGTGGGGGCCGGCGGCAGGCTGCTGCTGAGCTACGACGTCAACTGGCTCGGACCGGACTCCGCCGCCCTCGCCCACGTCAACCGCAATGTCTCTCTCTACCGGCCGCGCTTCGTCCGCCTGCGGTTCGGCGGGGCTGCCGCAGCCCCGGCCGCTCCGGTGCGGGCGCCGAGGTGAGCGCGTCAAGAGCCCTGCCGTGCCCCCGTTGCCGGGGCGCCGCCCGGAGCCACCGGCTGCGCCCCGGGGCCTGTCATGCCTCGCGGAGCAGGGCGGCCAGCTCGCTGTCGAGGTCGAACTGCGCCGACTCCTGGCCCGCGGGCACCACGAGATAGGAGCGCTGGAGGAAGCGGCGCAGGTCGGCGGAGTCCATCCGGACCATGGCCGTGCCGACGGTCGCGTGGAACTCCAGGACCGTGGTGTCGGCGCCGAACGGCCGCACATGGACGTCCCCGTCGCCGGCCGGCTCCTTCAGGCCGGCGGCCAGCAGGTCGCGGGCGAAGACCCACGCCACGTCCGAACCGGCCAGCGAGGCCCGCGGCGGGAAGCAGATCCGGACGGCCAGGGGGTCGTCGCGCCGGTAGCGCAGCACCGCCGGGATATCGAGCACCTGCGCTTCGGCGGTGATCAGACCGGCCTGGACGGCTTGGTCAATGACAGGGGACAACGCCTGGCTCCTCGCGCTCGTGTCGGGTCCGTGTCGCGGCACCGGGTGAGACGCCGGGCGAAGCCATTCCGTGCATTCGAGGGGGGCGTGACCTCGGTCACGGGAAAATCAGAGGCTGTTGCGGACCTCCTGCGCGAAACGGGCAGGTCCGACGGTTTCTCCACGCCCCGTCAGCACCGTGAGAGGGGCGCCGTCGAGCTGCACCGTGGGGGTGCTGGAGACCCCGCTGGTGTAGAAGGCCTTGGACACCTTCTTCACCCAGGGCATCCAGTGCTCCCGCTCGACCGCGCGGTCGAAGCCGGGGGCCCGCAGGCCGTCGACCCGGTCCGCGAGCGCCAGCAGGGTGCGGGGGGAACCGAAGGCGTCGTCGTTCCGCGCCGGTTGGTGGGCGGAGAGCACGTGCAGATAGTCCCCGAACGTCCGCTGGCCCCGGTCGGCCGCGGCGCCCAGCGCGTTCAGGGCGCGAGCGGATCCGCTGCCGCCGAGCGATCCGTCCAGGAACGTCGCGAAGTGGTACTCGATCTTGAACATGCCCTGGTCCGCGAGCTTCCGCATGGTGGGGCCGAGCGCGGTCTCCGCCTTGCCGCAGTGCGGGCAGCGGAGGTCGAGGTAGACCGCGAGGACGTGCGCGGCGTCGGCCTTGCCGTACACCACCGCCGTCCCCTCCCGGTTGGTGTGGGCGGGAGCGGCGACCGGTGCGCTCACCACCGGAGCGTCCATCGCCCCGGCCCGGGCGTCGTCACCGGCGCCACCGCATCCGGCGGTCAGCGCCGGCACCAGCGCGGCGACGATCAGGGGCCACTTCTTGGCTCTCACGGACGGCCCGCTTTCCTTCGACAGATCAGGAAAAAAGGTTACCGCCGACCGGGGCGCCGCCCCGGGCCGAGCGGCACCGGATACCCCCTTCGAACGCATGCCTCATGGGGCTCGGCCGTGGCTCCCCGGAGGAAACCGCGCAGAGGTCCGAAGCCCTTCGAACGCGCGCCCGCAGGGGGAGTCCGGCGGCCCCGGTGGGGGAGGGGGGATCCGGGTCCGGGCCGCCCCGCGCCGGTGGGGGGTGAGTGATCGGGGGCCGGACCCGCCCCGGCCACGACCCGCGCGTGGTGCGGACCCGTCCGGCCTGATAGGACAGCCCCATGGGATGGACTGTGGGGGAATGGCCGCGCACCGAGGACGAGGCGGTCGCCGAGCAGCGCCGGCTGCGCGGGCTCGTCGATCTGGACAGCCCCGGCCCGGTGCCGGGCGCCGCGGGCCGGGTCGCCGGGGTGGACGTGGCGTACGACGAGAACTCCGGCCGGGTGGCCGCCGCCGCGGTGGTCCTGGACCTGGAATCCCTCGCGGTGGTGGACCGGGCCACCGCGACCGGCACGACCGAGTTCCCCTACGTCCCCGGCCTGCTGGCCTTCCGTGAGCTGCCGTCCGTCCTGGAGGCGTTGGAGAAGCTGAGCAGCCTCCCCGACCTGGTCGTCTGCGACGGCTACGGCATCGCGCACCCGCGCCGCCTCGGGCTCGCCAGCCATCTCGGCGTCCTCACCGGCATCCCGTCCTTCGGGGTCGCCAAGACGCCGTTCTCCTTCTCCTACGAGCAGCCGGACACCCCGCGGGGCGCCTGGTCACCGCTGGTGGACGGCGGCGAGGTGGTCGGGCGGGCGCTGCGCACCCAGGACGGGGTGAAGCCGGTCTTCGTCTCCGTCGGACACGCCGTCAGCCTCGAACACGCCTGCGCCCACACGCTGCGGCTGTCCCGCCACCGCCTCCCGGAGACCACCCGGCAGGCGGACGGCCTGTGCCGCCGCTCGCTGGCGGCCGCGGGCTGACGGCGGCCACCGGGTGCGCGGCCTCCGAAGGGGCCGGTGGGCCGGTACCCGGGGGTCCGTCCTCCGTCACCGGAGTCCGGACGAGGGGTGTGGCCCGGCGGTGGCCCGCTGGAGCGTAGGCTCGGGATCATGTTCGTACTCGAGCTGACCTACACAGCACCCCTCGACGAAATCGACGCCCTGCTCCCCGCTCACCGGGAGTGGGTGAACGAGCAGTACGAGGCGGGTGTGTTCGTGGTCTCCGGGCGGAAGAACCCGCGCGACGGAGGGCTCATCATCGCGGTGGGCGAGGACCGGGACCGGATCGCGGCCGTGGTGGCCAGCGACCCGTTCGTCCAGGAGGAGGTCTGCGCCTACCGGGTGACCGAGGTCGTCGTGACCCAGGTGGCGCCGGGATACGAGGAGTTGCACCCGCAGCCGGTCGGCTGAGCCCTCCGGTCGCGGGGTGGACGGGGCACCCCGGGTGGGCTAACTTCCGGCGCCATGACGTTACCCAGCAACGTGTGGCACATCGTCGCTGCCGGGCTCTGCGGGCTGCTGCTCGCGGCCTCCCCGGCCCAGGCCGGCGCCACCGGAACCACCGCGGCCTCCGCGACGACCGGGACCGGCTGGCAGCTCACCGACACCGGCAGCACCGCCCGGTTCCGCGGCCTCGCCGCCGTCGGCCCGCGCACCGCCTGGGCGGCGGGCTCCCAGGGCACCGTCCTGCGCACCACCAACGGCGGGCGCCGGTGGCGCAACGTTTCACCACCGGGCGCCGCCGCACTGGAGTTCCGGGACATCGAGGCCTTCGACGCCCGGCGCGCCGTGGTGCTGGCCATCGGCGAGGGCGAGGCCTCCCGCATCCTCCGCACGGACGACGGCGGGGCGAGCTGGACCGAGACCTTCCGGAACACCGACGCCCGGGCCTTCTACGACTGCATGGCGTTCTTCGACCGGCGGCACGGACTGGCGCTGAGCGACCCGGTCGACGGCCGGTACCGGCTGCTCTCCACCGCCGACGGCGGACGGTCCTGGTCGGTGCTCCCCTCCGCCGGGATGCCCGAAGCGCAGCCGGGCGACGCCGCGTTCGCGGCGAGCGGCCAGTGCCTGGCCGTCTCCGGACCCCGGGACGTGTGGCTGGCCACCGGGGGCGGGCCGACCGCCCGCATCCTGCACTCCGCGGACCGGGGCCGCACCTTCGAGCCGGCCGAGTCGACCGTCCCGGCGGGCGATCCGGCCCGCGGTGTCTTCGCCGTGGCCTTCCGCGGCCGGCACGGCATCGCCGTCGGCGGCGACTACCGGCCCGGTCAGCCGTCCCCGCAGGCCGCCGCCACCAGCCGGGACTCCGGCCGCGGCTGGAATGCGTCCCGCCGTCCCCCGACGGCCTACCGCTCCGGTGTGGCCTGGCTCCCGGGCGTGCGCACCGCCGCCATCGCGGTGGGCCCCACCGGCAGTGACCTGACGACCGACGCCGGCCGCACCTGGCGGACCGTCGACCCGGGCTCCTTCGACACGGTCGACTGCGCCCCGGCCCGCTCCGCCGCGCACCGGGGGCGGGACGGTGCCGCGGACAGCGCCCCGATGGCGCACCGCGGCTGCTGGGCCGCGGGCGAGAAGGGGCGGATCGCGCGCCTGGCCCGGTGACGGCCGTCGGCGGCGGGGGTGTTGCGTACCGCCTCTTCCAGGGGCGGGGCGGCGGCGCGGAGTGGACCCGGCCCGACTGCCGACGGCCCGGTGGCGGCGGGGCCGGGGCCGGTTCGCCGCCCCCGCGCCCCGTCCGCCTCACCCCGTCCGGACGACCCGGAACGTCAGCCCCGCCGCCACCAGCCGGGCGGTCAGCGCCTCGCCCATCACCATCGCGGTCGTGACCTGGCCCCGGCCCCGGGAGCCCAGGTCGGGGAGGTCGTCGAAGGCGAGGCACAGCGCCGACTCGGCGAGCATCTTCGCCGTCTCGTCGTAGCCCGGGTCGCCGCCGGAGACCTCCGTGATCACGGAGCGTCCGCCGCCCTCCCCGACGAAGCGGACCGCGAACCAGCTGCCCGCCCGCCGGGCCGGGCTCGGCCCCTCGCCGGGCTTCCGGCGCTCCGACAGCCACTGCCGCGCCGCCGGGAGTTGCGCCAGTGCCCCGACCGCGCCGACCGCCGCCACCCCCGCCACCGCGACGGGCAGCCGGGCCACCGCGGCGTGGTGCCGGTAGCGGAAGTCCGGCCCGTACCGTTCCAGCGCCGCCGCCGAACGGGCCACGATCTGCGGATCGATCGTCGGCAGCGGCAGCGCCCAGGCGTGCACGCTCCGGCTGCGCCGCGGCGGCGCCAGGGCCGCCCGCACCCGGCGGCCGGCCGCCGGGCGGGGTTCGCTGTGCCGCCGGTCCCGGGCCGCCCGCGCGGTCTCCCGCGGCCGGGAGAGCGCGGTGAGCGCGGAGGCGAAGGTGCCCCCGGAGAAGGTCGCGTTGGAGCGGACGAAGCCGTCGATCCGCAGCGGCACGCCCTCGGGCAGCTGCCCGACGGTGAAGTGCACGCCCAGGTCGTGCGGTACGGAGTCGAAGCCGCAGGCGTGCACCAGCCGGGCCCCGGTCTCCCGGGCCCGCGCGTCGTACCGCAGATACATCCGGTCGACGAACTCCGGCTCCCCGGCCAGGTCGACATAGTCGGTCCCGGACTCGGCGCAGGCCGCGACCAGCGGCTCGCCGTGGGTGCTGTACGGGCCGACCGTGGTGGCCACCACCCGGGCCGAGCCCGCGACCTGCCGCAGGGCCGCCGGGTCACCCGCGTCGGCGTGCAGCAGCGGCAGACCGGCGCAGGCGGGGTTGACGGCGGCCAGCCGGTCGCGGAGCCGTTCCAGCTTGGCGGTGCTCCGGCCGGCGAGGGCCCAGCGGCAGGCGGCGGGGGCGTGCCGCGCCAGGTACTCGGCGGTCAGTCCGCCGGTGAAGCCGGTCGCGCCGAAGAGCACGATGTCGTGGGCCCGCTGTTCCGTGGTTCCGGTGTCCGTCACTCGTCACTCCAACGTCGTGCGCCGCTCGCCACACCACTCCCGTGAACGGGGGGTCGCGGCGGGCGGGACGTGGCGGTCGTCCCCTGCCGTCCGTGCTCGGGGCGGGGCGGCCGGGCGCCGTGCCGGCGCCGTGACCCCGTCGTCGCGGCAGGTCACGCAAAGGTAAGGACCCCGGGAGGTGCGGTCAACAGGGGGGGGGGTGTGCCGGCGCGGCTGAGGGCTCCGGCGGGAATGGGGGCCGGCCACCGCACACGCCGCGCCGGGGACGGCCGGCTCACCACGCCGGGCGGCCGCGCCCGGCCGGGGCTTGACGAGGAGTGACGGCTCGGGCACTGTCGGCACAGGACATGGGACGTCCAACGTCCGTAATGTCAGCACCTGGTGATGGTTGTCGGACCGTTGGAGCCGCCATGCCCCTCCCCGCCCCGCTGTCCGGCGTCGTCCCGCCGCTGTGCACGCCACTGACCCCCGACGGCGAGGTCGACGTCCCGTCGCTGCGCGCGCTGGTCGAGCATTTCATCGGCGCCGGGGTGACCGGGCTGTTCGCGCTCGGCTCCAGCGGAGAGGCCGCCTATCTGAGCGACGGTCACCGGCGCACCGCCCTCGCCACCGTCGTCGAGGCCGCCGCCGGGCGGGTCCCCGTCCTCGCCGGAGCGATCGACACGACGACGGCCCGCGTGCTGGACCACGCGCGGACCGCGGCCGGGCTCGGGGCCGACGGGCTGGTGGCCACCGCGCCCTTCTACACCCGCACCCACCCGGTCGAGATCGCCGACCACTTCCGGCGCGTCCGGGCCGGTGCCGGCCTGCCGCTGTTCGCCTACGACATCCCCGTCGCCGTGCACACCAAGCTCCCCGCCGCGACCGTGCTGGACCTCGCCGCGGACGGCACCCTCACCGGACTGAAGGACAGCAGCGGCGACGACGGAGCGCTGCGCCGCCTCCTCGTCGCCCTGCGCCGCCGCGGACTCGACCGGACCTTCACCGTGCTCACCGGCTCCGAACTGGCCGTCGACGGCGCGCTGCTCGCCGGGGCGCACGGCGTCGTGCCGGGCCTGGGCAATGTCGACCCCGCCGGGTACGTGCGGCTGTACGGCCATGCCCGGGCGGGCCGCTGGGCCGAGGCCGCCGCCGAACAGGACCGGCTCGCCGCGCTCTTCGCCCTCACCGACGTGGGGGAGGAGTCCGTCATGGGCCGCAGCTCCTCCGCGCTCGGCGCGTTCAAGGCGGCGCTGCACCTGCTCGGCGTCATCGGCTGCCCGGCCACCGCCGCACCGCAGGTCCCGTTGGGGGAGGCCGCCACCAAGGCCGTGTGCCGCTTCCTCGAGGAGGCGGGCCTGCGGTGACCGGGCCTCCGGCCGGCGCCCCGTCGTCCCCGTCGTCGCCGGGAGACGGGCGCGGGCTCCGCGCGGTGTCGGGCCGGCAGTGGCGGGCGATGGCCGCCGTCTGGGCGGGCTATGTCCTGGACGGCTTCGACTTCGTGCTGATCACGCTGGTACTGACCGAGATAGCCGACGACTTCGGGCTCGACACCGTGCAGGCGGCCAGTCTGGTCTCCGGCGCCTTCGTCACCCGCTGGCTCGGGGGTGCGGCGCTCGGCGCGCTGGGGGACCGGTACGGCCGCCGGCCCGCGATGGTCGTCAGCATTCTGCTCTACTCGCTCGGGACCTTCGCCTCGGGCTTCGCCTGGGACTACACCAGCCTCTTCGTCGCCCGGCTGCTGATCGGCACCGGGATGGCCGGCGAGTACGGCGCCAGTGCCACCTACGTTCTGGAGAGCTGGCCGCCCCGGCTGCGCAGCCGGGCCTCCGGGTTCCTGATCTCCGGCTACGCCTTCGGCACGGTGCTGGCCGCCGAGGTCCACCGCTGGGTCGTCCCGGCGCTCGGCTGGCGCTGGCTGTTCTGGATCGGTGTGCTGCCGGTGCCGGTGGCCCTCTGGATGCGGCGCTCGCTGCCCGAGGCCGCGGACTGGAGCGCCGAGGTGGCCGCCGCGGGAACGCCGGTGAGCCCCTTCCGGCCGGTGTTCGCCGGGCGCACCCGGGCCGCCGTCAACTCCGCGCTCACGGTGGCCGCCGCGACCGCGCTGTTCGGGGTCTTCACGCCCGTGGGCGCAGCCGCCGTGCCGGTGCTGTCGGTGGTGGCCGCGGGCTGTCTGCTGGCCTTCGCGGTGCAGCTGGGCGGCCGGCGCGGCTGGGTGCTGTACGTGGCCCTGGTGGTGACGGTCTTCTGTGCCTTCCTCTACAGCTGGCCGGTCCAGGCCCTGCTGCCCACCTATCTGAAGACCGAGCTGGGGTACTCGCCCGGCCAGGTCACCGGCGTCCTCTTCTGGGCCGGGTTCGGCACGATGGCGGGCTGCTGGCTCGCCGGATACGCCGGTGACCTGCTCGGTACGCGGCGCGCGTACGCCCTCGCGCTGGCCGCCTCGCTCGCCTTCGTCTTCCCCGTCTTCGCGGTCCGGGACAGCCCCGCCGGGCTCGGTGTGCTGCTGTTCTGTCTGCTGGGGCTCAGCCAGGGCATCTCCGGCATCCTGCCCCGGTATCTCGCGGGTCACTTCCCGGCCCGGACCCGGGCGGCGTCGCTCGGCTTCGTCTACAACGTCGGTGCGCTCGGCGGGGCCGTGGCCCCGGTGCTCGGCGCGCGCCTGGCCGAGGGCATGCCCCTGGGCAGCGCGCTGGCGGTGCTGACGTTCGGGCTGACCGCCGTGGTGATCGTGCTGGTCGGCGGCGACGTCCCGCACCGGCTGCACCGGCTGGCCGACAGCGGGGCCCGGGCGGACCATCTGCTGCCCGCGCCGTTGTCGGTGTCCGGGGTTAGCTTGGGCCGTACCGGCCGGTCCGGCGAGCTGCCGGGCTGACCGCGACCCAACGACCGCCGGCCGCTCGGCCCACCGGGTGCGCCTCCGGCCGGCCGACCCCGGAGGACGACATGGCCGCGGCGAAGGACCCTGCCGAGACCCGAGTGGAAGCGGCGCTGGAGGTGCGGGAGCAGGTCAGGGAGTTCGCTCTCGGGCTGCCCGGCGCGGGGGAGGAGTTCCCCTGGGGCGAGAGCGTCATCAAGGTGAACCGGAAGGTGTTCGTCTTCCTGGGCACCGGGGACGGCAGTTGGCCGCCGGGCATCACGGTCAAGCTCAAGGACGACGCGGTGCACGAGCACGCGATGACGTCGCCGGGCGCGGAGCCCGCGGGCTACGGGCTGGGCCGGGCCGGATGGGTGTCGGTGCCGCTGGCCGAACGCGGCGCTCCGGAGGCCGAGCTGCTCTGCGACTGGGTGGAGGAGAGCTACCGGGTGATCGCCCCCAAGCGACTGGTCGCCGAGCTGGACGCCCGCTCGTAGGCGCTGCCCCCGTCAGCGTTCCCGCTCGGACACCAGGGCCCGCGGCGGGGGCGCGCGGCCGGGCGCCGGAGGTGATCCGGACCACGCGTTTCGCGGCCGCCGGGGCTTGTGCGAAGTGGAACACGTTCTTAGCATCGTTGATGTTACATCAAATGTGTCACAGTCCTGGGGGCTTGATGGGAGCATCGGGGAACGGCCCGCTGGCCGGGGTGCGCGTCGTGGAGCTGGCCGGCATCGGGCCGGGCCCCTTCGCCGCCATGCTCCTCGCCGACCTCGGCGCCGACGTCGTCCGCGTCGACCGCCCCGGCGGCTCGGGGCTGAGCATCGACCCGGCGTACGACATCACCAACCGCAACAAGCGCTCGGTGCTGCTCGACCTCAAGTCCCCGGACGGCCCCGCGGCCGTACTGGACCTGGTGGACCGGGCCGACGTCCTCATCGAGGGCTACCGCCCCGGCGTCGCCGAGCGCCTCGGCGTCGGCCCCGACGACTGCCTGGCCCGCAATCCGCGCCTGGTCTACGGGCGGATGACCGGCTGGGGCCAGGAGGGTCCGCTCGCCGAACGGGCCGGGCACGACGTGGGCTACATCGCCATCACCGGCGCCCTCGGCATGATCGGGCGCGCCGACGAACCGCCCGTGGTGCCCGCGAACCTCCTCGGCGACTACGCCGGCGGCTCGCTCTACCTCGTCATCGGCGTCCTGGCGGCGCTCCAGCACGTCCGCGGCGGCGGCACCGGCCAGGTCGTGGACGCCGCGATCGTCGACGGCACCGCCCACCTCACCTCGATGATCCACGGCATGGTGGCGGCCGGCGGCTGGCGGGACCGCCGCGGCGCCAACCTCCTCGACGGCGGCTGCCCCTTCTACGGCACCTACGAGACCTCCGACGGCGGCCACATGGCGGTCGGCGCCCTCGAACAGCGCTTCTACGACGAATTCGTCCGGCTCCTGGGCATCGCCGACGCGGCGCCCGCCCGCAAGGACTTCGAACGCTGGGGCGAGCTCCGCGCCCTGGTCGCGGCGCGCTTCCGGACCCGGACCCGGGAGGAGTGGACGGCCGTGTTCGAGGACTCCGACGCCTGTGTCGCCCCCGTCCTCTCGCTCGGCGAGGCGCCCCACCACCCGCACCTCGCCGCCCGCGGCACCTTCGTCGACCACGGCGGCATCACCCAGCCCGCTCCGGCACCGCGGTTCTCCGCCACCCCCGGCGCCGTCCACCGCCCGCCCGCCCAGCCCGGCGCGGACACCGCCGAGGTGGCCCGCGACTGGGATCTCCCGCACCTCACCGGCAGGGCCGCGCAGGCCCCTCAGGAGGACCGTTGAAGCGCCAGATCTTCACCGCCGAGCACGACGC
Source organism: Streptomyces sp. NPDC001922 (assembly GCF_042891165.1). Taxonomy (NCBI): domain Bacteria; kingdom Bacillati; phylum Actinomycetota; class Actinomycetes; order Kitasatosporales; family Streptomycetaceae; genus Streptomyces; species Streptomyces sp. NPDC001922. The sequence continues at coordinate 61,792 of NZ_JBIASV010000002.1, read as the reverse complement.
CTTCCGCGACACCGTCCGCACCTTCCTCACCAAGGAGGTGCAGCCGCACTACGAGCAGTGGGAGCGGGACGGCATCGTCGACCGCGCGGTGTGGCGCGCCGCCGGACGCCAGGGGCTGCTCGGGCTCGCGGTGCCCGAGGAGTACGGGGGCGGCGGCGCCACGGACTTCCGCTACGCCGCCGTGCTCCACGAGGAGTTCACCCGGGCGGGGGCGGCCGGTCTGGCGATCGGCCTGCACAACGACATCATCGGCCCGTACCTGACCTCGCTCGGCACCCCGGAGCAGCGGCGCCGCTGGCTGCCCGGGTTCTGCAGCGGCGAGCTGATCACGGCGATAGCGATGACCGAGCCCGGCGCCGGCTCCGACCTCCAGGGCATCCGCACCACCGCCACCGACGAGGGCGACCACTGGCTGCTCAACGGCTCCAAGACCTTCATCTCCAACGGCATCCTCGCCGACCTGGTGATCGTCGTCGCCCGGACCACCCCCGAGGGTGGCGCGAGGGGCCTGAGCCTGCTGGTCGTCGAGCGGGGGATGGAGGGCTTCGAACGCGGCCGCAACCTCGACAAGATCGGCCAGAAGTCCCAGGACACCGCCGAACTCTTCTTCCACGACGTCAAGGTGCCCAAGGAGAACCTGCTCGGCGAGCTGAACGGGGCGTTCATCCATCTGATGACCAACCTCGCCCAGGAGCGGCTGGCCATCGCCGTCGCCGGGATCGCCGGCGCCGAGCACCTGGTGGAGCTCACCACCGAGTACGTGAAGGAGCGCGAGGCGTTCGGCCGGCCGCTCGCCAAGCTCCAGCACATCCGCTTCGAGATGGCCGAGATGGCCACCGAGTGCGCGGTGACCCGGGCCTTCCTCGACCGCTGCATCGAGGACCACACTCGCGGCGAGCTCGACGCCGCGCACGCCTCGATGGCCAAGTGGTGGGCCACCGAACTGCAGAAACGGGTCGCGGACCGGTGCCTCCAGCTGCACGGCGGGTACGGCTACATGACCGAGTACCGGGTCGCCAGGGCCTTCACGGACGGCCGTATCCAGACGATCTACGGCGGCACCACCGAGATCATGAAGGAGATCATCGGCCGTTCCCTGCTCGACTGACCCCAGAACCTCTCCCGCGGACCGGACCCAGGACCGGTCCGCGCCCCCTGATGTGAAAGGCCTGACGTGAGCACCGAAGCGTATGTGTACGACGCCATCCGCACCCCCCGGGGGCGCGGCAAGGCGAACGGCTCCCTGCACGGCACCAAGCCCATCGACCTCGTCGTCGGGCTGATCCACGAGCTGCGCGGCCGGTTCCCCGGCCTCGACCCGGCCGCCATCGACGACATCGTCCTCGGCGTCGTCAGCCCGCTGGGCGACCAGGGTTCCGACATCGCCAAGGTCGCCGCCATCGCGGCCGGGCTGCCGGACACGGTGGCCGGCGTCCAGGAGAACCGGTTCTGCGCCTCCGGGCTGGAGGCCGTCAACCTGGCCGCCGCCAAGGTGCGCTCCGGCTGGGAGGACCTGATCCTCGCCGGCGGCGTCGAGTCGATGTCCCGGGTCTCCATGGGCTCCGACGGCGGAGCCTGGGCCATGGACCCGATGACCAGCTTCGAGACCGGCTTCGTGCCGCAGGGCATCGGCGCCGACCTCATCGCCACTGTCGAGGGCTTCACCCGGCACGACGTCGACAGCTACGCCGCCCGCTCCCAGGAGCGCGCCGCCGAGGCGTGGAAGGACGGCCGGTTCGACCGTTCCGTCATTCCCGTCCGTGACCGCAACGGCCTGACCGTCCTCGACAAGGACGAGTTCCTGCGCCCCGGGACGACCGCCGAGAGCCTGGCCGGCCTGAAGCCCTCCTTCGCCACCATCGGCGAGGCGGGCGGCTTCGACGCCGTGGCGCTGCAGAAGTACCACTGGGTCGAGAGCATCGACCACGTCCACCACGCCGGCAACTCCTCGGGCATCGTCGACGGCGCCGCCCTGGTCGCGATCGGCAACCGCGAGGTGGGCGAGCGCTACGGGCTGACCCCGCGCGCCCGGATCGTCTCCGCCGCCGTCTCCGGCGCCGACCCGACCATCATGCTCACCGGCCCGGCGCCCGCCGCCCGCAAGGCGCTCGCCAAGGCCGGGCTGACCGTCGACGACATCGACCTGGTCGAGATCAACGAAGCCTTCGCGGCGGTCGTGCTGCGCTTCGTCCGGGAGATGGGCCTGAGCCTGGACAAGGTCAACGTCAACGGCGGCGCCATCGCGCTCGGCCACCCGCTCGGCGCGACCGGGGCGATGATCCTCGGCACCGTCATCGACGAACTGGAGCGGCGTGACCAGCGGTACGGCCTGGTCACCCTCTGCGTGGGCGGCGGCATGGGCATCGCCACCGTCGTCGAGCGCCTCTGACCGTCCGTCCCATTCCCCTTACGGAGCACACCACATGAGCGAGTCCACCACCATCCGCTGGGAACAGGACGAGACCGGCGTCGTCACCCTCGTCCTCGACGATCCCGACCAGTCGGCGAACACCATGAACGCCGCCTTCAAGACCTCCCTCACCGCGGTCGCCGACCGCCTGGAGGCCGAGCAGGACTCCATCCGCGGCGTCATCGTCACCTCCGCCAAGAAGACCTTCTTCGCGGGCGGCGACCTCAAGGACATGAGCCGGATCGGCCCCGAGCACGCGCAGACCGCGTTCGACATGGGCATGGGCATCAAGCGCGACCTGCGCCGGCTGGAGACCCTCGGCAAGCCCGTCGTCGCCGCCATCAACGGCGCGGCGCTCGGCGGTGGTTACGAGATCGCCCTCGCCTGTCACCACCGGGTCGCCCTCGACGCCCCCGGCTCCAAGATCGGCCTGCCCGAGGTCACCCTCGGCCTGCTCCCGGGCGGCGGCGGTGTCGTCCGCACGGTACGGCTGCTCGGCATCACCGACGCGCTGCTGAAGGTGCTGCTCCAGGGCACCCAGTACCCGCCGCGCCGCGCCCTGGACGCCGGGCTCGTCCACGAGGTCGTGGACTCCCGGGAGGAACTGCTCGCCCGGGCCCGCGCCTTCATCGACGCCCACCCCGAGTCGCAGCAGCCCTGGGACGTCAAGGGGTACAAGATCCCCGGCGGCACCCCCGCGCACCCCAAGTTCGCCGCCAACCTTCCCGCCTTCCCGGCCAACCTGCAGAAGCAACTGGCCGGCGCGCCCTACCCGGCGCCGCGCAACATCCTCGCCGCCGCCGTCGAGGGCGCCCAGGTCGATTTCGAGACCGCCCAGACCATCGAGTCCCGCTACTTCACCGAGCTGGTGACCGGCCGGATCTCCAAGAACATGATCCAGGCGTTCCTCTTCGACATGCAGGCCGTCAACTCCGGCGCCAACCGGCCCTCGGGGATCGAGCCGCGGACCGTCCGCAAGGTCGCGGTGCTCGGCGCGGGCATGATGGGCGCGGGCATCGCGTACTCCTGCGCCAAGGCCGGCATCGAGGTCGTCCTCAAGGACGTCTCGACGGAGGCGGCCGAGAAGGGCAAGGCGTACTCCGCGGGGCTGCTCGCCAAGGCCCTGGAGCGGGGCCGCACCACCGAGGCGAAGCGGGACGAGCTGCTGGCCCGGATCACCCCCACCGGGAACCCGCAGGACCTCGCGGGCTGCGACGCCGTGATCGAGGCGGTGTTCGAGGACCCGGCCGTGAAGCGCAAGGTCTTCCAGGAGATCGAGGACGTCATCGCGCCGGACGCGCTGCTCTGCTCCAACACCTCCACCCTGCCGATCACCCTGCTCGCCGAGAACGTCCAGCGTGCCGAGGACTTCATCGGCCTGCACTTCTTCTCGCCCGTCGACAAGATGCCGCTGGTGGAGATCATCAAGGGCGAGCGGACCGGCGACGAGGCCCTGGCCCGCGCCTTCGACCTGGTGCGGCAGATCCGGAAGACCCCGATCGTGGTCAACGACTCGCGCGGCTTCTTCACCTCCCGCGTGATCGGCCACTTCATCAACGAGGGCGTGGCGATGGTCGGGGAGGGCATCGACCCGGCCTCCGTCGAACAGGCCGCGGCCCAGGCCGGCTACCCGGCCAAGGTGCTGTCGCTGATGGACGAGCTCACCCTCACCCTCCCGCGCCGGATCCGCAACGAGTCGCGGCGCGCGGTGGAGGAGGCCGGCGGGGTCTGGGAGGCCCACCCGGCCGACGCCGTCATCGACCGCCTGGTCGACGAGTTCGACCGCCCGGGCCGCAGCGGCGGCGCCGGCTTCTACGACTACACCGACGGCCGGCGCGCCGGGCTGTGGCCGGGGCTGCGCGAGCACTTCACCCGGTCCGAGGTCTCCGTCCCCTTCGAGGACATGAAGGAGCGGATGCTGTTCGTCGAGGCGATCGACACGGTCCGCTGCCTGGAGGAGGGGGTGCTGACCTCGGTGGCCGACGCCAACATCGGCTCCATCCTCGGCATCGGCTTCCCCGGCTGGACCGGCGGCGTCCTCCAGTACATCAACGGCTACGAGGGCGGTCTCCCCGGCTTCGTGGCCCGCGCCCGGGAGCTCCAGGCCGCGTACGGCGACCGGTTCGCGCCCCCGGCGCTGCTGGTGGAGAAGGCGGAGCGGGGCGAGCGGTTCCAGGACGCCTGACGCCGGGGCACCACCCCGCCGTTCGTGCCGCGCTCGTGGGTGCGGCGGTGGGGTGGCCGGAGGGTGTCGTACCCGTGCAACGGCTTTCGCCGGGGCACGGGAGGGGCGGTCCGGCTGCGGGGCTCTGTGGCCGGACTGTACCGGTGGGCGGCCGGAATGTAACCGTTCATAACCGATCCCGGCAGGGCACCCGAACGAGTTTGCGACGGTGGGGAACGGTCCGCTTGGATCCTTGCATGAGTGAACACCCGCCGCCGCACGGCGGTTACGGCCCTCCGCAGCCTCCGCAGCAGCCCCACGGTCATCCGCAGCCGCCGTACGGCTACCCGCAGCAGCCGCCCGGGGCGCCGTACGGAGCTCCCGGCCCCTACGGAGGTCCGCAGCAGGGTCCGTACGGTGGGCCTCAGCAAGGCCCCTACGGCGGGGCTCAGCAGGGCCCGTACGGCGCCCCGCCGCCGCAGCCGCCGTACGCCGGGTACTATTCCGCGCCCCCCGGAGCACCGATGGGCGGCCCGCCCCAGGAGGCCCTCGCCAACCAGGGAGCCCGGCTCGGCGCGCGGCTGCTGGACGGCCTCATCCTGATCGTGGCGTTCGCCGTGGTCCTCGGCGTCGTCGTCCTGCTCCAGCTGCCCGGGCGCGACAACGACGCCTACATGATCACCATCGCCGCCCTCGGCATCTGCTGCTGGGTGGCGCTGCTCTTCTACGAGCCCGTGATGACCTGGAAGTACGGCGCGACGCTGGGCAAGCGCATCTGCGGAATCCGGGTGGCACGCCTGGAGGACGGCCAGAACATATCCTTCGGCCGCGCCATGGGCCGCTGGGGGATCACCTTCGCCATGGGCTTCATCCCGCTGCTGCCCCTGCTGAACGTCCTGTGGTGCTGCTGGGACGAACCGTTCCGCCAGTGCCTGCACGACAAGGTCGTGACGACGGTGGTCGTGAAGAACCCCTCCTGACGGCGTTTCCCGTGCCTTCCGCCCGGCACCCCGGCGGAAGGCACGGAGGGGTTCCGGCGGGATCCCCGCAGAGCGGGAGGGCGGCGGCCGGACAGAGCGGGCGGAGGGCCCGTCCCGGCGCTCCGGCGCCGGAGCCTCCCGGGGTGCTCAGTGCTTGCGCTCGGAGCCCTCCGTGCCCAGCCAGCCGCGGAGTTCCTCCTTCATCGAGCGCTGGAAGGCCGTGACCAGCGCCTGGACCACCAGCGGCTGCATGTGGGCCGACAGGGACTTCGTCCGGGCCACGCGCTCCGGATCCGGCGTCCCCTCCTGGGCCGGGCCCCACACCTCCTGCCGGAAGAGGTGGCTCAACTCGCGTGCCGCGGAGCGGGTGTGCTCCACCATCACCGCCCGGGCGGTCAGGATCGCCTCCGGCGATATCGGTACGTCCAGCAGCTGCACGCCGAGGTGGAGCAGGCCCGGGTCGGCCTGGAACACGTCCGGTTCCTCGGTCCGGACCAGGATGCTCATCGCCGTGAGCCGGTCGAGGTCCTCCTCCGTCAGGGCGCGTCCCGCCCTCCGTTCCAGCTGCTCCCGGGTCGTCCGCTCCGCGCTGTCCGGTACCCAGGACGCCACGAGCGCCCGGTGGATGGCGAGGTCGTGCGGGCTGAGGTCCGGCGGCAGCTGCTCCAGATAGCGTTCGATGGCGGCCAGCGTCATGCCCTGGTGCTGGAGCTCCTCGATCAGGGCGAGCCGGGAGAGGTGCTCGGGCCCGTACCGGCCCACCCGGCGCGGGCCTATGGCGGGCGGCGGCAGCAGACCGCGGGTGCTGTAGAAGCGGACGGTGCGGACGGTGACGCCCGCGCGGGCCGCCAGTTCGTCGACGGTGAGGGAGGGCTCCCCCGAGCCGACGTCCGGAGTGGTCTGCTGGGTCATCCGACGTACCCTTCATCTGCTGCACCGAACGAGTGCAACAGTATTGCTGTCTCACCGCCGATGTGAAACCGGTCGGCGGGGGACGGATCCGGCCCCGGGCCGGCGGCCCGCGACCGGCACCGTCCCGCTCCCCGGGCCGCCGGGTCTCACCGCCGGGCGCGCAGCCACTCCGCGAAGGTGTCCAGGGCCGGCTGCGGATCGCGCCGCCCGATGCCGATGCGGAACCGGTCGGTGGGTGTGGCGGTGAGCTCCGACCGGTAGATGCTCGCCGGCAACAGCAGGACACCGGCCTGCTCGACGAGCTCGGTGCAGAACGCCTCCACGCCGTCCGCGCCGAGATAGCGGGGGAACGCCACACAGCCGCCGTCGGGGGCCCGCCACTCGAACAGGTCGCCGAACTCGGCGAAGAAGGCGTCGAAGGCGGGGAGGTTGCCGGCGATCAGGGCCCGGTTGCGGTCCAGGATGCGGTCGCGGGCCCGCAGGGCGATCCGAGCGAGGAGCTCGCTCGGTGCGGAGTTGCAGATGGTGGTGTAGTGCTTGGCGCGCTCCAGCCGGGAGCGGAGTTCCCGGTCGCGGCAGGCGATCCAGCCGACCCGCAGGCCGGGGAGCCCCAGCGACTTCGAGGTGACGTTCAGCGACAGCGCCCGCTCCGACAGGTCGGCCGCCTGCGGAAGGGTGCGGGCGGTGTCGCGCTCCAGGCCGCGGTAGACCTCGTCGCTGAAGAGATGGATGCCGCGCTCGTCGCAGAGCTCGGCCAGGCGCGCGAAGTCCTCGGCACCGATCACCTTTCCCGTCGGGTTGTTGGGGAAGTTGACCGAGACGACCCGGGTGGTGGGGCGGAGGGCCGCCGCCACCCGGTCCAGGTCCAGCGCCCAGTCCTCCTGCGGGTCCAGGGCGACCCCGGTGACGTCGCACAGCGACAGCGGGACCGTCTCCGCGGCCTGGTAGTTGGGCGTGATCACCACGGCGTGGTCGCCGGGCTCCAGCAGCACCTGCATCGCCAGGTACAGCGCCTCCTCGGCACCGGCGAAGCAGATCACGTCGTCGGCGTCGGCGTGGGTGTACGTCTCGGCGATCACCCGGCGCAGCTCCGGGTCGCCGAAGGTCTCGGTGTAGCCCAGGGAGAGGGTCTCCCAGGCGCGCCGGTCCTCCTCGCCCGCCAGCGACAGCAGCTCGGCCATCGTCATCGTCTGCACGTCGGAGGCGGTCAGATGGTGGCGGGCGGTGAACTCCCAGCGGGAGAAGTAGGTTTCCAGACGGAAGTCCGGCAGCCGGGTCATGGGGAGTCCTTCCGGGCCTTGAGGTCGGCGAGCAGGGCATAGACGGTGGACCGGGAGGCCTTCAGCTCCCGGGCGACGACGGGGACCGCCCGGCGCACGGCGAAGACGCCGGCCCGGTCGAGTTCGGCGAGCACGGTGAGCCGGTCCTCGCGCCCGAGGCGCTCCACCGGCCGGCCGCGCTCGCGCACGAACGTGCCGATGATCTGCTGCACGCGCTCGGTCCAGTCCTGCTCGAAGAGCGGCTCCGGCCGCGGCGCGGTGGGCGCGGCGAAGCCCGCGAGCACGGCCGCCGCCCGGTCCAGCGGCGTCCGGTCCAGATTGACGCAGAGCACGGCGGACGGCTCGCCGTCGGTGGTGCGCAGGACCGCGCTGACGGACGACAGCCGCCGCCCGTCGGCCAGCAGCTTCTCGTACGGCCCGTAGACGTCGTGCGCCGACGGGTCCAGCGCGTCGAGCTCGCCGAGCAGCGACGGGTCGCCGGGCTTGCGCGGGCCCATCGGGTTCCACAGGGCCAGCACCCGGTCGGTCCCGGCGTCGTGCAGGACCACCTCCGCGTACGGGCCGAGGAGCAGGGCCACGGCCTGGCACACGGGGGCCCAGAGGCGGACCCGGGGGTCCGGGTGGTCGGCGTGGCCGGTGCCGGTGGGGCTCGTGGTCCCGGCCGGGGCGCCGGCCGGGGTGCCGGGGGCCGGGGCCGCGTCGTGGTACGCGGGGTCCGGCGGGCTGCTCTCCGTCGTCATGGCTGGATCGTATGTCCAATCTGGATTTTCTGTCCAGGCGGTCCGGGGCGGGGTGGCTGCTGGGGGGTGCGGCTGCGGGGAGGCGGTTCCGGGCCCCGGCGCTCGGACATCCGCCTGGTGCGTGCCTTCCGCGCTCGGGTGTCCGGGTGGAAGCCGGCGTCGGGGAAGGTAACTACCGTTACTGGCCGAAAAGTTGTCGCGTTCAGGTGTTCGATGCGGGGAGTCGGTCGGGTAGATCTGGAGTATGAAGCTGATCCCCACGGACGTCGGACCGCTCAACCCCGAACTGCTCGACGTCGTCCTCGGCCTGGTGTGTTTCGGCGTCGCCTACGGCGTCCTGTCCCAGGTGCTGCTGCCGCGCATCGGGAAGGTGCTGTACGAACGGGAGCAGGCCACCGAGGGCGTCCTGCGGTGTTCCGAACAGCTGGAGGCAGAGGCCGAGGAAGTGCGCGAGCGCTGTGTGCAGGCCCTGGCCGAGGCCCGGCACGACGCCGCGCGGATCCGCCAGGAGGCGACGGAGGAAGGCACCGAGCTCATCGCCGCGGCCCGCGCCGAGGGCATACGGGAACGCGACGAACTGATCGCCGCGGGCCGCGCCCGGATCGCCGCGGAGGTCACGGCGGCCGAAGCGGCGCTGAACGGCACGGTCACCGAGCTGGCCACCGAGCTGGCGGGCCGGATCCTCGGCGAACCGGCCGGCGTGGGCGGCAGCCGCGGGGCGTAACGCGGGCCGCCCGGCCCCGCGGAGGCGTCCCGCACCCCCGGGAGTCATCATGGACACGTGACCACCGCACACCGCGCATCCGCCTCCCCCGCCCGCGACGCCGATCCCGAGCCGCCGCCCGTGGGTGGCCTGCTGTGGGAGACGGCGGGGGAGATCCGTTCGGTGATGGCGCTGCCCGCCGCGCTCACCATGCAGGTCGCGCACCCGGCCATCGGTGCGGGCGTGGACGAGCACTCCGTCTTCCGCACCGACCCCTGGGGCCGCGGCGAGCGGTCGCTGTCCTCCGTGCAGCTGTGGGTCTACGGCGGTCCCGAGGCGGCCGAGGAGGGCCGCAGGCTGCGGGCCCTGCACCGGACCATCCAGGGGACGGACGCCCACGGGCGCAAGTACCACGCCCTCACCCCCGCCAACTACGGCTGGGTGCACGCCACCGGCTTCCCCGTCTACCGGTACGCGCAGGGCGTGCTGGCCCGCCGCCCGTACACCGAGGCGGAGGAGCACCGGCTGTACGCCGAGTGGCTCCAGGTCGGGCGGATTCTGGGCATCGCGGACCGGGACATGCCGCAGACGGTCGAGGAGTTCTGGCCGTACTACCGCAAGGTGCTCGACGAGCAGTTGGAGGCCACCGTCGTGGTCCGCGAGCTGCTGGACACCGACGCGCCCGTGCCCGCGCCCGACCGGGGCCCGAGGGCGGCCCGTCTGCTGCTGCGTGCCCTCTGGCCGCTGCTGCTGCCGCCGTTCCTGCGGCTGCGCCGGTTCCTCACCATCGGGCTCATGCCGCCGGACGCCCGGGAGGCGATCGGACTGGAGTGGACCGACCGGCAGGAGCGCCGGCTGCGGCGCTTCGGGCGAGTGGTGAGCGTCGTGGTGCCGCTGCTGCCCGAGCGGCTGCGCTACCTGCCCTACGCGCGCCGGGCCCGCCGCGCCGTGCGGCGCGGCGGGCTCTGATGGCCTGTGCAGGGCCCTGGACCTGAGGTCGGTGACCTCCCCAGGTCAGCGGCTCTCGGGCCGGTGACCCCAGGTCCGGGACGTTCGAGCCACTGCCCCGGGCCACCGGCTGCCCCACCTCAGTGACGACCCCCGGGCCGCGCGTGGTCGTGGACCGAGTGGGTGGCGCTGATCTGCTTCCAGGACTTCGGCTCCGCCGGGTGGCGCTTCGTGCTGAGCCCGGCGCGGGCCGCCGCGGGGGCGGCCGGCCTGGACTCGTCGTAGAGCCAGGTCTGGAAGAGGTCCGCGAGCGGCTTGCGCGACACCTTCTCCGCGTACCGGATGAAGTCGCCGACCTTGGCGTTGCCGTACGCCCGGTCCTTCTGCCAGCCCTTCAGGATCTTGAAGAACGTCTTGTCGCCGACCTCGGTGCGCAGCGCCTGGAGTGCGAGGGCGCCGCGGTCGTAGACGGCGTCGTCGAACTGCTTGTCCGGGCCCGGGTCGCCCGGTGCGACCGTCCAGAACGGGTCGTCGGCCGGGTGCTCGGCGTAGATGTAGTCGGCCAGCTCCTGTGCGGTGCCCTCGCCCTCCTTCTCGGACCAGAGCCACTCCGCGTAGCTGGCGAAGCCCTCGTTGAGCCAGATGTCCTGCCAGCCGCGGACCGAGACGTGGTCGCCCCACCACTGGTGGGCCAGCTCATGGACGATCAGGGAGGGGTTCGCGCCCCGGGAGAACTGCCGGGGGCTGTAGAACGGCCGGGTCTGGGTCTCCAGCGCGTAGCCGGTCTTGGTGTTGGGCACATAGCCGCCCAGCGCGTTGAACGGGTACGGGCCGAAGACCGTCGACGCCCACTCGACGACCTCCGCCGACCGCTCGACGCTCGCCCGGGCCGCGCCCGCGTTCTCGCCGAGGTCCTTGCTGTACGCGTTGAGCACCGGCAGGCCGTCGGCGGTCTTGTCGGTGGTGATGTCGAACTTGCCGACGCCGAGCGTGGTCAGGTAGGTGGCCTGCGGCTTGTCGGAGCGCCAGGTGCTCCGGGTCCAGCCCGACCGGGTGCTCTCCGAGGTGCGGACACCGTTGCTGACCGCCTGGGTGCCCTTCGGCACCGTGACGGAGACGTCGAACGTCGCCTTGTCGAGCGGGTGGTCGTTGCTCGGGAACCACCACCAGGCGGCCTCGGGCTCGTTCGCCGCCACGGCGCCGTCGGGCGTGCGGTGCCAGGCGGTGTAGCCGTCCACCTTCACCTTGGACGGCGTGCCGGAGTAGCGCACCACGACGCTGATCCGCTGCCCCTTCTCCAGGGCCTTGGCCGGGGTGATCTCCAGCTCGTGCTTCCCGGAGCGGGCGAACGACGCCTTCTTGCCGTTCACCCGCACCTCGCTCACATCGAGCGCGAAGTCGAGGTTGAAGCGGGACAGCGCCTGCTTGGTGGTGGCCACCAGGGTTGCGGTGCCGTCCAGCCGGTCGTTGGACGGCCGGTACTTCAGACGCAGGTCGTAGTGCGAGACGTCATAGCCACCATTGCCGTAGTCCGGGTAGTAGCGGTCGCCGATACCCGGGGCCCCGGGCTCGGCCGGCTCGGGGGCGGCGGTGGCCGCCGACGCCGGGATCGCCAGCAGCAGGCAGGAGGCGAGAGCGCTCGGGGCGAGGAGTCTGCGGTGCACGAGTCCTCCAACTCGTAGAAGCGGGGGAGCGGTTCGAGACTATTCGGCACCATGGACACCGGACGTGTCCATGGTCATTCCTGTCACATGATCGCCATACGGGGGACATCGTCGCGCCTGTCCACCTGGTCTCCCCGGTATCGACTCGCCCTCTTCTGCGCAGCAGTTGACCGGAGTACCGTCCGCCCGTGGCGATACGTGCGCGGGTCACCCGCATCCCGAGGAGAACGTTCGTTGCGGCGGTCTGTGCCGCCCTGATGGCCGTGTTCGTCCAGCCGGCCGGAGCCGAGACCACCCCGTCCGGAGCCGGGGCAGCCCCCCTGTCCCGGGCCGAGGCCACCCCGTCCGGGGGCCAAGCCACTCCGTCCCGGGCCGAGGCAGCCCCGTCCGGCACGAAGCAGAGCCGGCCCGTCTACTCCTACGACCGCGCCATCCGCGAGTCCGTCTGGGTGGACACCGGGCTCGACGGCGACGCGGACGGCCGGACCGACCGGGTCGCCGTCGACATCGTCCGCCCCCGGGAACCGGCCCGGCAGGGCCGCCGCATCCCGGTCATCATGGACGCCAGCCCGTACTACTCCTGCTGCGGGCGCGGCAACGAGAGCCAGAAGAAGACCTACGACGCCGCCGGCCGCCCGGTGCAGTTCCCGCTCTTCTACGACAACTACTTCGTGCCGCGGGGCTATGCGAGCGTGCTCGTCGACCTCGCCGGAACCAACCGCTCCGACGGCTGCGTCGACGTCGGCGGCCGCTCCGACGTCCTCTCCGCCCGCGCCGTCGTCGACTGGCTGAACGGCCGGGCCCGCGGCTACAGCTCCCGGACCGGCGGCCGGGCCGTCACCGCCCGCTGGTCCAGCGGATCCGTCGGCATGATCGGCAAGAGCTACGACGGCACGGTCGCCAACGGCGTCGCCGCCACCGGCGTCCGGGGCCTGAAGACCATCGTGCCGATCGGCGCCATCAGCTCCTGGTACGACTACTACTTCGCCAAGGGCGCCCCGCTCTACGACGGCGGCCCCGACTGGCTGTCCGACTACGTGGAGAGCCCCGACGCCAAGGCCCGCTGCGCCGCCGTCCAGAAACGCCTCGTCGACGGGGCCCCGCGCTCCGGCGACTGGACCGGGCTGTGGAGCGAACGCGACTACCGCCCGGACGCGGGCCGGGTGCGCGCCAGCGTCTTCGCCGTCCACGGCATGCAGGACCTCAACGTCCGCAGCCGGCACCTCGGAGCGTGGTGGCAGGCCCTCGCCCGCAACGGCGTCGAGCGGAAGATCTGGCTCTCCCAGACCGGCCACGTCGACCCGTTCGACTTCCGCCGCGCCACCTGGGTGAAGACCCTGCACCGCTGGTTCGACCACTACCTGCTGGGCATCGACAACGGCATCGAGCGCGAGCCGATGGCCGACGTCGAACGCGCCCCCGACCGCTGGTCCACCGACCGCGTCTGGCCCGCCCCCGGCACCCGGAACGCCACCCTCCGGCCCCGCACCGGCAGCGCCCCCGGCGTCGGCACACTCGGCCTGCGCCCCGCCCGCCCCGGCAGCACCGAGACCTTCACCGACGACCCGAAGCTGAGCGAGACCGACTGGGCGGAACAACTCGGCACCTCGACCCCCGCCAAGGCCGGCTTCAGCACCGGGCCGCTCCGCCGGGACCTGCGGCTCTCCGGCTCCGGCAAGGTGACCGTCACCGCGACCCCGTCGACCCGCAGCGCCCATCTCTCCGCCGTGCTGGTGGACCTGGGCCCGGACACCGTCCGCGACTACGCCGGTACCGGTGAGGGCATCAGCACCCTGCCCGAGCGCACCTGCTGGGGCAGCAGCTCCGACGGCGACAGCGCCTGCTTCAAGCAGACCCGGGCGAAGACCGCGGACGTCGGCCACACCGTCGTCAGCCGCGGCTGGGCCGACCTCGGCAACCACGCCTCGGAGCACACCGGCCGCCCGCTGACACCGGGGCGGACGTACACGATCACCCTGGACCTGCACGCGAGCGACCACGTCGTCCCGGCCGGCCACCGGCTCGCCCTGATCGTCGCCGGTACCGACGCCGGACTGATCGAACCCCCGGACACCACACCGCGCCTGGAGCTCGACCTCGCCCGGACCTCCGCCCGGCTCCCGCTCGTCGGTGGCAGCAGGGCCTTCCGGGAGGCCACCGCGGGCGGGTCGTCCGCGGCACCGGAGAAGGCTCCGTCGCGCGGCATCCGCATTCCGCACACCCTCCGCCCGGTCCCGTTCGCAAACAGCCAGGGAGGCACGACCTCGTGACACCGCGCGCTCTTCTGCTCGGCGCCCTCGGTGCCGTACTCGCCGCGCCGCTGATCGTCGTCCCGGCGCGGGCCGACTCCACCCCGGCGCCGCCGCGTACCGGGTTCGAGCGCAGCGGCGGCGCCCGCTGGACCACGCAGCCGGAGGAACAGGAGCTGCTGGCCCGGCTGGACCGGGACAGCCGGCGGGTGGCCGTCGACCGGATCGGCAGCACGGGGGAGGGCCGTCCGCTCCAGCTCGTCCGGATCGGTGCCGACACCCCGCCGGACGCCGCGCAGACCGCCCGCGGCAGCTCCGTGCTGCTGCTGTGCAGCCAGCACGGTGACGAACCGTCAGGCCGGGACGCCTGTCTGTCCACCGTGCGCGACCTCGCCTACACCGAGGACCGGGCGACGCTGCGCTTCCTGCGGCACACCTCCGTCCTCGTCGTCCCCACGGCCAACCCCGACGGGCGGGCGGCGGACACCCGCGGCAACGCCGACGGCACCGACATCAACCGGGACCACATCGCCCTGCGGACCCCGGAGGCCCGCGCCGTCGCGGCTGTGATCCGCGACCACCGCCCCGACCTCGTCTACGACCTGCACGAGTACGGCCCGACCGCGCCGTACTACGTCAAGGACCTGCTGTCGCTCTGGCCGCGCAACCTCAACACCGCCGGGCCGGTCCACCACGAGGCGCGCACGCTCTCCGAGCGCTACGTCCGCCCGGCCGCCGGTGCGGCGGGCTTCAGCACCGGCATCTACGGCATCTGGACGGACCCGGTGACCGGTGAGCCGGTGAAGCAGGTCGCCGGCGACGGCCAGGAACGGATCCTCCGCAACACCGCCGGCATCAAGCACTCCGTGGGTCTCCTGGTCGAGACCCGCACCGACCCGCTCACCGAGGATGAGCAGGCCGACCCGGCGCTCAACAACCGGCGCCGGGTCCACTCCCAGCAGGCCGCCCTCGCGGGGATGCTCGACTTCACCGGTGACCGGCGTCACCGCATCGAAGCGGCCACCACGGCGGCACGGCTCGCCGGATACGCCGACCGCGGGCCGGTGTACCTCGGTGGCGCGGACAACGAACCGGCCGGTGAGGAGCAGATCCTCCGGGACCCGCCGTGCGGCTACCGCCTCACGGGAGACCAGTACGCGGAGGTCCGGGACGAGCTCGCCCTGCACGGGGTGCGCTCACGGCCGGCGGCCGACGGCGGAGTGCTGGTGCCGCTGCGCCAGCCGCTGCGGGCCCTGGTGCCGCTGCTGCTCGACGAACGGGCCGCCTACCACCTCGCCGCGGGGAGGCCCGTGCCGAGCTGCTGAAGGGGTGCGCGAGGATGCCCGGGGGCGTGGTGGCCAAAACGTTACCAATAGCAATGGAATGATTTTCTGCAATCGGGTTAGGGGCAGCGAGCAGGAAAGTTTCAAGCCATGAAAGGGTCACCACGTGCCGGATCAAGAAAATGACGCGGGGAGTGCTGCCGATGCGGTGGTGGTGCAGGACTTGCCCGGTCCGCACGAGGCCCACCGCCCCCGCACCGACCGGACTGTGTTCGGTGTCACAGCTGTCCTGACGCTGGCCTTCGTCCTCTGGGGCGCGCTCGCCAGCGACGCCCTGGAGAGCGCGTCCAGCTCCATGCTCGACGGGCTGATGCACAACGCCGGCTGGGCCTTCGTCCTCGCCGCCTCCGGTTTCGTGGTGTTCGCGCTGTGGCTGGCGGTCAGCCGCTACGGCAAGATCACCCTGGGCAAGGAGGGCGAGGAGCCGGAGTTCCGCACCGTCTCCTGGGTCGCCATGATGTTCAGCGCCGGCATGGGCATCGGCCTGATGTTCTACGGCGTCAGTGAGCCGCTCTCGCACTTCACCGACCCGCCTCCGGGCACCAACCCGGCCGACGCGGCCGAGGCCATGGACACCGCCATGGCCACCACGCTGTTCCACTGGACGCTCCACCCCTGGGCGATCTACGCCGTGGTGGGTCTGGCGATCGCGTACAGCACCTTCCGCCGCGGCCGCCGCCAGCTGATCAGCTCGGTCTTCGAGCCGCTCCTCGGCAAGCGCCACGCGAACGGCTGGGTCGGCCAGGTCATCGACATCCTGGCGATCTTCGCCACGCTCTTCGGCTCCGCCGCGTCGCTGGGCCTCGGTGCCCTGCAGATCGGCAGTGGTCTCAAGGAGCTCCACTGGATGGGCACGGTCGGCACCGGGGTCCTCGTGGCCATCATCGCCGTGCTGACCGTGGCGTTCATCCTGTCCGCCGTGTCCGGTGTGGCCAAGGGCATCCAGTGGCTGTCCAACATCAACATGGTGCTGGCGCTGGTTCTCGCGCTCTTCGTGTTCGTGGCCGGTCCGACCATCCTGATGCTCGACCTGCTGCCCACCACGATCGGCACCTACCTCGGTGACCTGCCGCAGCTCGTCGGCCGCACCGAGGCGTCCAGCGGCAAGGGCGTCGCGGACTGGCTGTCCAGCTGGACCGTCTTCTACTGGGCCTGGTGGATCTCCTGGACGCCGTTCGTCGGCATGTTCATCGCGCGCATCAGCCGCGGTCGGACGATCCGGCAGTTCATCGGCGGTGTGATCCTGGTCCCCAGCGCCGTCAGCCTGGTCTGGTTCGCCATCTTCGGCGGCTCGGCCATGAAGCTGCAGCAGCTCGGCAAGCTCAAGGACGAGTCGACGCCCGAGGGCCAGCTGTTCGGCGTGCTCCAGCAGTACCCGCTCGCCAGCGTCATGTCCCTGCTGGTGATGGTCCTCGTGGCGATCTTCTTCGTCTCGGGTGCCGACGCCGCCTCCATCGTCATGGGCACGCTCTCCCAGCGGGGCTCCTTCGAGCCGACCAAGCCGGTCGTCGTCTTCTGGGGTGTGCTCACCGGCGCCGTCGCCGCGATCATGCTGTTGATCGGCGGTGGTGAGGGCGACGCCCTCACGGGCCTGCAGAACCTCACGATTCTCGTGGCCGCGCCCTTCACCCTGGTGATGATCGGACTCTGTTGGGCCCTGCTGCGCGACCTGCGCACGGACCCGCTGATCGTCCGTGGCGAGATCGGCGAGGAAGCCGTGGAGACCGCGGTGATAGCCGGACACGAGAAGTTCGGCGGCGACTTCGAGATCCGCATCGGCCCCGCGCCGACGGACGACGGGCCGGCCGAGAAGGAGCCCGTGAAGAACGCCTGACGCGTCCGGGGCCGGCGGACCACCGCTGTCCGTCGCCCCGCCGCCCGCAACACGGCGCCGCGGTCCCCGCTCGGGGGCCGCGGCGCCGTGTTGTGCGGGACACCCCGGTGGCGCAGGCGGCCCGTAGTGTCGTCGACCACGCGGGGGACCGGCGCGGCAGGGCGGGAGTAGGCTCAGCAGCGGATCATCAGTGACTCACCTGTGCTCACCAGCGGGGCATCGGGTGGGTGTCGGTGGGTCATCGCCACTCAGGAGGGGGAACCGGGGATGAGCGGATCGGTCACCGCGGTCAGCAGCAACAGTGCCTACTCGTTCACCAAGCCGAACCGGAGCAGCATCCAACTGCTGGCCGGGCTCGGCGTGGAGGGGGACGTGCACGCGGGGGTGACGGTCAAGCACCGCTCGCGCGTCGCCCAGGACCCCACCCAGCCGAACCTGCGGCAGGTCCACCTCATCCACGAGGAACTCTTCACCGAGCTCCGGGCGGCCGGTTTCACGGTGGCACCCGGCGACCTCGGAGAGAACATCACCACCAGCGGCATCGACCTGCTGGGCCTGCCCGTCGGCACCCTGCTGCACATCGGCGACGAGGCGGTGGTGGAGGTCACCGGACTGCGCAACCCCTGCCTGCAGATCGACATCTTCCAGGAGGGGCTGCTGAAGCAGGTCGTGGGCCGTGACGAGGCGGGGAACGTCGTGCGCAAGTCCGGAATCATGAGCGTCGTGACGGCCGGCGGCACGGTGCGCCCCGGAGACGTCATCGAGATCGAACTCCCCGCCCGGCCCCACCGGCCGCTGGAACGGGTCTGACGCACTTCGGGGATGCGCCCTCAGGCCGAGGGCCGGTTCCCGCAGATGCGGACGATCGTGGGCCCGGCCCTCCGCCACTGAACACGGCGGACAGCCGGGCCGACGCCGTTCCTCACACCGGCCAGGAGTCGTCCGGCGTGTCCAGCCAGGCCCGGTGGCCCTCCGGCGTGACCGTGAGGCCGAAGCGGGTGTGGTCCGGCTCACCCCGGGCGGCCCACCACCGGCAGGCCGCCTCCACTTCGTCCCACAGCCGGCGCGGCCCCGCCTGCCAGACCCGCGCCGCGCCGCCGTCCCGGAACACCGTGCAGGCCCACGACTTGTCCGTCAGGCCGTAGAACCACACCGGCTGCGCCCCGTCGTCCACGGGGGCCACGACCTGCACGCAGTTTCGCACCCGGAGCCCGAGCACGAAGGGGAGCGCGGTGTACGGGCCGGTGACGAACTCCGCCGCCGTGACGTCCGTACCGGACCGGTCGGCGGACTCCTGCGCATCGGCCGGGACATACGCGCTGTGCCCCGGCAGGCGTAGCCGTTGCGCGCGGAGCTTCATGAACTCCACCGGGCGGGTGAAGCGGCCACTGGCCGTCTCCCCCTGCACCACCAAGCGGGCCACGGCGTCCGCGTGGGTGAAGTGCGTTCCCCACGGCGCCACGACGATGCCGCCCGGACGCGTCTGTTCCACCCATGCCCCGGGGATCCTCCGGAGCCCGACCGTGGCCAGAACGCGGTCGTACGGTGCGCTGTCCGCGTGCCCCGCGAACCCGTCGCCCACCACGATCCCCGGATGCAGCCCGGCCGCGCCCAGCCGTTCGCCCGCCAGCCGTGACACGGCGGGGTCCACCTCGACCGTGGTCACCGCCCGGCCGCCGCAACGGTGGGTCAGCGCACCGGCCGTCTCGCCCGTACCGGTACCGACATCGAGGACGGCCATGCCCTCGTCCACATCCAGGTCCCGGAGCAGCCCGTAGACGACGGACGGCATGGAGGAGGAACTCGTCGACACCTGTCCCGGCTCGGTGCCGGTGTGTGCGCCGTCGTCCCACTGGGTCACGATGGGCGCGTCGCGGTCGGCCGCCGCGTACCAGGCATCCGGCTCCCGCGCCTTGTCGACGGGCACGGTGGCCTGTTGCTCGGCGCCGAACGGCCACATGAGGTCCGGCAGGAACGCCGCCCGGTCCACGGCGGCGAACGTCGGAGCCCAGTCCGGCGCCATCACCCCGGTGTCCTGAAGGACGCGCCCCAGCTCCTTGCGGCCGGGGCGCTCCTGAGCCGTACTCGTGGTCATGCGCTCTTGGGCGGGTTGGGCACGCCGGGGCCGCCGTCGGGCGTGGGCGGCGGGTGCGGTCCGGGGTACGGCTGCCCGGGAAGCTTGTCGCCTTCCCCGCCGTCGGTGGCGGTGGTGGTGACGATGTGCGGCATCACGGTCTCTCCTTTGCTCGGATGGTGTTCTTCACTGGGACCCGCCTGGGGCGTGTGACCTGTCCACGGAGTTGAGGCACCGGGCGGGGGATGTGTGGTCCGTCGGCGGGTGCGCCGCCGGGCCCTGTCTCAGGCGCGGTGCCGCTGGTACACGGGGCAGCCGCTCAGGGCGGGGTCGAAGGGCCGGAGCCGGTAGATGCGCATGCAGTCCGGACAGGCGTACTGGATCGCGCCGGGTCCGCTGCCGGTTTCGATGACCGCGATGAGGGTGGGCTCCGGGGTGTATCCGGTGCACCAGGTGCACCACTGGAGTGCCGTCATCGCCTCTCCCGGTGCTCGGCCAGGAGCCACTGACAGTCGTGGGCGAGGGCGGTCACCTGGATGTGCGCGGCGAGTGGGCCCTCGCCGAGGCCCTGCTCGGCCTAGCGCCGGATGCCGTCGAGGCGCGCCCGCCGGGTGTACCACGCGAGACTCCCGCGCCAGAGCCGGTCGGTGACGGCTTCGGCGGCGGGGAGAAGGGAAGCGATGTGGCCACGCAACAGCGCTTCCAGGTCTACCAGTTCGCCTGTGTCGATGCGGCCGGTGCTGGTGCGTAAGGCGCGGTCGATCGTTGCCTGGATAGTGATGATGTCGACGGCAGCGGCTCCGACTTGTGCTGATCCGTCGTCCACGTTGCCGCTGCTGCCGCTGAATTTGGTGTGCACATGAGCCCCTGGGCTTCATCGGTGATCGGATGATGACTGACCGTAATGGGGCTACTGGCGGGTAATGGGTATCGCGTCTCCCCCCTTGCCGCGGGGTACAGTTTGTACCCCCCTTAAGCGGCGTTTCTTGTGGCGTTGACGCTCGTTGAGCAGTGCCTGACGGATCTGGTTGAGCGGTTGGTTCCGGCTGAGTTATGGGTTCCGGCGGGTGGTGCCTCAGACGGAGGTGAAGCGTCCGTGGCGTTCCGCCCATCCGTTCCCGCCGTGGCCTACACCGCCGCAGGCCGGCGAAGCTGTACGCCGACAAGGGCTACGACTACGACCACCCTCGCTGGTGGCTGAGCAAGCGTGGCATCCGGCACCGTATCGCCCGCAAGGGCATCGAGTCCTCACAGCGGCTGGGCCGCCACCCCTGGGTCGTCGAGCGGACCGTTTCCTGGCTCGCTGGCTGCCGCCGACTCCACCGCCGCTACGAGCGCAAAGCCGACCACTTCCTCGCCTTCGTCGGCATAGCCGCAACCCTCATCTGCCACCGCCGCATCACCAAATAAGACGACGTCTAAACCGGGAAGCATCGTTGGGCCCCGCTCCCAACCAGATGGAAGCGGGGCCCAACGTGAAGCAAGTCAGCAATTCAGGAGAGTCGCCGCCCCATTTTTGCCGATTTCTGGTTGCCGCCCTTGGTGTACCACCACTCCTCGATGTGGGCGCGGACAATGTGCACGAGCATCTTCAGCCGTTCTGGGTCGGGAGCCGAGGAAGTGAACAGATCCACGAAGGACTTGTCATCCCACAGCATTGTGAATTCCCAATCCTCCGCCGGGCGCCCGCTGCTGCGCACAGTGAGAAGGTACGTCAGCGTCACCTGTCGGTTGAGGTGATGCTCGACCAACAGATCAGATACGTCGAATTGATACCGGCCGTCGCTGTAGGAGCGAGCTAGGGACTCTTCGGCCGGAGTTCGCGGCACCATCGATACCATCTCCCTGCTTCATCTGCGCTGCAATTCAGGAACTGCACTCTGCTTCCGCTAGCACCTGCTGGAAGGCATGGTAACGCGGTACGCAGTGAGGATGTCGTTAGGGCCTCTCGGGGTACCAATGACAGTGCGGAATGTTTCGTAGCTCGGGCACGAGGTGGAATAGGTGGAGTAGCCCCCAGCGTTGTTGGGGCGGCCGCTGTCGATCGCGCGTCCTATCTTCCTGTCCATGGTGCTGTTCCAGCGGTGGCGCCTGTGAAGGTGCTTCCATCCCCAAGATCTTGTGCCGCAGCGCAGTGTGTACCTGCGCGGCCCGCGAAAATACTGTCGGACGACGTAGTTGCGCGAGTGGCGCCGGTATGTGTCGCTGAGGCTGCTGGCGGAGAGTTCGGCAGGGCTGCTGACGGGTGAGGCCGCAAGCCTTGCGGACCCGGCGTAGGCCGGAGCGGCTGTGGGGAGTGCCATGACCGTCGTGAGGACGGCACAGGCCAGGCTCGCTTGTATCGTTCGAGGTAGGTTGAAACGCAAATGAATCCCCCCTTGGTTTAGAGCCTTCATGGTCATTGAAGACTCGACTATTTGACCCTCTCCACCTTGGGTCGATGACATCTGATCAAGGAGCCCTAAGTGCCGTCAAAGGGCTAATGTGCGTGTCGTTTCGGATTTCTGTCAGACGTGGGGTTGGCTGATTCTGGGCCCTGCGGTGCTGTGGCACACCTGAACGCTCTTGACCTCGTGATGGCTTCAGCCGATGAAGCGGAATGTCGAGGACGGGGCTGGGGTGCTGATCAATTCCGCCGTTACGGGAAAGCGGAGCGGCGGACTCGCCTCCCCTTGTGAAAAGCGGCATCCTTGCTTCCGGCCGCTACACCTGCGGTTTGTTGTGTGACCGGCCATTGAGTCACACGGAATAAATTTGCGAGCTCGACTTTGTGTCGCTGGTCCGGCGGGCAGGTCATCCTCGCCAGTCGGCGAGGATGTCGTCCGGGGTCCACAGCAGTCGAGCGGGGCGGTGTCCAGGTCTGTGGCGGCGCCGGAGAGGGTGGCGGCGGCGAGGCCGGTGCGGGTGGGATCGAAGCTTGGTACGCGGAGGCGGCGCGGCGTAAGAATGCGGACAGGCCGTGGGCATCGAAGGGGGTGCCCAGCCGCTTGACCGAGCCGACGAGTCGGGCCTCGCGAGCCACCGGTGCGCGGTCCGCGCCGACCAGGTTGAGTTTCGGGCCGAATTGCCGGTTCCACCAGCCGCCGACCGCCTTGACCCCTGCCCGGGGCAACCGGTCGGAGGGCACGGCCAGTTCGAGAGCTTCCCGGATCACCTCTTTAGTGACTTGTCGCGCCGCGTCGTCCAGCGGCGCCCGATGAGGCGGAAGGCCGCCTCGGGGCCGCCGCGGCGGGCCTGCTCCTGGCAACGCGGAGCGCGGCGAGGCCCCGACCAGCAAGATCACTATCTAGCTGGAGTGCTAAGCGGGTATGCCCAATTCCTGGGAAAGGAGGGTGACGTCGTCTCGGATCATCGGGCCGGCGGTTTCCCGGAGTTCGGTCACGGCCGAGCGCGCGAACAGATTGAACCGGGCGGTTTCGGGAGACGCCGTGACCGCCTTCTTCAGCAGATGGACCACGGCGACGCTCTCGCCCTGCATGCTGTGCGCCCGAGCCGACTCGATCAGGTGCCCACTGCGACGGGTGGCTGAAGGGATGGCTGAGAGGTCGACGCGCCCCACTGTCTCAACCGCCTCGCGGCCTCGCATCAAGTCGACCTTCATGGTGATGGCGTAGGCGTCCACGACGCCTCGGCCGAACAACAGCCAAGGGTGGACGTACCCCTCGCCAAGTCGACGTGCGGCTTCGTCCGCACGGTCCCAGTGTCGTTCGGCATCTCCCTTGCTGCCGGATTTCGCATAGGACAACGCGGCAGCCAGATGCATCAGCCCCCACAGGGCCTGATCTTCGGTGTCGCGGCTGGGCTGGAGTAGTTCCGCGGCGCGCATGGTGAGCTCGATGCGGGCCTCGTTCCGTTCGCCTCCCGAGCGGAAGACGTGGTTCATGTACCAGGCGGCGGCGGCAATGGCGTGCGGGCTGTCTGCGTCCTGCGCCGCGTTCATGGATCGGTCCCCGGTCAGATAGACCAGCTCAGGGGTGGGCTGGTAGGCGAGGAAGAGCTGTGCGAGGTGGTAGGTCTGTGCGAGTGCCACCAGGGCCTGCCGCCGCTGTCGGCCCTCCAGGGTTCGTGCGGCGTGCTGCGTGTCGCGCAGGAGATCGGGCAGCACCTGGGCGATACGGGTGCGGTGCGGCCCGGGGCTGTGCCACATGTGCCATGCATGCCGCAGGCGTGTATCGAGTTCAGCGGGCGTGCACGGCTCCTCGTCGCCTCGGCAGAACCGATAGCTGGTCAGGGCCTGCTTGACGCTGTCCAATGAGCTGTGGGCGGTCTTGGTGTAAGTGGCAGCGGTCAAGCGCTCATTGCCGGTGAGTTCGGCCAGATCCTCGATGCCCAAGGCGTCGGCCATGCGGAGCAGCAGTGGAAGTCGGGGGGCCTGCAGGCGACCGGTCTCGATCGCCTTGACCCACTCTGCCGAGCGGCCGACCAGTCCGGCAAGGACGGAACGAGTCTGGCCCTTGCGCTCGCGTGCCCTACGAACGCGGCTGCCGAAGGTGCTGTCTGGAGGAGTGCGCATAGGGTCGGGCATAGAGAACTCCATTCTGACTCGACACCAGAAACCGTACAGCGAACGGCCTCTGCGGCGGCGGGGATCGAGGTGCGTTCGAAGCTGACGGAGGTCGCGGGGTGCCGGGGCAGCCGCACCTCTCTGTGAGGTGCACGCTGTCCGCCTCCACCGCAGCCCGATCCAGTTCGCGAAGGCGGCGAGTTGGATGCTGCGCGACCGTGCATGCGCCCGCAGTGCGGTCACTGCCCTGTGCGCCGTGGGGCGGCAGCGCGTCTGCTGGGGCGCAGTCCCTCGCGCTCGCTGGAGGCGCGCTGAGCACCGGACCGGCGTGGTTGGCCCACACGTTGGCCCTTCCGCGATAGCCGGACGGCCGCCGGACCTGGTCGTGCGATGCCAGTCCGCGCGCCGTGTCCGGCGGGAGAGAGGGGCGGCGCGCGGAGTCGCCATCGCTTCGGGCCCGGAGGTCAGCCGCCGCAGGTGCAGCCTGCGCCGGCCCCGGCGGGCTCGGTCGCCTGGGTCTCGCCGCCGCAGCAGGCGTCGCCGCCCAGTGCCGGGGCCTTGCCCAGTTGGTCGGCGTCGGCCTTGACGACGTAGACCTCCCACGGCTCCTGGCCGGGGCCGTGGACCCAGACCTTGTCCTGGAGGGCGTAGCAGCAGGAGGTGTCGTTCTCCTCGAAGGTCGCGAGGCCCGCCTCCTGGAGTCGGCCGGTGGCTGCGGTCACCTCGTCGGTCGAGGTGACCTCGACGCCGAGGTGGTCCAGGCGGGTCTCCTGGCCTGCCTCTCCCTCGATCAGCACGAGCTTCAGCGGAGGTTCGGTGATGGCGAAGTTGGCGTACCCGGGGCGGCGCTTGGCCGGCTCGACACCGAAGAGCTTGGAGTAGAACTCCACCGACGCTTCGACGTCGGCGACGTTGAGGGCGAGCTGAACGCGTGACATGACATCCTCCCTGATCTCACTGCATTGATGTTCTTCGATTCAAGCTTGCGCCTTGAATCGAAAAACGTCAACATAGAACCATGCCGAATCAAGAGCTGGCGGTGCTCGGCCAGGACGAGAGCGGGTGCTGCCCGGCGCTGCTGGCCGCACCGATGGATGAGGGCCGGGCCGACGAGCTGGCCAAGGTGTTCAAGGCCCTGGGTGATCCTGTGCGGCTGCGACTGCTGTCGATGATCGCTACGCGGGAGGGCGGGGAGATCTGCGTCTGCGAGCTCACACCGGCCTTCGGCCTGTCCCAGTCGACGATCTCGCATCACCTCAAGCTGCTGAAGCAGGCAGGGCTGATCGCGTCGGAGCGGCGGGGGACATGGGTGTACTACCGGCTGCTGCCGGCGAGGACCGACATGCTCGCCGCGGTCCTCGCCCGCCCGGGGGCCGCGACCTCTCCGTCCTTGGACGAGCCTGCCGGAACCGCTTCGTGAGCCGGCCGCGAACCGCCGCGGAGGGGTCGGTGGCAGGGCGGCTGTCGCTGGTGGACCGGTTCCTGGCCGTGTGGATTCTGGTCGCGATGGCCGCCGGTCTGGGGCTGGGGCGCTTGGTGCCGGGGCTCGGGGATGCGCTGGCGAAGGTCACCGTCACCGGTGTCTCACTGCCGATCGCGCTGGGTCTGCTGGTGATGATGTATCCGGTCCTGGCGAAGGTCCGCTACGACCGGCTGGAGACCGTCACCCGTGACAAGCGGCTGCTGATCCCCTCCCTGGTGATCAACTGGGTGATCGGCCCGGCGGTGATGTTCACCCTCGCCTGGGTCTTCCTGCCCGACCTGCCGGAATACCGGACCGGGCTGATCATCGTGGGCCTTGCCCGCTGCATCGCCATGGTCATCATCTGGAACGACCTGGCCTGCGGCGACCGCGAAGCAGCCGCGGTCCTCGTCGCGCTGAACTCCGTGTTCCAGGTGATCGCCTTCTCCGCCCTGGGCTGGTTCTACCTCTCCGTCCTGCCCGGCCGGCTCGGCCTGGACCAGGCCGCGCTGCATGTGTCGGTGTGGGACGTTGCCCGCAGCGTGCTGATCTTCCTCGGCATCCCCCTGGCCGCCGGGTTCCTCACCCGACAGCTGGGCGAGAGGATCAAGGGGCGCACCTGGTACGAGTCTGAGCTGATCCCGAAGATCGGCCCGTTCGCCCTCTACGGCCTGCTGTTCACCATCGTCGTGCTCTTCGCCCTCCAGGGCGACGCGATCACCTCCCGGCCGTGGGACGTCGCCCGGATCGCGCTGCCCCTGCTGGTCTACTTCGCCGTGATGTGGGCCGGGTCCATGGCGGTCGGCAAGGCGGCCGGCCTGGACTATCCGAGGGCCACGACGCTGGCGTTCACCGCCGCGGGCAACAACTTCGAGCTCGCCATCGCGGTCGCCATCGCGACCTTCGGCGCCTCCTCCGGACAGGCCCTGGCCGGAGTCGTCGGCCCCCTCATCGAGGTGCCGGTGTTGATCGGCCTGGTCCATGTCGCTCTCGCCGCCCGCCACTTCTTCCCCGACACCCCCTCCCCGGCCGCCCAGCAGGCCGCCGTCCCGGAAGGTGCCTCCCATGACTGACACCCCCAAGCCGTCGGTGCTGTTCGTCTGCGTCCACAACGCCGGACGCTCGCAGATGGCCGCCGCCTTCCTCACCCACCTCGGCCAGGGCCGTGTCGAGGTCCGCTCCGCCGGATCCGCCCCCGCCGACGCGGTCAATCCGGCCGTCGTGGAGGCGATGGCCGAAGCCGGCATCGACATCTCCACCGAGACCCCCAAGGTGCTGACCACCGAGGCAGTGCAGACGGCCGACGTCGTGATCACCATGGGCTGCGGCGACGCCTGCCCCGTCTTCCCCGGCAAGAAATACCTCGACTGGCAACTCCAGGACCCGGCAGGACAAGGCCTCCAGGCCATCCGCCCGATCCGCGACGCGATCGAGCGCCGCGTCCAGGCGCTGCTCGAGGAGTTGCTCGCCGCGTAGTCCGGCCCCGGGGAACATCGGTACAGCGGTTGGCGCTGAGATCGATCATGGTCGACCAGCACACCGGCTGGGGCTCCGCTGGGGTTCGCGGAAAGATCGCCGGGCGGGTGCCGGGGCCGGCTGCGGTCCGCCTCGTGCGACCCGTTCCATCGACCGCCGTCGCCCAGCTCCAGGCCGAGGGCCACGAGATCCGCGAGGAGGACATCACCCGGCTCTCCCCGCTCGAGCACCGCAACCCGAACCTGCTCGGAAATCGCAAGCGCCGGCAGGCTGATGTCAGGCTGCCTGGTATTTCTGACTAAGCCTTGATGGGTGCGGCCGACCTGGCGGCCTGCTCGATCTGACCGCGTACCCATGGCCGCTTCGAACTCGGCGTGACCGCGTGGACGCCCCGACGCCGGAGCCGTCGGCCGGGGCCGGGCTCCGGCGTCAGGGTTCGGGCCGGTGGGTCAGTGTTGGCGGAGGGCGATGCGGATCGCTCGCTCCACCTGGACCGCGGTGTTGGCGTGTCCCGCCGCGTTGGGGTGGATCATTGTGGCGCGCTTCTCGATGGGACCGCAGTCCACCGACGTGCCGGGGAACGTGGCGGGCCAGTAGTCCGCGGCGTCGCCGCAGATTCCTTCGATCCACTTGGTGCCCTCGGGCTGACAGACGTCGTGGCCCTGGCTGGAGGAGTGGACGTCGACGTAGCGGTCGCCGAAGTGCGACGTGACCTGCTTGATCGTTTTGTTCAGCGGCTTGAGGACGTCGTCACGAAGCCATCCGATGTCGGCGTGGGTGGTCGCGCCGAGTTCGGTGATGGACCTGCGGTCGCAGTCACTGGCCTTGGCCGGCATGATGGCCGGGTAGCCGACGGTGATCACCTTGGCGTTGGGCGCGGCCCGGTGCACCTCGGCCAGCATCTCGGTGTACTCGTTTTGGACCCGGGCGAGCCTCTCCCGGACGCTCTCCTCCCCCTCGGGCGGGTCGGTGAAGTGCTCGCGGCAGGACTTGCCGATCGTGCCCTGGTCGAGGCACTTGGAGAAGATGTCGCCGAAGGGCAGGCTGTTGCCGCCGATGGCGATGGTGACGACGTCGGTCTCGTCGTCGAGCCCGGCCCGCTTGATCTGCGTGTCCACCGCGGGCCAGCCGCCGGCAGGGGTCTGGACCGGGCTGATCGGCGTCTGCTTGACCTTGGCGATGTTCGCGATGACGGCGCTGCTGCAGCCGACGTTGGTCAGGCGGACGTGCTTGCCCGGCGGGAACTCGGCGAGTTCCCGTTCGACCACGCTGGGGTAGGAGTCGCTGGTCCGGGCGCAGCCGTCCTGCGACGGATCCCCCAGCGGGGGCTGCGGGTCGCCGACGAAGACGCCGGCGGTGTACGAGTCGCCGAGCGCGGCCCACTCGTACTGGTCGGCCGCACCGGCGGAGCCGGAGGGTAAGAGCGTGGACGCGGCGAGCGCGAGCCCGACAGCCAGGGCTCGCGTGCGCGGGCGGGAAACAGGGTGTCGCATGGATCCTCCAGGATCAGTGGAAGACGCCCGGACGGCCGGAACACGACGCCCGGGGCGGAACGCACCTCAGCCAAGATCATCCGTGCCGTCGCCCCGCCCTGTCCGGCGAAACGGCCGCCATCACCCGATCGGGTGAACTGGTCGGATCTTTCGCGTCGGCTCCGGCGCAGCCTGCTAACCTCGCGCGCGCGACAGACGGGGCAACCGGGGCCGGCGGACGCAGAATTCGTTGCCCGTGGGTCCGTCATGACCGTCCAGGAGCCGCCCTGTTCCGTGACCGCGCGGACGAGGGCGGCGCCCAGGGACTCCAGGCGGGCGACCTCCTTCTTGCGGGTGCCGGGTGCCGGGTGCCGGGTGTCGGGGGACGGGGGGACGGGTGGAGGTCGAGGCAGAGGCGGTTCCTGCCGGCCGGCTTCGGCTCCGGGACGCGCCCCCGAGCATCCCCGCAAATCCTTGAAGCCGCACCAAGCTCACACCCGCTGCCCCAGCAAGTGGAATACAACATTCCTTCACCGAACTGTGTGTATATATGGGCTGCTGTGCTCCAAAGCCGGACGACATAGCGATACTCGTGACATGTCCTATGCGACCTTCGGTCTGAAACCGGCGATGCGCGCCGGTGGTCTGCTGCCGGGCGGTGGCCGCCGACGCCACCGGGAATTCCTGGACTTCACGGTCGACGGCCGGCCCCTGCTGCTCCGGCTCACCGCCGGTGACACCGTCACCCCGCTCGTCCGGGGTATGGCGCCCGCCCGGTTCACCGCGCAGGTCCGGCGGTTGCTGCTGGAGTCCGTGCCGCCGCTGGCCGGCGGGCGGTACGTCCTCTACGGCTGCGCCGAGTGCACCGCCCTCGACTGCGGCGCGGTGACCGCCGTCGTCGAGCGGCAGGGGCCGGACGTCGTCTGGCGGGACTTCGCCTGGCAGTGCAATGAGGTCCCCGACTTCGTGCGGCACGGGTACCCGGACATCGGGCCGTTCCGCTTCAACAGCGATCAATACCGGTATGAACTCGAACGATTACTCGCCCGGAACGAACCCGACCCCGGCCCTCGAGTGCTCCTCATCGGTCACCGTGCCGCCCTCCTCGCCCGGCTCGCCGCCGCGCTGCGCGGCATCGGCATCGGCGCCGAGATCTCCCGCGAGGCGGTCCGGGCGCACCCCGCCGAACTGCTCCGCTACGGTGCCGTGCTCTTCGGCGACACCGTGGACGCGGCCGAGCGCGCCGCCGTCCGCCGGGCCTTCGAGGCCGCCGGTTCGGGCGCCGTCCTCCTCGAACCGCTCGCCCCGGTCCTCCCCGTGCTCGTCGCGCAGCTGACGCGGGCCCTCGACCCGGACCCCGCGGCCCCGCGGAGCCTGACGGGCCTGTCCGCCGACGAGCGGGAGATCACGCTCGACGTGGCCTCGGCCTGCCGGGTCCGGCTGGTCGTCCACCGGCTCGGCCCGCTGAGCCGGAACCGGGACCACGACGTCCTCGACGGGATCCTGGAACCGGGCCGCCAGGTGATCACCCCGGACCGCGGGGTGCTGCGGGCCCGGTCCTTCGTGGTCGCCCACGCCGCCGGCGGCGTCCTCACCGCACCGGTGGAGAGCCTGGTCGAGGGGCCCCGGCAGGCCCGTACCGCCGTACCGCCCGGCTGGGACGCCGGGCCCGTGCCCCGCCCCACCACACCGTGACCGCACCGCAGGACCGCACCGTAGGATCGACGCCTGATGACTGCCACGCTTGTCGCCAAGGACCTCGCCGCCGGCCATGGGGAGCGCTCCCTGTTCGCCGGCCTCGATCTGGTCGTCGCCCCCGGTGATGTGATCGGCCTCGTCGGGGTCAACGGCGCCGGCAAGTCGACCCTGCTGCGGCTGCTCGCCGGGCTCGACACCCCCGAGCACGGCAGTCTGCGGCTCAGCCCGCCGACCGCCGCCGTCGGCCATCTGCCCCAGGAGCCCGAGCGCCGGCCCGGCGAGACCGTGCGGGACTTCCTCGCCCGCCGCACCGGGGTCGCCGCCGCGCAGCGCGCCCTCGACACCGCGACCCAGGCCCTGATGGACGGCGCGCCCGGCGCCGACGACGCGTACGCCGAAGGCCTGGACCGCTGGCTCGGCCTCGGCGGGGCCGACCTGGAGGAGCGCACCGAGGAGGTCATGGCGCAGCTGAACCTCACCATTGGCCCGGACCAGCCGATGACCTCCCTCTCCGGCGGCCAGGCCGCCCGCGCGGGTCTCGCGTCGCTGCTGCTCAGCCGGTACGACGTCTTCCTGCTGGACGAGCCCACCAACGACCTGGACCTCGACGGCCTGGAACGGCTGGAGGCCTTCGTCACCGGCCTCCGGGCGGGCACCGTCGTCGTCAGCCACGACCGCGAGTTCCTCACCCGCACCGTGACCGGCGTGCTCGAACTCGACCTGGCCCAGCAGCAGGTGAACCTCTACGGCGGCGGCTACGCGGCCTACCTGGAGGAACGCGAGATCGCCCGGCAGCACGCCCGCCAGGAGTACGACGAGTACGCCGGCACCCGCGCCTCGCTGGAGGCCCGCGCCCGGATGCAGCGCGGCTGGATGGACAAGGGCGTCAAGAACGCCCGGCGCAAGGCCGGGGACAACGACAAGATCGGCCGGAAGTTCCGCTCCGAGGCGAGCGAGAAGCAGGCCGCGAAGGCCCGCCAGACCCAGCGCATGATCGAACGGCTCGATGTCGTCGAGGAGCCGCGCAAGGAGTGGGAGCTGCGGATGGAGATCGCCGCCGCGCCCCGGGCGGGCGCGGTGGTGGCCACCCTGGACGGGGCGGTGGCGCACCGCGGTCCGTTCGCCCTCGGGCCGGTCGACCTGCAGATCGACTGGGCGGACCGGGTCGCGATCACGGGAGCCAACGGCTCCGGCAAGTCCACCCTCCTCGCCGCCCTGCTCGGCCGGCTGCCGCTCGACGCGGGCCGGGCCGCCCTGGGCCCCGGCGTCGTGGTGGGCGAAGTGGACCAGGCGCGGGCGCTGTTCCTGGGGGACACCCCGCTGCTGGAGGCGTTCGGCGCGGCGGTGCCGGACATGGAGCCCGCCGACGTCCGCACCCTGCTGGCCAAGTTCGGGCTCAAGGCCGCCCATGTGCTCCGCCCGGCGTCGACGCTCTCGCCGGGTGAGCGCACCCGCGCCGGCCTCGCGCTGCTCCAGGGGCGCGGGGTGAATCTGCTGGTGCTGGACGAGCCCACGAACCACCTGGACCTGCCCGCCATCGAGCAGCTGGAGTCCGCGCTCGCGGGGTACGAGGGCACGCTGCTGCTGGTGACGCACGACCGCAGGATGCTCGACGCGGTGCACACCACGCGCCGGCTGGACGTCGTGGACGGCAAGGTCACCGAGGTCTGATACGCCGTCGCCGCGGACCGGCGCCGGGCCACCGCTGTCGACGGCGGTGACAACCACGGCGGGGCAAGGCGGCCGCTCGATCCCTGAGGTACCGCCGGACCTGTCGTTTCGCCCGTGGCGCCCGTCCGTGGTGCGATGGAACCGGGGGCGGAAAGGAGAGCGATCATGCCCGCAGCGAAGCGACCGGGTGTCGCCGCCTCGGTGTCGGTCCGCCCGCTGGTCGAGCCGGACCTGGACCGGGCCGACGAGATCTTCAGGGTCGCCTTCGGGACCTTCCTCGGGGCCCCTGAGCCGGAGACGTTCTTCGGGACCGCCGACTATGTCCGCACCCGCTGGGCGGCAGATCCATTGCGCGGCCTTCGCAGCGACCGTCGAGGGCGAGGTCGTCGGATCGAACTTCGCCGCCAACTGGGGCAGCGTCGGGTTCTTCGGCCCGCTGACCGTACGTCCGGATCTGTGGGACCAGGGCATCGGCAGGCGCCTCATGGAACCGGTCTTGGCCTGCTTCGACACCTGGGAGAACCGCCACCTCGGCCTGTTCACCTTCTCGCACAGTCCCAAGCACCTCGAGCTCTACCGCCGGTACGGCTTCTGGCCCCGATTCCTCACAGCCATCATGAAGAAGCAGGTCGCCGTCAGTGCCGAAGTCCCCGGCCGAGTGCTCTACGGCGAGCTGCCGGCCGCTGAGCGGCCGGAGGCACTGAGCCTCAGTCGCGCACTGACGGGGGCCGTGTACGAGGGCCTGAGCCTGGAGCGCGAGATCATGGCCACAGAGGCGCAGGGACTCGGTGACACCGTCCTCCTCGAAGGCGCCGGCTCCGGCCTCGACGGTCTGGCCGTCTGCCACTGCGGAGCGGGGTCGGAGGCCGGTGAGGACGTGTGCTTCGTCAAATTCGGCGCCGTACGGTCCGCAGCGCGCCGGCAGGGGAATCCACATGCGTAGAGCACCGATGCGACGCTTACTCATTCCGGTCACAGTTCTGGCCCTCAGTGCAATGATGGCTCCTACTTCCTACGCGGTTGAGGAACCGGCTGGTTCGGCTCCTGAGGAAGTCTTGCCGGAACAAGTAGCCAGCCAGGAAGCGAGTAGTGACGCAGTCGAGGGTCCTGTGATGTCGGACCAAGAGATAGCCGTCGATGAAAAGCTCAACGCTCTGCCAGAAGTGACCGATGATGGTGATGTCGACACAAAGCGTTGCGACAATCCGTATAAGAAGTGGTACACGGTCTCTGGTAAGAAAAACTATCACGTCCCGTCCTGGTGGCATGGCACCTCATACAAGGACGGCCCGGGTGGGACGATGACCGTCGAGGTCCTGAAATCAGGCAAGATCGTGGTCGAGTTGAGCGGGAGCGTCTCCGCCGATGCCGGCGTCATCCTCGCGAAGGTCAAGACGGAGTTTGGTGTCAAGGTGGTTGCCGAAGTCGGCGTCACAGTAGGGCACAAGTACGCCCGCGACATCAAGAGAGGGCGCTACGGGCACATGCAGTACGGTTCATGGGGCTACAAGACCAAATGGACCAAGTACGAAACGAGTGCCAACCGCTGTGGCAAGAAGAAGCTGGGGTCCGGCACCGCGAAGCTTCCTACCAAGGAGGTCGGATGGCGTTACTGGGAAACCCGGACATGATCCACGATCTACGGCTCACACGCCGTTGCGCCACCCTCCTCGTCCCAATCCTTTCCGTTGCTTTCATCGTGGGATGCAGTAGCGGCTCTGCGGATAGGGGCAAGCCGTCAAAGGATCCTAAGCCGAGTGCTTCACCATCTCCGACGAGTGACCGGACGAAGGTTCTGGAAAGAAGGGCAGAAGAAGCGCTAGGAATTGGGGAGGCGGACGATACCGGCGACCGGTTCGTAGAGTCGGGATTGGAGCGTGCAAGCGACGGAATCCACACCTACTCGGCCCTCTCGAACGGCGAATCCTACACGCTGTCAGTTGTCTGCTCGGGAGCAGGGCAGGTCCGTCTCGCCGTGACGGTGAAACGCTCGGTGCGGCAGACCGTGCCGTGCGACAATGTCCCCGTCCGTCAACGTATTACGAATGCCCCGGCACAGCTCAAGATTGACGTCGACGGCCTTGCTGGATCATCCGGGATCGTTGGTTGGCGGATCGATGAACTGACCACATAGGCGTCTGGAACGACTCCGCTCCGCACCGGGTCCATTGGTGCGGAGCGCAGTTGCGTGCACGCTGGCACTGGCGAATAACATGGCTCGCCGAGCTGGAGGTTCCCGCGTACAGCAGGGCTGCTGGACGGGGACCGGCGGTCGAACAGCACCGCCGGTCCCCGTCGTTCACCCGCTCAGCGCTTCTTCGGGTCGAGCAGCCCCGCCCGGCGCAGCGCGTCTGCCATGGCGCCGTTGGCGGGGGCCGCGTCGCGGCCGCCGTTCCCGCCGCGCCCCTGAGGCTGCTGCGGAGCACGCCGGCCCTGACCGCCCTGGCCGCGCTCGCCGCCCCGGCCCTGACCGCCCCGGCCGCGTTCGCCGCCCCGGCCCTGGCCCTGACCACCGCGGCCGCGCTCGCCGCCCCGGGCACCGCCCGAGCGGCCGCCACCGCCCTCGCCGGACGCGGCCTCGTCGTCCAGCCGCAGGGTCAGCGAGATGCGCTTGCGCGGGATGTCCACGTCCATGACCTTCACCCGCACGATGTCGCCGGGCTTGACCACGTCCCGCGGGTCGTTCACGAACGACGTGGACATCGCCGAGACGTGCACCAGCCCGTCCTGATGGACGCCGACGTCCACGAACGCGCCGAACGCCGCCACATTGGTGACCACGCCCTCCAGGATCATCCCGGCGGCGAGGTCGCCGATCTTCTCCACGCCCTCCTTGAAGGACGCGGTCTTGAAGGCGGGCCGCGGGTCGCGCCCCGGCTTCTCCAGCTCCTTCAGGATGTCGGTGACGGTCGGCAGACCGAAGGAGTCGTCCACGAACTCCTGGGGCCGCAGCCCGCGCAGCACCGCCGTGTTGCCGATCAGCGTGGCGACGTCCGCACCCGCGGAGGACACCATCCGCCGCACCACCGGGTACGCCTCGGGGTGCACGCTGGAGGCGTCCAGCGGGTCGTCCCCGCCGGGGATGCGGAGGAAGCCGGCGCACTGCTCGTACGCCTTGGGGCCCAGCCGCGACACGTCCTTGAGCGCCTTCCGGGTGCGGAACGGGCCGTTGGCGTCGCGGTGCGCCACGATGTTCTCCGCCAGGCCCGCGCCGATGCCCGAGACCCGGCCGAGCAGCGGCGCGGACGCGGTGTTGACGTCGACGCCGACGCCGTTCACACAGTCCTCCACCACCGCGTCGAGCGAGCGGGAGAGCTTCACCTCGGACAGGTCGTGCTGGTACTGACCGACGCCGATCGACTTGGGGTCGATCTTCACCAGTTCGGCCAGCGGGTCCTGGAGCCGGCGGGCGATCGACACCGCGCCGCGCAGCGACACATCGAGCTCCGGCAGCTCCTGCGAGGCGAACGCGGACGCCGAGTACACCGACGCCCCGGCCTCCGAGACCATCACCTTGGTGAGCTTCAACTCCGGCTGCCGCGCGATGAGATCGGCCGCCAGCTTGTCGGTCTCGCGGGAGGCGGTGCCGTTGCCGATGGCGATCAGCTCCACCGAGTGCTCCCGGGCGAGCCGCGCCAGCCTGGCGAGGGCCTCGTCCCACTTCTGCTGCGGCACGTGCGGGTGGATGGTGTCGGTGGCGGCGACCTTGCCGGTCGCGTCGACCACGGCCACCTTCACCCCGGTGCGGAAGCCCGGGTCCAGGCCCATCGTCGCGCGGGTGCCCGCGGGCGCCGCCAGCAGCAGATCCCGCAGGTTCGCCGCGAAGACCCGGACGGCCTCGTCCTCGGCGGCCTGCCGCAGCCGCAGCCGCAGGTCGATGCCGAGGTGCACCAGGACGCGGGTGCGCCAGGCCCAGCGGACGGTGTCCGCGAGCCAGCCGTCCGCCGGCCGCCCCCGGTCCACGATGCCGAAGCGGTGCGCGATGGCCTGCTCGTACGAGGTGGGGCCGGTGCGCTCGGTGGGCTCCTCCGGTTCCAGGACGAGGTCGAGGACCTCCTCCTTCTCACCGCGGAACATCGCCAGCACCCGGTGCGAGGGGAGCTGGGTGAACGGCTCGGCGAAGTCGAAGTAGTCGGCGAACTTGGCGCCCGCCTCCTCCTTGCCCTCCCGGACCGTGGCGGCCACCCGGCCCTTCGTCCACATGCGTTCCCGCAGCTCGCCGATGAGGTCGGCGTCCTCACCGAACCGCTCGGTGAGGATCGCGCGGGCGCCCTCCAGGGCCGCGGAGGCGTCCGCCACGCCCTTGTCGGCGTCCACGAACGCCGCTGCCGCCGCCTGCGGTTCGACGGACGGATCCGTCAGCAGGCCGTCGGCCAGCGGTTCGAGCCCCGCCTCCCGGGCGATCTGTGCCTTGGTGCGGCGCTTGGGCTTGTAGGGGAGGTAGATGTCCTCCAGCCGGGCCTTGGAGTCCGCGGCCCGGATCTGCGCCTCCAGCGCCTCGTCGAGCTTGCCCTGGCTGCGGACCGACTCGATGATCGCCGTGCGGCGCTCCTCCAGCTCCCGCAGATAGCGCAGCCGCTCCTCCAGCGAGCGCAACTGCGCGTCGTCCAGCATCTCGGTCGCTTCCTTGCGGTAGCGCGCGATGAAGGGGACGGTCGACCCGCCGTCGAGCAGCTCGACGGCTGCCTTCACCTGCCGCTCCCGTACGCCGAGCTCCTCGGCGATCCTGCTCTCGATCGACGTCGTCACGATCCCGTTCCGCCTTGTCGTTGCGCTGGTCTCTGCATTGTGGCAGGTGGCGCCGGTGAGCGGCCTCCGGGACGCGGCGGGACTCCGGGGTGTGCCCCGGGGAGCCCGCCGCGCCGGACGGGATCGGACGTTCCGGCCGGACGGCGCCGGCCCTCGTCTCGCCGGCCCTGTTCACCGCCGGCCGGCGGAGCCTCCCGTCAGACGCGGCGGGACCGGGCGGAGTCGGACACTCCGCCGAAGAGCCGGGCGACGGCGCGGAAGGGCAGGGTCACCACGGCGGCGAGGGTGCTGCCGATGGCACGGAGTACATCTGCGATGGCACGGAACACGGTTCCTCCAGGAGTGCGTCACGGTCGGTGTCGTGTCCCGGCGCGTTGCCCTGCACGGCGCCCCCAAACATCCGCCACCCCTCCGGTTCCGCTTCCGGTTACCGCCGCCCGGCGCGTGCCCGCGGTGCGTCAGCCCTTGCCGAAGAGGTCCTGCGGGAAGGCACCGGCGGCGAGCGCTGCGCTGGTCAGGCCGCCCGCGAGTTCGGTGAGCCGGGCGACGCCGGCCGCGCCGAGGTGCTCGTACGGTGCCAGGTCCAGCCGGTCGGTGTCCCGCTCCAGTTGCTTGCGCAGGCCGGTGCCCTCCTCGGTCAACCCGCCCTGCGCGTCGAGCAGTCCGCGCTCGCGCAGCCGCTCCTCGGCGGCGGCCCACTCCTCCTTCGTCCAGCCGCGGGTGAACAGCAGCCAGGAGGGCGACATGCTGTGGCCGCTCGCGGCGTGGCTGACGATCGCCTCCAGCGCGTCCAGCCCGGCCGCAGCCAGCAGCGCCACATGCCCGTCGCCGCGGTGCTCGCGCAGCAGGGTCGCCGCGTGCCAGAGCGCCAGGTGCGGCGCCTCGGGCACCGGCAGATCGGCGTGGGCCGCGTAGAGCGGCCGGGCGGGACGGACGCAGCCCTGGGTGGCGCGCAGCGCCAGCTCCGCGGCCTCCGCCATCTCGGGCGAGGCGACGGTGTCCTCGCCCAGCAGCCGGCGCAGCATCGTGTCGACGGCGCGCTGCCGCGCCGCGAGGATCTGCTCCGGCGACGCGGTCTCCCACACCTGCGGCACGTGGCGGGCGACGGTCTCGTACCGGAAGTTGTAGAAGGTCGCCGTCACCACCGACGCGCCCACCGGCCCCAGCGCCGCGGCCCGCGACGCGAAGTAGACCGCCGACGGGTCGTCCAGCCCGATGGCGGCCATCTCCCCCTTGTGCTCGGGGGAGAAGTAGACGGCCGAGTGCAGCGGGTTGAGGGCGTTGTGACAGTGGCGGCCGGCGCGCGGGGGCAGAGGTGTGGTCATGCCCGCACGCTACCCACAGGTAGCCGGTGCCGGAAGAGGCGGCCCCATGGCAGGAAAGGTGGGAAATTCGTCGTTGCCGACGCGCGAGGGCGGTCGCAG
Source organism: Streptomyces sp. NPDC001922 (assembly GCF_042891165.1). Lineage (NCBI taxonomy): Bacteria > Bacillati > Actinomycetota > Actinomycetes > Kitasatosporales > Streptomycetaceae > Streptomyces > Streptomyces sp. NPDC001922. The sequence goes on along the minus strand of NZ_JBIASV010000002.1, from coordinate 24,035 downwards.
GATGGAGTCATGGCTCCTCACACCGTGCTCCTCGTCCTCTTCGAAGGCGTGCAGAGCCTCGATGTCACGGGCCCGCTGGAGGTGTTCACCGGCGCCTCGAAGGCCGCCCGGAACCCGGACTTCTACCGGGTCCGCACCGCCTCCCTCGACGGCGCCCCGGTCCGGACCTCCAGCGGCCTGCTGATCACCCCGGACACCGCGCTCACCGGGGCCGGGGCGCCGCACACCCTGGTGGTGCCCGGCGGCGACGGCACCCGCAGCCCCGGCCCCGGGCTGATCGCCTGGCTGCGGGAGACGGCGCCGCACGCCCGCCGGGTGGTCTCCGTCTGCACCGGCGCCTTTCTGCTCGCCGAGGCCGGTCTGCTGGACGGGCACCGCGCCACGACGCACTGGACGATGTGCGACCAACTGGCCGGGCGCTTCCCCGCGGTGGACGTCGAGCCGGAGCCGATCTACGTGCGCGACGGCCGCGTGGCCACCTCGGCGGGCGTCACCTCGGGCATCGACCTCGCGCTCGCCCTGGTCGAGGAGGACCTGGGGCGCGACGCGGCGCTGACCGTCGCCCGCCACCTGGTCGTCTTCCTGCGCCGCCCCGGCAACCAGAACCAGTTCAGCAGCCAGCTCGCCGCACAGACCGCCCAGCGCCGCCCCCTCCGGGACGTCCAGCAGTGGATCGCCGAGAACCCGGGCGCCGACCTGTCGGTGGAGCGGCTGGCCGGGCGGGCCGGGCTCTCGCCCCGGCACTTCGCCCGCGCCTTCCAGGCCGAAGTCGGCTGCACGCCCGGCCGGTACGTGGACCGGGTGCGGCTGGAGACCGCCCGGCGGCTGCTGGAGGACTCGGTGGACGGCGTCGAAGGGATCTCCCGCGCCTGCGGCTACGGCACCCCGGAGGCGATGCGCCGCGCCTTCGTCCGCACCCTCGGCACGGCACCGGCCGAATACCGGCGCCGCTTCCGGCCGATGACTCCGGCCGGCCCCATGACTCCTGTCGCCGGCCCCGAGACCCCGGCCGGCCCCGAGACCCCTACCGGCCCCAAGGCCCCTACCGGCCCCAAGACCCCTACCGGCCCCAAGACCCCTACCGAACAGGGACAGTGACCATGCAGATCGCCATCCTGCTCTTCGACCGGCTCACCGCTCTCGACGCCGTCGGCCCGTACGAGGTGCTGAGCCGCCTCCCCGGAGCCGAGACCGTCTTCGTCGGCGAGCGCACCGGCCCCGTACGCAACGAATCGGGCAGCCTCGGTCTCGTCGCCGACGCCCTGCTGGGCGAGTTGCCCGCGCCGGACGTCGTCGTGGTGCCGGGCGGTCCGGGGCAGACCGCGCACATGCAGGACGGGCCGGTGCGCGACTGGCTGCGGTCGGCCGACCGGGCCAGCACCTGGACGGCGTCGGTGTGCACCGGCTCGCTGATCCTGGCCGCCGCGGGCCTGCTCACGGGCCGCCGCGCCACCTCGCACTGGCTCGCGCTGGACCAACTGCCCGCGCTGGGCGCCGAACCGGTGCGGGAGCGGTACGTCTTCGACGGCAAGTACGCCACCGCGGCCGGTGTCTCCGCCGGGATCGACATGGCGCTGGCGCTGGCCGGGCGGATCGCCGGGGACACCGTGGCCCAGGCGATCCAGCTGGGGCACGAGTACGACCCGCAGCCGCCCTACGCCGCCGGCTCGCCGGACACCGCGCCGCCGGAGGTCGTCGAGGCCCTGCACGCCCGCAGCCGCTTCGTCCTCCAGGGGGAGTGACCGAGCTCCAGGGGGAGTGACCGGGCGGAGCCGGCCAACGGCCTGCTTCAGCGACCGGGAGCCGGGCGGGTGCGCCTGGGCACGGCGGAGTTCGACCGGCCGGGTCCCGGGCGGGTGAGCCTCGGCCCGGCCTGCCGGGAGGGCGCCGCCCGGACGGCCTCAGCCCGCCCAGGTGAAGCGCGGTGCACGCCGCTCCAGGAAGGCGGCGACGCCCTCCGCGGCGTCGCCGCTGCCGTGCGCCTGCTCCGCCCAGTGGGACACCCGCCCGGCGTCCGCGGGCCCGTTCGCGAACTCCTTCGCCGCGGCCTGGGTGAGCAGCGACCGGGAGGTGAGGACCCGGGTGAACTCCGCGACCCGCCGGTCCAGGGCGTCATCCGGCAGCAGTTCGTCCACCAGCCCGGTCCGCAGCGCCCGCTCGCCGTCGATCAACTCCGCTGAGAAGAGCAGGTACTTGGCGGTGGCGGGGCCGACCAGGGCGGTCAGCCGGCGCGTGGCGGAGGCCGGGTAGACGATGCCGAGCTTGGCCGGGGTGACGCCGAAGGACGAGCCCTCGGCCGCGAACCGCAGATCGCACGCGGCGGCGAGCTGGCAGCCGCCGCCCACGCAGTAGCCCCGGATCGCCGCCAGAGTCGGCTTCGGAAAGGCGGCGAGTGCCTCCTCGGCGGCCACCGCGAGGCCCTGGGACTCGCCCGCCGACCGCCGCAGCGAGCCGATGTCCGCGCCCGCGCAGAAGGTCTCCCCGGCGCCGGTCAGCACCAGGGCGCGGACGTCCCCGTCGTCCGCGAGCCGCGCCAGCAGCCGGGGCAGCTCCTGCCACATGGCCGTGGTCATGGCATTCCGCTTGGCGGGGTGGTCTATGACGAGGGTCGCGACACCGTCGGCGACGTCCAGGTGCAGTCCGGGCTCCATGCGCCGGATGCTATCCGGACCGTCTCGGCGGACGATCAGGCACCGGGGGTACGCCGCCGCGCCCGGTGGGCCCGGCCTCCGCCCGGCCCCTCTTCGCACGTCGGCCGACGAGCCGATGTCAGAGGGGCGGATGGCAAGGGGGCGGATGGCAGAGGGGCGATGGAACGGAACCGGACGGGCAGGAACAGTCAGCGATCCGGCAGCATCACGCACAGCCGCGCAGTATCCGTCGATACCCGCCGACTTCCTGTCAGCACTTCGGTACGGACCAATGGATTACCAACACTTGACCCGTGAGGCGGAACCGGCCGCTGTCCCGGCGGGCTCGCACCCGCCGGAGCGGTGGGCGGCGCTGCGGAATCGTCGCCTGGGTCGAGAGTGGGTGCCGGACATGGAGTTCCGCGGGAGCGTTCCGCACGACCCGGGACAGCCCACCGCGACCCCCGTGGCGGACGGACCGCCGAGCCGGCCGCCCTACGAGGGGATCTGGCGCTTCACCGTTCCCGCCCTGGACTCCTCGGTGCCGCAGGCCCGGCACGCCGTCCGCGATCTGCTGCAGGACCAGCGCGTTCCGGCCCTGCACGACATCGTCGAGGGCCTGCTGCTGATCGTCTCCGAGCTGGTCACCAACTCCGTCCGGCACGCGGCGGTGCTCTCGCCCGAGGTGGGCGTGGAGGTCGCGGTCGGCGCCGGCTGGGTGCGGGTGGCGGTGGAGGACAACCACCCCTACCGGCCCACGGCCCTCCAGGCCGACCAGGGCGGAACCGGAGGGCGGGGGCTGCTGCTCGTCCATGTGCTCACCGCAGAGGCGGGCGGCGTCTGCGACGCGGAACGCACGGCGGGCGGCGGCAAGGTGGTGTGGGCCGCGCTGCCGCTGGCGGGCCCCGGCCCCGCGCTGTCGTGACCGACGGGCCCACCGGCCGCACTCCGTCTTCACCGGCCGCCCGTCTTCACCGGCCGCGCTCCGGACCGACCAGCTGCGGCTTCACCAGCCGGCCGATTCCCCCGTCAGCTCCCTGATCGCCGGACGGGCGGCGTCGAGCACGGTCATGAACCAGGCGGAGAACGGCCGCTCGGCGTGCAGCCTCGCGAGCTCCTCCGCGCTCACGAAGGCCGTCCCGCCGACCTCCTCGGGGTCGGGCTGCGGCGGTGCCTGGACCAGCCCCACGAAGAGGTGGTTGAACTCCTGCTCCACCAGCCCCGACGCCGGGTCCGGGTGGTTGTAGCGGACGGTGCCGGCCTCGCACAGCAGCGACGGGGAGACGCCCAGCTCCTCCGCCGTGCGACGGGCGGCGGCGGCGAACGGCGCTTCCCCGGGGTACGGGTGGCCGCAGCAGGTGTTGGACCAGACGCCGGGGGAGTGGTACTTCCCCTCGGCCCGCTGCTGGAGCAGCAGCCGGCCGGAGGAGTCGAAGAGGAAGACCGAGAAGGCGCGGTGCAGCCGGCCGGGCGGCAGATGGGCGGAGAGCTTCTCCGCGGTGCCGATCGTCGTGCCGCTCTCGTCGACCAGTTCGAGCATGATCGGTTCTGCGGCGCCGTTCGGCGAGACGTCGGCCGCGGAGGCTGGTGTGGTCGGCATGGCCATCCTTCGGTTGGGCTGCGAACCTCCAAGTCTGCCGCACCGGCCGGGAAAGGCTCCAGCGCCGCCCTCGCGTTTCCCCGATCCGCGGCGCGATCGGTCGCCCGGGAGGCCGCCGCGCGCCCCGCCGGGCGTCGTGCGCGGCGGAGCGGCGGACTCAAGGGCGCGGCGGGCTCCAGGGCGCGGCGGACTCAAAGGCGCGGCCGGCTCGGTGGTGCGGCCCGGCTCAGTGGCAGAGCCGCGCCTCGTGCACGGCGTGCCCCGAGGGCTCCAGCTGGAAGGTGCAGTGCTCCACGTCGAAGTGCTCCCCGAGACAGTTCCGGAGCTCGTGCAGCAGCTTCTCGTGGCCGACGGCGTCGAGCGCCTCCTGGCTGACCACGACATGCGCGGAGAGCACCGGCAGGCCGGAGGTGATCGTCCAGGCGTGCAGGTCGTGCAGCCCCTCCACCCCGGGGAGGCCCAGGATGTGCCGCCGGACCGCCGCCATGTCCACGTCCTTCGGCGCCGCCTCCAGCAGCACGTCCAGCGCCTCGCGGAGCAGCTTCCAGGTGCGGGGGACGATCATCAGGCCGATGAGCAGCGAGGCGATGGGGTCGGCCTGGCTCCAGCCGGTCGCCATGACGACCGCCGCCGAGACGATGACCGCGAACGACCCCAGGGCGTCCGCCACCACCTCCAGGAAGGCCCCCCGGACGTTGAGGCTCTCCCGCTGGCCGTGCAGCAGGACGGCCATCGAGATGAGGTTCGCGACCAGACCCACCAGACCGAAGACGACGGTGAGCCCGCCCTCGACCTCGGTGGGCGCGATCAGCCGCCGGACCGCCTCGTACAGGATGTAGCCGCCCACGCCGAACAGCAGCAGGCAGTTCGCGACCGCCGCCAGCACCTCCGCCCGGGCGTAGCCGAAGGTGCGGCGTTCGCTCGCCGGGCGGTTGGCGAAGTGGATGGCGAGCAGCGCCATCGAGATCCCGACGGCGTCCGTGGCCATGTGCCCGGCATCGGCGAGCAGGGCCAGCGAGCCGGTGACGACCGCGCCGACGATCTCGGCCAGGAGCACGGTCAGGGTCAGGCCCAGCGCGATGCGCAGCCGCCCTCGGTACGCCGTCGCCGCGGTGCCGGTGGCGCCGGGCGGCGGCCCGTGGGTGTGTCCGTGATCGTGCCCTGCCCCCATACCCGCTGCCTCCAAGGGTCGCTGACGCTGTGGTGTGCGGTGCCGGCGTGGCCCGGTCGAATGCCCGCCGTGATCACAGTGAACTACTGCTGCACGGTGCCCGGCAACACGGCACTGAACACCGTTGTCATTGCCTCTGACCTGCTGTTATGTCATCGGCGCAGGACCTGCGGGAACGTCCTTCCGGGGGCTGTCCGGGACCCACGCCGGGCCCGCCCGCGGGTCCCCGCCCCGCGGCCGGAAGCCGCTCGACGGGAGCGGGTCCCGCGACGAGGGGGCGGACAGGTGCGGGCGGACAGGAGCGGTCCCGACGCGGCCGTCACGAGCGGCCAGGGACGGTCGGGCGCGGGGGCGCGTCCGGGGCCCGCCCCCCGTCAGCGGCAGCCAGGCGCCCCGCCCCGCTACCGGCGGCCCGGCGACACCGTCAGCGGCTGCGGGCCTCCGGGTGCCGCAGGCACCAGCCCTCCCAGGCCGACTCGACCATGTCCCGCACATCGTGCCGGGCGCTCCAGCCGAGCTCCTTGGCGATCAGGTCGGCGGCGGCGACCACCCGGGCCGGGTCGCCCGCGCGGCGCTCCACGACCCGCGCGGCCGGTTCCGTCCGGCCGGTGACCTCCGCCACCAGGTCGGCCAGCTCGCGGACGGACACCCCGTGGCCGGTACCGATGTTGACCGTCAGATCGCCCGGCCGCTCCTGCGCGGCCAGCCGGCGGGCGGCCACCAGATGGGCGTCGGCGAGGTCGGCGACATGGATGTAGTCGCGGATGCAGGTGCCGTCCGGGGTCGGGTAGTCGCCGCCGAAGATCAGCGGGGCCTCGCCGCGGGTCAGCGCGTCGAAGAACATCGGGATGACGTTGGACACGCCGAGGTCCGACAGCTCCGGACGGGCCGTGCCCGCCACGTTGAAGTAGCGCAGACAGACGGTGGCCAGACCGTGCGCCCGCCCGGTGGCCCGCACCAGCCACTCACCCGTGAGCTTGGTCTCGCCGTACGGGTTGATCGGCAGGCACGGGGTGTCCTCCGTGACGAGGTCCACATCCGGCATCCCGTAGACCGCGGCCGAGGACGAGAACGCGAACCGCTTCACCCCGGCCGTCACCACGGCCTCCAGCAGCACCGTCAGCCCGTGCACGTTCTCCGTGGAGTAGCGCAGCGGCTGCTCGACGGACTCGCCGACCTGCTTCCGGGCCGCGAGGTGCACCACCCCGGTGACGTGGTGCTCGGCGAGGGTCCGGTCCAGCAGCTCGCGGTCCAGAACGCTGCCGCGGACCAGGGGGACGCTCTCCGGCAGGCGCTCCGGGAGACCCGAGGAGAGATCGTCCAGCACGACGACGTTCTCACCGGCCTCCGTCATGGCGCGCGCCACGTGTGCTCCGATGTAACCGGCTCCACCGGTGATCAGCCATGTCATGCGCGGCAGCGTAACGCCGCTGCCGTTTGTCGTGGGGCGCCGTGATCGACCATGATGCTCCGGACGGATCTTCATCGGTCGTCGCCAACCCTTCTGCTGCCTTGTCCGGGCGTAAATGGGCGATGAACGATCGCTTCCGAGGATCCGATAGCCTCTGCCGACGTGCCGCCCGCCCGTGACGGAGCCGGGGCGAGTCACGACCCCGTCTGCCGGACACGCCAGTGCTCCGCGGCGGCCACGCCAGCAGTCAAGGAGTGAATTCGTCTGTCGACCGCCATCCTCACCGGTCCGCCGGTCGCCGGGTCGCAGCTCGAGGGTGACCTGCGATCGCTGGGCTTCGACGTGGTCGCGGCCCCGGCCGGTGACGACCTGGCGGCCCTGGCCGCCGCACTGCCCGCCGCCGAGCGCGTCGCCGTGGTGGACTCCCGGCTGGTCGCCCACCGGCACGCCCTGCGGATGGCGCTGACCGACCCCCGCTTCCCGGCCGCCGCGGTGAACGGCGCGGTCACCGTCCAGCCGGAGGACCGCCCGGCCCTGCTGCGCGCGCTCGCCGAGGCCACCGCCCCCGCCACCGTGGGCCCGGACACCACCGGAGCCCCGGAGCCGGCCGCCGGACCGGGCGCCGTGCCCGAGCGCACCGCCGCCGCCCTGGACGCCGCGGGCGTCGCCGTCCACCGCCCCGAGCTGGGCGTTCTCGTGGCGCGGGTGCCCGCCGACGACGCCGAGCTGGCCGAGACCCGCGCCGCCCTGGACGCGGTCGACGACGAGCAGGTGCGGCTGCGCACCGCCGTGAAGGCCCGCGACGGCTTCTTCACCACCTACTGCATCAGCCCGTACTCGCGGTACGTGGCCCGCTGGTGCGCCCGGCGCGGCCTCACCCCCAACCAGGTCACCACCGCCTCGCTGCTCACCGCGCTGATCGCGGCCGGCTGCGCGGCGACCGGCACCCGCCCCGGCTACATCGCCGCGGGTGTGCTGCTCATCGCCTCCTTCGTGCTCGACTGCGCCGACGGGCAGCTCGCCCGCTACTCGCTGCAGTACTCCACGATGGGCGCCTGGCTGGACGCCACGTTCGACCGGGCCAAGGAGTACGCGTACTACGCCGGGCTGGCCCTCGGCGCGGCCCGCGGCGGCGACGACGTCTGGGCGCTCGCGCTCGGCGCGATGGTGCTCCAGTCCTGCCGGCACATCGTGGACTTCTCCTTCAACGAGGCGAACCACGACGCCTCCGCGAACACCAGCCCCACCGCCGCCCTCTCCAGCCGGCTCGACAGCGTCGGCTGGACGGTCTGGCTCCGCCGGATGATCGTCCTCCCGATCGGCGAGCGCTGGGCGATGATCGCCGTCCTGACCGCGCTGACCACCCCGCGCGTCGTCTTCCTCGCGCTGCTCGTCGGCTGCTCGATAGCCGCCTGCTACACCACCGCGGGCCGGGTGCTGCGCTCCCTGACCCGCCGGGCCGAGCGGACCGACCGCGCCGCGCATGCCCTGGCCGATCTCGCCGACTCCGGTCCGATCGCCGAGGCCGTCGCCGGCAAGCGGGACGGCACCGCGCGCGCCGGGTCGTTCGCCGCGCCCGTCTGGGCCGCCGTCGGTACGGCCGCCCTGCTGGCCACGCTCGCCCTCCGCCCCTTCGGCGACTGGACGACCGTGCTCGCCGCGCTCGTCTACGCGCTCTGCGCGGGCCGGGCCGTGGCCCGTCCGCTCAAGGGCGCCCTCGACTGGCTGGTGCCGCCCCTCTTCCGGGTCGCCGAATACACCGCCATTCTGTTGCTTGCCGCCCGTTCCGGGGAGCAGGGCGCCTTGCCTGCGGCTTTCGGGCTGGTGGCCGCCGTCGCCTACCATCACTACGACACGGTGTACCGCATCCGCGGCGGCACCGGCGCGCCCCCGCACTGGCTGGTGCGGGCGATCGGCGGGCACGAGGGGCGGGTCCTGGTGGTTACGATCGCCGCCGTCCTGCTGCACCACACAGGTTTCACCATCGCGCTGACGGCCCTTGCAGTGGCCCTGGCGCTGGCGGTGCTCATCGAGAGCATCCGTTTCTGGGTGTCCTCCGGGGCGCCCGCTGTACACGACGAATCAGGAGAACCCGCATGATCGGCCTCGTGCTGGCAGCCGGCGCCGGACGGCGTCTGCGCCCCTACACCGACACCCTGCCCAAGGCACTGGTGCCGGTCGACGGCGACATCACCGTCCTCGACCTCACGCTCGGAAACTTCGCCGAGGTGGGCCTGACCGAGGTCGCCATCGTCGTCGGCTACCGCAAGGAGGCCGTGTACGAGCGCAAGGAGGCCCTGGAGCAGAAGTACGGCCTCAAGCTCACGCTGATCGACAACGACAAGGCCGAGGAGTGGAACAACGCCTACTCCCTGTGGTGCGCCCGTGACGCGATCAAGCACAGCGTGATCCTCGCCAACGGCGACACCGTGCACCCGGTCTCCGTCGAGAAGACCCTGCTCGCCGAGCGCGGCAAGGGCCAGAAGATCATCCTCGCCCTCGACACGGTGAAGCAGCTCGCCGACGAGGAGATGAAGGTCGTCGTGGACCCGGAGAAGGGCGTCCAGCGCATCACCAAGCTGATGGACCCCGCCGAGGCCACCGGCGAGTACATCGGCGTCACCCTCATCGAGGGCGAGGCCGCCGAGGAGCTCGGCGACGCCCTGAAGACCACCTTCGAGCGGGACCCCGACCTCTACTACGAGGACGGCTACCAGGAGCTCGTCAACCGTGGCTTCAAGATCGACATCGCGCCGATCGGCGACCTCAAGTGGGTCGAGATCGACAACCATGACGACCTGGCGAAGGGCCGTGAGATCGCGTGCCAGTACTGACCCGACTCATCCCGTCGCCGCTCGTCGTCGACATTCGGGCCGGGGCACTGGACGATCTGGCGGGCGTCCTCGCCGACCAGCGCATCTCCTCCTCGGGGAAGCTGGCCATCGCCATCAGCGGCGGCTCCGGGGCGGTGCTGCGCGAGCGGCTCACCCCGGCGCTGCCCGGCGCGAGCTGGTACGAGGTCGGCGGCGGCACCCTCGACGACGCGATCAAGCTCGCCGATGAGATGAAGTCCGGGCACTACGACGCGGTCGTGGGCCTGGGCGGCGGCAAGATCATCGACTGTGCGAAGTTCGCCGCCGCGCGCATCGGCCTGCCGCTGGTCGCCGTGGCGACGAACCTGTCGCACGACGGCCTGTGCTCGCCCGTCGCGACGCTGGACAACGACGCGGGCCGCGGCTCGTACGGCGTGCCCAACCCGATCGCGGTCGTCATCGACCTCGATGTGATCCGCGAGGCCCCGGTCCGCTTCGTCCGCTCCGGCATCGGTGACGCGCTCTCCAACATCTCCGCCGTGGCGGACTGGGAGCTCGCCCACCGCGAGACCGGCGAGCAGATCGACGGACTGGCCGCCGCGATGGCGCGCCAGGCGGGCGAGGCCGTGCTCCGGCACCCGGGCGGCGTCGGCGACGACGGCTTCCTCCAGGTGCTGGCCGAGGGCCTGGTGCTCACCGGCATCTCGATGTCCGTGGCGGGCGACAGCCGCCCGGCGTCCGGTGCCTGCCACGAGATCAACCACGGCTTCGACCTGCTCTTCCCCAAGCGCGCCGCCAGCCACGGTGAGCAGTGCGGCCTCGCCGCCGCGTTCGCCATGCACCTGCGGGGTGCCCAGGAGGACTCCGCTCTGATGGCGCAGGCCCTGCGCCGGCACGGACTGCCCGTCCTGCCGGAGGAGATCGGGTTCAGCGTGGACGAGTTCGTCCAGGTGGTGGAGTACGCACCGCAGACCCGGCCCGGGCGCTACACGATCCTCGAGCACCTGGACCTGTCCACCGACCAGATCAGGGACGCATACGCCGACTATGCCAAAACCGTCACTAGCTGAACTCCGTCCGGTCGTTCACCCCGGTGGGCTGAAGGACCGGCGCAGCGGGGAGCACTGGGCCGGGCGCATCTACATGCGGGAGATCTCGCTGCGGTGCACCCGGCACCTGGTCAACTCCCGGATCACGCCCAACCAGTACACCGGCCTCATGATCGTCGCCGGTGTGGCCGCGGGCGCGGCACTGCTGGTGCCCGGCCTGGCCGGGGCGGTGCTCGGCGCACTGCTGATCCAGGTGTACCTGCTCCTCGACTGCGTGGACGGAGAGCTGGCCCGCTGGCGCCAGCAGACCTCGATCACCGGGGTCTACCTCGACCGGGTGGGCCACTACCTGAGCGAGGCCGCGCTGCTGGTCGGCTTCGGCCTGCGCGCCGCGGACCTGTTCCACCGGGACGGCCCGGCCACCGAGTGGCTGTGGGCGTTCCTCGGCACGCTCGCCGCGCTCGGCGCCATCCTGATCAAGGCGGAGACGGACCTGGTCGACGTCGCCCGTTCGCGCAGCGGCCTCCCGGCCGTCAAGGACGAGGCGTCGGTGCCGCGCTCCTCCGGCCTGGCCCTGGCCCGCAAGGCCGCGGCCGCGCTGAAGTTCCACCGGCTCGTCGGCGGCGTCGAGGCGTCGCTGGTGATCCTGGTCGCGGGGATCGCGGACTTCGTCCACGGCGACCTGCTGTACACCCGGATCGCCGTGGTCCTGCTCGCCGCGATCGCGGTGCTGCAGACCGTGCTGCACCTCGTGTCGATCCTGGCCTCGAGCAGGCTCAAGTGAAGGCGGCCCCGATGCACCGGAACCCGGGGGAGAGCTCCCCGCAGACCGCGAAGGTCGGAGCGGTCGTCCTCACCATGGGCAACCGCCCCGAGGAGCTGCGCGCCCTGCTCGACTCGGTCGCCAAGCAGAACGGCGACCGGGTCGAGGTGGTCGTCGTCGGCAACGGCTCCCCGCTGCCCGAACTCCCCGACGGCGTCCGGACGGTGGAGCTGCCGGAGAACGTCGGCATCCCGGCCGGCCGGAACGTCGGCATCGAGGCCTTCGGGCCCGGCGGCGGTGACGTCGACATCCTGCTCTTCCTGGACGACGACGGGCTGCTGCCGGGCGTGGACACCGCTCAGCTGTGCCGTGAGGCGTTCGCCGCCGACCCGGAGCTGGGCATCATCAGCTTCCGGATCGCGGACCCGGACACCGGCGAGACCCAGCGCCGGCACGTCCCGCGGCTGCGCGCCTCGGACCCGATGCGCTCCTCCCGGGTCACCACCTTCCTGGGCGGTGCGAACGCCGTGCGCACCACCGTCTTCCAGCAGGTCGGCGGACTGCCGGACGAGTTCTTCTACGCCCATGAGGAGACCGACCTCGCCTGGCGGGCGCTCGACGCGGGCTGGATGATCGACTACCGCTCCGACCTGGTGCTGTTCCACCCGACCACCGCCCCCAGCCGGCACGCGGTCTACCACCGGATGGTCGCCCGCAACCGGGTCTGGCTGGCCCGCCGGAACCTCCCCGCGCCGCTCGTCCCCGTCTACCTCGGGGTCTGGCTGCTGCTCACGCTGGCGCGACGGCCTTCCCGCCCCGCGCTGCGGGCCTGGTTCGGCGGCTTCAAGGAGGGCTGGACCACTCCGTGCGGCCCCCGTCGCCCCATGGGGTGGCGTACGGTGTGGCGTCTGACCCGACTGGGCCGACCTCCCGTGATCTGACAAGCTCGGGTCTGAGAGCATCGGGCGTGCCCCGGGACCGGCAGCCGCCGGCGTCGGTGCCACGCCCGATCCGGCTGCGCATCTCGAAGACGAAAGTTTCCATTAGTGAGTGAGACAACGCATGACGGTGCGGTCGCGGTGAGCGCCCCGCCATCACCTGACGAGGGACTGTCCCCGGCGGAGCTGGCGGACAAGTACGGGCTGTCCGTCAGCGGTGCCCGTCCGGGCCTCGGCGCCTACGTGGGCCAGCTCTGGGGGCGCCGTCACTTCATCCTGGCCTTCTCGCAGGCGAAGCTCACGGCTCAGTACAGCCAGGCGAAGCTCGGTCAGCTGTGGCAGGTGGCGACCCCGCTGCTGAACGCCCTCGTCTACTTCCTGATCTTCGGCCTGATCCTCGAGGCCGGCCGGGGCATGGAGATCAAGGTCTACATCCCGTTCCTGGTCACCGGTGTCTTCGTCTTCACCTTCACCCAGAGCTCCGTGATGGCCGGTGTCCGCGCGATCTCGGGCAACCTCGGACTGGTCCGCGCGCTGCACTTCCCGCGCGCCTCACTGCCGATCTCGTTCGCCCTCCAGCAGCTCCAGCAGCTGCTGTTCTCGATGATCGTCCTCTTCATCGTGGCGGTCGCCTTCGGCAGCTATCCGTCCATGTCGTGGCTGCTGATCGTCCCGGCGCTGGCGCTGCAGTTCCTCTTCAACATGGGGCTCGCGCTGATCATGGCCCGGATGGGGGCCAAGACCCCCGACCTGGCCCAGCTGATGCCGTTCGTCATGCGGACCTGGATGTACGCGTCGGGCGTCATGTTCTCGATTCCGCTGGTGCTGGAGGGCAAGCCCGCGTGGATCGCCGACGTCCTGCAGTGGAACCCGGCAGCCGTCTACATGGACCTCATCCGCTTCGCGCTGATCGACGGCTACAGCGGTAAGAACCTGCCGCCGCACGTCTGGGCCCTCGGGCTCGGGTGGGCCGTGGTCGTCGCCGTCGGCGGCTTTGTGTACTTCTGGAAGGCGGAGGAGCGGTACGGCCGTGGCTGAGCAGGAGACGGGGGCACGGATCCCCACCGTCATCGCGGACGAGCTGCACATCGTCTACCGCGTCAACGGCGCCCGGACGGGCAAGGGCAGCGCCACCGCGGCCCTGAGCCGCATCGTGAAGCGGGGCGGCGAGTCGCCGGGCGTCCGCAAGGTGCACGCGGTGCGCGGGGTGACGTTCACCGCGTACCGGGGTGAAGCGATCGGGCTGATCGGGTCGAACGGCTCCGGGAAGTCGACCCTGCTGCGGGCCGTCGCGGGGCTGCTGCCGCCGGAGAGCGGCAAGGTCTACACCGACGGCCAGCCCTCGCTGCTGGGTGTGAACGCGGCGCTGATGAACGACCTGACCGGTGAGCGGAACGTCATCCTCGGCGGCCTGGCCATGGGCATGACCCGGGAGCAGATCCGCGAGCGGTACCAGGGCATCGTCGACTTCTCCGGCATCAACGAGAAGGGCGACTTCATCACCCTGCCGATGCGCACGTACTCCTCAGGCATGGCGGCGCGGCTGCGGTTCTCGATCGCCGCGGCCAAGGACCACGACGTGCTGATGATCGACGAGGCGCTGGCCACCGGCGACCGGAAGTTCCAGAAGCGCTCCGAGGCCCGCATCCGGGAGCTCCGCAAGGAGGCCGGCACGGTCTTCCTGGTCAGCCACAACAACAAGTCGATCCGGGACACCTGCGACCGCGTCCTGTGGCTGGAGAAGGGCGAGCTGGTCATGGACGGCCCGACCGACGAGGTCATCAAGGCCTACGAGAAGGAGACGGGGAAGTAGCCCGTCCGACGCTCTGCCCGTGGTGAAGGCCCCGTCGGAGCAACGACCGGCGGGGCCTCCGCGCGTCCGGGACCGGTTCACGCGCTCGCCCGGGACCGTGCCGCGCACCGCCGGGACCGGTCCAGTGGCGGCACCGGAGTGACCCCCTCCGTTCGACGGACTGCTGTACGGCGTAAGCTGTGCCGGTGCGCAATTGCGGCAAGTCGGGCGTATTGCCCGGGGTGTCGTCGTCGGGTGGTGCGCATCGTCGCAGGCGAGCGGGCGGCGTGTCCGAAATAGGATGTTCTGGGTCAGCAGTGTAGAACGGGAGATGTGACGGCTATGGCTACGGGTACTCTCCGGCTCCGGGGTACGTGCGCCGTCCCCCGCCCGGGTTCACCCCTGGCATCCGGCACGGACGGCACCACCGTCCCCGGCACGGACGGCAGCTCCGCCCCGGCCTCCGGCACGCACCGCCCCCCGGCATCCGTCCCCGACGGCACGGCCGTCCCCGACGGCACGGCGCCCGGCGGGCGGCGATGACGGCGGGCACGGCCGAGCACACCCGCGCGGTCCTCGACAAGGCGCGCCGGGAGAACTTCCCCGTGGCGCCCCGGTTCCTGCCCCGCGCCTGGCGCAGCGACCTGATGGCCGTCTACGGCTACGCCCGGCTCGTCGACGACATCGGCGACGGCGACCTCGCCCCCGGCGGCACCGACGCGGTCCTGCTCGGCCTCGACCGCGCCCGTGCCGACGACCGGCTCGCCCTGCTCGACGCCCTCGAAGCCGACCTGAACCGCGTCTTCGCCGCCGGCGGGGAGCCGCGCCACCCGCTGCTGGCCGCGCTCCGGCCGACCGTGGACCGCTGCGGCCTCACCCCCGACCCGTTCCGCGGCCTCCTCGAGGCGAACCGGCAGGACCAGCGGATCCGCCGCTACGCCACCCACGACGACCTCCTCGGGTACTGCGAGCTGTCCGCGAACCCCGTCGGCCGGCTCGTCCTCGCCGTCACCGGCTCCACCACCCCCGAGCGGGTGCGCCGCTCGGACGCCGTCTGCACCGGACTGCAGATCGTCGAACACCTCCAGGACGTCGCCGAGGACCTCGGCCGCGACCGCGTCTACCTGCCCGCCGACGCCATGAAGCGCTTCGGCGTCACCGAGGCCGACCTCGGCGCCGCCCACGCGAGCACCGCGGTGCGCGAACTGATCGCCTTCGAGGCGGCCCGCGCCCGGGAGCTGCTGGACGAGGGCACACCGCTGGTCGGCAGCGTCCGCGGCCGGCTCAGGCTGCTGCTCGCCGGATTCCTGGCCGGCGGCCGCGCCGCGCTGCGGGCCCTTGCCGCGGCCCGGTACGACGTCCTCCCCGGCCCGCCCAGGCCCACCAAGCTCGACCTCGTGCGCGAGCTGGGGGCGACACTGCGAAGAGAGGGGTGAGCCGGAACCGTGAACGGATCCGTACCCGCGTCCGCCCCGGTGCTCGCTGCGTACAGCTACTGCGAGACCGTCACCGGACAGCAGGCCCGCAACTTCGCCTATGGCATCAGGCTGCTGCCGGCCGACAAGCGGCAGGCCATGTCGGCGCTCTACGCCTTCTCCCGCCGGGTCGACGACATCGGCGACGGCAGCCTGGCCCCCGAGGTCAAGCAGGCGCGGCTGGAGGACACCCGCGCGCTGCTCGGCCGTGTCCGGGACGGCCGGATCGAGCCCGACGACACCGACCCCGTCGCCGTGGCCCTCGCCGATGCCGCCGCCCGCTTCCCCATCCCCCTCGGCGGGCTCGACGAGCTCATCGACGGCGTCCTGATGGACGTGCGCGGCGAGCGGTACGAGACCTGGGACGACCTGCGCGTCTACTGCCGGTGTGTGGCCGGGGCGATCGGCCGGCTCTCCCTGGGGGTGTTCGGCACGGCGGGCCGCGGCGCGCCCGAGGCGGACCGCGCCGCCGAGTACGCGGACACGCTCGGCCTCGCCCTGCAGCTCACCAACATCCTGCGGGACGTCCGGGAGGATGCCGGCAACGGCCGGACGTACCTGCCGGCCGAGGACCTCGCCAAGTTCGGCTGCTCCGCGGGGTTCCACCAGGAGCGGCCCCCGGCCGGCGGCGACTTCACCGGTCTCGTCGAGTTCGAGGTGCAGCGGGCCCGGGCCCTCTTCGCCGAGGGGTTCCGGCTGCTGCCGCTGCTCGACCGGCGCAGCGGAGCCTGCGTCGCGGCGATGGCGGGCATCTACCGGCGGCTGCTGGACCGCATCGCCCGCGACCCGCAGGCCGTGCTGCGCGGCCGGGTCTCGCTGCCGGGACGCGAGAAGGCGTACGTCGCGGTCCGCGGCCTGTCCGGTCTGGATGCCCGGCACATCACCCGGCAGTCGGTCCGGGGGCGCGCCTGATGTCCCCGGCCCGCACCCTGCCGACGGCACCCCGGACGGCTGCCGTCCGTCCCCGGGCAACCCTCGGGCGGCTCACTGCGTCGTGGAGGGCGGTGGCCGAAAACCACCACGGCACCGCACCGGCTCAGGAGGGCAGATGACACCGGACAGCACGCCGTCCGGCCTGCCCCGCCAGGTCGCGCCGGACGCCCCCGCGCGCACCGCCGTCGTCGTCGGAGGGGGACTCGCCGGCATCACCGCGGCGCTCACGCTCGCCGACGCCGGAGTGCGGGTGACCCTGGTCGAGGGCCGGCCGCGGCTCGGCGGACTCGCCTTCTCCTTCCGCCGCGAGGGCGGGGCCGGGGAGCTCACCGTCGACAACGGCCAGCACGTCTACCTGCGCTGCTGCGCCGCCTACCGCTGGTTCCTCGACCGGGTCGAGGGCAGCCGGCTCGCGCCGCTCCAGGACCGCCTGGACGTCCCCGTGCTGGACGCCGGGACCGGCGGCGCCCCACGGCTGGGACGGCTGCGCCGCACCGCGCTGCCGGTCCCGCTGCACCTGGCCGGCGGCCTCGCCCGCTACCCGCACCTCTCGCCGGCCGAGCGGGTCGGCGTGGCGCGGGCCGCGCTCGCCCTCAAAGGGCTCGATCCGGCCGATCCGGCCCTGGACGGCACCGACTTCGCGAGCTGGCTGCGCCGCCACGGCCAGTCGGACCGCGCCGTCGAGGCGCTCTGGGACCTCGTCGGCGTCGCCACGCTCAACGCCCGCGCCGCGGACGTCTCCCTCGGCCTCGCCGCCATGGTCTTCCGGACCGGACTGCTCTCCCGGCCGGGCGCCGCGGACATCGGCTGGGCCCGGGTGCCGCTCGGCACGCTGCACGACACCCTCGCCCGCACCGCGCTCGACGCGGCCGGCGTGACGACCGTGCTGCAGGGCCGCGTCCGGTCCGTCACCCCGGCCGCGGACGGCGGCTGGCACGTGGCTCTGCGCCGCGGCGGCGAACCGGAGGAGCGGCGCCGCACCGACGCGGTGGTGCTCGCCGTCCCGCAGGACGAGACCGCCGGGCTGCTCCCCGAGGGCGCCCTCGACGACCCCGGCCGGCTCCGCGCGATCGGCACCTCGCCGATCCTCAACGTCCATGTCGTCTACGACCGTCCGGTGCTGCGCCGCCCGTTCTTCGCCGCGCTCGGCACCCCGGTCCAGTGGGTCTTCGACCGGACGGACGTCTCCGGGCTCACCGGCGGCGGCCAGTACCTGGCGCTGTCCCAGTCCGCGGCGCACGACGAGATCGACACCCCGGCAGGGAACTTGCGCGAGCGCTATCTGCCGGAGCTGGCACGGCTGCTGCCCGCGGCCCGGAGTGCACAGGTGAGAGACTTCTTCGTGACCCGGGAGCGAACAGCGACGTTCGCCCCCGCTCCGGGCGTCGGACGGCTCCGCCCCGCGGCCCGTACCCGGGCACCCGGCCTCTACCTGGCCGGTGCGTGGACCGACACAGGCTGGCCCGCGACCATGGAGGGCGCCGTCCGCAGCGGGATCACCGCGGCGCGGGCAGCACTCTCGGAACGGGGCCGCCCGCATCTCGACCCTCCCCCCGCCTTCCGGCGGGGGAACCCGCAGCAGGAGGCGGCATGACCGCGTTCGTAACGGGGGCGGAGCCCCGAACCCCCGGGACCACGGGACACACCCCCGGGACCACAGGACACAGAGGAGAGACCGTGTCTTCGGAAAGCCCGGCGATCGACACCGCAGGCGTCACCGCGCTGCTGGAGCGCGGACGGACGCTCGCCACCCCGGTGCTGCGTGCCGCCGTGGACCGGCTGGCGCCGCCCATGGACACGGTCGCCGCTTACCACTTCGGCTGGATCGACGCCGCGGGCCAGGCCGCGGCGGGGGACGGCGGCAAGGCCGTACGCCCCGCCCTCGCCCTGCTGTCCGCCGAGGCGGCCGGCGCCCCGCCCGAGACGGGCATCCCCGGCGCCGTCGCCGTGGAGCTGGTGCACAACTTCTCGCTGCTGCACGACGACCTGATGGACGGCGACGAGCAGCGCCGGCACCGGGACACCGTCTGGAAGGTTCACGGACCAGCCCAGGCGATCCTGGTCGGGGACGCGCTGTTCGCCCTGGCCAACGAGATCCTGCTGGAGCTCGGCACGGTCGACGCGGGGCGCGCCACCCGGCGGCTCACCACCGCCACCCGCAAGCTGATCGACGGCCAGGCCCAGGACATCTCCTACGAGCACCGCGAGCGGGTCACCGTCGAGGAGTGCCTGGAGATGGAGGGCAACAAGACGGGCGCCCTGCTGGCCTGCGCGGTCTCCATCGGCGCGGTGCTCGGCGGCGCCGACGACCGGATGGCCGACTCGCTGGAGGCCTACGGCTACCACCTCGGGCTCGCCTTCCAGGCCATCGACGACCTGCTCGGCATCTGGGGCGACCCGGAGGCCACCGGTAAGCAGACCTGGAGCGACCTGCGGCAGCGGAAGAAGTCCCTGCCGGTCGTGGCGGCACTCGCGGCCGGCGGTCACGCGTCCGACCGGCTCGCCGAGCTCCTCGCCGCCGACGCCAAGAGCACCGACCTCGACAACTTCGACGAGCAGGCGTTCGCCAACCGTGCCGCGCTCATCGAGGAGGCCGGCGGCCGGGAGTGGACCTCCCAGGAGGCCCGCCGGCAGCACGCCACCGCCGTCGGGGCGCTCGACGGCGTGGACATGCCCCCGCGCGTCCGCGAGCAGCTCGTGGCCCTCGCGGACTTCGTGGTCGTCCGGCAGCGATGAGCCGCCGCCCGACGGAGATCCACCACAACCTCATATAGAGCGCAGTCGCCGGCCGGCCGCCCCTCCCGCCCTGTTCGCAGGCGGGCCGGGGCGCCGGCCGACGGCAGGCCCCAGCACAGCAGAGAACCCACCGGACTCACTGCACGAAGGGGAAGCCATGACTGCGACGACCGACGGCGGCAGCGGGACCGTACCGCCCGGCGCGCCCTCGGCCACCCGGCCGCCCGCACCCGCCCCGGCCACGGGACACGCCCCGGCGGCCGCTCCCGGAGCGCCCGCGGTGCGGGAGGCGGCCGAGCGGGCCGCCGGCCGGGCCGTACGGGACCTGCTCGGCCGGCAGGACCCGCAGGGCTGGTGGAAGGGCGACCTCCAGACCAACGTCACCATGGACGCCGAGGACCTGATGCTCCGGCAGTTCCTGGGGATCCGGGACGCGCGGACCACCGAGGCCGCCGCCCGCTTCATCCGCTCCGAGCAGCGCGCCGACGGCCCCTGGCCCACCTTCCACGGCGGCCCCGGCGAACTCTCCGCCACCGTCGAGGCCTATGTGGCCCTGCGGCTCGCGGGCGACGCGCCCGACGCCCCGCACATGGCCGCGGCGTCCGCCTGGGTCCGGGACCGGGGCGGCATCGCCGCCACCCGCGTCTTCACCCGCATCTGGCTCGCCCTCTTCGGCTGGTGGCGCTGGGAGGACCTGCCCGAACTGCCGCCCGAGCTCATCGCGCTGCCCCGCTGGTTCCCGCTCAACATCTACGACTTCGGCTGCTGGGCGCGGCAGACCATCGTGCCGCTCACCGTGGTCTCCGCGAAGCGGCCGGTGCGCCCCGCTCCGTTCCCCCTGGACGAGCTGCACGCCCCGGCCGGCGCCGCCGCGTCCGGCCGCCGGGCCCCCGCCACCGGCTGGGACGCCCTCTTCCAGGGGCTGGACCGGGCCCTGCACGCCTACCGCAGGGTCGCCGTCCGCCCGCTCCGCCGGGCCGCCCTCAACAGCTGCGCCCGGTGGATCGTCGAGCGCCAGGAGAACGACGGCTGCTGGGGCGGCATCCAGCCGCCCGCCGTCTACTCCGTCATCGCCCTGCACCTCCTCGGCTACGACCTGGACCACCCGGTGCTGCGCGCGGGACTGGAGTCGCTGGACCGCTTCGCCGTGTGGCGGGAGGACGGCAGCCGCATGATCGAGGCCTGCCAGTCCCCGGTCTGGGACACCTGCCTCGCCGTCATCGCGCTGGCCGACGCCGGGGTGCCCGCCGACGACCCGGCGCTGGTGAAGGCCGCCGACTGGATGCTCGCCGAACAGGTCGTCCGGCCCGGCGACTGGGCCGTGCGGCGGCCCGGACTCCCGCCCGGCGGCTGGGCGTTCGAGTTCCACAACGACGTCTACCCGGACATCGACGACACCGCCGAGGTCGTCCTCGCGCTCCGCCGGGTCCGGCACCCCGACCCGGCCCGGGTCGACGACGCGGTCCGGCGCGGGGTGCGCTGGAGCGCCGGGATGCAGTCCCGGAACGGCGCGTGGGGGGCCTTCGACGCCGACAACACCAGCTCCCTGCCGGGCCGGCTGCCGTTCTGCGACTTCGGCGAGGTCATCGACCCGCCGTCCGCCGACGTCACCGCGCACATGGTGGAGATGCTGGTGGGGGAGGGCCGGGCAGCCGGCCCGCGCACCCGGCGCGGCGTCCACTGGCTGCTCGCCGAACAGGAGTCCAACGGCGCCTGGTTCGGCCGCTGGGGCACCAACTACGTCTACGGCACCGGGTCCGTCGTCCCCGCACTGATCGCCGCGGGCGTCCCCGCCTCGCACCCCGCCGTCCGCCGCGCGGTCGGCTGGCTGGAGCGCGTCCAGAACGAGGACGGCGGCTGGGGCGAGGACCAGCGCTCCTACAGCGACCCCGAGTGGGCGGGCCGCGGCGCCTCCACGGCCTCGCAGACCGGCTGGGCCCTGCTCGCCCTGCTCGCCGCCGGGGAGCGCGACGGCACGGCCGTCACCCGCGGAGTGGAGTGGCTGGCCCGGACCCAGCGCGAGGACGGCACCTGGGACGAGCCGTACTTCACCGGCACCGGCTTCCCCGGGGACTTCTCGATCAACTACCACCTGTACCGGCAGGTCTTCCCGCTGACCGCCCTCGGCCGCTACCTGCACGGCACCGGCGACGTCCGCGGAACGGGGCCGGAGCCCCGCCTCCCGCGGCGCACCGACCTCCACCGGGCCCCCTGATGGCCGCCCCCGCCACCGGACCGCTGGTCATCGCCTGCGCCCTGGGCATCGAGCGCTTCGCCCTGCGCAGCGGCGACCGCAGCGGCGCGGCGGGACCGCTGACCGTCCTGCGCACCGGGATGGGCCCGGCGGCGGCGGAGCGCACCGTACTGCGCACACTGCGTGATGATCCGGCCCACCGGGGCGCGGCGGTCATCGCCACCGGCTTCTGCGCCGGCCTCGCCCCCGGCATGCACCCGGGGGACCTGGTCCTCGCCGACGAGACCCGGGACGCCGAGGGGAGCATCCCCTGCTCCGGCACGGAGGTGCTGGCCGGGGCGCTCACCCGGCTGCTCCGGGACCGGCCCGGCGTCGGCCTCCACCGCGGCCCGCTGACCGGCTCGGACCACGTGGTGCGCGGCGCCGAGCGGGCCACGCTGCGCGCCACCGGGGCCATCGCGGTGGACATGGAGTCGGCCGCGACCCTGCGCAGCGCCACCCGGGTGCCCCGCGAGGCCGCGGACGGGCAGGCCGGGCCGCGTCCGGTTGCGGCCGTACGGGTGGTCGTGGACGCTCCAGAGCATGAGCTCGTCCGTGTCGGGACGCTCCGCGGTGGAATATCAGCCTTCCGTGTACTGCGCGCTGTCCTTCCGGCTTTCTTCGAATGGCACCGATCTCTGCTGCTCCCCTGGAGGTGAGCTAGATGGCCATGCCGCTCCGCCAGTCCATCCGGGTCGGGACGTACCTTCTGGAACAGAAGCTACGGCGGCGGGCGAAGTTCCCCCTGATCGTCGAGCTCGAACCGCTGTACGCCTGCAATCTGAAGTGCGAGGGCTGCGGGAAGATCCAGCACCCGGCCGGGGTGCTGCGCCAGCGCATGCCGGTCGCGCAGGCGGTCGGCGCCGTGCTGGAGTCCGGTGCCCCGATGGTCTCCATCGCGGGCGGCGAGCCGCTGATGCACCCGCAGATCGACGAGATCGTCGACCAGCTGGTGGCCAAGCGGAAGTACGTCTTCCTGTGCACCAACGCGATGCTGCTCCGCAAGAAGATCGACAAGTTCACCCCCTCCCCCTACTTCGCCTTCGCCGTGCACATCGACGGCCTGCGCGAGCGGCACGACGAGTCCGTGGCCAAGGAGGGTGTGTTCGACGAGGCGGTGGCCGCGATCAAGGAGGCCAAGCGCCGCGGCTTCCGGGTCACCACCAACTCGACCTTCTTCAACACCGACACCCCGCAGACCGTGGTGGAGGTGCTCAACTACCTCAATGACGACCTCCGCGTCGACCAGATGATGATCTCGCCCGCCTACGCCTACGAGAAGGCCCCCGACCAGGAGCACTTCCTCGGGGTGGAGCAGACCCGCGAGCTGTTCAAGAAGTCCTTCTCCGGCGGCAACCGGCGCCGCTGGCGGCTCAACCACAGCCCGCTCTTCCTGGATTTCCTCGAGGGCAAGGCCGACTTCCCCTGCACCGCGTGGGCGATCCCCAACTACTCGCTCTTCGGCTGGCAGCGCCCCTGCTACCTGATGGCCGACGGCTATGTGCCCACCTACCGGGAGCTGATCGAGGACACCGACTGGGAGGCCTACGGCCGGGGCAAGGACCCGCGCTGCGCCAACTGCATGGCGCACTGCGGCTACGAGCCCACGGCCGTGCTCGCCACCATGGGCTCCCTCAAGGAGTCGCTGCGCGCGGCACGGGACACGGTCTCCGGAAACCGCGGGTGAGTGGAGGCGGCGGGGACGGCCCCCGGGCCGCTCCCGCCGCCATCCGGTTCAACAGATCAGAGAGGGGGCCCGAACGTGACACTTCTGGAGCCCCTCCGGGGGCCGCGTGATCTCAAGGCGCTGTCAGAAGCGGAACTCGACGAACTGGCCGAGGACATCAGGGACTTCCTGATCCACGCCGTGGCCAGAACCGGTGGCCATCTGGGACCCAATCTCGGGGTGGTGGAGCTCACCATCGCCCTGCACCGGGTCTTCGACTCGCCGAAGGACAAGGTGCTGTTCGACACCGGTCACCAGAGCTATGTGCACAAGCTCCTCACCGGCCGCCAGGACTTCTCGAAGCTCAAGAGCAAGGGCGGCCTCTCCGGCTACCCCTCCCGCGCGGAGTCCGAGCACGACGTCATCGAGAACTCGCACGCCTCCACCGTGCTCGGCTGGGCCGACGGCCTCGCCAAGGCCAACGAGCTGCTGGGCAAGGACGACCACGTCGTCGCGGTCATCGGTGACGGCGCGCTCACCGGCGGCATGGCCTGGGAGGCGCTGAACAACATCGCCGCCGCCAAGGACCGCCCGCTGGTCATCGTCGTCAACGACAACGAGCGCTCCTACGCGCCGACCATCGGCGGCCTCGCCAACCACCTCGCGACGCTGCGCACCACCGACGGCTACGAGCGTTTCCTGGCCCGGGGCAAGGACATCCTGGAGCGCACCCCCGTCGTCGGGAGGCCGCTCTACGAGACGCTGCACGGCGCGAAGAAGGGGCTGAAGGACTTCATCGCCCCGCAGGGCATGTTCGAGGACCTC
>NZ_JBIASV010000001.1:719067-823696 GCF_042891165.1 Streptomyces sp. NPDC001922 | reverse complement strand
CCCGGGGGTGCGGGCGCATGCCAGTCAGTGCCGGGGCCGGGGCCTCCGGGGTGGGGGTTCCGGGAACGTATATTTACGGGCCCTGGGGGCCCACAAATACACGGAAGCTTCCCGGAACCCCCACCCCTGCGGCCCCGTCCCCTCCCACCGGTGGCCCCGTTCGCCCACCATGTCGCGTCTCCCGGTGACCGTCTGCACGAGTGCGGTGCTTCCCGGCGCAGTCCGGCACGGACAGGCGCAGTTCGGTACGGACAGGCGCAGTTCGTCCCGGACCGGGGCGCGTCCGCCCACCCGGCCGGTTTCGTGGCAACGGCCCTTCGCCGACCTGCCGCTTGTTCCGGACAGGGGCCGCGCTGCTCCCGACAGGGAAACTGAGCGTCTTCCAGGAACGGACACGGGCCGGATCGGCAACGGGGCACGGCTACTTGGGTTCTGAACAGCGCGCTTCCGGACGGCCGTTCGCGTCATGCGCTCGATCGCGGTGTGGGCCGCAGGGCGTCCGTACACGGCGCGCGCGTGTCTACCGGAAGTGGGCCACCGGGAGGAGGGGACGAGGCCGCAGGGGTGGGGGGTTCTGGAAGCTGCCGTGTATTTGTGGGCCGCCAGGCCCGTAAATATACGTTCCAGAACCCCCCACCCCGGAGGCCTCGGCCCCGTCACCCCACGATGCCCGCGCCTCCGGCCCACGTGGGGAAGGTTCCGGGCCCCGTCACCCCACGATGCCCGCGCCTCCGGCCCACGTGGGGAAGGTTCCGGGCCCCGTCACCCCACGACGCCCGCGCCTCCGGCCCACGTGGGGAAGGTTCCGGGCCCCGTCACCCCACGACGCCCCGCCTCCGACCGACGAGAGAAACGTTCCGAGCCCCGGCCGACCGGACGACGCCCCCGCCTCCGGCCCACGAGCGCGACGTTCCGATACCCGGACCCGCCCCGAGCGGCCCCGCAGGGGCAGACGGGGCCGGAGCCCCGTCACCCCCGAACCCGTACCCCGCCCCCCGTCACCCCGACAGATGCCGGACCCGGGTCCACACCGACCGGTCCAGCCTCCCCGCGCAGCGGCGGAACTCGTCCAGTCGGACCTCGCGCAGCTCGTCCGTCTCCAGGAAGCTCTGGCGGCCCCGCGCGTCCCCCACCGTCCCCTCCGGCAGCGGGATCACCCCGGCGCGCCCGTCGTGGAACTTGCTGGTGATCTTGGCGACCAGCACGGTGTGCCCCCGTACGTCCAGCACCAGGCAGGGGCGGTCCTTGGAGCCGGGGCCGTCCTCGTACGGGACGTCCGCCCACCAGATCTCGCCCGGCCGGGGCCGCGGCGCGCCCCCCGGCACGACCCGCTTCGGCGGGCGGCCCGGCGTGCCCGACGGCGGGCGCGTCGCCGTACCGGCGGAGGGCCGGGAAGCGGAGCGCGGCGGCCGGCGCGAGGGGCGGCGGGGCGACGGCCGTGGCCGGGGGCGGCGCCCGCCCCGCCCGCTGCGCCCGAGCCCGTCCACCAGCGCCGCGATCAGCGCCAGGACGACGACCGCACCCACCACGGGCCACCATGAGGTGTCCACGACCACTCCCCACGTCCGCCGAGGATTCCGAAACCTCAGAACCGTACTCTGGCAGGGTGGCCCGGCGCGCCGCGGACCCGCGCGGCAGCACCGCCCCCCGTACTGGTGAAGTGCTGGGTGAGTTCCCCCACAACGGCGGCCCGTGGAGGAGCGACCAGCCGTTTCGCGCCTTACGCTCGACCCACCGCACGCTCCCCGGACCGACCCCTCGACCCCCGGCATGGGGGACCTCAGCCTCGGAGGTTCCTGCTCCATGAAGCTCACCGTCGTCGGCTGCTCGGGGTCGTTCCCGTCCGCGGACTCGGCCTGCTCGAGCTACCTCGTCGAAGCCGACGGCTTCCGGCTGCTCCTCGACATGGGCAACGGCGCCCTGGGCGAGCTGCAGCGCCACTGCGGTCTCTACGACCTCGACGCCGTGGTCCTCAGCCACCTCCACGCCGATCACTGCATCGACATGTGCGGCTACTTCGTCGCCCGCTACTACCGGCACGACGGCGGACGGCCCGAGGCGATCCCGGTCTACGGGCCGGACGGCACGGAGCAGCGGCTGGTCACGGCGTACGACGACGTGCCGTCGGAGAAGTCGATGAGCGAGGTCTTCGACTTCCGCACCCTGGAGCCGGGCCGTTTCGAGCTGGGCCCGTTCACGGTGCACACCGACCGGGTGGCGCACCCGGTGGAGGCGTTCGCGTTCCGGATCGAGCACGGCGGGCGCACCCTGACGTACTCCGGCGACACCGGGGTCTGCGCGGCGCTGGACGGGCTCGCCGAAGGGGCCGATCTGTTCCTGTGCGAGGCGTCCTTCACCCACGGCAAGGAGGACGTGCCGGACCTGCACCTCAACGGCCGGGAGGCCGGGGAGCAGGCGCAGCGGTCCCGGGTGGGGCGGATGCTGCTGACGCACATTCCGCCGTGGACGGACCCGGAGATCAATCTGCGGGACGCCCGTGAGGTCTTCGACGGTCCGGTCGAACTGGCCCGCCCGCGGGCCGTGTACGAGGTGTAGGGCCCGCTTTCACGGGGCCGACGCGCGCAGAGCCGACGGGCCGTCGGGGCGGCGCCCCGGACCCCGCTCACCGGTCCGGCAGATCGTGCCGGCCGGACAGGAACTCCTGGAACTTGATCTTCGCGTTGACCACCGGGTGGCGCCAGCGCTGCTCCCGGCGGGCGGCCCGGGCCAGCCGGCGGGGCTTGTCGTGGTACCGCCAGCGGGCCCAGGGCGCCTGCGGGCGGCTCAGCCGGACCGCACCGACGATCAGCAGCGGGACGAGGAAGAGGCCGAGCAGTCCGGTCCACACCTTGCCCTTGAGCAGGGTGATCACGGCCAGGCCCAGCTCCGCGGCGACGAAGAGGACCAGCAGCAGGGCGCTGCCGGGCGTCGGATCGGCCGAGTAGTCGGCCCAGTCGATCACGCCGACCGGACGGAATCCGAGCAGCACCAGCCCGCAGATGGCCACGGCCACGAACACCGCGTCGACGGAGGTCCGCCCCGCCTCCGTCCAGTAGACGTCCCGCAGGTGCAGGATCAGCGCGAACTCGTCCAGGACCAGCGCGGCGCCGACCCCGAAGACGCCGGCGAGGGACGATTTCACGGTGGCCGACGGATCGTTCACCAGGATCATCGAGACGCCGCTCACCAGCATGAACACCACGCCGAACACCACGTGGTGGATGTGCAGCCCGCCCGGCCGGACGTTCCCCGGCCACCACCGCACCTGCGCCCGGATCATGCGCACGCTGAACCGTATGAAGCCGAATCCGGCGATGAAGGAGCAGAGGAAGACGAAGAGCGGGAGCAGCCCGGGGGCGACGATCTCCCGCTGGAACCAGCCGCCCTGCGCCAACGTCACCACACCGCAAACGCTAGTACCGGCGTGCGCTGGACACACCGGTTTACTCCTCGCCGGGCCGGGCCGGGCCGGGCCGGGCCGGGTACCGGAACCGAGCGGGCCGGAAGGCCCGCGCCGGACGGCCCGACCGGCGGGCCCACCGGTACCGCCCACCGGATGCTCGGCGCGCGGCCCACCAGCGGTCTCCCTAGAGTGACCGCATGAGCGCCACCGCCGAGCGGCCCCCGGCGGCCGGGACGGAGCGGGACAGCCCGGCCGGGGAGCGGGGCGGCGGCGCCGCCCGGGACCGGCTGCTGCACCGGGTGCCGGAGGGGTTCGGCGTCTTCTTCGGCGCCCTGGCGGTCTTCTGCGCCGTCACCGCCGTCATCGCCCCGCTGCGGGACCTGCTCCGGCCGGTCATCCGGTTCCTCGACACCCTCACGGTGCCGGTCAGCCCCAACCTGGCCTACGCCGTCTTCCTCTTCCTGCTGGCCGGAGCCACCACCGCCCGCAAGCGGATCGCCCGGCGGCTGGTCACCGCCTACCTGGTGCTGGTGGTCCTCGCCGACGCCGTCTATCTCGCCGGCGGTCACTACTGGGCCACCATCCCCTCCCTGGTCCTGGCCTCGGCGGCGCTCGCCCTGCTGTTCCTCGCCCGGCGCGAGTTCTACGCCGCCACCCGGCGCGGAGCGGTCCGGCGCGCCCTGCTCGTCCTCGTGGCGGGGCTGGCCGTGGCGATCCTCGTCGGCTGGGGCCTCGTCGCCGCCGTCCCCGGCACCCTGCCCCGCGACCAGGCGCTGCCGTGGGCCGCCAACCGGGTGCTGGGCGGCCTGGTGGAGGGCGCCACCTTCGACGGCCGGCCGCCGCACTGGCTGTTCTTCCTGCTGGGGCTGTTCGGCGCGCTCGCGCTGCTCAACGCCGCCGCCACGCTGTTCCGCTCGCAGCGGGTGGTCTCCGCCCTGCACGGCGACGAGGAGGCGCGCATCCGGGCCCTCCTCGGCGCCTACGGGGCCCAGGACTCGCTCGGCTACTTCGCCACCCGCCGCGACAAGGCCGTCGTCTTCGCCCCCAGCGGCAAGGCCGCCGTCACCTACCGGGTGGAGGCCGGGGTCTGCCTCGCCAGCGCCGACCCGGTGGGCGACCCCGGCGCCTGGGACCCGGCGATCGCGGCGTGGCTGCGGCTCGCGCGCCGCTACGCCTGGGTGCCCGCCGTCATGGGCGCGAGCGAGGACGGCGCGCGGGCGTACGCGCGGGCGGGCCTGAACGCCCTGCAGCTCGGCGACGAGGCCGTGCTCGGGGTGGCGGGCTTCGACCTCGACGGCCGGGACATGCGCGTCACCCGGCAGGCCGTCCACCGGGTGCGGCGGGCCGGCGCGACCGTCCGGATCCGTCGCCACTCCGCGCTGTCCGAGGAGGAGATGCGGGAGGTCGTCGAGCGGGCCGACGCCTGGCGGGACACCGAGACCGAACGCGGCTTCTCCATGGCCCTGGGCCGGCTGGGGGACCCCGCCGACGGGGACTGCCTGCTCGTCGAGGCGTTCGACGCCGACGGCGGCCTGGTCGCCCTGCTGTCGTTCGTCCCCTGGGGGCGGGACGGCATCTCGCTGGATGTGATGCGCCGTGACCGGCGGGCCCCCAACGGCATCGTGGAGTTCCTGGTCGCCGAAGTCTGCGGCCGGGCCGGAAGGCTCGGCATCCGCCGGGTCTCCCTCAACTTCGCCGTCTTCCGGGCCGCGTTCGAGGAGGGCGCCCGGATCGGCGCCGGACCCGTGCTGCGCGCCTGGCGCCGGCTGCTGCTGTTCTTCTCCAAGTGGTGGCAGCTGGAGGCGCTGTACCGGTCGAACGTGAAGTACCAGCCCGAGTGGTACCCGCGTTTCCTCTGCTACTCCGACGCCGGGGCCCTGGCCCGGATCAGCCTCGCCTCCGGCATCGCCGAGGGCTTCGTCCCCAGCCTGCGCACCCAGTGGGGCCGGGGCCACCCGCACGGCATCACCGCGCCCGCGGCCACCGAGGGGCTGCCGCCCATCGACCGGCTCGGCCCGGCCGGACCCCCGTCGGGGCCGGACGCCGCGGACGGCCTGGCCGGCCTGCCGGAACAGGTCCGCGTCCGGCACCGCAAGCTGCGGCGGCTGCGGGAGGCCGGCACCGACCCGTACCCCGTCGACGCCGGCACCCCCACCCACACCCTCGCCGCGGTCCGCGCCGCCCACCCCGCACTGCCCGCCGGAGCCCGCACCGGGGAACGGGCCACCGTCGCCGGCCGGATCATGCTGGTACGGGATCTGGGCGGCATCGTCTTCGCCGTGCTCCGCGACTGGTCCGGCGACCTCCAGCTGGCCGTCACCCGCGACCGCACCGGCGCGCCGGCCCTGGACCGCTTCACCGCCGACACCGACCTCGGCGACCACGTGACCGCCACCGGCGAGATCGGCACCAGCGACCGCGGCGAACCGACCCTCTTCGTCACCGACTGGCGGCTGACCGCCAAGTGCCTGCACCCGCTGCCCGACAAGCGGCGCGGCCTCGCCGACCCCGAGGCCCGGGTCCGGCAGCGCTACCTCGACCTGGTCGTCCGGCCGGAGGCCCGGGAGGCCGTACGGGCGCGCGGCGCCGCCGTCCAGGCCCTGCGCCAGGGGCTGCTGGACCGCGGCTACCTGGAGGTCGAGACGCCGATGCTGCAACAGGTCCACGGCGGCGCCAACGCCCGCCCGTTCACCACCCACATCAACGCCTACGACCTCGACCTCTACCTGCGGATCGCCCCCGAGCTGTATCTGAAGCGGCTCTGCGTCGGCGGCCTGGAGCGGGTCTTCGAGATGGGCCGCAACTTCCGCAACGAGGGCATCTCCTACAAGCACAACCCCGAGTTCACCTCGCTGGAGGCCTACCAGGCGTTCGCCGACTACGACGTGATGCTCGACCTCACCCGGGAACTCGTCCAGGGCGCCGCCACCGCCGCGTTCGGCAGCCCCGTCGCCCGCACCACCGGACCGGACGGCCGGGTCACCGAACACGACATCTCCGGTGTCTGGCCGGTCCGGACCGTGTACGACGCGCTCTCCGACGCCCTGGGCGAGGAGATCGGCCCCGACACCGACGAGGCCCGGCTGCGCCGGCTCTGCGACCGCACGGGGGTGCCGCACACCCCCGAGCACTCCCGCGCCGACGTGGTCGAGGAGATGTACGGCACGCTCGTCGAGGAGCGGACCGGACCGCCCACCTTCTACAAGGACTTCCCGACCGAGGTCTCACCGCTGACCCGGCAGCACCGGAAGGACCCGCGGCTCGCCGAGCGCTGGGACCTCGTCGCCTTCGGCACCGAACTCGGCACCGCCTACTCGGAGCTGACCGACCCGGTGGAGCAGCGCCGCCGCCTCACCGCCCAGTCGCTGCTGGCCGCGGGCGGCGACCCGGAGGCGATGGAGCTCGACGAGGACTTCCTGACGGCCCTGGAGTACGCGATGCCGCCGACGGGCGGACTCGGTCTGGGAGTGGACCGGCTGGTGATGTTCCTGACCGGCCTGACGATCCGCGAGACGCTGCCGTTTCCGTTGGTCCGGCGCCGCTGAGGGGTGCGGAGCGGACGCGGGGCCGCGGACGGGATCAGGGGCGGGCCCCGGAACGCGAACCGGTCCCGGAACGCGAACCGGTCCCGGAACGCGAACCGGCCCCGGACCGTTGTGGTCCGGGGCCGGTGGGGAAGACGTGCCACGAGGGCCGGGTCCTCGAGCGGGGCGTGTCCCGCCGCAGGGATCAGGCCTTCGTCATGTCCTCGACCTCGCTCTCCGGCTCCCGGCCCGGAGTGGTGAGGTCGAACCGGAGGATCGCGAACCGGAAGACCACGTAGTAGAGGGCGGCGAAGGCCAGACCGATCGGCAGGATCAGCAACGGCTTGGTGGCGAGGTGCCAGTTGAGCAGATAGTCGATCGCCCCCGCCGAGAAGCTGAAGCCGTGGTGCACGCCCAGTGCCCAGGTGAGGGCCAGCGAGAGGGCCGTCAGCACCGTGTGGATCGCGTAGAGCAACGGGGCGATGAACATGAACGCGAACTCGATCGGCTCGGTGATGCCGGTGACGAACGAGGTCAGCGCGAGCGACATCATCATGCCGGTCACGGCCTTGCGCCGCTCCGGGCGGGCGCAGTGGGCGATGGCGAGCGCTGCGGCGGGCAGCGCGAACATCATGATCGGGAAGAAGCCCGACATGAACTGACCGGCCGTGGGGTCATGGTGGAAGAACCGGTTCAGGTCGCCGTGCCAGATGTCGCCCTGGCCGTCCGTGAAGCTGCCGAGCTCCTGCCAGGCGACCGTGTTGACGAACTGGTGCATACCGACCGGGATCAGGGCCCGGTTGATCAGACCGAAGACACCCGCGCCCGCCGAGCCCAGCCCGGTCATCCACTCCCCGAAGCCGTGGATGACCTCGCCGATCGGGCCCCATATCAGGCCGAACAGCACGCCCATCGCGGTGCCGACGAAGGCCATGATGATCGGCACCAGCCGGCGGCCGTTGAAGAAGCCCAGCCAGTCCACGAGCCGCTTGCGGTAGTAGCGCTGCCAGAGCACCGCGGACAGCAGCCCCATGATGATGCCGCCGAGCACTCCCGGGTCGTTGTACGTCGCGGCGACGTCCTCGCCCGCCTTGATCTGCGCCTCGGTCACCGGGAACGCGGTCAGCACGTTCTTGTAGACCAGGAAGCCCACGAGGGCGGCGAGGGCGGTGGAGCCGTCCGCCTTCTTCGCGAAACCGATGGCCACGCCCACGCAGAACAGCAGCGCCAGGTTCTTGAAGACCGCGTCGCCCGCCGTCTGGAAGACGGCGGCCACCTTGTCCCAGCCGAGACCGTCCTTGCCGAACACGTCGTCGTTGCCGAGGCGGAGGAGGATGCCGGCGGCCGGAAGGACGGCGATGGGCAGCTGAAGACTGCGGCCCACCTTCTGCAGGCCCTGCAGCAGACCGGAGCCGCGCTTCTTCGCGGGCGCCGTGTCGGCGGTCGTCGTACTCATGGGGGGTTCCTTCGGGAGCGCGTGAAACGTGGTCTACACCACCAGAGGTTTAGACCACGTTTCTAACACGGTGAAGGCGGGATAAGGAACCCGCGATTCCCACGCTCTCCCTCACACCCTCACACACCCGGCAAAACGCCCCGGGGGCAGGGGAGAGCGGCCGACGACCGGAATCAGTCTTCCCGGGAAGGGGCGGGTGATGTCTCCCGGATGAGGGGACATTGCGGTTTCGGGCGGGGGAGGGGGCGCGGGTCTCATGGCCGGGCTCGGACGCCGGGCTGCCCCGCTCCCGGGCCGCCGGCCGACCGGATCGCCGGCCGCACCACTCCGGAACGACCGGATCGCCGACTGCCCTGCCCCGCCGGCCGCTTTCTCTCCCCCCGGCAGGCTTCCCCTCCGGCTACCGGGTGACCTCGCGCTCGGACTCCTCCTCCAGCTCCTCCGGCTCCCGGCCCGGAGTGCGGATGTCGAACACCGTGATCGCGAACCGGAAGACCATGTAGTAGATGACGGCGAACGCCAGCCCGATCGGAATGATCAGCCAGGGTTTGGTGTCCAGGTGCCAGTAGACGATGTAGTCGATCACGCCCGCGGAGAAGCTGAAGCCCGCGTGCACGCCCAGCGCCCAGGTGACCGCCAACGACAGGCCGGTGAGCAGGGCGTGGACGCCGTACAGCAGCGGCGCGGCGAAGAGGAACGAGAACTCCAGCGGCTCCGTCACACCCGTCACGAACGAGGTCAGCGCCACCGAGATCATCATGCCGGTCACGGCCTTGCGGCGCTCCGGGCGGGCGCAGTGGGCGATGGCGAGCGCGGCGGCGGGCAGGCCGAACATCATGATCGGGAAGAAGCCGGACATGAACTGGCCCGCCGCCGGGTCCCCGGCGAGGAACCGCGTCAGGTCGCCCTGCACCGTCTCCCCGTCCGGTCCTGTGAACTCACCGGCCTGGAACCAGAAGAAGGTGTTCAGGAACTGGTGCATCCCGATCGGGATCAGCAGCCGGTTCGCCACCCCGAAGAGGCCGGCGCCCAGCGCGCCCATGCCGATGAGCTGCTTCCCGAACCAGTTCAGGGCGTCGCCCACCGGCTCCCACAGCAGCCCGAAGGCCACCCCCAGCACGGCGCAGAGGAACGCCATGATGATCGGCACCAGCCGGCGGCCGTTGAAGAAGCCCAGCCAGTCCACCAGCTTGGTGCGGTGGTAGCGCTGCCAGACGACCGCCGTCAGCAGTCCGATGACGATGCCGCCGAGCACGCCGGGATTCTGCGGCACGCCGTCCGGCGTCTTGTCGGTGACCGAACCCGCCACCGGATACACCGCCAGCACGCTGTGATAGACGAGGAAGCCCGCCACCGCCGCCAGTGCCGTCGACCCGTCCGCCTTCTTCGCGAAGCCGATCGCCACCCCGATGGCGAACAGCAGCGGCAGCCCCAGCCCGACGTCGAGAATGGCCGTGCCGCCCGCCAGCAGCACCTTGGAGGTCTTGTCCCAGAACGTGCCGTGCAGATACGCGGCGGAGAGATTGCCCAGGCTGACCAGCAGGCCCGCGGCCGGCAGTACGGCGATGGGCAGTTGCAGGCAGCGCCCCATCTTCTGCAGCCCCTGGAAGAGGCCCGACGTCCAGTTCCTCCCCGGTGGCAGCTGCGCGGCCGCGGTGGCTTCGGAGCTCATCGGACCTCCCGGTGACAGCCGGTTTGGCGGACACGGCATACTGGTGTAGACCAGTCGCAGCACGCTTGTGCCGCACCCGTGCAAGCGGGCTCCGTGATCGACATCATCCGCCCGATCGCGGACACTTGCCCGCGAAGGTGGGCCAAACGTGCGTTACGGTTTGGAACTCGGCGACCCCGCCGACGCCCCGAAGCACGCAGGAGTGGGACATGGCCACCAAGGCTGAGAAGATCGTCGCCGGGCTCGGCGGAATCGAGAACATCGTCGAGGTCGAGGGCTGCATCACCCGCCTCCGCACCGAGGTCGAGGACTCCTCCCTCGTCGACGAGGCCGCGCTCAAGGCCGCGGGTGCCCACGGCGTCGTCAAGATGGGCAACGCCATCCAGGTCGTCATCGGCACCGACGCCGACCCCATCGCCGCGGACATCGAAGACATGATGTGAGCCACGGAGGCCGGCACCGGCCACCGGCGGCCCGGCTCGCGCCCCCGACGCCGTGCGGGCCCCCGAACGCCGGACGATGCGCCACTGATCTTGCTGCCACGGGCCTGCGGAGCCACCGCTCCGCAGGCCCGCGGCATTCCGGGAACAGGCCGGCCGTGAGGACGGACCTGGCCCGCCGGTCGTCCGGAACAGGGCCGCCAGCCGCTCAGAACAGGCCGGCCAGCCGCCCGGAAGGGGCCGGTCAGCCGTCCGGAACGGCCCCGGTCAGCCGTCAGGAACAGGCCGGCCGGCAGCCGGGAACCAGCCCCTCAGCCGTCACGGGCAGGGCGTGAACACCCCCGCCCGCCCGGCCCCGGCCGTGGCCGGAAAAGCTCCCCGGGACAGCCGATAGGGTCGACCCATGTCTCGTATCGACGGTCGGACCCCCGACCAGCTGCGCCCCGTCACCATCGAGCGCGGATGGAGCAAGCACGCCGAGGGCTCGGTCCTCATCGCCTTCGGCGACACCAAGGTCTTCTGCACCGCCAGCGTCACCGAAGGCGTCCCCCGCTGGCGCAAGGGCAGCGGCGAGGGCTGGGTCACCGCCGAGTACTCCATGCTGCCCCGCTCCACCAACACCCGCGGCGACCGCGAATCCGTACGAGGCAAGATCGGCGGCCGCACCCACGAGATCTCCCGGCTCATCGGACGCTCGCTCCGCGCCGTCATCGACTGCAAGGCCCTCGGCGAGAACACCATCGTCCTCGACTGCGACGTCCTCCAGGCCGACGGCGGCACCCGCACCGCCGCCATCACCGGCGCCTACGTCGCCCTCGCCGACGCCGTCGCCTGGGCCCAGTCCAAGAAGCTGATCAAGGCCGGGCGCAAGCCGCTCACCGGCACCGTCTCCGCCGTCAGCGTCGGCATCGTCGACGGCACCCCCCTCCTCGACCTCTGCTACGAGGAGGACGTCCGCGCGGAGACCGACATGAACGTCGTCTGCACCGGCGACGGCCGCTTCGTCGAGGTCCAGGGCACCGCCGAAGGCGTCCCCTTCGCCCGCACCGAACTCGACGGCCTCCTCGACCTCGCGGTGGCCGGCTGCGGCGACCTCGACCGGGCCCAGCGCACGGCACTCGCCGCCACCCTGTAGCGACCGGTGAGGGCCTGTCGTCCGGACGGGGCGGAATCCGGGAGCGGCGCCGCCGGCACCGCGGGCCCGGCCCGATCCAACGACAGGCCCATGGCCGGGACCGCCCTGAGTGGCGAACACCACGCTGGATCGGCAACCGCCGCGGGACTTTGAGCGTTCTTTACAGTACGAGTGCACGGACTCTCCCGTGCGCCCGGCCGAACCCTCACGGGAGGAACCACTCCATGGCCCTGCGCCACCGCAACACCGCCCTCAGT
Source organism: Streptomyces sp. NPDC001922 (assembly GCF_042891165.1). Taxonomy (NCBI): domain Bacteria; kingdom Bacillati; phylum Actinomycetota; class Actinomycetes; order Kitasatosporales; family Streptomycetaceae; genus Streptomyces; species Streptomyces sp. NPDC001922. The sequence goes on along the minus strand of NZ_JBIASV010000001.1, from coordinate 811,809 downwards.
GCCGTCGCCCTCGTCGCCCTCGCCATACCGGTCACCGCGGGCTGCGGCGCCGTCGACAAGGCCATGAGCTGCGCCCAGACCGCCGTCACCATCTCCGAGAGCGTCCAGGACCTCCAGCAGGCCGTCTCCGACGCCACCGAGGACCCCACCAAGGCACAGCAGGCCCTCGACCGGATCGACAAGAACCTGGACAAGCTCGGCGACAAGACCGACAACGCCGACATCAGCAAGGCCGTCGACGACATGAACGCCGGAGTGAAGGACGCCCGCGCGGCCCTCGAGCAGGGCAAGACGCCCAACATCACCCCCGTCACCGACGCCGCCTCCGAGCTGACCAAGGTCTGCTCCCCGGGCTGAACCCACCCACCGCGGGGCGGGACGGCCCACGCGCCACGGACCGGGAAGCGTACGAGTCGCGGATCGGGAGCCGTGCGGGCCGTGGACTGAGGGAGCGTACGGGCCGCGTCCCGGGAGGGCGCGCGGGGCCCCGTACGGAGGCGGGCGCGGTTGCCCGCGGCAGGGGCGGTGTACCCCCGCCGCGGCCACCCCGCTCACCCGGCCGCCGCCGAGGCGCCACAATGGGCCCATGCAGCGTCTGATCCTCGCCACCCGCAACGCCAACAAGGTCACCGAACTCCGCGCCATCCTGGCGGGGGCGGGCCTCGCCGTCGAACTCGTCGGCGCCGACGCCTACCCCGACATCCCGGACGTCAAGGAGACCGGCGTCACCTTCGCCGAGAACGCCCTGCTGAAGGCCCACGCCCTCGCCCGCGCCACCGGCCACCCGGCCATCGCCGACGACTCCGGCCTCTGCGTGGACGTGCTCGGCGGTGCGCCCGGCATCTTCTCCGCCCGCTGGGCGGGCCGGCACGGGGACGACAAGGCCAACCTCGAACTGCTCCTGGCCCAGCTCTCCGACATCGTCGACGCCCACCGTGCCGCCCACTTCGCGTGCGCGGCGGCCCTGGCCCTGCCGGACGGCACGGAGCGGGTGGTCGAGGGCCGCCTGCACGGCACCCTCCGCCACGCCCCGTCGGGCACCGGCGGCTTCGGCTACGACCCGATCCTTCAGCCGGAGGACGAGACGCGGACCTGCGCGGAGATGACCCCCGAGGAGAAGAACGCGATCAGTCACCGGGGCAAGGCCTTCCGCGCCCTGGCACCGGTGGTGCGCGAGCTGCTGGGCTGACCCGGCGGAGACGACAGCGGCCGTGGCCCGCCCGGGGCCACGGCCGTCCGTGCGCGAGGGGGGAGTCGAACCCCCACGTCCGAAGACCCCGGCACCTAAAGCCGTCCCGTCTACCAGTTCCGGCACTCGCGCGTACTCGGAATCTTACTCACTGCGGGTGGGCGCGGAGAGGCTGGAGCGGCTTCGCCGTGAGCGGCACCACGTATCGGTGATCGCGTGGCAGTTCGGGCAGAGGTAACGGAGGTTCTCCGCCCGGTTGTCGAGCCAGTTGCCGTCGATGTGGTCGATCTGCAGGGTGACCGGCCGGCCCCGCCACTCGCCCGGGTTGCCGCAGGTCGCGCAGGCGTAGTGGACGCCGGTCTCGGCGAGGGCACGGTGCAGCCGCTCCCGGCCCACGCGTGGGGAGCCCTCCGGGCGTATGCGCAGCACCTCCTCCGCGGTACGGCGCGGGGGCGCGGCCGGGCGGGGTACCCGGCGGGAGCGCCGGGTGAAGTGCGAGGTGTCGAGGCCGAGTCGGGCCGCTCGGCGCTGTACCCGGCGGTGGCTCGCGTCGTTCACCGGGAGGCCGAGGGCCCGTACGACACCGGCGTAACTCGTCGCGTCGGCCACGGCCCGGCGCAGCGCGTCGTCCGGGAGAGGGTTCCGGGCATGGCGGAAGTGCGAGGTGTCGGTCCCCGACCTGGCCAGCATGCGGCGCAGTACGGCGCGTGTCCGGCCGTCGTCCGGGACGCCGAGGGCGCGCGCCACCCCGCGCACGCTGTCCGCGCTCGCGACGGCCGCCGCGAGCTCCTCCGCGGTGAACGGGAGTTCTCCGCAGGGCCTGTTGAGGCCGGGGAGGTGCTCGGCGGCGAGGCCCGCGGCGCGGATCCGGCGGCTGAGATGGGACAGCGTCCCGGGCGCCGGCGCGGCCCCCAGCGCGACCGCGACCTCGCGCAGCGTCGACGACGAGGCCACGGCCGCGGCGATGGCCTCGTCGGAGTACCGCAGGTGCTGCCGGGTGAAGTGGCCGGTGTCGAGGCCGAGCTCGCGCACCGCGCGCTGAACGGACCGCCGCCGCCCGCCGCTGCTCTCCAGGCCCAGGGCACGCAGCACACCGGCCCAGCTCGACGAGGCGGCCACCGCCGCGGCCAGCGGCTCCCGCGCGTACTCCTCGGCTCGCATGGCCCCCTCGCACCCCTTCGACCACATGTCGCGACCTCGAACATGCCAACGAGCAAACGCCTCCAGGGTTACGCACACGCACCTGCGCCCCGTCCGGAGCCGGACGGGGCGCAGGTGCGTGCGGGAGGGCAGGGTTCAGAACTTCGGTTCCGGGGTCTGGGCCTGGACCAGTTCGGCGGCCTCCTCCTTGGTGGCCACCGCCGGCGGCGAGCCCGCCAGCGGCTGCCGGGCCGTCTCCTTCATGCAGGCCACCGCGACGAGGCCGACCAGGGCGGCGGCGGTCGTGTAGTACGCGGGGATCATGTCGGTGCCGGTCGCGCCGATCAGCGCCGTGATCACCAGCGGTGTGGTGCCGCCGAAGAGCGAGGCGGAGATGTTGTAGCCGATGGAGAGCGAGCCGTAGCGGACGTCCGTCGGGAAGAGCGCCGGGAGCGCGGCGGACATCGTGCCCATCAGGCACACCAGGGAGAGGCCGAGCATCCCCATGCCGGCGATCACCGCGGGCAGGCTGCCCTGCTTCACCAGCAGGAAGGCCGGGGTGGACAGCACCAGGAAGCCGGTCATGCCGGTCATCAGCAGCGGCTTCCGGCCGTAGCGGTCGCTGAGGGGTCCCACCCGGGTGATGATCAGCATCAGCGCGACCATCGTGCCGAGCAGGATGAGCAGTCCGTGGGTGTCGTCGTAGTGCAGCTCGTCGGTCAGGTAGGTCGGCATGTACGACAGCAGCATGTAGTGGGTGGTGTTGTACGCGCCGACCAGCGCTATGCACAGGATCAGTGCCCGCCACTGCTCGGAGAAGATCCGGCCGAGGGTCTTCTGCGGGGCGTTCTCGGAGAGGTGGGCGAACTCCGCCTCCTCCTTGGCCCGGCCCTCGGCCCCGTTCTCCGCCTGCACATGGGTCTTCTGGGCCTCCAGCTTCTGGAAGGCCGGAGTCTCGTCGAGCTTCAGCCGCAGGTAGAGGCCGACGATGCCGAGCGGGCCCGCCACCAGGTAGGCCAGCCGCCAGCCCCACTCCTCCATGGCGGCGCTGCCGAGCCAGGCGTTGAGGACGGCCACCAGCCCGGCGGCGCCGACGTAGCCGGCCAGGGTGCCGAACTCCAGGAAGCTGCCGTAGTATCCGCGCTTCTTGTCGGGGGCGTACTCGGCGATGAAGGTGGACGCGCCGCCGTACTCGCCGCCGGTCGAGAAGCCCTGGACCAGCCGGAAGAAGATGAGCAGCACCGGGGCCCAGAGCCCGATGCTCCGGTAGCTGGGGATCAGGCCGATGCAGAAGGTGCCGGCCGCCATCAGCATCATCGTCGCGGCCAGGATCTTCTTGCGGCCGAGGCGGTCCCCGAGGGTGCCGAAGACGGTGCCGCCGATGGGCCGGACGAGGAAGGCGACGGCGAACGTCGCGAAGGACGACAGCAGTTGGGTGGTGTCGCTGCCGCCCGGGAAGAAGACCTTGCCGATGGTGACGGCGAGATAGCTGTAGATGCCGAAGTCGAACCACTCCATGGCATTGCCCAGCGCGGCGGCCTTCACGGCGCGCTTGACGACCCGCTCGTCGGTGACGGTGATGTCACTCCGGCGCAGCTTGGGATTCCGTCTGCGCTTCAGGGCACGGAAGAGGTTCGGGTGGCGCTTCTGTGCCTCCGGGTCCAGTCCGGCTTCGGCGCCGACAGCCATGGGTGGTCCTCTCACTGCGTGGTGGGTGCAGTGGGGACGTCTGCGCAGGAGAGCGCGGTCTAAACCACAGTCCCACCGGAGTGGGACTTTGATCATGGTTTGTCCGCCGTCGGGGCGGAGAAACGGAGGGGTTGGGTCCGTGACCGGCGCCCGACGGGTCCGTCACGGGCGGCCGACGGGTCCGTCACGGGCGGCCGCGGGTCCGTGACGGGCGGCCGCCGGGCCCGGGGCGGGCATGCCGCCGGACCCGCCGGCCGTGGCCCCTCCGGAGCCTCTCCGGATCTCGGATCCCGTCCTCAGATCTCCAGGTCCTTGATGAGCTTGGCGACGTGCCCGGTGGCCCGGACGTTGTACAGGGCGCGCTCGACCGTGCCCTGCTCGTCGACGATGACGGTGGACCGGATCACCCCGGTGACGGTCTTGCCGTAGAGCTTCTTCTCGCCGAAGGCGCCATAGGCCTCCAGGACCTTCTTCTCCGGGTCGCCGACCAGGGTGACCCGGAGGTCCTCCTTCTCGCGGAACTTCGCGAGCTTCTCCGGCTTGTCCGGCGAGACGCCGATGACGTCGTAGCCCGCCCCGGCCAGCAGCTCGAGGTTGTCGGTGAAGTCGCAGGCCTGCTTGGTACAGCCCGGGGTGAGGGCGGCGGGGTAGAAGTAGACGATGACCTTGCGGCCGGCGTGGCCGGCGAGCGAGACCTCGTTGCCGTCCGCGTCGGGCAGGGTGAAGGCGGGGGCGGTGTCGCCCGGCTGCAGTCGCTCGCTCATGACACTCCTCAGGTGATGCGGTTGCTGCCGGAGAGATTAGTCGCGGATATGGGGGTGCCATGGGGCGCGTCCCTGGTGGAGCTGACAGACTGTCCACGCAGGATCGGCCCGAGACGATGGAGGCAGCGCGGTGTCGGATGCCAGGACCCCGGCGCAGATCGAGGCGGACATCGCCCTGAGGCGCCAGGCGCTCGCGGTGACGCTCGACGAGATCGCGGTGCGGGTGCACCCGAAGACGATCATGGGTGACGTCAAGGCACGGGCGGCGGCGACGGTGGACCGCACGGCGGGCCGGGCGTACGTGGTCGTGAACCGCACGCTGACGGATGCCCGCGGCCGGCTGGTCTCGGAGGACGGCGCGCCGCGGCTGGAGCGGATCGTGCCGGTGGCGATGGTCGCGGTGGCCGTGGTGGGCCTGCTGGCCGTCTCCACGCGCCGCCGGCGGGGCTGATCGCCGGGGCTGATGACCGGGGCCGAGGCCCCGGCCCGCCGGTCGCCCCGCCGCTGAGCGGAGGGCGGTTCCGGCAGAGGCGCCCCCGCGCACCGGTGGGGAGCCCACGGGTGGATCTCCGCCCCCTGGCCCTGGGGTGCCGCACGGCCAGGTACGGTCATGACGTGAGTGCGAACCCTACCCACGACAAGCTGCCCATCCGGATGCTGCACGACCGTGTGCTGGTCCGGACCGACACCGCGGAGGGCGAGCGCCGTTCGACCGGCGGCATCGTTATTCCCGCGACCGCGGCGGTCGGCCGTCGGCTGGCCTGGGCCGAGGTGGTCGCCGTCGGGCAGAACGTCCGGACCGTGGAGCCGGGGGACCGGGTGCTGTACGACCCGGAGGACCGCGCCGAGGTCGAGGTCCGCGGGGTGGCGTACGTGCTGATGCGGGAGCGGGACCTGCACGCGGTCGCCGCCGAGCGCCTGGAGGGCTCCGAGGACTCCACCGGCCTGTACCTCTGATCCTCGCCCGGAGCTCCTGGTCCGTTCCCTGAGCTCTTGGCCGGCTCCGCGAGTGCCTGGCCCTCTCCCCGAGCTCCGGACTGTCTCCGCGAGCTCCTGATCCTCTCCGTGAGCTCCCGGCGACGTCCCGTCTCCGGGAGCTCACCCTTTTCCCCTCAGCCCAGGCCCAGCGCCCTACGGCCGGTCCCAGGGCTCCCCGTCCGGGAAGAAGATGTCCGTTCCGTCCCCCGGTGTGGTGGCCGTAGGGCTCGGAGCCTCGGTGGGCGCGGTGGGGGTGATGGTGGCCGGCGGGGGCAGCGAGCTCGGCGGGACGGAAGGCGGCGGGGTGCCCGGCACGCTGGGTGAGGAGGAGGGCTCGGCGGACTCCGAGGGCTCCCCGGAGGGGCTTCCGGACGGGCTGCCGGACGGCTCGGCGCCGCTCTCCAGATCCAGGTCGAAGGATTTCGCGGGGCTGCCGGCGAGGGCCGCGGCCGTGTACTGGCCCCAGATCTTCGCCGGGTAGCCGCCGCCGTTGATCCGGGGCAGCCCGGTGGCCCCGTAGAGCGGCTTCTGTTCGCCGGTGTCGGGGTCCTGGCCCATGACGGCGATGACGGTGGCGAGGTCGGGGGTGTAGCCCGCGAACCAGGCGGCCTTGTCCTCCTCCGCGGTGCCGGTCTTGCCCGCGGCCTCGCGTCCGGCCGACCGCGCGGCGGTGCCGGTGCCGCTCTCCACCACGCCGCGGAGGATCGAGGTGGTGGTGTCGGCGGCTTCGCGCGGCACGGCCTGCCGGACGCCGTCCCGATCGGGCAGGGTGAGGTCCTGGCCGCCCTTGGTGACCTTGGAGACCAGGCTGTAGGTGCCGTGCCGGCCGTGGTCGGAGAGGGTGGCGTAGGCCTTGGTCATGTCGAGGACGCTAGCGTTGACCACGCCGAGGGCGACGGACTGGCGTGCGCCCCGCAGCCCGGGGGCGGATTCCGGTACGCCGAGGGCGATCGCGGTCCGCTTGACCCGGTCCGGGCCGACGTCCTCGCCCATCTGCGCGTAGACCGCGTTGACCGAGTTGTCGGTGGCCTCGGCGACGCTGATGTCCCCGTAGTCCTTGTCGTCCTCGTTGGCGGGGGCGTAGCCGGTCGCGCCGTCGGGCCCCTCCACCATGCGCTTGTTGGTGCCGTCGTAGACGGTGTTCGGGGTGATCCGCTGCCCGTCCCGGGTGGTGGAGCCGTGCTGGACGGCGGCGGTGAAGACGAACGGCTTGAAGGTGGAGCCGACCTGGTAGTCGCGGCGGGTGGCGTTGTTGACGTACTGCTTGGTGTAGTCGATGCCGCCGTACATGGCGACGATCCGTCCGGTGGCGGGGTCGATGGAGGCGCCGCCGGCCCGGACGTAGCGGTCGACCGCGCGGGTCTCGCTGAGCCGGTTCATCAGCTGGTCCCGCACGGCGCCGACGAGGGCCTGCTGCTTCGGCTTCTGCAGGGTGGTGGTGATCCGGTAGCCGCCGCCCTGGAGGGTGTCCGCGTCGAGGATCCGCTGCTCGGCGAGGTGGGCGTTGACGGCTTCGACGAGGTAGCCGCGCTGGCCGGAGAGCCCGGCGGGGGCCTTGCTGCGGCCGGGGGTCGGGAAGGCCATGCCGGCGCGTTCGGCCGGGTCGAGCCAGCCCTTGTCGACCATGCCGTCGAGGACGTAGTTCCAGCGGGCGACGGCGCGGCCCCGGTTCTCGGGGTGGGCGACGACGTCGTAGGCGCTGGGGGCGTTGAGCAGCGCGGCGAGGTAGGCGCCCTCGCCGGCGGTCAGCTTGTCGGAGTCGGTGCCGTAGTAGGCCTGGGCGGCGGCCTGGATGCCGTAGGCGTTGCGGCCGAAGTAGCTGGTGTTGAGGTAGCCGGTGAGGATGTCGTCCTTGCTCTCCTCGCGGTCGAGCTTGATCGCGATGAAGAACTCCTTCACCTTGCGGGTGACGGTCTGCTCCTGCCCCAGGTAGTAGTTCTTGACGTACTGCTGGGTGATGGTGGAGCCCGACTGCTTGCCCTTGCCGGTGACGGTGTTCCAGGCGGCGCGGAGCATGGCCTGCGGGTCGACGGCGGACTCGGAGTAGAAGTCCCGGTCCTCGGCGGAGAGCACGGCGTGCTGCACGGTGCGGGGGACCTGGCTGAGGGGGACGTTCTCCCGGTTGACCTCGCCGTCCCGGGCGAGCGGGGAGCCGTCGGCGTACAGGTAGACGTTGCTCTGCTTCACGGCGGCGGAGTTGGCCGGGGGGATCTCGACGAGCAGATAGCCGGCGACGAAGCCGCCGGTGAGGAGGAGCAGGACCAGCAGCAGTCCGCCGAGGACCGTCCGCCAGGTGGGGAGGAGCCGGCGCAGCCCGGTGCGCCGCGGCCTCGGCGGCCGGCCGTCCTGGTCCGGCCGGCCCGGAGAGGTGTTTCCCCGGCCGTATCGCCACTCCGGATCGTGACTCATGTACTCAGGGACTCCTCGGCCACCGCCGGGGGTTGCCGCGGCGGGGTGTCGTTTCGGTGGTCGCTCGTACTCCCCTGGGTTCCCGCTGCGGGCGGGCTTGCGCAAGCGGGTACCCACGCCGGGAACTCTTCCATCACTTGCCCCGTACCTTTCGGGTGCCGCGCTCCCGATACCGCTCCGTGACAGGCCGAATGGCTCTGGCCCGCCACTCCAACGAGTGACTAATCGATGGCAGTGCGTCCGCCGGTTGGGCTAGGCTCCTGCACTTTGGTGTGGACGGGCGGCCATGGGGGGCGGGGCATGCGGTTGTACGCGGCCGTGGCGGTGAGCGGCTTCCGGCGCTTCGCGACGTACCGGGTGGCGACGGCGGCAGGGGTGTTCACCAACACCGTCTTCGGTTTCATCATGGCGTACACCTACATCGCGCTGTGGGACGAGCGGCCGGGGCTGGGCGGCTACGACCTGCCGGAGGCGCTGACCTTCGTGTGGCTGGGCCAGGCGCTGCTGATGACCTCGGCGATGATGGGCGGCGGCTTCTCGGACGAGCTGGTGGAGCGGATCCGTACCGGGGACGTGGCGATCGACCTGTACCGGCCCGCGGACCTCCAACTGTGGTGGCTGGCGGCGGATCTGGGGCGGGCGGCGTTCCATCTGCTGGGCCGGGGGATTCTGCCGATGGTCCTCGGGTGGCTGGCGTTCGAGCTGGTGCTGCCGGTGCGCCCGGAGGTGTGGGCGCTGTTCCTGCTGTCGGTGACGCTGGGCGTGGTGGTGAGTTTCGCGATCCGCTATCTGGTGGTGCTGACGGCGTTCTGGCTGCTGGACGGCAACGGGGTGAGCCAGATGGCCAATCTGGTGACGGTGTTCTTCTCGGGGATGCTGCTGCCGTTGCCGCTGTTCCCGGGCTGGCTGGGGGAGCTGGCGCGGGTGCTGCCGTTCTCGGCGCTGCTCCAGGTGCCGTCGGATGTGTTCCTCGGCAGAGTCGTGGGCTGGGATCTGGCCGGGGCGCTGCTGTTCCAGGTGGCCTGGGCGGTGGCGCTGCTGGGCGCGGGGCGGGCGCTGCAGTCGGTCGCCACCCGGAAGGTGGTGGTGCAGGGTGGCTGAGGTTCCCGGGGCGGCGGCGGACCGCGGGACGCCGGGTGGGGCCGCGTCCGAGGAGTGGCCCGCGGACCGGCCGCTGGTGGCGGGGGTGCGGGCGTACGGGCTGATCGTGGCGATGTGGATGCGGTCGACGATGACGTACCGGGCGTCGTTCCTGATGACGGCGTTCGGCAACTTCGCGGCGACGGCCCTGGACTTCGCGGCGATCCTGCTGATGTTCTCGCACATCACGGTGCTGGGCGGGTTCACGCTCTCCGAGGTGGCCTTCCTCTACGGCACCTCGGGGGTGGCGTTCGGTCTGGCCGATCTGGCGATGGGCAGCATGGACCGGCTGGGCCGGCGGGTGCGCGACGGCACGCTGGACACGCTGCTGGTCCGGCCGGCGCCGGTGCTGGCGCAGGTGGCGGCGGACCGGTTCGCGCTGCGCCGGCTGGGCCGGATCAGCCAGGGGCTGCTGGTGCTGGGCTGGGCGCTGGCCCGGCTGGACATCGACTGGACGCCGCTGCGGCTGCTGCTGGTGCCGCTGATGCTGCTGAGCGGGGCGGCGATCTTCGCGTCGGTGTTCGTGCTGGGCGCGGCGTTCCAGTTCTGGGCGCAGGACGCGGCGGAGGTGCAGAACTCCTTCACCTACGGCGGGAACACGCTGCTGCAGTATCCGCCGACGCTGTTCTCCCAGGACCTGCTGCGCGGCGTGACGTTCGTGGTGCCGCTGGCCTTCGTCAACTGGCTGCCCGCGCTGTACGTGCTGGGCCGGGAGGATCCGCTCGGGCTGCCGGACGCGGCGGCGTTCGGGTCGCCCGCGGTGGCGGTGGTCTGCTGCCTGCTGGCGGGCGCGGCGTGGCGGGTGGGGTTGCGGTCGTACCGGAGTACGGGGAGCTGAGGGCTGGTGGTGACGGTGGACGAGGCGCGTTTCATCGATCTGGACGGGGTCGAGAAGGTCTTCGAGGTGCGGCGGAAGGCCGGGTTCCTGCGCCGGGAGCGGCATGAGGTGCGGGCGGTCGACGGGCTGTCCTTCGGGGTGGCGCGCGGCGAGATGGTCGGCTACATCGGCCCGAACGGCGCGGGCAAGTCGACGACGATCAAGATGCTGACGGGGATCCTGGTGCCGAGCGGCGGCCGGCTGCGGGTGGCGGGCATCGACCCGGCGAAGGAGCGCACCCGGCTGGCGCGGCGGATCGGGGTGGTGTTCGGGCAGCGGACGACGCTGTGGTGGGACCTGCCGCTGCGGGATTCGTACGCGCTGGTGCGCCGCATGTACCGGATCCCCGACGCGCGCTACCGGGAGAATCTGGACCGCTGTGTCGAACTCCTGGATCTGGCGCCGCTGCTGGAGGTGCCGGTCCGTCAGCTGTCGCTCGGGCAGCGGATGCGGGGCGACATCGCCGCGGCCCTGCTGCACGATCCCGATGTGCTGTATCTCGACGAGCCGACGATCGGGCTCGACGTGGTCAGCAAGGCGAAGGTGCGGGGCTTTCTGCGGGATCTCAACGCGGAGCGCGGTACCACGGTGCTGCTCACCACCCACGACCTCACCGATATCGAGCAGCTGTGCGAGCGGGTGATGGTCATCGACCACGGCCGGCTGATGTACGACGGCGGGCTGGACGGGCTGCACGCGGTGGGGGAGAGCGAGCGGACGCTCGTGGTCGACCTGGAGCGCGAACTGCCGCCGATCGACGGCATCCCGGGGACCCGGACGGTGAAGGTGGACGGCCCGCGGCAGTGGCTGGCGTTCCCCGCCGCGAGCAGCGCGGCCCCGGTGGTGGCGGCGGTGGCCGCGGAGTACCCGCTGGTGGACCTGTCGGTGCGGGAACCGGCGATCGAGGACGTCATCGCCACGATGTACGCGGACCGGTCGGCGGTCTGAGCCGCGGCGGGTGGGACCGCCCGCTGCGGGGTTGCCCGGCGGGAGGCGGCGTACGGAGGCGTGACGGGTCGCCCGCCCGCCCCCAGCGAACCACCCCGCCCCACGAACCACCCCGCCCCTCGCCGCAGGCGACACGCGCCCGCCTCCCCAGCGAGACACCCCGCCCCTCGCCGCAGGCGCGACACGCACCGGCCCCCGGCTCGATGCGAGCCGGGGGCCGGTGGTGTTCCGGAGCGGGACGGGTCAGAGCGAGGCCGGGGCCGAGCCCTTCAGGTGCTCCAGGTTCAGGGCCCGCGCCATCTGCCGGAAGCCCTCGTCGCTCGGGTGCAGGTGGTCACCGGAGTCGAAGCGGGGCAGCAGCCGCATCGGGGCCGCCGGGTCGCGGAGCGCCAGGTCGAAGTCGACGACCTCGTCGAACACCCGGCCCGCGCGGATCTCCGCGTTGACCTGCTCGCGCACGGCGTTGAGCCGCGGGGTGAAGCCGCGGTGGCCGCCGAACGGCATCAGCGTGCCGCCGACCACCCGCAGTCCGCGGGAGTGCGCCTGCTGCACCAGCTTGCGCAGTCCGTCGGTGATTTCCTTTGCGTCCGCTCGGGCCGGATTGCGCAGGATGTCGTTGACGCCGAGTTCGACCACGACCGCCTTCACGCCCGTCCCGCCGAGCACATCGCGCTCGACCCGGCTCAGGGCGCTCGGGTTGTCCGGCGGGAACTTCGTGCCGTCGGTCAGCACCCGGTTGCCGCTGATGCCCTGGTTGAGCACGCCGTAGCGGGGCGCCCCGGACTCGGTGCGCAGCCGCTCCGCCAGGTAGTCCGGCCAGCGGCGGTTGCCGCCGGCGGTCGAGGTGATGCCGTCGGTGATGGAGTCGCCGAGGGTGACGACCGCGCCGCGCGCCTCGTTGGTGAGGACGTCCACCCCGGTGAGGTAGCGCCAGGACGGGGTCTGCTCGGTGTAGGTCGTGCCGGCCGGGTCCTCGGCGCGGTCGCCGCGCGCCAGGTAGGAGATCTGGCGGGCGTGCGGGTGGTAGGTGACCGGCCCGGAGGGGCTCGGCGAGTACGTGGTCACCAGCAGGTCCGCGGCCTGCGGAATCTCCAGCCGGGTCGGGTCGCTGACGACCGACTGCCCGGTGGGGATCGTCACGTAGGAGTTGCCGGCGAAGGTCAGCCGCCGCATGGTGCCCTGCGCCGCGGTCGGGTTGTTCGGCGCGGCGGCCACGGCGAGCGTGGCGTGGCTGATGGTCAGCGGCCGCTTGCCGAAGAGGTTGGACAGCTGGATGCGGGCGCCGTTGCCGCCGACGCTGGTGTGAATCACGTTACGGATGGACATGTTCGCGTACCCGTCCGGAGTGTTCGGCTCCGCTGCGGCGGGTGACGTGGCCCAGGTCCCGACCCAGGTGCCGGCGGAGGCCTGTGCGGCGCCGCCCCGGGGCTTGGTCGCGGTCGTGCCCAGGCTGTTGTCCCGGCCACCGACCCCGACGTAGATCGCGGTGGAAATGATGATCACCACTGCCGCGAACGCGGCGAGCAAGCCAAGGTGCTTGCGTGAAAAGCGAGCGTGGCGCATGGCCATGCGCGGTGTGTCTCCTCGGACAGGGAGCCCGAGGCTCCGTTTGGCGGGGGTGTGGATGTCCGGTTGGCGGCGGCTGCGGTGGCGCGGTCCTATGGACCCATCATGATCCCATGGTCGGGACTCCTCCTCGGCCGGGGGCCGGGTTCCTGTCCCGCCCTCAGAGACGCCGGGAACCCCTGGTTCGTTCCCTCGGTACGGCCATTAACTGCGTCACATGGGAACAATGCACGGGGGGACGGTGCGGACAGGTGGAGTGCATGGATCGTACGAAGTCGAACGCCGCCGATCAAGAAGTCGGAGCCAATGGGGCCGGACGGGTGACGGCGGCCCGCGGCGCCTTTCTCTACAGCGCAGCGGACGCGGAGCGGCAGCGCGGTGTCCGGCGGATGAAGACCTTCGCCACCGGCCTGCTGCTGTGCGTCGCCGTGGTCTACGGCCTCGCCGCCTGGGGCCGCGCCGCGGGCGCCGGGTCGTGGGCCGGATATGTCGCCGCCGCGGCCGAGGCGGGCATGGTGGGCGCCCTGGCCGACTGGTTCGCGGTGACGGCGCTGTTCCGCCACCCGCTGGGCCTGCCCATCCCGCACACCGCCATCATCCCCACGAAAAAGGACACGTTGGGGCAGACCCTGGGCGATTTCGTCGGTGAGAACTTTCTCTCCTCCGACGTGGTGCGGCAGCGGCTGCGGGCCGTGGGCATCGGCAGCCGGCTCGGCGCCTGGCTGGCCGAGCCCGCCAACGCCGGCCGGGTGACGGGGGAACTGTCCACCGCGCTGCGCGGCGCGCTCACGGTGCTGCGGGACTCCGACGTCCAGGCGGTCGTCGGGGAGGCCGTCACCCGGCGCGCCGAGGCCCAGGAGGTGGCGCCCGGGCTGGGCCGGATGCTGGAGCGGCTCCTCGCCGACGACGGGCACCGCCGGGTCGTGGACCTGGTGTGCGTCCGCGCCCACGACTGGCTGGTGCGGCACGGCGACTCGGTGATGGAGGCGGTCACCGGCGGGGCGCCGGGCTGGACGCCGCGGTTCGTCGACAAGCGGGTCGGGGAGCGCGTCTACAAGGAACTGCTGCGGTTCGTGAGCGAGATGCGCGACGAGCCCGACCACCCGGCGCGCGGAGCCGTGGACCGCTTCCTCACCGACTTCGCACTGGACCTCCAGCGGGACCCGGACACCCGGGAGCGGGTGGAGCGGCTGAAGCGGGACATCGTGAACCGCGCCGAGGTGCAGGAACTCATCGCCTCCACCTGGGGTTCGGTGCGCGCCATGATGGTGGCGGCGTCCGAGGACGAAGACAGCGAGCTGCGTGTCCGGACCCGGACGGGCCTCATCTCCCTCGGCACCCGCATGGCGTCGGACGAGCGGCTGCGGGACAAGGTCGACGGCTGGCTGGAGGACGCCGCGGTCCATGTGGTGACGACCTACCGGAACGAGATCACCCTGCTCATCACGGACACCGTGGCGGCCTGGGACGCGGAGCAGACCTCCCGCAAGATCGAGGCCCATATCGGGCGGGACCTGCAGTTCATCCGGATCAACGGCACGGTGGTCGGCGCGCTGGCCGGGCTGGTCATCTACTCCGTCTCCAGGGCCCTGGGGGCCTGAGCCGCCGGGGCCGGGACGCGGCACGCCCCGGGGAGGCCGGTGAGGTGTGCCGGCGTCCCGGTGGCGGCTCGCGCTCCGGCGCCTGCTGCCGGGGCGCGGCCTTCCGTCGTCCAGCCGTCCTCCCGTCGCCCGCTCCCGTCCGGCCGCCCCCCGTCGTCCTGCCGCCCTGTGTCGGCGCGTCGCCCTACGGCGCGTAGTCCTACGGCTCGTGGTCCGCCTCCGGAGCGTCCGCCTCCGGCTCGTCGTCGCCCGTCTCCGGATGGTCCCCGTCGGCCGTCCCGAACGCCTCCAGGCCGCTCCTCAGCTCGGTCAGCGTGTCCTCGGCGAGGCCCTCCAGGAAGACGGGGCACACCCAGGCGTCCAGGGCGACGTCCTCGTGCTCCGCCTCGTCCTCCTCGTCCCACCCGTAGTACTCGGCGATCTCGGCCCGGCCGCCGGGGCTGCGGAGCTGGTAGCCGGCGCTGTTCGCCGCGTCGGGATCGCGGGTGTCGGGGTGCTCCCCGGGGTCGTGCGTGCAGGGGCGGTCGTCCAGCAGCGGTACGGCCTCTTCAACGCCCTTGATCATCGCTTCGAGCACCGAGCGTTCCGTGACCCGCTCCGAGGTCGCGTACCAGCAGGTGGCGTTCATGGTGACCAGGAAGCCGGCCAGCACGCCACGGGTCGGCCGGGCGGGCAGGCCGTCGGCCTCGTCGGTGAGTTCCTCGTAGGGATCGCAGTAGGGGTAGTCGTTGACGATCCCGGAGAGGGTCTTCCGGCAGCTCTCGTGGTACTCCGGCGCCCCCACGGGCACGCGCCGGACGGAGAACGGGGCGATGACGTCCGCGGCGAGGCGGGCCCACCCCGCGACGTTCCCCGGGCACAGCACCCGTTCCGGGCCGGTGTCACCCTCGTCCGTGGTGCGCTTGCCGGTCAGCAGCCCGGTGTCACCGAGCCAGATCTCGTCCTCCAGCGCGTCCATCTCGGCCTGGAAGGGGTGGCTGTCGTGCGAACAGGGCTGCCCGTCCAGCGCCTTCACCGCGGCGTGCAGGGCGTCGAGGGCCGCCTGCTCGGCCAACCGCCCGGGGCGCCAGGCGAGATACCCCGTCATCGTCACCAGTCCGGCCACCCACAGGCGGGCCTGCTCCCCGCCCGGATCGGCGGCGAGGCGGCGGGCGCAGTCGAGGACGAGGGGGTCCGCCTCCTCCGAGGGGGACGTCGTGTGGATGCTCTGCCAGGCGTCGGCGAGTTGGGGGACGGTGAGGCCGGTGGGATCGATCATGATCGTCACGACGGACCGGCGGACCGGATGGTTCCCGGTTTCTCGAACTGCCTTTCGGGCAGTGCTCGGGCGGCGCTCGGGCAGCGGGTGGCGCCCGGGCAGTGAGTGCCGCCCGCACGGCCCGTCGGCCGCGGGACGCCCTGCCGCCGCGTACGCGAAGGCCCGCCCGACGGGGTGGTCGACACCCCGTCGGACGGGCCTTGTCACGCGGTCCGGTCAGCGGCGCGGTCCGCTGGAGCAACGCCGTCCGACCGGACCGTGTTCTCCCGTGGCGCCGTTCTCCCGTGGCGCCGTGCGGTCCGCCCGGATCACGCCCTCGGTCAGGCGGCCGTGGGCATCAGCACCCGGGCCTCGCCCTCCTGGTTGTTGTGCCGCTCCGTCCAGTTGAGCAGCGCCGTGTGGCACGCGTGGTCCAGGTGCCGCAGGTCCAGCAGGTCGAGCTCGATCGGACGGTCCGTCGGCAGCGCCTCCAGGGTGTCCAGGATCCGCGGCAGCCGCAGGAACGTCGCGTTGCCCGAGATGACCACCCGCAGAGGCGGGCCGTCCATCACCGGTGTCCCGCCGTCCGCCGCCGACCGTCCGCCGTCCGTCGCCGTCCGTCCGCTGTCCGCCGCCGGAGCGTCGTCGGCCGCCGCCCGGGGACCCGGCACGAAGGTGCCGCCGTCCGCCGGCCGCTCCTGCCCCGACGCGCCCTCGCGCCCGGCCTTCGCACTCTCCGGGACCGAGCCCGCGACCTCGCGCCGGTGCGCCGGCGCCGTGCCCCGGTCCTCGACCCGGACGTGCACATGGGAGGTCTCCCAGGCGGTCTTCGCCACGGCGAGCAGCAGACCGATGATCACGCCCTCGAACATGTTGGTGGCGACGATCGCGACGGCCGTCGCGATGAGGACCAGCGCCTCACCGCGGTGCTCCCGCCACAGCGGCGCCAACTGCTGCACCGGGATGAGCTTCCACCCCGAGAAGACGAGGATGCCGGCGAGCGAGGCCACCGGGATCAGGCCGAGCGCCGCGGGGAACAGGGCGGCGAACAGCAGCAGCCACACCCCGTGCAGCACCCGGGACGCCTTGGTGCGCGCCCCCGCCTGGACGTTGGCCGCGCTGCGCACGATGACGGCGGTCATCGGCAGCGCACCGAGGGCGCCGCAGACGGCGTTGCCCGCGCCCTGCGCCATCAGCTCCTTGTCGTAGTCGGTGCCGGGACCGTTGTGCAGCCGGTCCACGGCCGCCGCGCTGAACAGGCTCTCCGCCGACGCGATCAGCGTGATGGCCAGCACGGTGCCGATCGCCCCGACGCTCAGCAGTCCGCTCACGTCGTCGAGGGACGGCGGCTGGATGCTGCCCAGCAGCCCCTTGACCTCCACCCGCTTGACCGGCAGCCGGAACACCGCGACCAGGGCCGTGGTCAGGGCCACCGCGGCGAGCGGCGCCGGCACGACCCGCACCTTCTGCGGCAGGTGCTTCCAGAGGGCCATCGCCGCGACCGTGCCCGCGCCCAGCGCGAACGCGGTCAGTGCCTCCGGCGAACCGGCCGTCCGCATCACCAGACCGGGCAGGCCCGCCAGGTTGGCCGGGCCGGAGCCGGGTGCCTTGGCGTCGGCCAGGGCGTAGAGCTGACCGGCGATCAGCACCAGTCCGATACCGGCGAGCATCCCCTCCACGACGGAGATGGAGATGGCCCGGAACCAGCGGCCGAGCTTCAGCGCACCCATGGCCAGCTGGAGCACTCCGGCGATCAGGACGAACACGCCCAGCGCCCCGACGCCGTACTCGTTGACGGCTTCGAGGATGAGGACGGTCAGCCCGGCCGCGGGGCCGCTGACCTGGAGGCTGCTGCCCGGCAGGAAGCCGGTGACGATGCCGCCGACGATGCCCGTCACCAGGCCGAGTTCCGCCGGAACCCCGGAGGCCACGGCGATGCCCACGCACAGCGGCAGCGCGACGAGGAAGACGACGACGGACGAGATGAGGTCGGCCCGCAGCGTCCCCGGGCCGGGACGCTCCCCGCGCCGCCAGGGAGCCCGCGAGAGCAGTCCCCCCGACCCGCCGCCGGTGGCCCGGTCCTTACCGGGGGTCCCGCTGGCGGGTGTCCCGCTGCTGTGGGCCCCACTATGTGTCCCGCGCTCGCGGGCGTCGGCGCTCACAGCGGGAGGAAGGAGTCGTCGTGCGCGCGGTGCGCGAACACGGTGCCGGTGTGGACCTCGTAGAACCAGCCGTGCAGGTTCAGCTTGCCGTCCGCCAGCCCGCGGGCCACGAACGGGTACTCGCGCAGACGCCCGAGCTGGCGCAGCAGGTGGTCCTGGACGGCATCGGCCAGGTCGGGTGCGTCGGGGGCCTTGCGCGCCGGCGCGGGCGTGGTGTCCAGCCAGTCGCGGACGGCGGGAACGGCGGACAGATCGTCGCCGCGCACCATCGCGCCCACCGCACCGCAGTGGGAGTGACCGCAGACGACGATGTCGGTGACGCCGAGAACCTGGACGGCGTACTCGATGGTGGCTGCCTCACTGGAGGGCTTGCCGGGGAGGTGCTCCGGAACGATGTTGCCTGCCGTGCGGAGCTCGAAGAGCTGGCCGGGGCGGGAGCCGGTGATCAGCGAGGGGATCACGCGGGAGTCGGAGCAGGTGATGAACAGGGCGTCGGGGGACTGGCCGTTCGCGAGCGGCCCGAACTCGTCGGGGCTTGCGGTGGCTCGCTGCCGGAAGGCGCGGACGCTGTCGATGTACTGGTGCATAGGGGTGTTCCTCCAGCGCGCCCGGTCGAAGGTCGCGCGGTGTGAGTCGTTCTGGTCGGATCGCAAGTGATTGGCGTGGCGAATGCCGTGCGGGAGCCGACGGGAACGGTCACAGGCGGAACACCTGCAGAACGGCGGGCCGTGCTGCGGGGCGGAGGCCGGGCGGGCCGTGCGGAGGCGCATGAGCGGTGGCCCGGCGGTGCGAGAGCGCGAAGTCCGAGCCGCTGAACTGCGCGAAGGCCGTGACGGCCCGGCGGTCCTGCGGCGGCGGATGGGCCGTGGGCGGCCCGTACGAGCGGCTGCCGCGGTGCTGCGGCAAGTGCCCGTACGGCGTCTCGGGATGGTCCCAGCACGGGTCGGACGACAGGTCGGCCGCTCCGGCGCTGCTGCTCACCCGGCTCATCGGCTCGGGCAGGGCCGAGGACATGGTGACCAGGAAGCAGAGCAGACCCGCGAACAGGAAGGCGGTGAGGGCCGTGACGACATCAGGCAGTACGCCGCGACGCGATGTCATGCACCCTCCCCTCCTATGTGTCCACGACAGTGCGGGACTTGAGTCTTGCCGATCACTGTGACACTTCAACTGCCTGAAAGTCAGCAATTCGTTAAGACTTTGTGAGCATCGCAGTACTTGACTTCGATCACATGCGGCGTTACGGGGGAGTAGCAACCGATTCGTCACTGCGCGTACATGACAGTGGCGTTCCGTGTTTGTTCGGATCCGGTACCGCCTGGGCTTTCCCGCCCGGAATCACCCGGCTGGGCACGTTCCCCGTTGCTCGCTGTTGCCGCTCTCGGGTCGGCCGCTGCAGTCGCGGCAGTCACGGCACTTGCCGGGCCGCGGAGACCGGAACGCCCGATCGCAGCCGTCGCAGTTCTGCAGCGGCGGTACGGCCGTCACGGCGCCGGGAGCACGGCCCGTTGCGGTGCCCGGCGTGGTGCCCGTCGTGGTGCCCGCTGTCCGGTCCGCTGGGGTGTCCCTGTGGCGGGACGGCGTGCACGTCCGGAGCCGGTAGGCCAGCAACCGGGCGGGCCGTCGGTCGATACGGGCCGGAAGGCCGCTGGTCAACGCCTCGACGATCTCGGCAGCTTCAGCGCCGAGCCGCATCCACCCGACGACGGCCGGGACGAGCTGCCGGGTCTCCCGCTCGGACAGCAACAGCCGCGCATCCCGCACCCGCAGAGCGCCGAGCACGGCGGTCGCGGCTTCTGCCTCGGAGGGGGTCGGGGAGGCGGCGGCAGGGGAGGCGGGAGTGATGGAGGTGGGGGTGCTGGAGGTGGGAGTGAGGGAGGCGGGTGTGACGGAGGTGGGAGTGAGGGAGGCGGGCGCTGTCCGCGGAACCGGGCACGGGGGCTCCTCTGGGGCCGTCGGGGTCTCCGCCGGGGCCAGGGCCGTGAGCGGGGCCAGGCCCGGGGCCCGGTTGGGATCGGAGGCGCGGGCGGTTGCCGGGGTCGGGGCTGGGGTTGGGGACGAGGACGGGGGCGAGGACGAGGACGGGGGTGCGGGCGGCCCGTACGGTTCGAATGGCCCGTTCGGCTTGTACAACTCGTACGGCTCGTACGGCTCGGGCGTCGGCTCCCGGTGCCGCCGCGCCGGATCGTCGTAGAAGAACGTCCGGGTGCGGATCCGGCCACCGGCCGTACGCTCCACCCGCCGCTCGATCCACCCGTCGGCCTCCAACTCGCGCAGGGCGCGGCCGATCAGGATCTCTCCCTCGGAGAAGTGCGCGCAGAGGGCCTTGATGCTGATGGGGGCACCGTCCGGCAGAGAGAGGACATACACGGCGACCCCGACGGTGACCGCGCTGCCCGCCCGCTGCGCGAGGCGGTTGGCGATCACGGTGAAGTCGCGGGTGTGACGGACGCGGATGTGGGTGACACCGGACGGAACGCAGCCGGACGGGCCGGGCGCCGGGGGTGTCGCTGCTGTCGGCGGTGCTGTCGGGAAACCTGTGGGCGCGCACGGCGGCGCGCTAAGCTGCGGCTCAGCCATCGGGAAGTCTGCTCTTCCTGATCGGTCAGGCCCTCGATCGGGATTGCCGTCCCGGCCGGGGGCCGTCGTATGGGGGATGTGCCGCCGAGCGTAGCGGCCGGGATCGCGCGTACGACCCCAACTCACCCGAACGGGCGACAGGTTGGCGAATGGCTCGCGACAGGTCGGTGGGTGGGGTGGGGAGAAGTTCTTGACCAGGGTTCTTGGGTAGCCACGCGCCCCACCGCATCCCGGCGGGCCCGGCCCTGGTCGTGTGCCACCGGGGCCCGGTAGACGGGGATCCGGCGGGCAGGCTCTCGGTTACCCGGTGCTCTGTGGCTCCGATCCCGGTGCGGCAGCTACCTCCTCCGGCACCACGTAGGTGGGTCGCGACCTGCGCTTACCGCACGTTGAGCATTTTGGTGTTAGCTACGTCGAGCGAGTACAGCCGCGATAGTTGACGCGATTTCAGTATCGCTGGCTCTACCGCGAACAATCGATGTAAGCATTTAGGGGAATACGCGCATGAAGAAGAAGTTCACAGCGCTCGTCGTCGCAGCTGCAGCCGTGATGGGCACCACCCTGACCAGCGGTGTCGCCACGGCAAGCACGGCTCCGACGACCCAGGCCGCGGAGGTGGGCACTGCTGCCGCGTGGAAGGTCAAGGCTCAGCAAACCCTCACCGTGAGGGCGAAGCGGACGACCAAGTCTGCTGCTGTGGGAACTATGCCCAAGGGCACGGTCATCACCACCGACGACCTGGACGGTGTGCCCGGCAGTCGTTACAAGGTCTGCGGAACCACCGATACGAACTGGTACCCGGTGAAGTGGCACGGCGCCAAGGGCTGGGTCGTGGCCGCTTGCTGGTTCGCCGTCTAGGTAGGGCCTGATCAGTCCACCGTGTAGGTGCTCTGGAGATCCGATCGGTCGAAACCGAGGCCCGGGGCCGGAGTCACAGGCGTGGTCGTAGTACGCCTGAACTAGCCGGACAGGCTCCTCGCTGCAATCGGCGAGGAGCTTGTCCCCTGGGAGAACCGGACGGGGGCGGACCCGGCTTTGAGGGGTGGAGCCACCTGTCTGCCCGGTCTTCCGGCAGCGGGCCACTGACTGAACCAAGCCTTGAAGCGATGGGGGCCCACCCCGCGCCAAGTGGTCGGCACACAGAGCTGTGCCGTACCGGGACGTGGTGAGCGCCCGCCCCGCGTTCTACGCCGGAACCTGCCCCGTCCCCCCGAGGTGCGCCAGCAGCTCCTCCCCGGCCGGATACGGACGCTCCTCCGGCAGCAGCCGCGCCGCGTCGTCCAACGCGCCTTCTCGGGCCAGGCCGTGCACCTGGTGGGCGAGCGGCGTCACATCGGTGATGGACACCGTCCACTCGTCCGCGTAACTCCGCGCGGCCTCGCCCGACAGCCCGAGCTGAAGAGACCGGTGCGGCAGCGGCCGCAGATGCAGATCGCGCTCCGGATCCCACTGGACCCGAGCCGGTGCGCGACGCAACTCCCTCTTCCAGGCGGCGAGATCGGCGTGAACGCCACGCTCGTAGTGCGACAGACACGCATGCCGCAGCGCCCACTCGAACCCCTCACGGGTGATCTCGACGGCGAGCACGGTCTCCTGGTCCTGCTTGGTGCCCCAGCCGCAGCGGTACATCATCCACAGGACCGACGGCTTGATCCACGTCATCCGGTCCCGCTTCCAGGCCGCCGGAAACCGCCCCTCGCGGGCGGCGGGCAGGCCGAGGCCCGGTGCGTACGCCTGGTAGACGGTGACGGTGGAGTCCGTGTGGAGGGCGCGGATCTGGTGTTTGGGTTCTTGCATGTGCCCCAGAATGGGCCCACAGCCTGCGGCGATGCCACGCATTAACGGCCTGCCCGGCTCGCGAACGGCCACGGCCTGCCGGACTCGATCAGCGGCACCGCCGTACCCGGCTCAGCCGACGGCGGGCCGACCGTCAGCGGGCCGACCGTCGGGCTCGCCGGACCGCGGCTCCAGCTCACGGATGACCCGGGCCGGATTGCCGACGGCCAGCACACCGGCCGGCAGGTCCTTGGTGACCACGGCTCCGGCACCGACCACGGTGTTCTCTCCGATCGTCACTCCCGGGCACACGATCACTCCGCCGCCGAGCCACACGTTGTCCCCGATCGTCACCGGCAGCGCCCGCTCCCAGCCGGCCCGCCGACGCTCCGTGTCCAGCTCGTGGGTCGGGGTGAGGAGCTGCACGTTCGGCCCGATCTGCACATCCGCCCCGATGCGGATCGGCCCGGCGTCGAGAAACACCGCCCCGAAGTTGATGAACGTCCGCGGACCGATGGCGATCCGGTACCCGAAGTCGCACCGGAAGGGCGCCCGGATCCCCACCGCCTCCCCAACGGACCCGAGCAGCCGCTCCAGGATCTTGTGGCGCACGTCGGGCGTGGCCGTGGCAGCCGCGTCGTACTCCGCACACAGCTCGACCCGCCGCCGCGTATCGGCCACCAGCTCGGGATCGTCGGGCAGATACCAGTCACCGGCGAGCATGCGCTGCTTGTTCTCACCCATGGGGCGGTCCTTTCGTCGGGGCTCGGGGGAGCGGCATTGGCGAGGAAGCGGGGCTGTCGGCACCCTATAGGGTGTGTGCCGAAACGGTCGCCGTGAGGCGCAATGGGAGTCCGTCACGGCACCTGGAATGGCGTGGGACGCGGCCTGACATGCCCTGGCCGGGCCGACGGTTTTCCGTTTCCAGTCTGTGCCTCGCGGCGCCATTGACTCGAAAGGGCGTCGCTCCCCCCCCTCAAGGCTCGGTAGGCGAATTTGAGACAATCGAAAATCAGCCAACCCGGTGCACTGCTTCTCGGTTTCGTCAGGTGGGATACGATGGCGTAATTATTTCAGATACTTGCCGCACGTCATGTAAACTCTGGAGCGTCGTCAAATGTGGCGCGAGGGTTTCATGCCGCGCTGCAGTAAACTAAGACCTTGCGATGTGCGTTGCTATTGACTAGGTGACACGCGAGGGATGAGGGGGGAATTTCGTGCGGCGAATCATGGGTGTTGCAAGTGCTTTAGTTGCGCTTCTGGGGGCCAGTCTTGTTGCTGCTCCCACGGCAAGCGCAACACCCACTGGCTGTGGGGACCTATCCCATGGGCAGCTTTGCATTAACGGCCAGTCCAGGGTCAGTGGAAAGTACACCACTCAGTATTGGAAGACGAGGGGTGGCAAGACGACGGTTGTTCTGGGTTATCAGGTCAAGACATCGCAGGCAACCCACCCCAAATACTATGACTCACCAAAGAAGACTGCCGAACGGGATGGGCGCAATTCGTTGGTGAAGCATACTCGCTATCTGACCATGAATCCGGGTAACTGTATCCGGGGGGCTATGAAGTCGGGCGGGGAGAGCTTCGTTACGAAGTGGTGGTGTCGGTAGGATCTCAGCAAGTGCCGAGGGGCTCAATGCGTGCCCGAGCCCCTCGGCGTGCTTCGAGAGTAAAGGGACCAGATGTGGCAGGTTGTGCTGCTCCTTACGCCGTTCCGGGTCGGGCTGCTGGTGGTGGTGCTGTTCCTGGGCTGCTGCGCCCTTGAATGGAACTCCGATAATTGGCGACGCGCGAAGCTCCTATTTTCGCGTGTCATTTTTTACGTTTGTATTTCGCTGGTTCTGGTCGCCACCCTTTCGCCTACCCAGCCTATTGGTACAGGTGATACTCACATCTGGTGGGTTCCGGGCGAAGGGACTCTTTTTGGGTCTGAATACATGTCGGCAGGCGAGCGTGAGATGCTTCTCCGTCTTCGGGTGGCCAATGCCATAATGTTCACTCCCCTTGCCATCTCTGGCCGCTATTCGTTCAGGGGTCTTCCGCTCAAGCGAATTGTTGCTGGTGGATGTGGCCTCAGTTTCGGAATCGAGATTATCCAGTGGGTAATGCGAGCGGGCAGGACTGCAGATGTCGACGACCTCCTCTTTAACGCCGCAGGAGCATGCCTGGGAGTGCTGCTCATCGTCCTGGCTGAGAAGCTGGTGAACTTGCTTGGTGGCAGGGAATGCACTCGCAGTGAGGCTTATCCGGTCTCGCATCGAGCTAGACATAGGCGAATCAATCGCTAAGTTCATGGATTCCGGATGTTAGGCTCTGTGGGTAAGTGAAACGCCGATGCCCTCGACCTTTGTGTACGCCGTCACTTTCGCCGATGGGCTTCGAGGCTTCGCATTGCCCCCGGCAACTCTCAGGGTGTCGTGGTCGATTGATGGTTCATGTGAATGCCATGGGTACCGTGGGTGCTCGAACCCCCGCGAGGCGAGTTTGGCTCTGACGGCAGTGGCGTCGGCCTCATGTCGGTCGCGTGCATTACCTATCAGCTCCACTGAGCGAGCTGCACTGTGAGTTCGCGCGTTCAGGTGCCGAACGGGTTCGGAACGAAGTAGTGGTTGCCGGCTGCGCCGGTACCTCTTCGAGTTGGGTCGGCTCATTTCTCTGGCTCCACCCTGGAACTATCTTCCAGACAGGTCCAGGGTGGATGCTCCAGTACCACGGCCAGGAGAGCTCTCGCTATCAGCCGGGGTGCTCGATGCCGATCTCGTAAGCGATCTCCCACCGCAGATCTGGCACGGCGATGTCGGCAGTCTCTACGGGGCGCCCGTCCCCGTCGTAGTACGTGCGCTCGATCAGCATGACGAGGTCCCCGAGGCTGATGCCGAGCAGATTCGCCTGTTCCTGTGTCGCCCGTGACGGGCGAGGGATCTCGACCGCCGTGTCGATGAGCACGCCAATCGACCGCATGCGCTCGACCACACCCATGCCTGCGTAGGGGCCCATCTCCGGAAGGACAATCGGAGTCTCGCCCGTGATGGCCATGGGTTCCCAGGACTCGGAGAGCTGGACCGGCTGCCCGTCGGACAGGAACTCGTAAGTCGTCCTGACGCAGAGCTCACCCGGTTCGATAGCCAGGCGCTGAGCGATGGGTTCGGGCGCCGGAACGCGTGCCTGGGTGTGGAACTCCCAAGTGCCTCGTCGGCCGTGTTCTTGCATGTCGGACTGGAAGGGTGAACCACCGCGGCGCTCGCGGTGGTGGGAGCGCACCATGCGCATCCGCCGGCGGGGGCGGCGGACATAGGTGCCCGAGCCCGCGCGGCCTTCGAGGAGCCCTTCGATGATCAGGCGCTCAACAGCCTTCTGCACGACGTTGGGGCCGACCTCGTACTCCTGGGCGAGTTGCGCGCGGGAGGGGAGGCGGTCCCCGGTCTGCCACTCGCTCGATGTGATGCGTCGGCGTAGGGCGTCCGCGACGCGCATGTACGACGGCGTCTCCTGGACCATGTGGCTCTCCGGGGTGGCCCGAACGGGTCGGGCGTGACAGGTGCTTTCGACTGCGTTGACAAGCTAATGCATTAGGTGCAGTCTGATGCATCAGAAACACGTTCAGTGACTCCACGTGTACTTGGGGGAGCCGTGCGCTCAGTGAAGGCACGGGCGGCCGACATCGCCTCGCGGCTCACCGCAGCCACCGGGATGGCCGCCCACGTCGAGGGCATCGCGACCGGCACGCGGGTGGTTGCCGAACTCCCTGACCGGCTGAGCGCGTCGGCATGGCGGGTTGTGCTCGCGGCCCTGGTGAGTGCTGACCGTTATGGGCACGGGTGTGCCGAAGGCAGGCAGCAGGTGTGGGTGGAAGTCGACCGAGAGGAACCATCGTGACGACGGCAGCGTGGCAGGCAGCATCAGGCGGCGGTGGAGTCATGCAGCGCAGCAGTATCGGGGCACCCCGGCTCCGCTGCGTGCTGCCTTTCGAGGCCGCGCCGGCTGAGCTTTCGGCCCTCCGCGGGGCGGTCCGGTCTCAGTTGTTCCTCTGGGGCATGCCGGCGGTGTCAGACGAAGCGCAACTGGCTGTCACGGAGCTCGCGACCAATGTCATCAGGCATGTCGGTGAAGGCGCCGCCGCAACTCTGATCTTGGAACCGCGGGAGCACTCACTCCGTGTCGAACTGCACGACACCAGTCATGCCGTACCCGCGGAGATGCCCCTCCGTGAGGAGGAGGAATGGGGGCGCGGGCTGCTTCTGATCGCCGGCATGGCCCTGAACTGGGGCACGGTCATCACGGCGGTGGGCAAGGCCGTCTGGTGTGAGCTGCCCTTAACGTATGACCAGAACTGCCGCCGGATTCAGCGGGTGACGACAGTCCTGGATGCCTATCGAGGAGACAGCGGAGGACTGTCCCCCACTGGGGCGCGATGGACCTCCGTCCTGGAGAACGCGGCGACCGTGCTAATCGCCGATCTCCTCCACTGGCTGTCCGCGCAGGGAAGGGACCCGGACGACATCCTTGACCGGGCCCAGACGCACTTCGAAGCTGAGGTGGCAAAAGTCTGACCGGAAGCCCCAAGCAGCTCAAGCGTGCGGCAAGTGCGGCCTCCCGGTGTCACTGGTTCGACGGCGGCAGCTCCCCGGGGCCGTTGCCGGAAGACGTCCACTCAAAGCGAAGGTCAACCCCCTTGCCGCTGCCGTACCGCAGGTGGCCCCGGGCAAGGCGGTTCGAGACCGCCGGCCGGTTGGCCGACTGCCTGAATCGCGACCAGGCGCCGAATGTCAACGCTGCGGCCGCGGCGAAGGTCATGATGCCGGGTGCCGCACTGCCAGTAGCCACAGCGGCACCGGCCCCTGCCATTCCGCTGACGACCAGGGCTGCCAGATACGCCGTCAGGTCAATGAGAATGCTGCGCCGGGGACCACGGCGGCCCCGAGGCTGTGATCGGGTCACAGAAGATCATTCCTAATGTCGGTTTTCAGGGTGCGGCAGGCAGACGCTGCGCTGTGGTGGCGCGCCGCGCAGCGCGAAGGAGGATCTCGAGGTCGGTGTGCCGCTGCTGTTCGTTGAACGCGCTCGCCAGGTTCAGCAAGGTGTTCAGCCCCCGTGAGCCAGCGGCGCTCAGGATGAGTTCTGCCGCATCGTCGAAGCCCGCTGACCGGCAGGCAGCGACTGCCGGTGGCAGATCGTCAGACGAGAGAGATCTTCCGTGGTGCCGGAGCAGCACCGCTGCGTCGAGCATGTTCCCTCGGCTGAGATGACGGCGAACCTCTTCCAGCCCGTCCCACGTCTGCTGTTGGTCCGTATCGTGTCGCCGGTCCCCCTCCTGAAGGGGGACCGGCGTTACTCGTTCGCTTCCGTTGCCGGAGCGGCGGCGGTCCAACAGGCGGCGCAGCTCCTTCGCCGAGCGGTGCTTGCTGGCCTGGGAGCGAGCCGGCTTACGGGAGCGCTCTGCGGCCCTCCGGATATGCAGGACCTCGGTGCTGGTGGCCGGTTCATCGTCCGGCATGGCCAGCTGCTCCTGCGGCTCGTTGACGACGGGACAGTGTGAGCAGGGGCGTTCCGCAGCTCGCGCGCGCAGGTCCAGGAGCCTCGGCAGCGGGATCGAGACGGTCCCACCCGATGCCTGGACGTACTTGTAGGCGAGCTGATGAAGCCTCTCGATCATGTCCACAGACGGGAGCTGCTTCGCATTGAGGCACTTCGAGATCGACGTCCTGCTGTAGCGCACCTCCAGTTCCATGCTCCGCAGCGACAGGTCCCCCGCTTGCTGACGAAGCGTTCCTAACGCCTTCGCGAGCTGAACCTGGGCAGGGGTACAGCCCGGCGGAAAGCTCTCCTTGATCTCGCCTTTGCTCGGCACTTCCACCTCATTCGCGCCATGGGACTTCAGACCTCCGAGTCTGCCGGGGCGGGAATGGCTGAGGGAACCCGTTGCTGTCTCCACTTTCGGCGAGACAGCCTCCAGCACTAGCGCGCTCCCCCATGGCCAGGCTGAGATGGATGAAGTCATGGGGGAGCCGCGCTCCTTCGTGGTCAGGGGGGTGCCTCGGTGAGGGCCCTGTATGGAGGCATGGATCCGGATGGAGGGCGAGCGTGATGGAGCAGCCGTCGTGGAAGAACCCGAAGCTCGGCACGATGAAGCGGGCCGCGCTGTGGCTCGTTGAGGTCGTCGGCGAAGGAAAGAGCTTCACCAAGGCACAGTTGAGGGACGCCTTTCCGGACACCGCGCAGATCGACCGGCGCATGCGCGACCTTCGTGACTACGGGTGGCGCATCGACACCAACCGCGAGGACCTGAGCCTCGGCATGAACGAGCAGCGCTTCGTGAAGCAGGGGGAGCCGGTCTGGGAACCGGGGAAGGCGACCAAGGCCAGCAACAGCATTACGGCGACGCGGCGCCGGGAAATCATGTCCCGCGACGGGCACCTTTGCCGCGCGTGCGGGATCGCGCCCGGTCAGAACTACGCCGGCTCCTACGAGGCGGCCCAGCTCGACATCGCGCGCCGTGAAGTGATCCGGCCGGACGGCACCACCGAAGTCGCGCTGATCACTGAGTGCAACCGGTGTCGTGTCGGGGGGCGGAAGCTCACTGCGGACGTGACTCAGGTGATTGCCGGCGTGCAGCATCTGGGCGCCATCGAGCAGAGCATCCTGGTCGGCTGGATTGCGGAGGACCGGCGGGAGTTCAGCGCCTTGGAAACGCTGTGGGCCGACTACCGGACGCTCCCCGAGGAGGCCCGGGCGATGGTCCGGGACGCTCTGAATCCGTCCTAGCGTACGCGGGGGTGACGTGCCGGACCCGCGCGTCATCCGCCTTAGGTCCTTGTCCCGGGCGGGCCGGTCGCACACCGAGCGCCGCCCGCCCCGGGAGCGAGGCCACTCGACATTCTTCAAGGAGTCATCTCATGAGTTCGACCATTGGACGTCCGCCACGGGCAGCGGACATCGAAGCCTTGGTCAAGGAGCGGCTGGCGGAGGCGGCGAAGACCGCCGGCGTCAAGGAAACCCTCACCATCGAGTGGAGGGGGAAGCCAGAGCACGTCGAAGTGATCGACATGCCGGTCGACGTCCTGTACTTCAACCCCAATACGCATCGCATCCGGGCACAGCGCAGCCACGACCCAGCAGGGGACCGGAAGCTCGATGAAGACCCGTGGAGCCCGGAGAGCCAGGAATATCTTCACTACCTGCTCCAGGCGATGCCATCGAACCCGAATGATCGTGATCCGGACTTCGATGAACTGCTGAACAGCCTGCGGGACTTCCAGCAGAATGAGCCTGGGCTCATTACGCGTGACGGGATCCTCGTCAACGGAAATACGCGCCGTGCCGCACTTAAGGAAATCGGCAACCGACATATCCGCGTCGGAGTGCTTCCGGAGTCCTGCACTTGGGAAGACATCAACGCCGTCGAGCTGTCCCTCCAGCTCCGCAAGGATCACCGACGGGACTATTCCTACATCAACCATCTGCTCGCGATGGAGGAACAGCACGCCCAGGGGCGGCCGCTGGACAAGATCGCTCATGACTTCCGAGTGCAGGTCAAGACGTGCAAGCGGGATCTCTGGGTGCTCGAATGCCTGCGGGACTTGATCGACCGAAGCCGTGACGGTGAAGCACAGCTGAAGCTGCTCGATTTTGAAGAGGCCAAGGAAAAGCTCGCCGAGCTCTACCGTCGCTACGTCAAGGAGTCGCTGGTCAACCAGGAGAATGCTGAACTCCTGAAGGAGGCTAGGCTGGCGGCTATTGCGCTGAAATTCTCCAAGACGGATATTCGTCTGATCGAGCCCGACTTCCGGGCGCGCTACCTGGAGACGCGGCTGCCGGAGAGTCTGAAGCCGCAGGAGTCCGCGAGCGCACCTGTCGCCATCCCGGGGCTCGGCCGCTCCGTCAAGGCGGCAGACCCGAAGGTCGAAGCGGCCAAGAGGCTCACCGATGTAGTCCTCCAAGCCCGGGCAGTCAGCAGCACCAGGCGGCTGGAAACCACGGAAGAGGGCAAGCAGGCCTCCCGGGTCTACGCGGACGTGCGGCAGGCGATGGAAGACGCACTGGAGCCTGCCGGCCGCGATGCCCGGTTGCGAAAGCGGAAGCAAGCCGCGCCAGACCGTGTTGTGGACGCTTGTCAGGACATCGAGCAGGCTGTCACTGACTTGGTCCTGGCCCGGGCGTCGAGGAGCCTTGATGAAGAGACCTTCGATGAGGCTGTACTGAAGCTTCGGGACAGCCTTCAGAAGCTCGCTGCTGAATCGGCTCGGAGTATTGAAGAACCCGGAGACGGTGTGACCTGGCTGCTGAACGCTGCCCGGCAGGAGGGGCAGTGAGCACGGCCGACGGTCCGTCACTGCGGATCGAATTCGATGTGACCCGCACCAAGGCAGTGCTCCGCACGGTTCCGGAGTTCCAGCGGGACCTGGCCCGGCTGGTCTCCCGCTTCCCCGCGAGCGGACACCGGGAACTCCTGTCCGCGGACATTGACCTGGACGACTTCCTTGTCGGGCTCGATGCTCTCGCCACCTGGCCCTCGCCTGAGGTCCAGTGGGAAGAGGCGCTGGCCCAACTGGTTGGCGGGGTGCTCGACGACGCGGAGGCGGCAGAGCGATGTCTCTCGGACGGTGAGCGAACGGCTGCGGTCACCCCCGATGATGTCGACACACTGTTGGGAACGGACTGGTGTGCTGACCTCACGGACTTTCAGCGTCGGGACATTGCGCGGCTGCTCTCACTCCAGCACGGTGCCAACTTCAGCGTTCCTGGTGCTGGGAAAACCCGCGTGGCTCTGGCGGTCTTTGCTGCCCTGCGGGAACGGGGGCAGGTGCGTCGTCTGCTGGTCGTGAGTCCTAAGTCGGCCTATGAGTCGTGGCTGTATGAGAGCGATGCCTGCTTCAAGGAGCCGCTGTCGGCCCGCGTCATGGAGCGGACTCCTGAGCCGGGTACCGAAGTCCTGATCGTGAATTACGAGCGCCTGGACCGCTCACTAGCGGCCCTCGCTTCCTGGCTGCGGGCAGCTCCGTCGATGATCGTGCTGGATGAAGCGCACCGGATGAAGCTCGGGGCGCGGGGCATCTATGGCAGTGCCTGCATGGCCCTGGGGCCGCTGAGCCGACGCCGCTTGATCCTGACGGGTACTCCCGCTCCGAATGGCGCCCGGGACCTGGAGAACTTGCTGTCCTTCGTCTGGCCCGGCCACGGCCGGCGGGTGGTGACCAGCGCTGTAGCGGGAGGTGATCTGGCGCACGCCAGTACCGTCCTGCGGCCGATGTTCACGCGCACGACCAAGGGTGAACTGGGGCTGCCGCCCTTTGAGACGAGGATCCGGTACGTCGGAATGCCGCCACTGCACCGGGAGGTGTATGACGCGCTGGTGGGGCGGTTCACCACCCGGGCTGAGGCTTCCCGCTCGGATTTCGACGCCTTGGGCAAGGCGATGCTCCGCCTGCTGATGGCTGCGACGAGTCCTGCGCTCCTGCTGGAGGGGACCAGCCGCTACGAACCGCTGTCTTACCAGGTACCGCCCTTGCAGATTCCTGAGGGAGACTCGCTGTACTCGCTGATGGGCGACCTGCCGAAGTACGAGCTCTCTCCGAAGTACAAGGAAGCGCTCAGCATCGTCGCCGAGAATGCCCGGCAGGGCCGCAAGACGCTGGTCTGGACGACGTTCGTGAGGAGCCTGACCACCCTGGAGCAGCTGTTCAGCCCGTACCAGCCGGCGGTCGTGCACGGGGGGACTCCGGACCGGGAGGAGCAGATCCGCAGGTTCCGGTATGACCCGGACTGCTGGGTCCTGCTCTCCAATCCGGCCACGCTCGGAGAGGGGATCAGCCTCCACCATGAGTGTCACGACGCCGTCTACGTGGACCGTGACTTCATGGCTGGCCGCTTCCTGCAGAGCCTCGACCGCATCCACCGTCTCGGCCTGGAGCCCGGAACCGAGACCCGGGTCACCGTGCTCGCCTCGGAAGGCACGATTGATGAGGTCGTCGCTCTGCGCCTGGAAGAGAAGCTGGAATTCATGGGCCAGATCCTCGATGACCCTTCCGTGCAGCAGCTTGCCGATCTGCAAGAAGAGCCCTCAGCGGCTGGGGGCATGGATTCGGCCGATGTACGCGCCCTGCTCCGGCACGTCGATGCGGTCGCTGCCCGGTAACGGCACGCTCCGTGCGGCCTTGCGCTGGCTGACGCACCTGCGGACGGAGGACGTCAGCCGC
This sequence comes from Streptomyces sp. NPDC001922, assembly GCF_042891165.1. NCBI lineage: Bacteria > Bacillati > Actinomycetota > Actinomycetes > Kitasatosporales > Streptomycetaceae > Streptomyces > Streptomyces sp. NPDC001922. The sequence continues at coordinate 779,557 of NZ_JBIASV010000001.1, read as the reverse complement.
GCCCGGGCACTCTTCACCCATCAACGGCGCTATGCCGACCTCGCTCCCGTGCAGTATGCGGACGCGCTCGCCTGGCTGCGCCGCTCTGGGCTGCTGGGGCCCGACGGACGTCCGGTTCTGGAGGAGTGTCTGCGAACGCTTGAGCCGTTGATCCTGGGGTGGCAGGAGGCGGCAGCCGCAGGCGGAGTGGACGCTAGCGTGCTATGTGATGAGGCATGGACTGCCACGAGAGAGCTCGGTCTGGAGTGGCACCCCCTGGCCGGTCTCCACCTGGCTGGTCACGGTGAGGCAGATCCGGAAAAGCGCCGACGGACGGGGCTGGCTGGGGAACTGGCCCTCCTTGCGTTGTTGCGCGCCGCAGGCTGCCAAGTCCGCCATGCAGCGGCCATCTCTGACGGCTTCGGCTACGACATCGAGGTCATGGTGCCCGGAAGACTCTCCGCGCACCTGGAAGTGAAGGCAACGGTCGGCGCGGACCGGCTTGTCGTGCACCTCACCCGGCACGAGTACGAGACCATGCGGGCCGATCCGGAGTGGAGCATGGTCGCCGTACTGGTGGATGCCGAAGGTGAAGCGGCGGCTGTGGCAACAGTGCGCAGGGCTTGGCTGGCGTCAGTAGTTCCCGAGGACCAGAACGAGCGGGGGCAGTGGGAGTCGGTGCGGTTGGCCGTTCCTCCTGAGGCGCTTCTCGTGGGGATCCGTGCCGGGGCTGATGAGCGGCTTCTTCTGGATGGCTCGGCAAGCCAGGGGGCAACGTTGCGATACCGTCATCCACTTGACTGTGGATTGACTGGTATGGGCACATCTGTGGCAGTCTGGACCGCTGCCGCTGAACAATGAGGCGGACTAGCCAGTGAGCCTGCCGGCGCTCGTGCGAAGCTATGGGCCTGACTTGAATGATCGAGGCCTCGACGGGCGGGGCCGAGTACTTCGTTACAGGAGAGACCCATGAGCTCCAGCGAGCGTTCGCTGACCTCGATCGAGATCTGCGCGGGAGCTGGCGGCCAGGCGGTCGGACTGCACCAGGCCATGTTCAAGCATTTGGCGCTTGTCGAGATCGATAAGTTCGCCTGCCGTACCCTGCGCGCCAATGTCCAAGGCGTGGAGGAATGGGGCGGCTGTGAGGTTCTGGAAGAAGACCTGGTAGATGAGTTCGATGCGCTGCGCACCATGACTGCTCTGCGCCGGGGCGATTCAGATTGCGATGGCGGAGTTCTTGAACCGAGGGAACTCGACCTCTTGGCTGGCGGAGTCCCGTGCCCGCCGTTTTCTCATGCCGGCAAGCAGCTGGGCGAGGACGATGACCGCGACCTCTTTCCGCGGATGCTTGGCATCGTTCAGCAGCTTCAGCCAAGAGCCGTCATGATTGAGAATGTTCGCGGGATTCTTGACTCCAAGTTCGATGAGTATCGCGGGCGTATCTCGAGCAGCCTTGAGGATGATGGTCGCTATCCCGGTGGGCATGCCTACCAGGTTTGCGAGTGGGATCTGCTGGAGGCATGTGATTTCGGCGTTCCGCAGCTCAGGCCCCGGGCTCTCTTGGTAGCGATCAGGAAAGACATCCTGGAACTCGCGGCTCTTGAGGGTGTGAAGTATGAGTGGCCTACGGGCGTAAGTGCCGAGCAGGTCACGGTCGCCAAGGCTCTCGGAATCTCCATGCAAGAGCGTCTGGAGTCACTGAAGCGTGATCATCCGGAGCTCGCCAAGCGTGCTCAGGCCGCGTACGACAAGTGGCTGGGCGACGTGACGAAGGCCGACAGCGTGGCGCCCACGCTCGTAGGCGGCTCCAAGAAGCATGGAGGGGCGGACCTGGGCCCCAGCCGCGCGAAGGCGGCCTGGCGGGCGCTGGGCGTCGACCCGATGGGCGTAGCCAACGACCCCGAAGCATGCGTTCCGGAGCGGGACTTCCTCCGCCCAGACGGGCCGATGCTCACAGTTGAGCAGGCGGCGATTATTCAGGGATTCCCGCGAGGCTGGAAGTTTGAAGGCGGGAAGACGGCCCGGTATCGCCAGGTCGGAAATGCGTTTCCCCCGCCCGTCGCCAAGGCAGTGGGCGAATCGATTGCGCAGGTGCTCATGGCCGCGCGCAGGGCAGAGGACCGCGGGGCCGCTGTATCGCAGCAGGATTCTGTCAGTGAGATCTCAGAGACTGAGCTGGCTCCGGCGTTCGCGGACGACGCTGCTGATCGTGAAGGCGCACTCATCAGGTGACTCATGCTCCCAGAAGCGGAGTACGAGCCATCCCGCCTCGGTCAGCCGATGATCTGTGTCCCGGTCACGGGTGACATTGCGGGCTACTTTGTCTGACCAGTAGCCGGGATTTGTCTTCGGTGACACATAGTGCTCGGGGCAGCCATGCCAGTAGCACCCGTCAATGAAGACCGCGACTTTCGCGGGGCGGAAGACTATATCTGCCGTCCTGCGAAGGTCGCGCAAGGGCTTGGCGCTGACCCGGTAGCGCAGACCCTGAGCGTGTACAAGTTGCCGGATCAGCCGCTCAGGTTTGGTGTCACGGCTGCGGATGGCCTGCATATTGCGGCGTCTGGCAGCCGAGGACGCCCATGATCCTTCGGGTGGCTGCCACGCGGCTGGTTGCATCTGGCTCGGGTCCTCGGTCGGCATCAGTTCCAGACTAGCCACTGGGGCACGGCCGGGCCCAGCAGCGCAGGGATGGCCTGTGCCAGCCCCGTCAGCGGCGTTGACGGGGCCTTCGGCACGTGCCCCCGTGTCAGCCCCCCGCCACCCCCACCACCGGCTCGTGCCTCACCGGGAAGTTCACTGAGCGGGCGATGAAGCACTTCTCGTTCGCTGCTGCGTGGAGGTCGGTGGCCTTCGCGATCATCTCCGGGGAGGCGACCGTGACGCGGGGGCGGAGGACGACCTCGGTGAAGTGGCCGCCGCCGTCCGGGGTTTCGGCCATCGTGCCGTGGGCCTCGTCCTTGTAGTCGGTGACGACGACGCCCGCCACCGCGCAGAGGTGCAGGTACCACAGCATGTGGCACTGGGAGAGGGACGCGGTGAGGCCCTGTTCCGGGTTCCAGCGGGACGGGTCGCCGCGGAACGCGGGGTCCGAGCTGCCCGGGATGGGCGGGAGGCCGGGGGCGGTGATCTCGTGGTCCCGGTCGAAGGCGCGGTAGCCGCTCGTGCCGGTGCCGCGGTTGCCCGTCCAGGTGATGGTGACGTCGTAGTGGTGGGTCCTCGGCATGGTGGGTTGCCTTTCGGTCGGGACGGGCTGGGCGGCCGCCGGCCGGGCCGGGAGGCCTCCTGGCCGGGCGACATCCCGGCCGGGCCTAGATCCGGTCGGGAGGCAGCCGGTCGTCGTCACTGTCGGGCTGCGGGCGGGGTGGGGCGGAGGTTCGCGCCCGGTCCGGGGTGCTCACCCCCTCACCCCGGGGCTGGAACGCGCCATGAGGGTCCCGGGTGCTCACGAGGGCCCCGGGCAGGCGCGAGTGGCCCCAGGCAGGCGCGAGGGCCCGGGCACGCATGTGGGCCCCGGGCAACTCGCGCGGCTCCAGGGCACTCACGTCGGCCCCGGGCCCTCACGCCCCGGAAGAGGCCGTCACGCCCCGGAAGAGGCCGTCACTCCCGGGACGGCGCCGTCACGCCCGGGACGGGGGACGGCGCCCTCACCCCCCGGACGACCCCCCGTGGCACCCCCCGTACGGCAGCCCCGACCCGCACCAGCACGGGGCGTTCCGGGCCGGGGGCCAGGGGGTGGCGCGGCCGCGGGCGGCCATCGAGGTGGTGTATTCCGGGAGGAGCGACGGGTCGTCGGGGGAGGTCTGTTCGGCGGCGGCGAAGGCCTCGAAGGAGGGGACGGTGCCGGTGACGATGCCGAAGTTCTCCGCGCCGGTCGAGGCCAGCTCGCGGAGGGCGGACTCCACGCCGGCCACGTGCTCGGCGTGGGAGGGGTACTCGGCGGCGATGGAGGGGTAGGCCGCGAGGAGTTCGGCCAGTTCCGAGGCCGGCCAGTGCAGCACGGCCACCGGGAACGGGCGGGAGAGGGCCGCGCGGCGCTCGCCCAGCTCGGCGCGGAGGCGGGCGATTTCGGCGCGGAGTTCGGTCGGGTCGTCCGAGCCGAGGGCCCAGAGGCGCTTGGGGTTGTGGAGCTCGTCGAGGGAGATGTCCCCCGCGTGCAGGGTGTCGGCGAGGGTGTCCCACTCGTCGTGGGGCGTGCCCAGCATGCGGCGGACGCGGTGGCGGCCGACCAGCAGGAGGCGTGCCTCGTACGGGACTTCGCTGCCGTCGATCAGCAGAGTGGCGCCCGTGGTGAAGCAGTCGTGGGCGGCCTGGAGGTCGTCGTGCGTCTCCAGGGCCTCGGCGATGATCTCCCAGGGCGCGGAGTCCCGCGGGGCGGCGGCGCGGATGCCGTCGATGATGGCGCGGGCCTCGGCCTCGTGCCCGTACTCCCAGAGGTTCGCCGCCTTGAGGGCCTTGATCAGGGGCGGGTTCCGGGGCTCGTCGGAGAGGAGCCGGTCGTAGAGGGCGGTGGCTCCGGGACGGTCGCCGGCCAGCTCGCGGTGGGCGGCGGCGCGCAGGAGCACCTGTTCGTTGTCCTCGGGGTGCTGCACCGCGATGCGCTCCAGGCGCTCGGCTTCGGACGCGTGCTGGGCGGGGGTGTCGGAGGGCATGGGCCCACCGTACTGCCGTCCGCCGACAGCGACCCCTCCGGCGGGGGCCGTTCCTGCGCCGTCGCCCCTGGTGGGTTGGCGGGGAAGGCCCTATCGTGCGGCCCTTGTCCGTGCGTGGGCGGCGGTCCGCGGCGGCGGTCTGCGGCGGCCGGGAGGTGGTCGGGGTGCGCGGTCGGGTGCCGGTCGTGGTCCGGGGACAGCGGCGGGGAGGGGCGCGGCTCCTTCTCGCGCGGGGCCTGTGGGGTGCGGCCGAGGCGGCGGTGACGCTGGGGGTGCTGGTGCTGCTGCTCGTCGCCCACCAGCTGTGGTGGACCAACCGGCAGGCCCGGGAGGGCGCCGAGCGGCAGGTACGGGCGCTGGAGCGGGAGTGGGCCCGTGGCCCGGCGGCCGACGGGGCCGGTGCGGACGCCGCCGGCACCGGGCCCGGGGCGGCCTCCGGCCCGGAGAAGACCGGCCGGGAGGAGCCCCAGGCGCCAGGCCGGGCGGCAGCGGGCCGGGGGACGCCGGGCAGCCCGACAGCGGGACGGCCACGGGCGCCCCGCTGGGACCAGGCGTACGCCGTGCTGCGGATCCCCCGGATCGGCGTGACCGTGCCCGTCGCGGAGGGCACCGGCAAGGCCGGGGTGCTGGACCGGGGGTACGTCGGGCACTATCCGCGCACCGCCCGGCCCGGGGAGGCCGGGAACTTCGCGCTCGCCGGGCACCGGAACACCCACGGGGAGCCGTTCCGCCGGCTCGACCGGCTGCGGGCGGGCGACCGGGTCACCGTCGAGACCGCCGAGGCCCGGTACGCCTACGTGATCGAGAAGACGCTGCCGCAGACCTCCGCCCGCGACTCCGCCGTACTCGGCGCCGTGCCCCGCAGCTCCGTCCACCCGGGCCGGGGATACCGCGAGCCGGGGTACTACCTCACCCTCACCACCTGCACCCCCGAGTACACCTCGCGCTACCGGCTCGTCGTCTGGGGGCGGCTGGCGAGCGTCCGGGTGCGGGGCGCCGAGTAAGGTCGGGCGTCGTGTTCCGACGACGTCCTCATCTGCTGTGGCTGCTGGTGCCGTTCGTGCTCTACCTCGGGGTCCTGCCCTGGGCGAACCGGGTGGAGCCCCTGGTGTTCGGGGTGCCGTTCCTGATGGTGTGGCTGTTCGCCGCGACCGTCGCGACGCCCGTCGCCGTGTGGCTCGCCTGGCGGGGGGACCGCCGGTGAACGCCGCCGTCGCCACCTCCGTCTTCGCCGCCTTCATGGTCCTCACCGTCGCCCTCGGCCTGCTCGCCGTCCGCGGCCGGGGCAGCGGCGGCGGGCTCGCCGAGTGGTCCGTGGGCGGGCGCAGCCTGGGGCCGGTCTTCATCTGGGTGCTGATGGCCGGCGAGGGCTACACCAGCTTCAGCTACCTCGGCGCCGCGGGCTGGGGGTACAACTTCGGCGCGCCCGTCCTGTACGTCATCGCGTACATGTCCTGCGGCTACGCCCTCGGCTACGTCGTGGGGCCGATGCTCTGGACGTACGCCCGGAAGCACGGGCTGGTGGGCATCACGGACATCGTGGCGCACCGGTTCGGCAGCCGGTGGCTCGGCGCCGCCGTCGCCGTGCTCGCCACCGTCTTCCTGCTGCCCTACATCCAGCTGCAGATCACCGGCATGGGCGTCGTCGTCTCGACGATCTCCTACGGGGCCGTCTCGCTGAACTGGGCGTACTTCCTGGCCTTCGCGGTGGCCACCGGCTTCGTCGTGGTGAGCGGGCTGCGCGGCAGCGCCTGGGTGTCGGTGCTGAAGGACGTGCTGGTCATCGCGACCCTCGGGTTCCTCGCGGTCTACGTGCCGCTGCACTACTTCGACGGCTACGGGGAGCTGCTGCACCGGGTGGTCGAGGAGAAGCGCGCCTGGCTGACGCTGCCCGGGCACGACTCCGGCGGGCTGGGGGAGGGGTGGTTCATCACCACCTCGCTGCTCAACGCCCTCACTGTGGTGATCTTCCCGACGACCGTGGCCGGCTACCTGGGCGCCCGGAACGCCGACGCGCTGCGGCGCAACGCCATCTGGCTCCCCTCCTACAACGTGCTGCTGTTCGTCCCGATGCTGCTCGGGCTGGCGGCGGCGTTCGTGGTGCCGGGCCTGGCCGGGGCCGACTCCAACCTGGCCCTGTTCAAGCTGATCGTCGACGCCCTCCCGGCCTGGGCGGTCGGCCTCGTCGGGGTGGCGGCGGCGCTGTCGTCGATCGTGCCGATGGCGGTGTTCATGCTGGTCATCGGCACGATGTGGGGCCGGAGCGTGCTGTCGCTGATGCCGTCGGTCCGCGGGCGGCGGGAGAAGGCCGCCTCGCAGACGGTCGTGGTGATCGCGGGCGCGCTGGCCCTGGTGATGACGTATGTCGCGCCCAACACCCTGGTGCGGCTGTCGCTGATCTCGTACGAGGGCATGGCGCAGCTCGTCCCCATGCTGCTGCTCGGGCTGGTGTGGCGGCGGCTGACCCTCGCCGGGGCGGTGAGCGGGCTCGCCGTCGGCGTCGCCGTGGTGTGCGCGCTGGTCTTCACCGGGCACGACCCCGTGTGGGGCGTGAACGCCGGGATCGTCGCCCTCGCGGTGAACCTGGGGGTGGCGCTCCTGGTGACGTTCCTCGGCCCGCGGGGGACGGACGAGCGGCCCGACTCCGAGGTGCTGGCCAGCGACCGCGAGGACCTGGGCAGCGGCGACGGCGACCGGGTGGTGGCGGCGTCGGGCTGACGGTGCGGGGGAGGTTGCCCGTGCCGGTGCCCAGGACCCGCGGCCGGCGTGGCACGGATCTCCTACCGCTCCGGCTCGGCGTCCGGTTAGCATCGCGGTGAAGGACACCGGCGTCACATACCGGCAAGAGCCGGTGCGGACGCGAGAGGGATGAAGGGGGGCCGTGTGATCCGTCCACTCGGATCGGTGCGTATGCACCTCAACGCGCTCCTCTTCCTGCTGACCGAGATCCTGCTCGCCGAGAGCGGACTCGGCGGCGCCGTCACCCTCGCGGCCACCGCGGCCGTCAGCGCCGCGCTGCTGGCCTGCATGCTCTGGGCGGCCCGGTCGGCACCGCCCGTGCCACGGACCCGGATCCGTACGGCGATCAGGGACCGCGAACGCCGTACCGCCTTCCTTCCCCAGCGAGATCCCGACGCCTCCGGCCGCCCCCGGCCGCGAGCACCCGGCCGTCCCCTCCTGACGGCCGCGTAGGTGCTCCCCGGACCCGGGACCCGCAACAGCCCCCTTCGGGCTCGCTGAACCCTGGACCGCAGGGCCCGCGCGGCTCGTCACGCCGAATCCTCATCCCGGCACGACGAGACCCCGTGGAGGGCTCAACCATGTCCGTCTTCGCATCCCTCGGTGCGCTTCTCTCCCATGTCGCCGACGCGCTCGACCCGTTCTTCGGCAGCTCGGCGACGGCCGCCGCCATCGTCCTGTTCACCCTGTGCGTACGGCTCGCGCTGCACCCGCTCGCCCGGGCCGCGGCGCGCGGCGAGAAGGCCCGCTCCGCGCTCGCGCCGCGCATCGCCGAGCTGAAGAAGAAGCACGGGAAGGACCCCGAGAAGCTGCGCGCCGCAGTGGCCGAACTGCAGGCCGAGACCGGCACCTCGCCGGTGGCCGGCTGCCTGCCGACGCTGCTCCAACTGCCCGTGTTCGTCGTGATGTACCACCTGTTCACCAGCCGCGGCAGCGGACTGCTCGACCACACCCTGCTCGGTGCGCCGCTCGGCGGCCGGTGGTCCGACGCGCTGGCCGACGGGGGCGTGGCCGGGCCGCACGGGCTGGTCTACCTGGGGCTGTTCGCCGTGATCGCCGCGGTGGCCGGCTGGAACTACACCCGGGGCCGGAAGGCCGCGGCCGCGGCGGCGGCAGCCACGGCCGCGAACCGTAGCGCCGGGGCGTCCCGGAAGGCCTCCGCGGAACCGGAGGCGCTGCCCGGGATGGCGGGGGTGGCCAAGGTCATGCCGCTGCTGTCGTTCGGCACCCTCATCACCGCCGCCGTCGTACCGCTGGCCGCCGGGCTCTACCTGGCCACCACCACGGCCTGGAGCGCCGCCGAACGGGCCTGGCTGTACCGGGACCGGACGGACGCGGGAGCGGCCACCGCCGCCGTCGTCGGGTAGGGGTCGGCCGTCCTCCCAGGAAAGCGCCCGACGGACTGAGCGCCTGCGACAGAACCTGCCCCACCCGTCTCCAACTCCCAGCCGCCACACCGAACTCATGCTGAAGCGATCAGTTTGTGAGGGAGCTGCGTCGTGTCACAGGGCCCAGTCCTCGGTGATCACCCTGAAGATCCAGCCCTTCTCCGCGTGCGGTAGGCGCGCTGTTGGCATGCCCGTGAGCAGTATGCGCGGGGCCGTCCGGTGACGTTTTGGGGGACGACGTCGCCGCACACAGTGCACCCTGGGGTTGGGCTGAGATCATCCGGCGTTTCGTCACATGCGGGAGTCTCCCAGCCCGCCACGGCGAGCGTTTCATCACGCATGGCGCTGGACAGGTCGGGCATGGTGGCCGGGAGCCGGTTGCCCGCGATGGCCTCCGACGGAGGCTCAGCCGTTGACGGGAGGGCTGCCGCGATGCAGTCGAGGACGCGCTCCAGCCCGTGCCGGAAGTGGTCGTCGCGGTTCAGGTGGGGCTGGTGCGCCTGTGTCGCGATCTTGGCGAAGATCGGATACTCCCCGCTCTTCAGCAGCTGGTGGACGCGCGGGGCGCTGCGCGTCAGCCACTGCGACTCGCTGAGCCCGCTGCGGCGGACCTCCTCGGCCCAGCTGACCTCGTCGCGGACGGTGCCCTCGACATAGCCGTTCAGGATCGCCATGAGACCGAGGTTCTCGTCGATGGAGACGTGCGTATCAAGGGCTCCCATCACGCGTTCGATCAAGAGCAGCTGGTTGGGGCCGTAGCTGGGGAGTGACCGGTGCACGGTGGCAATCCACGGGTGCCGCAGCCACATCGCCCGCACCCCGTCGGCGTAGCGCGTCAGGTCCGTGCGCCAGTCGCCGGAGGGCATGCCCGTGACGTCGATCTCGCCCATCAGTTGGTCGGCCATGAGCTCGATGAGGTCGTCGCGGCTCGGTACGTACCGGTAGAGCGACATCGCGCCCGCGCCGATCTCGGCGGCGATCCGCCGCATGGTGGCGGCTTCCAGTCCCTCGGCGTCGGCGATCCGGACCGCCGCCTCGGTGATCCGGGCGCGGCTGTAGGCCGGCTTCGGCCCGTGGCCCTGGCGCTCGGGCCGCATCCAGATGTTCACGTACTCGGCGCCGGTCACCGTTTCATCACCCACTTGCGTACCTGGTACCCAGTACCTTAGCTTGACCGCCACGACCGCGTACAAGGTACCCAGTGGGGGAGATTATGGCGGATCCGATCACGGCGAACATGACAGAACCCGTACACACCGTCAGCGTGCTGCCGACGGCGCGTCAGTCCGGCTGCCCCTTTGACCCGCCCAAGGAGCTGATCCAGGCCCGCCGGCACGGTCCCATCAGCCGATACCCCTTCCCCGGCGGACGCCAGGGCTGGCTGATCACCGGCTACGGCCTGGTCCGGTCGGTCCTGGCCGACTCACGGTTCAGCTCCCGCAAGGAGCTCATGCTCCACCCGTACATGGACATCGGCGACATCAGGATGCCTCCGGCGGCGCCCGGCGAGTTCGTCCTCATGGACGAGCCACAGCACGGCCGCTACCGGAAGCTGCTGGCAGGCAAGTTCACCGTCCGGCGGATGCGATCGCTCACCGAGCGCGTCGGGCAGGTCACCGCCGACCACTTGGACGCCATGGAAAGCGCCGGGCCGCCGACGGACTTGGTGACCGCGTTCGCCAAGCCCATCCCCGCGATCATGATCTGCGAGCTGCTGGGAGTGCCGTATCGGGATCGTGGCTCCTTCCAGGAGCAGGCCGCGACGATCTTCGGCGGGGATACGAGCGCAGAGGACCAGATGGACGCCTACACCGCGATCCAGGAATACCTCGCACAGCTGGTGGCCGCCAAGCGCGCCCGTCCCACTGATGACATCCTCAGCGATCTCACCGGCAGCGACCTGACCGATGAGGAACTGATGGGGGTTGGCCTTCTTCTGCTGGCAGCCGGGATCGACACCACCACCAACATGCTGGCACTGGGCACCTTCGCCCTGCTGAGCCATCCCGAGCAGTTCGCCGCGCTGCACGCCGATCCGGCGATCGCCGACAAGGCCGTCGAGGAACTGATGCGCTATCTGAGCGTCGCCAAGACCTTCATGAGAACGGCGTTGGAGGACGTCGAGTTGGGCGGCCGGACCATCAAGGCAGGCACCACAGTCATCCTGTCGTTCCACACCGCCAACCGCGACCCGCAGCGCTTCACCGACCCCGACACCCTCGACATCCGACGGCAGGCCACCGGACACCTCGGCTTCGGTCACGGTATCCACCAGTGCCTGGGCCAGCAATTGGCGCGAGTCGAGATGCAGGTCGCCTTCCCCGCGCTGGTCAAACGCTTCCCCACCCTGCGCTTGGACGTACCGGCCGAGGAGGTCGACCTGCGCCCCGAAACCGCGGACGTCTTCGGAGTGAAGCGCCTCCCGGTCACCTGGGATGCGTGACCCATGAGGATCACCGTGGACGCCCAGCGCTGCGTCGGCTCCGGAATGTGCGTCTTGACGGCCGGCACGGTGTTCGACCAGCGTCAGGACGACGGCAAGGCAATCGTCCTGCGCCCCGAGCCGCCCACCGAAACACAGGGCGCGGTACGTGAGGCCGTCGACCTCTGCCCTGCCGCGGCGATCGCCCTGCCGACCGATCGCCGGCCCTAGCGGAGCTTTCGATTCCTTAGCCGGAGAAGGCTTTCTCCCATGTCACTCACCGTCTCGCGGCGCCCGGCCATCGCTGCCCCGGCCGGCCGCCGCGCGACTCCTTGACGTCCACCTCGGCTTCGGTCCCACTGATGAGGGCACTTCGTAGACGACCCCGCGGCAAACCTCGGCGCCTGTACACCCAACGGAGCTACAACTTCGACAAGTGACGTCGTCTGCTGCGGAAGCGCGGCATCACGCCGGTGATCGCCCCACTCGGCGGCGGCCACAGTTCCAGTCCGAACAACGAGTGCTGGGTGGTCGAGTCCCACTGGCTGCACCAGTAAACGGCTGCGCATACGGTATGAACGACGTGCCGAACTCCACAACGGCCTGCTCGAACTGGCCTGCAGCCTCATCTGCCTGCGCCGCCTGCAAACCTCATTTTGAAACGATCAGTAAGCGCCCCACGCGCTGTCGGCGAACCCGCCCCACGCGCTGTCGAGGAGCGCGCCCCACGTGCCGCCCGGGAACGCGTCCCACGCGTTGTCGGGGAACGCCTTCCACGCGCTGTCGCGGGCCGGCCCGGCGGACCGGTCCGCCGTCACACCGCGCACGGCAGCTCGCCCGTCGGTCCGCTGCGCTCGCCCGCCGAGTCGCCCGCCGGGTAGTCGGTGCTCCTGGCCACCTCCCGCCAGGCATCGACCTCCCGGGCGACCCGCGCGAGCTTGTCCTCGATGTCGGTCACCGTGGCGGAGCCGAGGGGGAGCCGGGTCGGCGGTTCGGCGGTGGCGGCGAGCAGGAGGACGGCGGCCGCGCCCTTGACCGGGTCGCCCGCCTGGCCGTGGTTGGTGTCGTCCGCCCAGGTGCGCAGCGCGCCGGAGCTCGCCGCGTAGGCGTCGATGACCGCCGCCGTGCGGTGCAGCGAGCTGGGGTCGAGGAAGTCCGTGCGGAACGGGCCCGGTTCGACGGCCGTGACCTGTACCCCGAACGGCGCCGCCTCGATCCGCAGGCTCTCCGTCAGGGCTTCCACGGCGAACTTCGTCGCGCAGTACAGACCGGAGCCGGCCCAGCTCACGAAGCCGCCCACGGAGCTGAGGTTGATGATCCGTCCGCTGCCCCGGCGCCGCATGACGGGCAGCACCGCGCGGGTCACGGCCAGCAGCCCGAAGACGTTGATGTCGAAGATCGCGCGGGCCTCCGCGTCGCTGGTCTCCTCGACGGCGCCGAGCAGGCCCCGCCCGGCGTTGTTGACCAGGACGTCGATCCCGCCGAACCGGTCGACCGCGGTGGCGACGGCCTCGGCCGCCCGGCCGGTGTCGGTGACGTCCAGGGGGAGGGTGAGCAGCCGGCCCGAATTCCCGGGCAGCGCCGCGTCCACGGCGCGCGGATCACGGGCGGTGGCCACGACGCGGTCGCCCTGCGCGAGCGCCTGCCGGGCGATCTCCAGCCCGAAGCCGCGGGAGGCGCCGGTGATGAACCAGATGGTCATGGTGCTCCTCGGTGAGAGCCCCTGCCGGGGCGGTGGAGCAGGGGAAACGCCCCCTGCCGTCTCCGCCACCCTGCGGGGGCGGCGGCAGGCGCCACCAGGGACGGACCGTCCGGGGACCGGACGTCCCCGGGTACCGCCCTCCCTGGGTCCGGCAGTACCAGGCAACGGGCCGTCCACCGGCCCACAATGGGGCGCATGGCCATGGATGCCCGCCCCGAGACCAGTGCCCCGCTCGCCGGATTCCTGCGCGCCTGCCGGTCGCGCGTCCGCCCCGCCGACGTGGGGCTCCCCGACGACGGCCGGGTCCGGCGCGTCCCCGGCCTGCGCCGCGAGGAGCTGGCGCAGCTGGCGAACGTCAGCGTGGACTACCTGGTGCGGGTGGAGCAGGGCCGGATGACGAACGTCTCCCCGGCCGTCCTGGAGTCGCTCGCCACCGCCCTGCGGCTGGCCGACGACGAACGGGCCTATCTGCTGCGGATCGCCGGTCCCGCCCGGCGGGCGGCAGCGGCCCGGACCAACGGCCCGCACGTCCGCCCGCAGACCCGGCAACTCCTGGACGGGCTCCGGGAGATGCCCGCGATCGTGCTCGGGCGGCGGCTCGACGTCCTCGCCTGGAACCCCCTCGCGGCGGCCCTGCTCGGCGACTTCGGAGCGCTCCCGGACGCCGAACGCAACCTCGTACGGCTGGCCTTCCTGCGCCCCGAGTTCCGCGCGCTGTACGCGGACTGGCCCACGGCGGCCCGCGAGTGCGTGGCCTATCTGCGGATGGACGCCGCCCGCTACGCCGGTGATCCGCTGCTGGCCGCCCTCGTCGGCGAACTGTCCGTCAAGGACCCGGACTTCCGCCGCTGGTGGGCCGACCAGCGGGTGCGGACCAGGGCGTTCGGCCGGAAGGCGTTCCGGCACCCGCTGGCGGGCCCTCTGGAGCTGGAGTTCCAGACGCTGACGGTGGGGGACGACGCCGACCAGACGATGATCGTCTACACCGCCGAGCCGGGGTCCCGCTCCGCGGAGGCCCTGCGGTTCCTCGCGGGCTGGGCGGCCACCGGGGGCCCTGCTGCCACCGCCGCCGCCACCGTCACCGATGCCGTCACCGATGCCGATGCCGATGCCGATGCCGAGGGCGCCGGGGGACGGTCGTGGGGCGTACGCACGGCGGAGGGGTGACGGGCGGGTGCGTCGGGCCTCCTCCGTCCGGCCGCCTCCGTCCGGGCCCCGCACCGGGGTTGCGGGTGCACGCATTGCGCAGTGATGTGTGGACGGAGTGCGAACGACTTCCCACCGTCGGGCCGTGATGCTGGTCCCATGCGAACCGGGACGGATGTTCCGGCGCAAGGCTCTCGTCGTGGTGGCACGACGGGAGTCGGGGGCCGCCTGAGGGGCTGTTCCGTCGTCCGTGTCCTTCGCCACGGTCACGTCATGGACCACCACCCCCCCGGTGGGTCGTTCGCCCGGATCCCGTGGTGCCCGCCCGGATCCGGGCCTCGGCCGCTGCCCGGCCCCTGCACGGGACTCGGGCCGGCCTGCCCTCAGTGTCCCGCTCCCACTGCCCCGCCCTCAGTGCCGCGCCCGCAGCCCCGTCACGAGCAGCCCGAGCCCGAACTCGAAGAGCCGGGTGAAGTCCTGGCCGGTGAGTGTGGGGAGGGTGGCGCTGAGGTGGGGATACGCGCCGGCCGTCACCGCGTCCCGCAGGACTCCGGGATCCGCCGGCCCGCCGTTCCCCGGTTGGCGGGCGGCCTGTTCCTCCAGGGTGTGGCCCACGGTGTAGTTGGCCACCGTGTACAGGGCCAGCGCCGCGTCGTCGTCAGGGAAGCCCGCGTCCCGCAGCACGCCCACGAGCGCGTCGGCGAAGCCGAGGGTGTTCTCCCCGTTGGAGTGCGTCCCGGCGAACACCCGGGCGCCGTCGCGGTGGGAGAGCAGGGCCGTGCGCATCGCGCGGGCCAGGGCGGTCAGTTGCCCGGCCCAGTCGTCGTCGTCCGCCGCCGTGGCCGCGTCCGTGGCGCCGTCCATCATGCGCTCGGCCATTGCCGTCAGGAGGTCCTGCTTGGTGGCGAAGTAGCGGTACAGCGCACCGGCCTGAACGCCCATCGCGTCGGCGAGCCGCCGCATGGTCAGGGCGTCGAGGCCCGACTGGTTCAGCAGGTCGAGGGCCGTCTGCACGGTCCGTGCCCGGTCCAGGCGGGACGGCCGGCCGCGGGCGGGGATTGACGGGGAGCTCATGGGCGTCAGTATAGTGAACATCGTTCACGTGAACACTGTTCACTGATGGGGGAAGGTGACTTCGATGGACGTCGACGTGATCGTCACGGGGGCGGGACCGACCGGGCTGATGCTCGCCAGCGAGCTGGCCCTGGCCGGGGTGCGCACCCGCGTCCTGGAACGCCGGGCCGAACCGCACCGGAACTCGCGGGCGTTGACCCTGCATGCGCGCAGCGTGGAGCTGCTGGACCAGCGCGGCCTGCTCGACCGGTTCCTCCCGCTCGGCCGCACCGTGCCCGGCTGGCACTTCTCCGCACTCCCCACCCACCTGGACTTCTCCGCGCTGGACTCCCGGCACGGCTACACGCTGTTCCTCGCCCAGGCGCGCACCGAGGCGCTGCTGGCGGAGCGGGCGGCCGAACTGGGCGTGGAGATCCTGCGCGGTCACGAGGTGGTGGCCGTACGCCAGGACGACGGCGGGGCCGAGGCGGAGGTGCGCGGGCCCCGCGGCACCGAGACCCTCCGGGCCCGGTACCTCGTCGGGTGCGACGGAGCCCGCAGCGCGGTGCGGGAGGCCGCCGGAATCGGCTTCCCCGGCACCGACGAGACCCTCACCGGGGTGCTCGGCGACTTCGCGGTGCTCGACCCGGACCCGGCGGCCCTCGACGCCCTCCGGTCCCGCGGCGTACTGGTCGCACCGCTGGAGGACGGGCTGACCCGGCTGATCTACCTCGACCCGGAACGGATGCGGGTGCCGGCCCGGGAGCCCGTCACCCTGGAGGAGTTCCGGGCGTCGCTGATCCGGCTCTGCGGCTCCGACTGCGGTGTCGCCGGGCCCCGTTGGCTGTCCCGCTTCGGCAACGCCACCCGGCTCGCCGAGCGGTACCGCTCCGGCCGCATCCTGCTCGCGGGCGACGCCGCGCACATCCACTTCCCCGCCGGTGGCCAGGGGCTCAACACCGGCCTCCAGGACGCCATGAACCTCGGCTGGAAGCTGGCCGCCGCCGTGGCCGGATGGGCGCCGCCCGGGCTGCTGGACAGCTACGACGCGGAGCGCAACCCGGTCGGCCGGGCGGTCACCGAGAACACCGAGGTCCAGGCGCTGCTCGCGGAGCTGACGCTCGTCGAACAGTACCGGCGCCCCGCGCTCGCCCTGCGGGCGCTCTTCGACGAACTCCTGGGCGTGGCCGAGGTCAACCGCCGGATCGCCGCCCGGGTCTCCGGCCTCGGCACCGTCTATCCCGCCACGACGCCCGGGGCCGACCCGCTGGTGGGGCGCCGGATGCCCGACATCGGGCTGACCGCCGCCGGGTCGGACGCGACACGGGTCTACGACCTGCTGCCCGCGGGCCGGTTCGTCCACCTCGACCTCGCGGGCGACCCGGAGTCCGGCGCGTCCCCCGGGCCCGGGTGGGGCTCGCGCGTCACCCCCGTCACCGTCACCGGACGCGACGACCACCCCGAGCTCGTGGGGGTGACGGAGATCCTCGTACGGCCCGACGGCCACATCGCCTGGGCCACGCGCCGCACCGCCGTCGGCGAGCGCCGGGGCGAGCGGGCCGAGGCGCTCACCGCCTGGGCCGGAAAGCCGTCCTGACGGCGGGGCGGGTCATGCCGGCCAGGGCGCGGCGTGCGGGATCAGTGCGTCGCGGACTCCGTGCGCCCCGCGGAGAGGAAGCGTTCCAGCGCCTCGACCACCAGTGCGTGGTCATCGGCCTGCGGCAGCCCGGACACCGTCACCGAGCCGATGACGCCCGCGTCCTGGACGAGGACGGGGAACGAACCGCCGTGTGCGGCATAGCGGTCCGGGTCCAGCCGGGAGGCCGCCTCGAACGTCGTGCCCTTCGCCCGGAACCGCGCCCCGACCAGGTACGAACTCTCGGCGTACCGCTCGACGACCCGGCGCTTGCGGTCGATCCAGGCGTCGTTGTCCGCGGAGGAGCGCGGCAGGGCGGCGTGGAAGACCTGCTGCGCCCCGCGGCGGATGTCCACGGCGACCGGCGCCTCGCGCAGCCGGGCCAGCTCCACCAGCATCGACCCCAGGTGCCAGGCGTCCTCGTGGGTGAAGCTCCGCAGTACCAGGCGCCGTTCCTGGGCCTCGAGATGCGGGATGAGCGCCGCGGCCTCCTCCGCCGGGGACACCGCGGAACCGCTGTCCCGCGCCGTGCCGCCGGGAGCGACCTGGCTGCCTCGTTCTGCCCCCATCATGCCTCCGCTCCGATGCCGACCGTCCGGCCCTCGCGGGCCGAGACGCGCGCTGCTTCCAGGACGTCCAGGGCGGCCGCGGCCTCGTGTGCCGTGACCGGCGGCGGGGTGCCGTCGCGCAGGGCGGCGGCGATGCCCGCGTAGTAGGCAGGGTAGTCGCCGGGCCGGGTGCGGACCGGGGTGCCGCCGCCGGTCGCCGGGGACTCTCCCGCGGCGACGTCCGGCGCCCCGGCGCCCAGCACGCCCCACAGGGCTTCCGGTTCCTCGCCCCAGCCGGGCGCGCTGCCCGGCCGCAGCCCCTCGCGCAGCGCGGCCTCCTGCGGGTCGAGCCCGTACTTGACGTAGCCGACGGTGCTGCCGAGGGCCCGGAACCGCGGGCCGAGCCGCGCGGTGCACGCGCTCACCCACAGATGGGAACGGACGCCGGAGGCATGGGTGACGGCGATGAAGGTGTCGTCGTCCGCCTCCGCGCCGGTGCGGCGGACGTCGGACTCGGCGTAGACGCGGACGGCCGGGCCGAACAGCACCAGCGCCTGATCGACGACATGACTCCCCAGGTCGTAGAGGAGCCCGCCGATCTCCGCGGGGTCGCCGGACTCCCGCCAGCCGCCCTTGGGCCGCGGCCGCCACCGTTCGAAGCGGGACTCGAAGCGGTGGACGTCGCCCAGCGCGCCCTCGTCGATCAGCGCGCGGAGGGTGAGGAAGTCGTTGTCCCAGCGCCGGTTCTGGAAGACGGAGAGCAGCAGGCCGCGCTCCTCCGCGAGGGCCGCGAGCTCCCGCGCCTCGGCGGCGGTGGCGGCCAGCGGCTTGTCCACGACCACCGGGAGCCCGGCGCGCAGGGCCGCGGCGGCGAGCGGCACATGGGTGCGGTTGGGCGAGGCGATGACGATCAGATCCAGCTCGTCCGCACGGGCCAGGAGCTCGTCCGGCGAAGCCGCGAAGCGCACCCCGGGGTGCTCGGCCGCGACCCCGGCGCGGCGCCCGGGATCCGTGGTGACCACGGTGTCCAGGGTCAGACCGTCGGTGGCGGCGATCAGCGGGGCGTGGAAGGCCGAGCCCGCGAGTCCGTAACCGATCAGGCCGACGCGGAAGGGGGTGCCCGGGCCGGTCATGTCGCTGCCAGTCATGCCGCCCACTTAAGCAACGCTGTTGCCAAAGAGCAAGCGGCAGCGAGAATGAGGGAGTGAACAGGGGACACTCCGGAGCCAACCTTCCCGCGCTGCGCAGCCACAACGCCGCGCTCGTGCTCGATCTGCTGCGCACGGCGGGCGCGGCCGGCATCAGCCGGCTGGAGCTAGCCGAGAGCACCGGGCTCACCCCGCAGGCGGTCAGCAAGATCACGGCACGGCTGCGGGAGGCGGGCCTGGCGGCCGAGGCGGGGCAGCGCGCGTCGACGGGCGGCAAGCCGCGCACGGTGCTGCGGCTGGTCCGCGGGGCGCGCAGCGCGGTGGGGCTGCACCTGGACCGCGACGAGCTGACGGCGGTGCTCACCGACCTGACCGGTGAGCCGCTGGCCGTCCGCACCGTGCCGTTCGACTTCGGCGCGGACGCCGCCGCGGTGGTGGACGGGGCGGCGGCGGAGGTACGGGCGCTGCTGCAAGGGGCCGGCGTCGGACCGGTACTCGGCGTCGGCGTCGCCGGCCCCGGGCCCCTGGACCACCGGACGGGCGTCCTGGGCCGGGTCACCGGATTTCCGCAGTGGGACGGCTACCCGCTGCGGGCGGCCCTCGCCGAACGCCTCGGGCTGCCCGTCGTCCTCGACAAGGACACCAACGCCGCCGCACTGGGACTCGCCCTCGCCGCCCCGCCGCACCCCGACGGGGCCTCCGCCGCGCCCTCGTTCGCCTATCTCCACCTCGGCACCGGCCTCGGCGCCGGACTGGTGCTCGGCGGCGGGCTCCACCGCGGAAGCCGCACCGGCGCAGGGGAGTTCGGCCATCAGGTGATCCAGCTCGACGGCCCGCCGTGCGGCTGCGGCGACCACGGCTGCGTCGAGGCGCTGTGCCTGGCCGCCGTGGCGCGCGGCGACACCCCGGCGGCGGCCCGGGTCCTCGGCATCGGCGCGGCCAACCTCGTCGGGCTGCTCGACATCGACCGGGTGCTGCTCGGCGGCCGCACCGTGGTGGCCGCTCCCGAGGCGTTCCTCACCGGCGTGGGCGCGGTGCTCACCGAACGCGCCGCCCGCGAGGGAGCCGCCGGCCGCGCGGGCCGTCCCGTGCCGGTCGCCGTGGCGCCCGGCGGCGGACACACCGTCGTGCACGGGGCGGCGCAGCTGATTCTCGCCCCGCTCTTCGGCCACGCGGCGGCGCGGCCGGGGCCTGCTGAAACGCTCACCACCCCATCGGATCAGGAGATCGTGGGCTGATCGAGGGGGATTCGCCGCCGGGCCCGGCCGCCCCCGCCGTGGTGCGGCCGACCGGGCGGGCGCGGGTGGCAGGGTCCTGCCGGTACCGGTCGAACCCGACCGGCCGGCCCCGCGGCCGGCCGCGCGCGAACCTCGAAGGTGCCCCATGCGTCTGCGCACAGTCCTCGCCGGAGCCGCAACGGCCGCCCTCGCCCCGGTCCTGGTACTTCTCGGGCCCGCCGGCGCGGCGGAGGCGGACCGGCCGCCGCACGACCAGGCATCCCGGCGGGGCCCGCAGCCGTACTGCGGGGACCCCAAGAGCCCCGACTTCCCCATCGAGACCCGGATCCACGGCGGCCCGGACAGCTACGCGGCGGGCGGCGACTGGCAGACCTGGAACCTGGACCTGCGGAACACCACGACGGTGCCGTGCCGGGACGTCCACCCGGTCGCGGTGCTGGTGGACCACCGGCGCTCGCTCGACCGGGACCGCATCGACCTGGAGTTCTACGACCCGGGGCAGCGGGAGTGGCGGCCCGTCACCTTCGAGACCACCGACCAGGACGAGCAGATCGCGGTGTTCGAGGACGGCGACCGCTTCCGGGGCTTCGCCGTGCCCGCGCGCCGGACCCTGACCGTGCAGGTGCGGATGCGGTTCTCCGCGGAGACCGGCGAGGACCGGGTCCGGGTCAACGTCGCCACCGTGCAGCGCCGCGCTGACGACGGGGACTGGGTCGGCGAGTCCAACGACTACGAGTTCTCCATCCGCGGCGCGGACGGCACGACGGGCCTGCGGCCGGACCGCCCGGAGAGCCACGAGAAGCAGCACCGGCCGTCCCCCGGCCCCAGCGCCTCGGACCTCCCCGAGCGCCCGGAGCCCGGTCGGGAACCCCGCCGGGAGTCCAAGGGGAACGAGGCACAACCGGAACGGCCGCTGCCTGCCGCCGAGGCCGGCCAGGAGCTCGCCCGGACCGGACAGACGTCGCTGCGCTGGATCGCGGCCGGCGCCGGGGTCTGCCTCGCCGGCGGCGCGCTCCTGCTGGCGCTGGCCCGCCGCCGGTCCCGCTGACCACGGCGCTTCCGGGCGGCCGGCCCGCCGGGGGAGCGCCCTAGAGCCCGTCCGCTCGTTCCGACGACCGGGGCCGGCCATCAGCCCGTCCTCCCGGTCCCCGGGGGCGGCCGTCCGCCCGTTCCGGAACCGGCGAACGACCGCCCGGCCGGGATACCCGCCACCTGGCCTAGGCTGTGGGCGTCGGCGGCCACAGCGCGGTGCCCGCCGGCAGGCCCCAGCACCGGCAGCACGGCAGGAGTCCGGCATGGCAGAGCGCAAGCCGATCGAGTCATGGCTCACCGACATGGACGGGGTCCTCATCCACGAGGGGATTCCGATCCCGGGGGCCGACGCCTTCGTCAAGCGGCTGTCCGAGTCCGGCAGGCCCTTCCTCGTGCTCACCAACAACTCGATCTACACCCCGCGCGATCTGCACGCCCGGCTGTCCCGGATGGGGCTCCACGTACCGGTCGAGAACATCTGGACGTCCGCCCTGGCCACCGCCCAGTTCCTGGATGACCAGCGGCCGAACGGCACCGCGTACGTCATCGGCGAGGCGGGGCTCACCACCGCGCTGCACGACATCGGCTACGTCCTCACCGACTCCGAGCCCGACTACGTGGTGCTGGGCGAGACCCGCACCTACAGCTTCGAGGCGCTCACCAAGGCGATCCGCCTGATCAACGCGGGGGCCCGGTTCATCGCCACCAACCCGGACGAGACCGGCCCGTCCGCCGAGGGCGCCCTGCCCGCCACCGGCTCGGTCGCCGCACTGATCACCAAGGCGACCGGCCGGGAACCGTACTTCGTCGGCAAGCCCAACCCGCTGATGATGCGCGCCGGACTGAACGCGATCGGCGCGCACTCCGAGACCAGCGCCATGATCGGCGACCGGATGGACACCGACGTGCTGGCGGGTCTGGAGGCCGGGATGGAGACCTTCCTGGTGCTCACCGGCCTGACCAAGCCGGAGGAAGTCGACCGGTTCCCCTTCCGCCCGTCGACCGTGGTCGACTCCATCGCGGACCTGGTGGACCGAGTGGCCGCACCTGACCACCGAACGGAGTAGCAGCGTCACGCTCCGGGTGCGGAGCGGCCGGGCGCACGTGAACCTGCTGACGTGAGGAGGAGGTTCACGATGCGATCTGTACGGTCTTCCGGACGGCCCCGGCGGCTGTCCCGCGTGACCCATCGCGCGGCCGTGGTCCTCGCCGCGGCAGCCCTGTGCTCGGCGACCGCGCTGCCCGCCGTCGCCGACGACCTCGACCCCGGGGCGCCCAGCGCCTCCGCGGACGCGTCGCTGCTCGCCAAGCGCGACAGCAGTGACGCGCCCTCCGCGCCGTCGTCCCCCGACGGTGTGGAGGATCCGCTCGCCGACCCACCGGCGGAATCCGGTACCGATACCGGGCGCGACCAGGGGGCCGGAACCGGCCCCGACGCGCTCGCCGACACCGGCAGTGACATGGGCACCGGCAGCGACACCGGCAGCGACACCGGCACCGGCACCGGCAGTGACGCGGACACCGGCACCGGCCACGAAGCCGGCGCCGAACAGCTGCGGCTCACCCCGTCCGTCGTCGCGGCCGGAGCCGAGGTCGAGGTCAAGGTCGAGGGCTGCCGCGGCACCAAGGTGATGGCCCGCTCCGAGGTGTTCGTCGAGGACGCCGAGCTCTCCGCCGAGGAGGGCGGCGGCGGTCACCACGCCGCGGCGAAGGTCAAGTCCACCACCGCGCCAGGCCGGTACAAGGTCCGCTGCGACTGCGGCGGCGAGGCCGAACTGACCGTCGTGGGCGAGGGCGAGACCCCGAGCGCGCCCGTACGGGCCGGGGGCGGCGGCACCGCCGGACTCGCGTCCAAGGACGAGGACGGCCCCGGCGCCGTGCAGATCCTCGTCGGTGCCGGACTCGCGAGCGCCGCGGGCCTGGCCGTCGCGGGCATCGCCCTGCACCGCCGTCGCGTCCACTCCGCCGGCGACTGAGGGCCGGGCGACCGTGGTCAACCGTCACTACCGAGTGCTGGGCCGTCTGGTGAGCTGTGCGACCTGGGCCGTCGTCCTGTCGGGGCTGTGGCTGTGGGGCGTCCGGATCACCGACGGCCCCACCGTCGGACGCCCCGCGGCCGGTGACGTGGCAGCGGTGGGACACCCCGCCGCCGCCCCGTTGCCCGCGTCCCGCATCCCGCTGACCGCGGCGCGCCCGCTGCGGGTCGCGATCGACTCCGCGGGCGTGAAGGCCCCGGTCATCGAACGCGGGCTGGACGAGTTCGGCGGAGTCGATCCGCCGCCGTTCGACAGTCCGGGCGTCGTCGGCTGGTTCAACGGCGGCGCCCAGCCCGGCGCCGCGGGCGTGGCCGTCCTCGTCGGCCACGTCGACACCCACACCGAGCCCGCGGTCTTCCACCGGCTCGCCCGGGTGAAGCCGGGAGAGAAGGTGCGGGTGCTGCGCGAGGACCGGTCCGTCGCCGAGTTCACCGTGGAGGCCGTCGAGACGTTCAGCAAGGCCCGCTTCGACGCCCAACGGGTCTACGGCGCCCGCAAGCTCGACCGCGCCGAGCTGCGCCTCATCACCTGCGGGGGCGACTACGACCGGAAGCGGCACACCTACACCGCAAACGTCGTGGTGTCGGCGTATCTGACCGGAACCCGGTCCGGCGGGACCACCACGGCGGCGAGGCTCTGAGAGCGGGCCCGGGGCGGGCACCCCGTGCGCCCCGGAACAGCCCGGATCCGTCCGTTCACGGCTCAGCCGGTGAACGGACGGGGCCGGGCTGTTGAACAGCCGAGCCGGGGCCGTGAACCGCTCCGATCCGGGCTGTAACAGCTGATCGACGATGCGCGGACGCGGTCGTGGTGCCTCGAACCGGTGTGCCACGATGGGGCGAACCGGTCTGATCCCAGGGGACCTGGGCATACGGCCCAGGAAAGCAAGACCAAGGGGGAGTGGATGTACGGCAGTTACACCCGCCGGGGGCGTCGGGCCCGGGCGGCCCGGTTCATGGCGGGCACCGCGACGATGGGCGCGCTCCTCGCCCTGTCGGGGTGCTTCTCCCCGTCCGACGACAGCACGTCCGACGCGGGATCGCGCCCCCGGCAGCAGCCGAAGGCGACGGTCCCGTACTGGGTGAATCCCGACGGGAAGGCCGCCAAGGAGGTCGCCGCCCTCCGCAAGAACGGCCGCGGCAAGGACGCCGACCTGCTGGAGAAGATCTCCCGGCAGCCGGTCGCGGAGTGGGTCGGCGTCGACGACCCGGAGGGACAGGCCCGCGGCTTCACCGAGGCCGCGGCCAAGGCGGACCGCGACGCCCTGCTCGTCCTCTACAACATCCCGCACCGCGACTGCGGCCAGTACTCCAAGGGCGGGGCGGCCGACGGCAACGCCTACCGCGACTGGCTCGGCAAGGTGGCCAAGGGCATCGGCGACCGCAAGGCGACCGTCGTCCTGGAACCGGACGCCCTGCCGCACGTCGAGGACGGCTGCACCCCGAAGAAGTTCCACGAGGAGCGGTTCGCCCTGCTCAACGAGGCGGTGCAGAAGCTCGGGGACCTGCCCGGCACCAAGGTCTACCTGGACGCGGGCAACCCGCACTGGATCAAGGACGCGGGCCGGATGGTCGAACCCCTGAAGCGGGCCGGCATCGACCGGGCCGACGGCTTCGCGCTCAACACCTCCAACTACCAGACGACCGCCGAGAACACGAAGTACGGCAAGAAGCTGTCGGCCATGGTCGGCAACAAGCCCTTCGTGATCGACACCAGCCGGAACGGCAACGGCCCGGCGCCCGGCCGGGAGGACCCCGAGGCCTGGTGCAACCCGAAGGGCCGCTCGCTCGGCGAGCCCCCGACGACGAAGACCGGCGACGCCCTGGTCGACGCCTACCTCTGGGTCAAGCGGCCCGGCGAGTCCGACGGCGACTGCAAGGGCGGCCCGCCCGCGGGCCAGTGGTGGCCGAAGTACGCCCTGGACCTGGCGCGCAACGCCGAGTAGGACCGGCGCGCGGCAACGCCGCGTGGGACGCGCCGTGCCGCAACGCCGCGTGGGACCGGCGCGGCACGGAGTGGAGCCGTGGCTCCGGGGCGGGGCGTGAGGCCCGCACCGGAGCCACGCAGCTCCGGAACCACTGACCTGGATCCTCCGGACCCTCCGGACCCGGGAGCTATCGGCCCCCGGCGCCCGCCCCCGCCGCCCCCGGGCTGTCCCAGTCCCGGGCCGGCTGCCGGGCGGAGAGGTCCACGGTGGCCCGCGCGCCGCCCTCCGGCGGGTTCGCGAACGTCACCGCCACGCCCAGCACATGGGCCTGACCTGCGACGATGGTCAGCCCCAGGCCCGTACCGCGGCCCCGCTCCCGGGCGCCGGTGCGGAACCGCTGCGGCCCCTGCGCCAGCAGCTCCCCGGGGAAGCCCGTCCCGCGGTCGGTCACCCGGACCACCGGGCCGTCGACCTCCACCTCCACCGGTGGCGCCCCGTGCCGCAGCGCGTTGGTGACGAGGTTTCCGAGGATGCGTTCGACGCGCCGGGGGTCGGTGTCCACGTCGGCGTCGGCGCCGACGAGGAGCCGGACGCGGTCCCCGGCCGCCGGGTCGCCGTCCACCACCGCGGCGACCGCGCGCCGCGCCAGCGAACTCACCGTGGCCCGTTCCCACTGCACCTGCTCGACGCCCGGCACATCCAGCCGGGCCACCTCCAGCACGTCCTCGACCAGGGAGCGCAGCGCGTGCACCCGGTCCTGGACGAGTTCGCTGGACCGGTCCGGCGGCAGCAGCCCCGCCGCGGTGACCAGCCCCGCGACCGGGGTGCGCAGCTCGTGGGCGATGTCGGCGGTCACCCGCCGCTCGGCCTCCAGCCGGGCGGCCAGCGCGTCGGCCATGGTGTTGACGGCCGCCCCGAGCCGGGCGATCTCGTCCCGGCCGCGCGGGCTGACCCGCGCGCTCAGATCGCCGTCCGCGATGCGCTGCGCCGTCCGGGCGGACGCGCCGATCCGCCGCCCCATCGCCGCCGCCACGGCCACCCCCAGCCCGCAGCCCAGCACCGCGGCGAGCGCGCCCGATCCGATGAGGACACCGTCCAGGTCCGCCAGGGCGCGCGCCTGCGGGGCGTAGGAGTGCCGCACCGCGAGCACCTGGCCGTCGGTCCGGGTGGCGGCCCACAGCACCGGATCCCGCTCGCCGTCCCCCTCCTGGAGGTAGGTGGCGCGCACCCGGTCCCGGGTGACGAGCCGCCGCAGCTCGTCCGGCAGCCCGGGCGGGTCGGTCAGGGCGGCGCCGCTCTCCCCGTCGGCGTGGTCCCGGACGGCGGTGAGCAGCCGGGAGTCCACCACCCGGCGGGCGTCCGCCAGTTGGTCCCCGGCCGTCTGCCGGTGCACCAGCAGGCCGATGACGGTGGCGACCAGCACCACCGCACCGGCGACCAGCGCCGCGGTTCTGCCGCGCAGTCCCACGTCAGTGCCTGAGCTTGTAGCCGAAACCGCGGACGGTCTCGATGCGCTGATGGCCGATCTTCCCGCGCAGCCGCTGCACATGGACGTCGACGACCCGGCTGTCGCCGCCCCAGGCGTAGTCCCAGACCCGCTCCAGCAGGGTGGTGCGGGAGAGCAGCACGCCGGGGGACTCGGCGAAGACCAGCATGAGCCGCAGCTCGGTGGGGGTGAGGTCCAGCCGGGCGCCGTCCCGCCGGACCTCCACGGAGTCCGGGTCCACGGTGAGGTCGCCGAAGGTCAGCGGCGCGCGGGACTCCTCCTCCACGGGCGCGGCCCGGCGCAGCGCGGCCCGGATCCGGGCGACGAGCACATTGGTGTCGTACGGCTTGGTGAGGTAGTCGTCGGCGCCGGCCTCCAGCCCGAGGACCACATCGACGGGATCGGTGCGGGCGGAGATCATCAGCACCGGCATCCGGCTCGCCTCACGGATCCGGCGGACCAGGCTCACCCCGTCGAGATGCGGCAGCATCACATCGAGCACGGCGATGTCCGGGGCGTGCTTGCGGACCAGGTCCAGGCCGGTGAGCCCGTCGGAGGCGGTGCGCACCTCGAATCCGTAGCGCTCCAGGGCGATCTGGGTGGCCTCGCGCAGGACGGCGTCGTCCTCGACGAGCAGTACGCCGGTCATTCGGTTCCTTCACGGGATGCGGTCCGGGAGACGGGCCGGGATGCGGACGGGGGCGGTCGGCGGTCGGGTCCCGCGGGCGAGGACGGTCAGTCCTCGGGGACGAAGAGGTGCACGGACCGCAGCTCGTCCCGCGCCACCTCGGGCAGCCTCTTCGACGATCTGACGGTCGCGCGGGTGTAGTAGGCGATGTTCTCCCGCCGTTCGAGCCGGCTGAGCACCACGGTCGCCGGATAGCCGTCCTCCGGGCAGGCGCCGTAGCACCAGTTGCCCCCGACCCGGCCGGTGGCGACGGCCCGGTCGCCGCCCCAGGACCGCCACTTCAGCTCGGTGACGGAGCTGAACTCGGTCAGTCCGAAGCCCGCCGGGCGGCGCAGCGGGTGGCCCAGGGTGTCGGTCACGTACACCGGGCCGTTGCTCCGGGCCGTGGGGGCGGGCCCCTCGACGTGCAGCCGGTCGGCGCCGGCACAGCCCGAGCCGGCCAGCGTCACGAGAACCACGGCCAGGGCCCGCGCC
The DNA here is from genome assembly GCF_042891165.1 of Streptomyces sp. NPDC001922. Taxonomy (NCBI): domain Bacteria; kingdom Bacillati; phylum Actinomycetota; class Actinomycetes; order Kitasatosporales; family Streptomycetaceae; genus Streptomyces; species Streptomyces sp. NPDC001922. Next base: position 752,263 of record NZ_JBIASV010000001.1, on the reverse strand, counting down.
ACCCGTGCCGGGCGGACGCGGGCCCCTGCGCGGGGAGCCCGGGGCGGTGTGGACGTGCTCATCCGGACTCTCCGCTTCACTCCGCTGGGGGTGCCGAGGTTACGCCACCGGCCTTACGGGGTGGGGAGGGCGTGCTTCCGGTTGAGGTCCTCGCTCTCGTAGTGACCGGAGCCGGGGGCCAGCTTCAGCGTGAACGAGCTGTAGTACATCTCGCCCCCCACCTCCTTGGGGTCGGAGAGGGTGACCTTGCCGCGCAGCGGCTTCTCCTGGCAGGTCTCCAGGCACCAGTTGCCGGTGACGTCGGCGGTGCCCACGGCCTTGCCCTTGCCCCACTGCTTCCAGTCGACCTTGTTCAGCGAGGTGAACTCCGAGAGGACCAGGTTCCGCGGGGTGCGCTGCGCGTCCCCGTGGTCGGCGTTCTCCTCGCCGTACAGGTTCAGCACGTACGGGTTGGTGTTCACCATTCCGTCGGTCTCGCCGGCGGACGCGTTGGACGCCCAGGCCGATACGGTCCCGAGTCCCAGCACCGCCACGGCCGCCGCCGTCACGGCGCTGCGTCGCCTGTTCGAGCTGGTGTTCATGTTGCCTCCGATGGTTCGCGTGGACCCTTGCGGGCCGTTTCCGTTCCTCGTGACCGCCGGGGAGAAGCTCGCCCCGCGGACACCCAAGAACGTAGAAGGCGCTGGTCGCAGCCGTCCGGCAACCGTGTTACAGCCGTCCATCGACCGCTGTTACACAACCGCAGGGTGGCGCGGCGTGTCGCGGTCCGGACACACGACGACGGGGCCGCAGCCGAAGAGCTGCGGCCCCGTCACGGGGGAGTACCGGAGGCGGGCGCCTACGGCACCTCGACCCAGCGCGCCTTGGACGGCGTGCCCTTGCCGTCGTTGACGAACAGCATGTACCAGCCCGAGGGGACCAGCGAGCGGTCCCTGGGCACGGTCACCTGGATGCCGTCCGCCGTGCGCTTCACGTCCAGGGCGATGGACCGCTGGTCCACATCGGTGACGTGGGTGACGGCGCTGGGGCGCATCAGCCGCGCCGTCTTGATCTTCTCCGGGTGCTGGGTCCCGAACGTGGCGGTCCCGCCGCGGCGGACCTGCTTCGGGCCGGAGTCGAGCTTCGGCCGCGAGTCCCGGTAGAGGTACGGCGGGGTGTAGATCTCGATGCGCTTCTCGAAGACACCCGGCTTGGTGTTGTCGTCGTCGGCGTAGAGCGAGTCCGAGCCGAAGATCATGACCCGGCCGTCCGGCAGGAGCACGGTGCCGGAGTGGTAGTTGCGGCCCACGGTCGGGTCGGCCACGCGACGGAAGGTGTCCTTCTGGGGGTTGTAGAGCTGGGCCTTGAGGATGTTGCTGCCGCTGCGCCCGCGGTAGTCGCCGGAGCCGCCGGAGACGAAGACCGTGTCGTCCGGGAGGATCGATCCGCCGGGGTAGCGGGTGCCCTCGGACAGCGGCGCGCCGTCCCGGAAGCGCGGGTCGCGCTTCTTGAGGTCGACCAGCCGGGTCTTCTCGGAGGACTTGGTCGACTCACCGACCCCGCCGCCGCCGATCACCATGAACTTCTGCTCCTGGGCGGGCGGCAGCATCACGGACATCGAGGTCTCCAGGACGTCCGGGTCGCTCATGCCGCGCACCGGGGAGAACCGGTTGGTGTCCACGTCCCACAGGCCGGGGGTACGGCCCTGGGTGGCCGGGCCGTAGCCCGCGTTGGAGCCGGTGTAGAAGATCTTGCCCCCGTTGGTGAGGAACAGGGCCGGGTAGGTCGGGAAGAAGCGCTGCTTGGGCAGGTAGGTCCACTTCTTCGTCTTCGGGTCGTAGACCTCGTTCTTGCCCGGGACGACCTGCCCGATCTCGTCGAGGCCGGAGACCGAGAGGACCTTGCCGCTCTTCAGCGTGGTCAGCGTCGGGTACCAGCGGGCCTCGTGCATCGGGTCGACCCGGATGTACTTCTCGGCGACCGGGTCGAACTCGAAGGAGTCCTTGATCCCCTGGAAGTCCTTCTTGTCGAACGAGAGCTTGTTGGCGATGCCGTAGAGGTTCTTCGCCTCGGCGCCCTTGAGCCCCTGGATGCGGTAGTTGTCGGTGTCGCCGGTGGAGTACTGGCGGCCGCGCTTCCGGGCCTCGACATAGACCCGCGCCTCACTGGCGGTGACGGTCGCCCGGCCGGTCACCGGGTCGATCCGCTTCTTCGCCCGGGGGACGAGCAGGTTGTCCTTGGACTCGAAGATCTTGCCGCTGCTCTTGCCGGTGAAGAGGGTGCCCGGGGGGAGGGTCTTGGGGGCGTCCGGGTTCTCGTTCTTGACGATCATCAGGCCGCCGGCCTTGTTCACATCGCCCTGCAGCTTCTCGTAGCGGGCGGTGCCGCCCGCCACCAGCAGCTTGCCGTCGGGCAGCTGGGTGTGCCCGGCGCAGAACATGTCCTTGGGGGTCGGAATGTTCTTGTAGGTGTTCGTCTTCGGGTCCCACAGGACCGAGCGGAAGGTCTTGGAGGCGAACATCTTGGCGTTGTTGCCCGATCCGGCGATCAGCAGCACCTTGCCGGTGTGCAGCAGTGCGGCGTGGATCGAGTGGATCTGGTTCTTCTGCGGGATGTCCAGCAGGTCCCAGTGGCCGTTCTTCGCCTTGTACTCCGGCCGGTTGATCGAGTACGTGTGGTACTTCTCCGTACCGAAGCGGTAGAGGGCCGGACCGTTCATTCCGGCCACGACGAGTACCGCCGCCGCGCCGATGGATATGCGTCGGGCGCGGCGGCTCGGACGGTACTTCATGTGTGACGTCCCCCAAGGGCGATCTGCATGGTCTCTTCGTTACGGGTCCGGGCGGGCTCGGGCTGCGGGCCCGCGGACGGCCGTTCACCGTCCCCCGGGCCGCCGGAGCCGCGGGAGGCGCCGCCCCCGGACTGCTTCTTCCGCTTCTCCTGCCGGAGGGTCCAGGCCCAGGCGAGGATCGGCGAGGCAGTGATGATCAGCGCGAGCGAGGCCCAGACGATCATCGCGGGGTGGCTGTGGCCGAAGTAGAAGGAGGACGCGAGGGACCCGCCGAAGACCAGCATGAAGAACATGTGGATCCGGAAGGTGCCGAAGAGAGTGTCCGGGCTGGACGAGTCGCCCTTGGGGGTCACCACGAACTTGCTCTTGCGCCGCAGCACCGCGTCCATCAGCGAGCGGGCGTAGATGGGGGCGGACAGCGCCGACATCACCATGCCGGCCACGCCGCCGGAGCCCTCGGGCTCGTGCGGGGAGACGTTGTGCCGCCGGTTCCAGATGTACAGCCCGATCTGGAGGGCGGAGGCGTTGCCGTAGAGCATCATCCACATCGCCGGGTCGATCTGGACGCCGGAGGCGCCGAACCCGAGGAACAGCGCACAGCTCAGGGCCGCGAGGATCCAGTTGAGCGCCGATATGGGATAGAAGATCACCATCAGTGTGTAGTTGAACAGCTTGCCCGGCGGCAGGCTGAACGGCGCCTTCCAGAACTGCTTGAGGATGGTCTCGTAGGTGCCGCGGGACCAGCGGAGCTGCTGGGTGAAGAAGTCGGTCCAGGCGGTGGGGCCTTCGCCGACGGCGAGGACGTCGGGGGTGTAGACCGAGCGCCACTTCTGGCCGGTGGCGGGGTTGCGGTGGCGGTGCAGCTCGAAGCCGGTGGCCATGTCCTCGGTGATGGAGTCGTACAGCCCGCCGATGCCCTTGATGGCCTTGATGCGGACGGCGTTGCTGGTGCCGACGAACATCGGTCCGCCGTAGGCGTTGCCGGCCCGCTGGATGAGGGCGTGGAAGAGGAACTGCTGGCTCTCGGCGGCCTTGGTGACGGCGGTGTCGTAGTTGCCGTAGACCTGGGGGCCGATGACGAAGGCGATGTCGGGGTCGCGGAAGAAGCCGAGCATCCGCTCGAGGTAGTTGGGCAGCGGCACGTGGTCGGTGTCGACCGAGGCGAAGTAGTCGTAGTCGTCGCCGTGGGCGTCGAGCCAGGCGTTGTAGTTGCCGTGCTTGGTCTTCGCCCGGTGCGGACCGGAGGGCTGGTTCCACTTGGCCACGCCCTTGCGGCTGAAGTGGTGCACGCCGAGCCGGGCGCAGACCTCCTTGACCTCGGGGTCGTCGCCCTCGTCCAGCAGCCACACGTGCAGCAGACCGCGGTGCCGGATGCGGACGGCCGCCTCCAGGGTCTTCGTCACCATCTCGATCGGCTCCTTGCCGGGCACGAACGAGGTGAGGAAGGCGACCTTGGTGCCCTTCTCCGGCACCACCGGCACCGGATCCCGCGCCACCAGCGTGGCATGCGCGTTGGACAGCACGTTCAGCGTGCGGAAGAGCTCGATCAGCCCGATCGCCACCAGCATGATGGCGTCGAGGACGATCAGCGTGTCCGAGGCGTTGTCCCGCTCGGTCCAGTGCGCGGGCTGCATCAGCCAGCCGAACAGCCCCAGCGACACGAGTGGTGCGGCACCCAGCAGCAGCGCCGCCCGGATGCGGTGCGGCTCCTCGGCCAGCAGGCTGCGGTAGCGCACCCGGTACGGCTGGTCGGGGTCGGGCTGGGTGAGGGGCCCGGCGAGCCGGCTGTAGTGCTCGTAGTCGTAGCGCGGCAGGACCTTCTTGGCGCGCCGAGGGCGGCGGGCCGGGCGGTGCTGCTGGGGTACGCGGAGCCGGGTCGTCCGCGACGCGTCGTAGGAGTGCCGGGCGCCGTCAGGCGTCGACGTCATGGGTCATTCCCCCCGCACGCAGGTCACTGCGTGTTCGTATGGCTTCTGGTCCCGGGTCAAGGTCCCCCTCGACAGACCCCGGCCCAGCGTTTTTCGGGTGGTCGTTCGTTAAGACTTCGAACAACCACCTTCCGGTTGCATGATGCACGTTCAGGTGTCTGCACGTGAACAGGGGCCCCACCCTGATATCGAACGCAACCGTTCGAGCTCCAGCGCGCACGTTTGAGATTCCATTTACCCGCTGGAGCTGCGAGGTTCAGGATAGGCTCCCGAACCCGCACGCTTGATCGCAAGGCCGAAACGCACACATTATCGGTCGTATGTGTCCATTTAGGGGGCATTTGGGTTGGGTCGGGCGGACAGGATGCTTACGCTCCGTCAGCGACCCGCTGGAGAGGCGTCATCGGTGCTCCCGGGCCGGCCGGTGCTTCCGGATCGTGCGCCCGGTGCTCCTCGCGGGCGGACCGCAGCCGGGTGCGGATGTCGCCGAAATGGTCGCGCAGGGCCTCCTCTGCGCGGGCCGCGTCCCCGGAGCGCACGGCGTGCAGGATCTCCCGGTGCTGCCGGAAGGTGACCCCGGGATCCGGAGGGGTGTGCGTCAGATCCGTGCGGACCCGGTGGAAGGCATCCCAGAATGCCTCCAGGAGCTCGCTCAACAGACGGTTCTCCATCCCGCGGTAGAGGGTGGCGTGGAAGGCCCGGTCGGTGTCCGCCTGGACCGCGCCACCGGAGGCCTCCCCCTCCATACGTGCCACGAGCGCTTCCAGTTCAGCGAGATCGGCGGCGGAAACGCGTCCGGCGAGCCGCGCTATCAGGCCGGTCTCCATCGCCTCGCGCAGTTCCAGCAGCTGGAGGAGGCTGTCCTCGCCGCGGTAGTGCCCGGCGACCGTGCGGAAGGTCAGGCCCTCGATCATCGGGGCCATGGACATCGGCCCCACATAGGTGCCGAAGCCGTGCCGGATCTCCACGATGCCCATCGCCTGCAGTGCCTTGAGGGCCTCGCGGACGGAGTTGCGGCTGACCCCGATCAGCTCCATGAGCTCGGTCTCGGTGGGCAGCGGTGCGCCGGACGGCAGCCGCCGGTCGATGATCAGCTTCTTGATCCGGTCCTGGATGTCGCTCGCCATTCCGCGACTCTGCACCGCAACCTCCGTTTTGGCCATCCCCAGGCCGTCGCGGAGGTCAGCGGCGGAGGGCGCCGGCCCGAAAACGACTTCGGTCCCCCTCGCCGAAGCGAGGGGGACCGAAGTGTCATGTGCGCCGCCAGGGACTCGAACCCCGGACCCGCTGATTAAGAGTCAGCTGCTCTAACCAACTGAGCTAGCGGCGCCTGCTGACGGAAGGATCCTACCCGACGTCCGGGGATGCTCCGAATCGGCCGCCGGCCGGCCTCGTGGAGGGGGCGTGGAGTGGCCCGGGTCACACGCGCCGGGGCGGAATCCGGGCGCGTACGCTGCGACCGCATGGAGATCCACGAACTGGCGGCCGACGCCTGGCGCCTCGCCGAGCGCGAGCCGGGCCCACGGGTCGTCCTCGGGCTGGTCGGGCCGCCCGCAGCCGGCAAGTCCACCCTCGCCCGCGCCCTGGTCGCCGAGGTCGAACGGCGGCGCGGCCCCGGCGCGGCCGGGTATCTCCCGCTCGACGGCTTCCACCTCTCCAACGCCCAGCTCGACCGGCTGGGCCTGGCCTCCCGCAAGGGCTCCGCGCCCAGCTTCGACGTCCACGGGTACGCGGCGCTGCTGCACCGGACCGTCACCGAGACCGGCCACGCCATCTACGTACCGGACTACGACCGGACCCTGCACGAGCCCGTCGCCGCCCGCCACCTGATCCGCCCCGGCACGCGGCTCGTCGTCACTGAGGGCAACTACCTCGCCTGCGACGAGCCCGGCTGGACCGCCGCCCGGCGGTGGATGGCCGAGGTCTGGTACGTCGACGCTCCGGTCGAGGTGCGCGACCGGCGGCTCGTCGCCCGGCAGTTGGCCGGCGGCCGGACCGCCGCGGAGGCCCGGGCGTGGGTGGACACCAACGACCGCCCCAACGGTGAACAGGTCGAGCGTGTGCGGGGGAACTGCGACCGCGTCCTGCCGCCGATTGGTCTGGACATCTCCAATGGCCGGGATTAGCCTGCGCATTGGTCTGGACCTGAACCGCGCTGAGCTCATCACCCCTGCTCGCAGAACATCCCCCACGTTCTCCAGGAGCACAGCATGCGCACACGCACCCGGGCGGCCGTGGTCGGCCTCTCCCTCACCGGCACCCTCCTCCTCGCGGCCGGCAGCGCCACCGGTCACGGCAGCCCCCACCTCCCCGTCAGCCGGCAGGTCCTCTGCGCCGACGGCGCCGTGCAGGACTGCGGGCCCATCCAGTGGGAGCCGCAGAGCGTCGAAGGCCCCAAGGGCTTCCCGCTGCGCGGCCCCGCCGACGGCACCATCTGCAGCGGCGGGAACAGCCGCTTCGCCCAGCTCGACGACCCCCGCGGCGGCACCTGGCCCGCCACGGCGGTGACCGCCGGCGAGCGCTACACCTTCAGCTGGAGACTCACCGCCCCGCACGCCACCGAGGACTTCCGCTACTACCTCACCAAGCCGGGCTACGACCCCGCACGTCCGCTCACCCGGTCGGCGCTGGAGACCCGGCCGTTCCTCACCGTCCCGTTCGGTGGCGCCCGCCCGGGAACCACCGTCACCCACACCGGCACCCTCCCCTCCGGACGCACCGGCAAGCAGCTGATCGTGGGCGTCTGGACCATCGCCGACACGGAGAACGCCTTCTACGCCTGCTCGGACGTGCGCTTCCCGGGCTGACGGGCCCGCTGCGCCTCGCCCCGCGGGGCCGCCTTCCGCCGCCTCGGCGCGGCTGGGCGCGGGGGTGCGGGCCGGTTCGGCCGGTCCGCGCCCTGCCCATCTGACGAACCGTCAATTATGGTGCCTCGTCATGGGGACGACACCGGAGACCACAGCGGGAACGGTCGCGGAGCTGGTGCAGGCCCGCTGGGACGACCACCGCCCCGGCCTCAAGTACGAGGACCGGCTGCTCACCGCGCACCAGCTCGCGGCCCGGGCCGCCGCCCGTGCCGCGCTGCTCGCCGACCTGCTGCCGCCCCGCGCGGAGCCGCACATCGGCGTCCTGCTGGACAACGTCCCCGAATACCCGGTGTGGCTCGCCGCCGCGGCCCTCGCCGGCGCCACCGTCGTCGGCGTCAACCCCACCCGGCGCGGTCCCGAACTGGCCCGCGACATCACCCACACCGACTGCGCCCTGCTGATCACCGAACGGTCCCATCTGCCGCTGCTCCGCGGCCTGGACCTCCGCATTCCCCGGGAGCGCGTCCTCGTCGTCGACGACCCCGGCTACGCCGCCCTGCTCGCGCCGTACGCCGACGCCCGCCCCGGCGAGGCGCGGCTCCGTCCCGTCGGCCCCGGCACCCGGTTCCTGCTCTCCTTCACCTCCGGCTCCACCGGCGCCCCCAAAGCGGCCATCTGCTCCCAGGGCCGGCTCGCCGCCGCGGGCCGCTCCCTGGTGACGTACTTCGGCCTGGGCCCGGACGACGTCCACTACATCTGCATGCCGATGTTCCACGGCAACGCCGTGCTCGCCGACTGGGCGCCCGCCCTGGTGAGCGGAGCGGCCGTCGCGCTGCGCCGCACCTTCTCCGCGTCCGGCTTCCTGCCCGACGTCCGGGCCTTCGGGGCGACCTACTTCACCTACGTCGGCCGCGCCGTGCAGTATCTGCTCGCCACCCCCGAGCGCCCGGACGACCGGGACCACCCGCTGCGCACCGGCTTCGGTACCGAGGCGGGCGCGGTCGACGCGGCGCGCTTCACCGCCCGCTTCGGCGTCCGGCTCGTCGAGGGCTACGGCTCCTCGGAGGGCGGCGCCGCCCTCCAGCGCTCGCCGGACACCCCGCCCGGGGCCATCGGCCGCGCCGCCCCCGGCGCCGACCTCGCGGTGGTCGACCCGGAGACCGGGGAGGAACGGCCACGGGCGGTCCTCGACCGGTCCGGGCGGCTGCTGAACGGCGACGCGGCGATCGGCGAACTGGTCAACCGGGGCCGCAGCCCCTTCGAGGGCTACTGGCGGAACCCGGCGGCGGAGGCGGCCCGCACCCGCGGCGGCTGGTACTGGACCGGCGACCTCTTCTTCCGCGACCCGCACGGGTTCTTCCACTTCGCGGGGCGCACCGACGACCGGCTGCGCGTCGACAGCGAGAACCTGGCCGCCGCCATGATCGAGAACATCCTCGCCGACTACCCGCCGGTCGTCTCCGCGGCCGTCTACGCCGTCCCCGACCCGGTGGCGGGCGACCAGGTCATGGCCGCCCTGGCCCTGCGCGCGGGCGCGGCCTTCGACCCGGAGGACTTCGCCGCCTTCCTCGCCGCCCGGCCGGACCTGGGCACCAAGATGGCCCCCCGGTTCGTGCGGATACCGGCCGCCATGCCGGTCACCGCGACCAACAAGGTCCACCGGGCCGCCCTCCGCCGCGACGGCTTCCGCTGCCCCGACCCCGTCTGGTGGTCCCCGCCGGGCCCGGGCCGGTGCGGGACCGCGTACCGGCGGCTGGACGAGGCGGACGTCGCGCGGCTGCTCACGCACTACCGGGAACAGGGGCGGGGCGATCTGCTGGGGCGCTGACCGATGCCGGCCGCCGGCTCCCACGGCGGGTGCCGGCCGCCGTGGCCACCGGGCCCGGACATGACGCCGGGCCCGGAGCGGACACAGCCCGGAAGCGACACGGCCCGGAAGCGACGCAGCCCGGAAATCAAGCGACCCGGAAATGAAGCGACCCGGAAATGAAGCGACCCGGAAATGACTCAGGGCGTTCTCGGAGAACCGAGAACGCCCAGGTCAACAGCGTTTTGCATGGTGCGCCGCCAGGGACTCGAACCCCGGACCCGCTGATTAAGAGTCAGCTGCTCTAACCAACTGAGCTAGCGGCGCTCGCTGACGTCGTAAATACTACCCGCTCCCCGGGGGTGCTCCTGACCACCTCAAATGGCGAGCGAGAGCAGCACCGGGGCGGCCTTGCGGTTGAGCGCGTCAGCAGCCTTGCGCAGCCGGTGGGCGTGCTCGATCGGCAGCGACAGGGCCAGGCAGCCGACGGCCTGGCCCGCGGTGATCGGCACCGCCGCGCAGACCGTGCCCACCGCGTACTCCTGGAGGTCCAGCACCGGCACCGTCGGCGGCTGGTTGTCCAGCTTGGTGAAGAGCACCTTCTCGCTGGTGATCGTCCGCGAGGTGAGCCGGGCCGTCTTGTGCCGGGAGAGGTGGTCGCGCCGGCCGTTGTGGTCGAGCTGGGTCAGCAGGCACTTGCCGACCGCGCTCGCGTGCGCCGCGGACCGGAAGTCCACCCACTCGTTGACCTTCGGGGCGCGGGGCCCGTCGGCGTACTGGGTGATCTTGACTTCGCCGTCGATGTAGCGGCTGATGTAGACCGCCGCTCCGACCGAGTCGCGGATCTCCGACAGAGTGCGCTGGAGCTTGTCCTCCAGGGCCTGCCGGCGGTCGTCGCCCGAGCCCAGCAGGACGAGCGATTCGCCCATGACGTACGCGCCGTCGGCGACCTGCTCCACGTAGCCCTCGCGGCGCAGCATCAGCAGCATGGGGGAGAGGCGGCCGGACGGCACGCCGGTCTCGCGCGCGATCTGCGTGCCGACGACGCCACCGCCGTGCCGGGCGACGCATTCGAGCACACGGAGTGCGTACTGCACCGACTGGAACGGCGCCGTCGGCTCGGGCTTGAGCGCCACGGTTTCCCCCCTGGCAGGTTGTGACCGCTTGCGTCGTCGCCGTCGCTGCCGGTGACGAGGGAGTGGCGCTCCATGCGGGCCCGGCAGCTGGGCTGGGATACCACGATAGCCGCCAAGAGGCCTAAAGGGAGCAGCTGTTGGCCAGATCGACGGCGCGCTCCCACCCGGCCGGGCAGGAGCGCGCCACCATGGCATATGCCCCGGTCACGGAGTGACCGTCGGAGCTGGGACATCACAGCACGGCGCTGAGGAACTCCCGGGTGCGCTGGTGCTCCGGCTCGCTGAAGATCTTTTCCGGCGGACCGGACTCGATGACCCGCCCGGAGTCGAACATCAGCACGTCGTCCGAGATGTCCCGGGCGAAGTTCATCTCGTGCGTCACGCACAGCATGGTGATGTCGGTGCTGTGCGCGATGTCCCGGAGCACGTCCAGCACACCGGCCACGAGCTCCGGGTCCAGTGCCGAGGTCACCTCGTCCAGCAGCAGCACCTGCGGCCGCATCGCCAGCGCCCGGGCGATCGCCACCCGCTGCTGCTGCCCGCCGGAGAGCTGGGTCGGGTACTTGTCGATGTGCTCGGTCAGCCCCACCAGCTCCAGCAGCTCGCGGGCCCGCTCCTCGGCCTCGTCCTTGCCCAGGCCCAGCACGTGGACCGGCGCCTCGGTGATGTTCCGCAGCACCTTCATGTTGGGGAAGAGGTTGAACTGCTGGAAGACCATGCCGATCTTCTTGCGGATCTCCCGGCTGTGCTTCTCGCCCGCCGGGACGAGCTTGCCGCCCTTGTCCTCGTGGGTGAGGTACTCCCCGGCGACCCGGATCGTGCCCTCGTCCGGCTTGGCCAGCGTCATCAGCAGCCGCAGGATCGTGGTCTTGCCGGAGCCGGACGGGCCGATGAGGGTCACGTGCTTGCCCGGCGCCACCGTGAAGTCGAGGTGGTCCAGGACCGTATTGCTGCCGAAACGCTTCGTCACCTGGTCGAAGCGGATCAGCTCGCTGCCGTTCGTGCTTCCCGGAACGGCCGGGGCGGGGGTGTTGTCAGTGGACAAGACGACGCTCCAGGAATCGCATGAGGAGGGATGCCGGGTAGGAGATGAGGATGAAGGCGACACCGACCACGGTGTACGGCTCGATGTACTGGAACGTCTCGGCCCCGAACAGCCGCGCCTCGTTCAGCATCTCCGGGACGCCGATGGCCAGCAGCATCGGGCTGTCCTTCAGCAGCGCGATGACGTAGTTGCCGAGCGCCGGGACGACCCGGCGGATCGCCTGCGGCAGGATCACCGAACGCCAGGTGCGGCCGCGCGGCAGGCTCAGCGCGGTGGCCGCCTCCCACTGGCCCTGCGGCACGGCCTCGATACCGGCCCGGTACACCTCGGCGGTGTACGTCGAGTAGTGCAGACCGATGCCGATGACGCCGGTGGCCAGCGCGGTGGTCTGGATGCCCCACTCGGGCAGCACGAAGAAAAAGAAGAACAGCTGGACCAGCAGCGGGGTGTTGCGGATGAACTCGACGAAGATCCCCACCGGCCACCGCACGAAGCGGGACGGGGCCCGCAGCACCAGCGCCCAGACCAGACCCAGCGCGAACGCCAGCAGGGAGCCCAGCGCGGTCGCCTGCAGCGTGACCTTGACGCCGTCCCAGAACATCGGCATGAAGTCGCCGACGACGGACCAATCCCAGCTCATGACGGGCCTCCCACGACGGTCATGCCGAAGGACTGATCGGTCTCCTGCCGGATGCCGAGCTTGCGGACGATGCCGCCGCCCTTCTCCGGCTTCTGGCCGATCCGCGCCTTCGCCCGGCTCTCGGCCAGCCGCATCACCCGGGTGAGCAGGAAGGCCAGCACGAAGTACATGAGGAGGATGGTGAAGTAGATGCTGCCGCTCTCGCCGGTCGCCAGCCGCGCCAGCTGCGCCGCGAAGGAGATGTCACCGACGCCGAGCAGCGAGACCAGGGCGGTGCCCTTGAGCAGCTCGACCAGCAGGTTGTTGAACGGCGGCAGCATCTCCGGCACGGCCTGCGGCAGGATGATCAGCCGCAGCCGCTGCCAGGGGGAGAAGCTCAGGGCGATACCGGCCTCGCGCTGCGCCGGGGCGACGGCGGCGATGCCGCCGCGGACGATTTCCGAGCCGTACGCGCCGTAGGAGAGCCCCAGGGCGAGCGTGGCGGCCCACATCGGCACGAACTGCCAGTTGAACGCCAGCGGCACCACGAAGAACAGCCAGAACATCAGCACCAGCGCCGATGTCCCGCGGAAGACCTCCACGTAGAAGCCGGAGAGGAAGCGGACGATCCAGAACCGCGAGGTGCGGGCGATCCCGGTGACGAAGGCGACCACAGCGCCGAGGGCCGCGCTGTAGATCGTGAGCTGGACCGTGATCCAGACGCCCTTGAAGATCAGTCCCCAGAGTTCGGCTGTCATCCCTTGCACAGCTCCTCTGCCGTCAGGTCGGTCATCTCGGTGGCGGTGAAGCCGAAGGGCTTGACCACCCGGAGGAGCTCGCCGCTCTTCTTCATCTTCAGCAGCTGTTCGTTGAAGGCGTTCCGCAGCGTCGTCTCGCCCTTGCGGAAGGCGAAGGCGCCCGCGCCGTACGCCGGCTTGCCGTCGAGCCTCGGCAGGAACGGCTTGGTGCCCTCGACCTTGGGGTTCTTGGTCTGCTCGATGACGTTGCGCACCGTCAGACTGGTCCCGGCGAAGGCGTCGGCCCGGCCCTGGGCAACCGCCAGCAGGCCGGCCAGCTGGTCCGGGTAGACCTGGATGGAGTCGCGCTTGACGCCGGCGTCCACCGCATAGTCGATCTCGGCGTAGGCGGTGCCGCTCGCCAGCTTGGCGCCGGTCCGCTTGATGTCGGCGTAGTTCCGCAGCCCCTTGGGATTCCCCTTGCGGACGATCAAGGCGTCCAGCACCTGGTAGTCGGGGTCGGCGAAAAGGACTTGTTTGCACCGCTCCGGGGTGATGAACATGCCCGCGGAGATCACATCGAACTGCTGCGAATTGAGACCGGGGATCAGTGATCCGAACTCGGTCGGGACCGGCTGGACGTGCGGTACGCCGAGCCGCTTGAAGATGATCTTTGCAAGTTCCGGGGCCTCCCCGGTGACCTCCGCCTTCTTGTTGATGTAGCCGAAGGGGATCTCACCCGCGATCCCCAGCCGTACCGTGCCCTGGGCGCGGAGGCGTTCCAGCAGGTTGCCCCCGTCCGTGACATCGGCAGTGGAGACCCGGCTGCAGCCGGCCGCCCCCAATGCGCCGAACGCTGCCGCTCCCGCGAGCAACGAACGGCGGCTGACCGGTCTCTCGATCATGTCGTTCCCCTGAGGTGAGCCATGGGCGCGCGGCTACCCGGCCCTGCTCCAAATATTCCGATCGTTTTCAGCCGGTTGTGATCGGCGCGCTTGACCAGATAGACACAATGGGGCACGTATCCGACCGAGAGGACCCACGATGGCAGACCGCTTCATCGAAGTCTCGCTCGACAAGCGCGGTGTCACCTGTACGGCGAAGCTGCTGGACGACCGCGCGCCGATCACCTGTGATGCGGTGTGGAACGCCCTTCCGCTGGGCGGAGACGTCTACCACGCGAAGTACGCACGCAACGAGATCTACGCGCTGCTGCCCCCCTTCGCCCCGGCCGAGCCGCCGCTGGAGAACCCGACCATCACCCCCATCCCGGGGGACCTGTGCTACTTCACCTTCTCCGACACCCAGTTGGGGACGAAGTCCTACGGGTACGAGCAGCAGGCCAAGCACCAGGGGCAGACCCAGGTCGTCGACCTGGCGCTGTTCTACGAGCGCAACAACCTGCTGATCAACGGGGACGCCGGGTGGGTCCCGGGCATCGTCTGGGGCTCGGTCGTGGACGGGCTCGACCGCATGGCCGACGCCTGCCAGGACCTCTGGCGGGCCGGCGCGCTGGGCGAGACGCTCAACTTCCGACGGGCCTAGGGTCTGTCCGACCGGCCCGGCGCGAGCCGTCCGGGTCCGCCACCCGCCCCGCGGGACGACGGGCCCGGACTCGTCCGGAGCGGCCGGAAGCCGGGCCGTGGGCCCGCGGGTCAGCCGCCCACGGCCGGCGGCGGGCCGACGCCGTCCGCGACGCCCGCCTCGTACAGCGCGTGCGCCGCCCGCAGGACCAGGTCGTCCCCGTGGCGTGCGGCGACCAGCTGCACCCCGATCGGCAGCCCGTCCCGGTCCTGTCCGCACGGCACGGACGCGGCGGGCTGCTGGGTCAGGTTGAAGGGGTAGGTGAACGGCGTCCAGCCGGTCCACCGGCTCAGCCCCGAGCCCCGGGGCACCTCGGCACCCGCCTCGAACGCGGTGATCGGCAGCGTCGGGGTCACCAGCAGGTCGTACCGCTCGTGGAACCGGCCCATCGCCACCCCCAGCGCCATCCGCTCGTCCACCGCCGCCAGGTAGTCCAGCGCGCTGTACTCGGCGCCCCGCTCGCAGACCTCCCGCAGCCCCAGGTCGAGCAACGCGCGCTCCTCCGTGCCGAGATGCTGCACCACGCGGGCCACGCCGCTGAACCACAGGGTGTGGAACGCGTCCACCGGGTCCTCGAAGCCGGGGTCCGCCTCCTCCACCCGGGCGCCCAGCTCCGCGAGCCGGTCGACCGCCCGCCGGACCGCCCCGGCCACCTGCGGATCGACGGCCACCCGGCCGCCGAAGTCCGGGGACCAGGCGACGCGCAGGCCCGCGACCCCGCCGCCCAGAGCGTCACGGAACGACCCGGGCACCCGGCCCAGCTGCGACCAGTCCCGCGCGTCGGGGCCGGTGATCACATCCATCAGCAGCGCCGCGTCCGCCGCGTCCCGCGTCATCGGCCCGACGTGCGCCAGCGTCCCGAACGGGCTCGCGGGATAGTTCGGCACCCGGCCGTAGGTGGGCTTGAGGGCGAAGATCCCGCAGAAGCCCGCCGGGATGCGGACCGAGCCGCCCCCGTCCGTCCCGAGGCTCAGCGGACCCGCGCCGACCGCCACCGCGGCGGCACTGCCCCCGCTGGACCCGCCCGCCGTGCGCCCCGGGTCGTACGGATTGCCGGTCACCCCGTGCCGCGGGCTGTCCGTGACGCCCTTCCAGCCGAACTCCGGCGTCGTCGTCTTGCCGAGGAACACCGCCCCGTGCTCGCGCAGCCGCGCCACCGCGGGCGCGTCCTCGTCCCAGGACCGGCCCTCGGCCCGGACGGTCCGCGAGCCGCGGAAGGTCGGCCCGCCGCGCTGCAGCAGGATGTCCTTCACCGTCACCGGGACACCGTCCACCAGCCCGGCCGGCTCGCCGCGGCGCCACCGCTCCCCGGACTCGGCGGCCCGGCCCAGCGCCTCCTCGGCATCGACCCGCACGAACGCGTTGAGGGCCGGCTCGGTCCGCTCGATCCGCTCCAGCGCGGCGCGGGCCGCCTCGACGGGGGAGAAGGCGCCGGAGGCGAAGCCCTCGACGAGTCGTGCCGCGGTCAGGTCGCTGAGCTCGGTCATCCAGCCCTCCATGGAAATCGCTCGGGGCGCAGGGGATCGGAACGCGGACGGGAGCCGGACGCGGCGCCCGGCGCCCGGGTGGGACGGGGCGCCGGAACCGGTACCGGGTCAGGCCACCGGGACGTAGCCCAGCCGTTTGTCGACCACATTGAGCAGCGGCTCGCCCGCGGCCCAGCGGTCGAAGTTGTCCATGAACTGTTCGGCGAGGGCATTCCGCCAGCCGACCGTGTCCCCGCTCATGTGCGGCGACACCAACAGACCCGGCACATCCCAGACCCGGCTGTCGGTGGGCAGCGGCTCCTCCTCGAAGACATCCAGGGCCGCGCCGCTGATGGTCCGTGCCAGCAAAGCGTCGATCAGATCCTTCTCCACCACCATCGGCCCGCGGCCGACATTGATGAACCGGGCCGACGGCTTCATCCGACCGAATACGGACGCGTGGAACATGCCCCGGGTGGCATCCGTCAGGGGCGCCGCACAGACCACCCAGTCGGCCGACGGCAGCAGACCGTCCAGGGCGGCGCTGCCGTGCACCCGGCCGAACTCGGGATCGTCCTCGCGCGCCGTCCGGCCCACCAGGTCCGTGCCGACCCCCAGCGCCGTCAGGGTCCGGCCGATGGCCCGGCCGATCGGCCCGGAACCGACGACGACCGCACGGCTTCCGGCCACCCGCATGGTCTCCCGGTGCTTCCAGCGCCGCTGCCGCTGGAGCTCCCAACTGCCCGGAAAATCCTTGGCCATGGCGATGACGAGGCCGGCGACGTACTCGGCGATCGGCTGCTCGAAGACCCCGCGGGCATTGGTCAGCACGGTGTCCGAGCCGGCCAGCTCGGGGCAGAGCAGCCGGTCGACGCCGGCGCTCGCGGTGTGCACCCAGCCCGGCCGGGGGCCGCCGCCCGGCCAGGCGGCGCGCACCGCGTCGGAGGTGAAGTCCCAGACGAGAAGTGCGTCCGCGGTCGGCAGCAGCTCGGGAAGGGACTGCTCGTCGCTGGTCACGATGCGGACGCGTCCGGTCAGCCGGTCCAGCCGGGGCTCGGGATCGGTGCCGAATACGAGAAGGGTGCGCTCGGACATGGGCGGGAAACCATTTCGCAACGTAGGTCCGCTTGGCTGATTCGGAAGGTCGACGAGAAGCCGGAGAAACCGAGGATTGACCACGCTAGGGAGCGGAAACTACCTTCGTCAACACGGGCATCTGCCCGACTTCTGTCCCGGCGTCCCGGCGTGTTCCGGCTTTCGTTTTCTTTCTGCCATCGTGCCAGCCCTCCGTTGTGTATTGGGGCTCGAAATGGACGTCTCCTTTCTGGGTGGTCCGCAGCCACAGCGTGGTGTGGGTGTCGTAGCGCCGTTCGATTTCGCTCTTGATCGAGAATTGTGGCGTTGGGTGCCCGACGACGTGTCGCTGTACCTCACGCGGACGCCTTTTGTGCCGGTCGAGGTCAGTCTCGACCTGGCCCGGATGGTGAGCGAGCACGAGACCCTGCGCGAAGCGGTGCAGGCCCTGTGCGCGGTCGCCCCGGAGGTCGTCGCCTACGCCTGCACATCGGGCAGCTTCGTCGGCGGAATGGCCGGGGAGCGCGGGATGTGCGCGGCCATGGAGCAGTCCGGGGAGCTCCCGGCGCTCACCACCTCGGGTGCCCTGCTCGCCGCCCTGCGGGAGATCGGCGCCCGGCGCATCGCCCTGGTCACCCCGTACACCAGGTCGGTGACCGCCTCCCTGGAGGACTACCTCGCCGAGGGCGGTGTCTCGGTCACCGGGCGCGCGTACCTCGGACTGACCCGGCACATCTGGAAGGTGCCGTACCGCGATGTGGTGGACATGGCGCGGCAGGCGGTGGTGGGCTCGGCGGACGCGCTCTTCATCAGCTGCACCAACCTCCCGACGTACGACGTGATCCCGCAGCTCGAGGCGGAGCTGCGCATGCCGGTGCTGTCGGCGAACCAGGTGACCATGTGGGCGGCCCTGGCCCGGATCGGGGAACAGGCGGTCGGCCCGTACCAGGCGCTGCTGGACCCGGTGGCCAGACGCGGTCCGGCGGCCATGGCGTCCCAGCCGGAGTACCCGCCGGTCCGTCCGGGCTCCCTGCCGGGGCCGACGTACTCGACGGAACGGCCGGAGCCGGAGGCGGCCTTCGCGGCCCCCGCGGTCCAGCCGGACGCGGGCGACGCCGGGGACGGTCCGGAACCGCCGCTGTACCCGGACGAGCCGGGCGGGCCCGCGCTCGGGTGAGGCACCGGGACCCTGGGCTCCGGCGGCCCGCCCGGCCGGGTGGCTCGCGGCGGGCGGGTCGCCCTGGGCGGCGGGGCCCGGCGGGTGTGTCCCGGGTGCGGTGCGTCCCGGGCCGGTGTGTCCCGGGTGCGGCGCCGGGCGGGCCGGGAGCGGCGCGGCGGCGGCCGGGCTCCCGCTCACCCGCAGGGGTGAAGGCCGACCGAAGACGGCACGGGCGGAACACCACGGAGCCCGCCGGTGCCATCAGAGCAGTTGCACGGGAGCCGTCCGCGCAACGCACGGCGGCCGGCGCCACGTGGGCGCCGTCCGGTCCGGGTGGGAAGTGCCGGTCGGGCCGGAGGAGGAACAGCGCTGCTCGAAAGGGCGGCGCAGCTCGAAGAGAAGGCAGCTCGACAAGAAGCGCATGGAACATGACACGGAGGTGGAGATGACAGACGCGGCGACGATGCGGGCATCGGAGGAAGCAGCGCCCGGAGCGGCAGTCGGCTTCCTGTACCCGGGATACTCGGCCGAGGACGACTACCCCCGGCTGGAGTCCATGCTGTCGGCGGGCGTCCGGCTCCCCCTGGTCCACACGGACATCGGCGAGGACGCCCACCGGGTCGACGCCCTGTTGGAGATGGGGTCGGCCGGGCGGCTCGCCGCCGGGGTCGAGGAGCTGAAGGCCCGGGGAGCCCAGGCCGTCGTCTGGGCCTGCACCAGTGCCAGCTTCGTCTTCGGCTGGGAGGGCGCCCAGGCACAGGTGCGTGAGCTCTCCCGCACCGCGGGCCTCCCCGCCTCCAGCACCTCCTTCGCCTTCGCCCGTGCCATCCGCGCCGTCGGTGCCGACCGGGTGGCCATCGCGGCGACCTACCCGGAGGACGTCGCCGAGCACTTCATGGCGTTCCTCAAGGCGGCCGGCACGGAAGTCGTCGCCATGCGCGGCAGCGGCATCATCACCGCGGCCGAGGTCGGCACCTGGGAGCGTGACGAAGTGCTGGCGCTCGCCCGGGCGGGCGACCACCCCGAGGCCCAGGCGGTCCTCCTCCCGGACACCGCCCTCCACACCGCCGCCCACCTCAGCGAGCTCGAGGCCGAGCTGGGCAAGCCAGTGCTCACCGCCAACCAGGTCACCGTCTGGGAGGGGCTGCGCCTGCTCGACCGGACCGTGCTCCGCCCGGACCTCGGGACCTTGTTCACGGCCGAAGCGGGGAGCCGCACGCCGATCCCCGGGTGAGCCGCGGAGCCGTGAGCGTCTCGGGCGCTTCGGGAACGCCGGCGGCCCAGGGCCCAGCGCCCAGGGCCCAGCGCCCAGGAACCCCGGACCCGGACCCGGACCCGGGAATAAGCGGAGAGTGTCTCCGGTTGCTGCCTGCGTCGCAGGCAGACCAACCAGGGAGGCGGGCCAGGCATGGCCGAGCAGCACGACAGCATCCGCGCCGGGGCAGCCGGGACCGCACCGGTTCCGCTGTCCGTTCTCGACCTCGCCACCGTCGGCAGTGGCCGGACCGCGACCGACGCGCTGCGCGCCGGAGTGGAACTGGCGCGGGGCGCGGAGCGGCTCGGCTACCACCGGTTCTGGGTCGCGGAGCACCACTCCATGCCCGGAGTGGCCAGTTCCTCCCCCGCGGTGATCCTCGCCCACCTCGCCGCGCACACCGAGCGGATCCGCCTCGGCTCCGGTGGAGTCATGCTGCCCAACCACGCTCCGCTGGTCATCGCCGAACAGTTCGGCACCCTGGAAGCCCTGGCACCGGGACGGATCGACCTCGGGCTGGGCCGCGCACCGGGGACCGACGGGGCGACGGCCGCCGCCCTGCGCCGCACGGACCGGCTGAACGAAGGAGCCGAGGACTTCCCCCAGCAGTTGGCCGAACTGACCCGCTTCCTGGACGACGACTTCCCCGACGGCCACCCCTACCGCCGCATTCACGCCGTGCCCGGACCGGTCCAGGGCACGGTCGCCGGCGGGGTGCAGTCCCCGGCGAGGCCGCCCGTCTGGCTCCTCGGCTCCAGTGGGTTCAGTGCCCGGCTCGCCGGGGTGCTCGGGCTGCCGTTCGCCTTCGCCCACCACTTCTCCGCCGCCCATACGATTCCCGCGCTCGATCTCTACCGTGAGTCCTTCCGCCCGTCCGCGACGCTCGACGAGCCGTATGCGCTCATCGGTGTCTCGGCGCTCGCGGCGGAGGACGAGAAGGAGGCCCGCCGACAGGTGCTGACCGGTGCCCTCTCCATGGTCCGGCTGCGCACCGGACGACCGGGGCTCATCCCGTCACCGGAAGAGGCCGAGGCCCATGAGTTCAGCGCGCTGGAGCAGGAGTTCGCCGACAGCTGGCTGCGGAACGTCGTGCACGGTACGGCCGACGCCGTACGCGACGGACTCGACGGCCTGGTCAAGCGGACCGGCGCCGACGAGCTGATGATCACGAGCAATGCGCACGGCGCCCAGGTGCGGCTGCGTTCCTACGAACTGATCGCCGAGGCCTACGGACTCCCCGGCACAGAAGGCTGACACCCGCCGCCGTCCTCGGCGGACCGACGGCGGCAGAACCGGCAACGGAACGGGAGGGGTCAGGGGGCGGGGTGGGGACCCAGCAGCGCCGACACCCGGTCCGCCGGCACCGGGCGGGAGTAGAACCACCCCTGCCCGGTGTCGCAGCCGATGCGCCGCAGCCGGTCCGCCTGTTCGGCGCTCTCCACGCACTCGGCGGTCACGGTCAGCCCCAGCCGGTGCGCGAGCTGCACCAGGGCCTCGACGATGGTCTCGTCGGCCGGATTCGGGTGCTCCTCGTCCCGGAAGCCCTGCACGAACGATCCGTCCAACTTCAGCGTGGAGACGGGCAGCCGGCTCAGATAGGCGAGGTTCGAGTAGCCGGTCCCGAAGTCGTCGATGGCGATCGAGACCCCCATGTCGCTGAGCGCCTGCAGGGCCTGGAGCGGCCGGCCGGCCGATCCCATGACGGCGGACTCGGTCAGCTCCAACTGCAGGAGCTCGGGCGGCAGTCCGGTGTTCTCCAGGATTCCGGCGACGTCCGCCACCAGGTCCGAGTCCCACACCTGCCGCACGGCCACGTTGACGCTGACGAAGACCGGGGCGTCGGGGTGCTGCAGCTGCCACCGGCGCGCCTGCCGGCAGGCGGTCTCCAGCACCCAGCGGCCGAGTTCGACGATGGAGCCGTCCTCCTCGGCCAGTCCGATGAACCGATTCGGCGCGAGCGTGCCGAACTGCGGGTGACGCCACCGCACCAGTGCCTCCACCCCGCGCACCGACCCGTCGCCGAGGCCGACCAGCGGCTGGTACTCCAGGGTGAACTCACCGTGCTCCACGGCCGGTCGCAAGGTGCTCGCCAGCGCCTGCCGCGTCATCCGGTGGGCGTTGCGCTCGGGGTCGAACAGGGTCCAGCGGGCCTTGCCGTCCGCCTTGGCCCAGTACAGCGTGGTGTCGGCGGCCTGCATCAGGGCCGTCGCCGTCGTCCCCGCCGCGATCCGCTCGACGACGCCGATGCTCGCCGAGATGGACAGGCGCTGCCCGGCCAGCTCGAACGGCCTCTGCAGGGTGGCCAGTACGGACCCGGCGAGCGCCGACAGCTGCTCGGTCCCGGTGGAGTCCTCGACCAGCAGCGCGAACTCGTCACCGCCGAGCCGGGCCACCAGGTGCCCGCCGCGCCGCCCGTAGCCGGCCTGGTCCGCGCAGTGCGCCAGCCGCTGGGCGACGGCGCTCAGCAACTGGTCGCCCACCCGGTGCCCGAGGGTGTCGTTGACCGCCTTGAAGCCGTCGAGGTCGAGATAGCAGAGCCCGATCCGGCCGGTGCTGCCGCGCGGATGGACCGAGGTGTCCAGCGCCGCGGCGAGCCGCTCGAAGAACAGCGCGCGATTGGGCAGCCGGGTCACCGGGTCGTGCATCTGCAGATGGCGCAGGCGGGCCTGGAGATCGCGGCGGTCGCTGATGTCCGCGACCGACATCAGCACGCTGCGGCTGTCGGCCAGCGGCGCGACCGTCACATCCGCCCAGACCGACTGCCCGTCCGGGCTCTTGAGCCGCTGGGTGCAGCGGAGGCGTTCGCTGCGCCCGCGCAGCACTTCGCAGTACGCGGCCCAGGTGCGGGAGTCCTGGCCCAGGCCGACGAGGTCGGCGGCGGGCTCGTCGGTGAGCCGGGCGGGTTCGGCGCCGAGCAGGGTCCCGAGCGCCTGGTTGGCGCTGATCACCTTGCCCTCGCGGTCGACGACCGCCATGGCGAGCTGCGCGGCGTTGAACGCGGCCTGCAGATCACGTACTTCCGATGCGGGCCTGCCGACCCCGGGTTCCGTACGGGACCGGCGGCCCGTCGCACTACGTTCCGTGACCGTCGGCACCGTGATGCCGGGCCCGTGGCCCGGCCCGTCGGGGGATTCGCTCACCGCTCGCTCCCTCAGGGCACTCGTCTCGTACAGATCACGCAGAGGTGGTCCGGCCGGCGGCGGACGACCGCTCAAGGAGGAATCCGCGCTGGAAATGTGGCGATCATAGAGGCCGGTGGGAGGGGCGTTCCAGTAAGGCAACCGTGATTCCGGGCACCCGTGGCGGCCGTCCCGACCATTCCTGCGCGACTTTGAACGCCCCTGTTCTCTCAATGACCTTCTGTGACTGTCAGTGACACGGGGAGGCGTCCTCCCGATCACTCGACCGGGCCACCGGAACAGGACATATAGGCATGAACCCCCACAGGGTGGATGAGGAGTTCCGATTCCGCTCGGGGAGGTCGACGTGCCGCGTCCGCAGACACCCGGGGGAGTGGAACGGTCGCGGCTGCGCAGCCTCGCGGCCGCGTTCACCTCCCTCACGGCGATGATCGCCACCTCGCTCGTCGCGGGCCCCGCATCGGCCGATTCGGCGGCGGGCCCGTGCGCGCTCGCACGGACCGGAGCGCACCACTCCGAGGGGGTCGACTCCTGGAACGCCGCCTACTCCAGGCCGCAGGGCCGTCTCGACGCGGTCATGGTGTTCCTGTCCTTCCCCGACTCCGCCCCGGACGCCACCCCCGACGAACTGGCCGCCGACTACTTCCCCGACACCTCCGGCTTCTTCCGCCGCGCGTCGTACGGGCGTTTCGAGCTCCGCGCCCACCCGGTGCGCACCTGGGTGAAGATGCCGCGCGCGTCCGGCGCGTATGGGATAGAACGGGACTGGGACCCGGGTCTGCGGACCAAGTACCTCAGTGACGCCGTCAAGGCCGCCGACAGCCGGGTGGACTTCTCCCGGTACGACATCGTGTATCTGATCGCCGATCCCGACGCCCCCGGGGTGGACTCCGACGCCACCAAGGTCGTGAACTTCGCCCGTCCGCTGCTGGCCGACGGGTCGGCCCTGCGCCGGATCGTCACCGTCTTCGAGCAGCACCCCCCGGACCGCAATGTGCTGGCCCACGAGACCGGCCACGTCTTCGACCTGCCCGACCTCTACAAGCGGCCCCAGGACGGCAAGGGCGACTGGGACACCCACGTCGGCGACTGGGACCTCATGGGCAGCCAGTTCGGGCTCGCGCCCGAACCGTTCGGCTGGCACAAGTGGAAGCTGGGCTGGCTCGACCGGCATCAGGTCGGCTGCGTCCGGCGGGGCGGCACGAGCCTCCACAGCCTCACCCCGCTCACCGCCCCGGCCGCCGCGCCCGGTGCGGACGACGGCGAGCGGCTCCTGGTCGTCCGGACCGGGGAGGCGGCCGCGCTCGCGCTCGAGGTCCGCGAGAACCGGGGGAACGACTCCGGGACGTGCACCAGGGGCGTGCTGGTCTACCGGGTGCGCAGCGGTGCCGCCTCCGGCGGCGGCCCGATGGAGGTGCTCGACGGCCATCCCCGGACGAGCGCCTGCCGGGAGTCCTCGGTCTACCCGCCCCTGGCGGACGCGCCGCTCGGCGTGGGGGAGCGGATGACCGACCGGGCCAGCGGGGTCGCGGTGGAGGTGCTGGGTACGGACAGCAGCGGCCGGTGGACGGTCAAGGTGACCCGGCCCTGAGGGCGGAGCCGCTGGGGTGTGGGGCGGGGTGGGCAGGGCCCGGCGGACGAGGCGTGGACGCGTGCCCGAGGGCGATCCGAGCCTGAGAGTGATCCGGGGCCCGAAGCGCCCCTTGTCCGGCGGCGACCCGTGTCCGAGGGTGACCCGTGTCCGAGGGTGACCCGTGCCCGAGGATGGCCTGTCCCGAGAATGACGAAAGGCTCCCTCGCGAGCGAGGAAGCCCAGGTCAACGGTGTAACCGTAAGTGCGCCGCCAGGGACTCGAACCCCGGACCCGCTGATTAAGAGTCAGCTGCTCTAACCAACTGAGCTAGCGGCGCCTGACGTGGAAGACATTAGCATCCGGATCCGGGGGATCAAAAATCGATAAGCCTCAGCCCGGGGCCAGGGCGGATTCTGCCGCTCCGCCGCGCTCGTCCGCACCGGCGCAGCAGCTCCGAGCTGCATGGACGACGGCCCGGAGCAGGATCTCCGGCCCCGGCAGCCAGGGGTGCCGGACCTCCGGGGCGACCAGCCAGCGGGATATCCCCCGCTCCGTCCACTCCGGGCCGGCGTTCCGCGGCGGTCCGGCGGGCGGCGGCACCGCCACCGCGTCGCCCGCGCCGTGGAACAGCAGCGGCGGCACGGCGCGGCTCCGGGCCGCACCGCCGAGCAGCTCGGGCAGCCGGCGGGCGGTGCCGGTCGCGGCGAAGATCAGCATCCGGCTGCGGTGCACCGACACCGGTCCGGTGCCCGGGCCCTCGGACCAGAGCCGGTCCAGCATGCGGCGGCCGAAGACCGCCGGGACGTTGATCACGTCGAACGCGGTGCCGCAGGGCAGGACGCCGGGTGCGGTGGGGTGGCGTGACCAGCGGGCGAGCAGGCGGTGCGGGGCCGGGTCGGCGGACACCAGCCACTGGGCGCCGGCGCTCGTCACCCGGTCGGCGGTGGTCCGGCGCGGGCCCGCCGCCGGACGCGTCCCCGCCGTGGGGGCGGCGCCGTGCCCGGCCGCGGGGGAGCCGGAGGCGGACTCCGGTCCGGGCTCCGCGGGGCCCTGCTCCGGGGCGCTGGCGTCGGAGACGTCCGGGCGCCGGTCGGCGTCGAAGTGCCAGCTGTCCCGCTGCCAGTCGTTCATAAACAAACAAGTACCGGACTTGGATGCTCCGACTCCGGTGAATAGCAGAAACGGGGACAAGGTGAGGAGGGGTGGGGTACCTTCCCGCCCGCATATGCCGACGGCCGGGTGCGGCCGTCGGCGGCCCTGGAACCGTTCGCCGTGCGGCACCGCGCGCCGGTCCTGGGCGTCGGAGCGTGCTGCCGTCGGTGCTGTTCACGCCCATGACCAGTGCAGACCGCATGACCAGTGCAGACGGCATGACCAGTGCAGACGGCGCGTCGTGCGGTGAGTGCGGGGAGGCGGCGCGGTCCGGCGGGTCAGGGAGCGGCCGAACCGCCGTTGCGCAGCAGATCGCGACCGAACTCGATCATGCGCACCGCGTAGTCCTCGCTCCAGTCCGCCCGCTCCGCGATGGCGGACACGGGAAGTCTGTCGAAGCGCTGGGGGTCCGCGAGCTGCGCCGCGGCGATCGCCTGGTACTCGGTCGCCCGGTCGGCGGCCTCCCGGAACGCCAGCGTCAGCTCCGTCGACCGGCCCAGCAGCTCCTTGGGGTCGTCGATCGACTCCAGGTCGAAGAAGTGCTCGTCGTCCTCGGCCACCTCCGCGGGCTCGAAGAGCAGTGCCGCGGGGCGCAGCCGTCGTTTGGCGTCGTCCGTCTGGTGGTGAGCCGACCCCGGCTCCGACATGGAACTACCTCCGCCGTTCTCCCGAATGAGACATTCGCTGTTCTCCATTGTCCCGCGTCCGGCAAGACGTCCGCAGGTGCTTCCCGGCGGCCCCGAGGTGCCTTCCGCGGGCTGTCGGCGAGCGCGGCCCGGCACTCGCAGCCCCCTGTCCTGTACCCGGCACCGGGCCCCGGGCACCCTTGGACCCGGACACCTGGGGCCCGGACACCTGCACCCGGACACCTGGGGCGCGGCGCTCCCCGGACCCCCTCGCCCCTGTCACCCCCGTCGCCCCCCGTCGTCCCCGGTTCCCCGTGCAGCCCCGCGCCGCCGGGCAGCGTGCCGGACCCGGCGAGGCGTCCGTTCAGGGACGCCAGCGCACCCGGTGCTCCGTGAGGTGCGACAGCACCGCGTGGTTCGCCTCCCAGCCGTCGGGGAACTTCACCGTCACGCCGAGCTGGACGGGCTCCGTCGACGGGTGCTCGTCCAGGAGTTCCGCCACCCCGGCCCGGCACACCACGATGCACGCGTGGCGGTGGCGCGAGGCCAGCACGCACAGCCGCCCCGTCTCCAGATGGAACGCCGTGGCGTCCGGCCGGCCCGACAGCGGGTGGAGGACCACCGTGACATCGAACTCCCGGCCCTGCAGCCGGTTCGCGGTGTCCACCGCCACCCCGGACACCCCGAGCCCGGCCAGCGCCGCCCGGACGGCCGCAGCCTGGTCGCGGTGGGCGGTGCCGACCGCGACGCGGTCCGCCGTCAGCGGCACCGGCTCCGGGGAGCGCTCACTCGTCGCTGCTCCGCCCCGGTCCAGCAGCCGCCGCACCACCTGCGCCACCGCCCCGACCGCTTCCGGATCCGTCCGGGGCGTCCGCCGGGCGGGCAGCTCCAGCAGCCCCCAGCCGGACTCGGCGGCCTCGTCCAGCACCCGGTCCGCCGCCGAACCGTCCGACCGCACCCCGAACGCCAGCCGGCGGTCGCCGTGCCCGGTGCCGCTGCGGAAGCGCGTGTACGGGTAGAACGCGTCGGAGACCAGCGGCGCGGCGGACGCGGGCAGCCGCCACGACACCGGCAGCCGGTGCTGCGGCAGATCGGGGTTGTGGGCCAGCAGGGTGGTGACCGCACTGGCCGACGGGTCGTACGAGAGGCCCGCCCACTGCTCGGCGCCCACCACGCTGAACGGGTCGAGCTGCCCCGGGTCGCCGACGAACAGCGCCCGTTCGAACAGGCCGGCCACGGCCAGCAGCGCGTCCGACCGCATCTGGTAGGCCTCGTCCACGATGGCGTGCTGCCACGGCTCGACGTTCCCGGTGTGCGCCCACTTCGCGGCGGTCGAGATCACGACGTCGAGTCCGGCCAGGTCGGCGGCCTTGGCGGAGGTGCGGACGGACGGGTGCCGGTCGAGGACCGGGTCGTACGCCTTCGGGTCGCTGCTGTGCAGCCGGCCGACCGGGAGGTCCGGGTCGGCGGTGGCCAGCCGGTCCACCAGGTCGTCCACCTGGGCGTTGGTCTGCGCCACCACCATCAGTGGGCGCCCGGCGGCGGCCAGTTCGCGGGCGGCCCGCACCACGAGGGTCGACTTCCCGGCTCCCGGGGGCGAGTCGACGACCACGCCGCGGTGCGTGCCGTGCAGGGTGGCGTGCAGGATCGCGTCGGTCGCCCGGGCCGCGGCGGCTCCCGGATCGAACGGCCCGTCGCCGGCCGGGCTGCCGCCGGGACCGGAGCCACCGGCACCGCCGCCGTCGTACTGGCCGCCGGGGCCGTGGTCGTCGTACGGGCCGCCGGTGCCGCGGTCGCCACCGGGGCCGCCCGGCACCGCCTCGTGGCCCGGGCGACGGTCGTCCCGCTCCGGGCCGTCCGGATGAGGGCCGTCCGGATCCGGGGCATGCGGTGCCCGGCCGTTCCGGACAGGGTCGTTCGGTACGCGGCCGTTCGGTACGCGGGCGTTCGGCACCCGGCCGTCCCGGGCCCACCGGCCCGTCGGGTCGTCGCTCACAGCAGATCCTCATCGGTCACCGGGTCGGGGGCTTCGGCCACGGCCGGAGAGCCGGGTGGCCCGCCGTGCGTCCACGGCGTCTCCTCCGGGTCGGGCAGCTCCGGCCCGCCGCGCGGCGCATGTTCGAACAGCGTCCAGCACACCCGGTCGCCGTTCTCCGGCACCGAACCCGGCTCCGGGACCTTGCCCCGGCCCATCCCGCCCGTCAGCCGGACGACCAGCCCGTCGGGCGCGTAGGAGACGAACTCCGCCGGCTGCGTCCGGCCGTCGGCCAGCGCCCGGTACACCTTCGCCGACTCGGCCAGATGCGGCCGGTCCTCCGTGCGCACCGTCACCAGCGGGCGCGGCCGCGGGACCTTCGCCTCGCTGTACGCCATCACCACCTCCGTGACCTCTCCCGCGAAGGCTTCCCCGGCCAGCCGGCGGCTCGCCATGACCAACGGGTCGTCCAGCGCCTCCTGCGCGTCGAGCTGGGCCTGCGCGGTCTCCCGGGTGGCGAGCTTCTGCGCGGCCGTCACCGCGTCGTCCCGCTTCGGCTGCGGCGGTTCACCGGCGCGGACCCGGTCCCGGTGGCCGGTGAACGACCAGCGGTCGCGCTTCCACCGGTCCGCGACATGGCCGCCCGGGGGCAGTGCGCGGAGCAGGTCCACCCCGTGCCACAGGGCGTCCCAGGTGGGGCGCAGCTGAGCGGCGACCAGCTCGCGGATCTCGGCCTCCGCGGCGGCGACGGCCCGCGGGCCGGCCGCGGCGCCCGCCGTCCCCGAACGCGCCGCGTCGAACCGGGACATGGCCGGGGCCAGCAGCGTGTTGTCGAACACCGGGTCGGTGGCCGGACCGGCCGGTGGGCACCGCAGCAGCCCGTCCGCGTCGCGCGCCAGCTCGGCCCGGAGCGCGGCCTCCGCCCCCGACTCGCCGTCCGGCGGGTCGATCCAGGCCAGGAGGGAGCCCAGATGCTGGTCCTCCAGGTTGCTCTGACCGGTCGCCCAGTGCCGGCCCAGCAGCTCCGTCATCGACAGCAGCAGCGAGGACCCGGGCACCCGGGACCGCTCGCCGTAGTGCGTCAGCCAGCGGCCGAGCAGCGGCACCCGGGCGGGCGCCGGATGGGGCGTGTCCGGGGCCTGCTCGGCGGTGCGGCGGAACCGCATGGACCGCCCCAGCAGCCGGACGAACTCCACCCCCGCTGTGCTCGGCACCAGCAGCTGCGGGGCGTCCGCGCACAGCTCGACCTCGACCGGCACCCGCTTGCCGGTCTCCGGGTCGGTCTCCTTGCGCTGCTCGGTCTCCACGTCGTCCGCGTACGCGTCGATGTGCGGCAGCACCGCCTCCGCCAGCTCCGCGAGGAACGCGAACCGCAGATTCCGGTCGCGCGGCTGGGCCACCACGAGCAGCCGCGGCGCGTCCCGGTCGGTGCCGACCAGTGCCCCCAGCGGAGCGCCCGCCTCACCCGCGGTGGTGAGCGGGACGAAGACGAGGGGCCGGGCGGAGAGATGACGGTGCAGCACGGTGGCGCCCGGCTGGGCGCGCCCCGACCGTACGGCTTCCAGCCGGGCCAGGGTGGCGATCAACGACACGGGACCTCCCCCTTGCGTCCGGACGGCTCGAACCCGGCGGCCGGCTCGAAACCGGCCAGCGCCTCGGCGCGCAGGGCCGCGGCTCTGCGGAGCGCTTCGACGGCCGGGTCCTCGGTCTCGGGGGCCGCGGTTTCCGGGGTGCCGGTCTCCGCTTCCGGGGCGCCGGTTTCCGGGGGTGTGGCCTCGGGGGCGCCGGTCTCCGGGGCTGTGGTCTCCGGGGCGTCGGCTTCCGGTTCACCGGTCGCCGGTTCCGGCCCGTCCTCCCCGTACGCCGCCGGCAGCGGGCCGGGCTCGCCGAGGGCCGCCGCCAGCACGCTCTCCACCGTGGAGAGGCCGCCCAGCTCGCCCCGGACCCCGCGGCCCAGCGTCTCCACCGCGCCCTCGGCCCGGGCCCGGGAGCGGCAGTGGAAGGCCAGTTCACAGGCGGCCAGGCACTCGGGGGCGTACGTCGCCCCGACCGCTTCGACCGCCTCCGTCAGCTCCTCCGCGGGCCGGGTGGGCGTGCTGCCGTCGTCCGCGAGCCGCAGGTCGAACGTGGTGCCCTCCGGCAGCGCCGCCGCGATCTCCTCGATCCGGGTGAGCCGGGTGAGCTGGCGCCGGGTGACGGACAGCTGCTTGCGGACGTCCACCGGCTCGGCGACCGGCAGGTTGGAGAAGTCCTTGGGGCAGACCAGCAGCACGGTGTGCCGGACGCCCGGGGCCGGGGTTCCAGCGGCCGTGGTCGCGGCCATCCCTCCGGCCAGCCGCTCCAGCGCCAGCACGTACACCGCGGCCTGCCGGGCGGCGGCGCCGACCTTCGCCGCGTCCGCCGCACCGTCCACCACGGGGAAGGACTTGACCTCCACCACCGTCCACCGCCCGTCCGGGTGCACCACCACGGCGTCCGGTTCCAGATGGACGGGGGAACCGGCCACGTCCAGCGGCACCATGGGGTGGAACAGCAGCGCCCAGCGTCCGGCCGACGTCGCCTCCGCCAGGGCGAACCTGGTGCGGGCGGCCCGGCCCTCGGGGCCCGCCGCCGTCAGATCGGGTACGTCCACCTCGTCCGGCGCGGGCGGGGCCCCGGGGCCGCCGAGGCGGTCGTGCACCAGCCGCATCAGCTCCGCACCGCTGTCCGCCCCGACGCGCGCCTCGAAGGCGTTGCCGCGGACGAAGGCGAACTGGGACTGGCCGAACGTCGCCGGGGAGCCCAGGGCACGCGCCAGGGCGGCCTTGTTCACCCCGGCGCCGTCGAGCAGAGCACGCCGACGGCAGCCCGGGTTGGCCGCGAGCGCGGCGAGGGCACGGGCGTCGAGCGGCTGCGGTGCCGCGGAGGGTCCGCGCAGCTCAGCGAGCCGCTGCCGGAGTGCCGTCCCCGGCTGTGGCAGGGCCTGCGGTGGCGGCGCCGTCGGGGCGGCCGCCACGGCTCGGCTGTCGAGGGATCCGTTCACCCGCCGAAGTCTCGCATCCGCCACCGACAGTCGTCGCGGTTCCGCTTTCCGGGACGGCCGGATTCGGGGAAGTGGTGGCGCTCGGCGAAGTGGTGGGGCCGGGCGCAGTGGTGGGGCCGGGCGAGGTGATGAGGCTCGGCGAAGTGGTGGAGTTCGATGCAGCGGCGGGGCGCGGGATGGCGGTACGGGCCCCCGCCGGCGCCGTGGAACGGGCGGCCACCGCCGCCCCGGGAGCGGGACGGAGACCGGCGCGCTCCCGGGCCCGGTCGACGAGCCGGAGCACCGGCGGCGTCAGCAGCAGCCCGGCCCCCATGACCGCCGCACCCGCGACGGCGTCGAGGAAGTAGTGGTTCGCGGTGCCCATCACCACCAGCGTGGTGAGCAGGGGATAGGCGATGCCGGCCACCCGGGCCGCCGTTCCGCGGCCGTGCCGCCAGAGCATCACCCCGCACCACAGCGACCAGCCGACGTGGAGACTCGGCATCGCCGCGAACTGGTTGGTGAGGCTGCCCAGCCCGCGGGGCGCACTCGCCGCCCCGCCCCACCAGCCGTACGCGCTGTACTGCGCCATGGTGTCCACAAAACCGTGCCCCGCCTCGAGGAGGCGGGGCGGGCAGGTCGGAAGGAGGGTGAAGCCGATCAGGCCGAGCAGGGTGGAGCCCATCAGCCAGCCGCGGGCGGCGCGGTAGCTCGCCGGGCGGCGCCGCCACAGCCATATCAGGATCGCGGGGGTCACCAGGTAGTGCAGCGTGGCGTACGCGAAGTCGGCGGGTATGCCCACCCAGGCGTGCGCGGTGAAGATCCGGTTGAGCGGGTGCTCCGCGTTCAGGCCCCACCGCTGCTCGAAGCGGAGAATCGCCAGTCCGTGATCGACGGCCGTGGTGGCGTCCCCCCGGGCCAGCAGCCGTCCCGCCGAGTACACGGCGTACACCACGATCACCAGCGGCAGTTCGGTCCACCAGCGGGGCCGGCTGGGGTGGCTCTCCGCTGTGTGGTGCGCGGGTGCGGTCGCTGGCATGCGGACGCTCTCCAAGTCTTGGGACGGCACCGAGGCGCTCGTTCAACTGTACGGTGTACGTGAATCTGTCGGCACACTGCCCCCGGTGCCGCACGCCCCCTGCTTCGCCCGCCGTTCGGATGCCCTTCGGGCCCCGGCCGTCCCCTGTCCGGCCGTCCGGGCGGGAAGACGTGGAGTCCGCCCGGCGGGTTGCTTCCCGAACATCTGCGTGATGATGGAGACGACAGGTCACACCTGTCGCACGGGCATCACCTGCACGGCGGCCGCGCGGGCGCGGCGGGCCCCTACGGGCCCGGCGGCTCGTACGGGTTCGCACCGGCGCGTACGGGCTCGCTCTGGCTCGTATGGGCTCGCACCGGCGCGTACGGGCTCGGCGGGGCGGATTCGGGCCGGCGGGTCGGTACGGGTCGGAGCGGCGCGGCAGGCCGGGCGGGACCGGCCGACGGCCGGCGGGCCGACCGGCCGGGCCGCGGCGGGCGGGTGCCGTGCGGCAGGCGCGCACGACGCAACACGGCGAGAGGTCCGCTATGGCTCCCCGCATCCTGCTGGCACGGCACGGGCAGACGGAATGGTCACTGTCCGGCAGACACACCGGGCGGACCGACATCCCGCTCCTGGAGGAGGGGCGGCGCGGCGCGAAGCTCCTGGGGGAGCGCCTGCACCGGGCCCCGTTCAACGGGCTCCCCGACGCGGAGATCCGCACCAGCCCCCTGGTCCGGGCGGCCGAGACCTGCGAGCTGGCCGGCTTCGGGGACCGTGCCGAGCCGTTCGACGCGCTGATGGAATGGGACTACGGCGCGTACGAGGGCCTGACCGGGACCGAGATCCAGGCACAGCGGCCGGGCTGGTTCATCTGGCGCGACGGCGTACAGGACGGGGAGACCCTGGAGCAGCTCGCCCGGCGGGCGGACGCGGTGGTGGAGTGGGCACGCTCGGCAGACCGCGATGTGCTGGTCTTCGCGCACGGGCACATTCTGCGGGCGCTGGCGGCGCGCTGGCTGGGGGAGGACGTGTCGTTCGGGGCGCGGATCAAGCTGAATCCGACGTCGCTGTCGATTCTGGGGTGGGCGTACGGGGAGACGGCGATCGAGGCGTGGAACGAGACGGGGCACCTTGATCTTGGGGGTGGCGTGCGGTAGCGCCGTGCGGCGCGCTTGGGGTCCTGCGGTTCGTTTGTGCGGGCCTCGGTTGTGTGGGTGCGGGTGTGGGGTGGGTTTCGGGGGTGGGGGGGGCGGGGGGGGGGGGGGGGGGGGCAAAATTTTTAATTAGGGGGGGGGGGCCCAAAAAAAAAAAAAGAAAAGAA
>NZ_JBIASV010000001.1:621940-719059 GCF_042891165.1 Streptomyces sp. NPDC001922 | reverse complement strand
CGCGGGGGGGGGGGGGCCCCCGCAACTTATTTTTCGGGCCCGGGGGGCCCAAAAAAAACCCGCCCGCTCCCGCAACCCCCCACCCCTGCGCCCCCACCCCCTTGCGTTCACCCGGCCCTGCGCCCCACTCCTTGACGTCCGGACCACTGGGCCGGTGGCACCGCCCTCTTCGTGCATCCGGCCCCGCACCCTTGTGTTCATCCGGCCCGCATCGTCGGCGTTCGGATCTGTCCCGTTGTGGTGCCGTGTCCGCTGCGTGCTGGGGCATTCGGCCGGGTGGGGTCAGGACGTGGCGTGCTGTTCCAGGAAGGCCGCTACCGGGGCCGAGCGGGAGTGGGGGCGGAGGAAGCGGGCCGTGCTGTCCAGTATCGAGCGGATGCGGGACGACTGGACCTGTTCCAGCAGGCCGAGGACGCGCTGCCCGGCGCTCGCCGCTTCCTCCGGTTCGCCGCTGCGGGCCAGATTGCCCGCCAGCTCGGCGGTGAACAGGGCGGTGTTCCGGGCGAAATGGGCGTCCTGGAGTGCCACCGCCCGGCGTGCGTGGTCCGCCGCGCGCTGCCACTCGCCCAGGGCCGACCAGCACTGTGCCTCCAGCCCCTCCAACTCGGCCTCTCCGAAGAACGACATCCACTCCGGGTCGGCGTCCGAGGCGCCCCGGACGAAGAGGGACTGGGCGCGGAGGAGGGTCTGTTCGCAGCTCCGGCGGTCGCCGAGACCTGCCCAGCCCCCCGCTTCGCGGAGGGCGAGGAGGGAGCGGAGCCGGGCGGAGGGCAGTTGTGCGGCGGCGCGCTGCGCGGCCTGTGCCGCTCTTATGGCCTCGCGGGGGCGGCCCGCGTCGCGGGCGAGGAAGGCGGTGTTGCAGAAGGCGTGGGCCTCCAGCGCGGGATCGCCCGACACCCGGGACGTCGCGAGAGCCTCGGCGTAGTGCGAGCGGGCGTCGTCGAAGCGGCCCGAGTCGTGCGCCAGCCACCCGACGGAGATGGCGAGTTCGCCCGCGGCGCCGTGCAATCGGTCCGCGGTCGACTGATGTCGGGTGCCCGCGTCGAGCAGGGCGTAGGCATTGCGCAGCGGTTGCGCGGCCCGTCTGTACAGGCCGTCCGCGCCGTGCCGGTCGTCGAGCAGCCGGATCTGGCGTACGGCGTCCTCGACGGCCGTTGTTTCTGTCTCTCCCGCGCGCCGGCGCGGACGGGGGATGCCGAGGCCCACCGAGGCCGCCATGGCGGCCGGGCCTCCGGTCATGAATGCGCGACGCAGCACGTCGCTCTCCTCGCAGGTGGTGGCTGGTTCGTTCGGGGGCGGTGGCGCGCCGCGCGCCTTCCGGCCGCGCACCGCGGCGCGCGGGGCGAAGCCCATCTCCCCGAGCGAGCGCCCGGGGAACATGTGCCGGAACACCCGTTCATAGGCGTAGTTGGGGCACCGGATCTCCCCGGACTCGACGCGCCCGATATAGCGGGCGTCGCACGAGACCTGCTCCCCGATGTCGCGGGCCGCGCGGCGTACGGCCGCGGCGAACTCGCCCGGTGACAGCGGGCCGCGCAACTGCCGGAAGGCCGTGTTCGGCCGCCGCGCGGGGTGAACCTGTGAGGACGGTGGTGGCAACGCCATGGCCGAGCCCTCTTCTTCTGGCGGTGCTGTCGCCCTGTCGGGGCGACTGTCGGCGAGGCACGACCGTACCGGTTGTGACAGAGCTGATACGCAGTGTTTGGCTACAAACCGGATATCTCACGCACGATCCGCCATGAAGTGCCATCCTTTGCGGCGGCGTGCCGCCGTAGCCGTTGACGCACTCGGGCGTTGAACACCGCGGAGAAGAGCGACGCGGCTCACTCCGGAGGAGGGGTTTCTCGTGTTGGAGGCCTGCGTGGATATCAGCGACTCACCCCAGGATGCCGATCTCGTCACCGTTCCCGCCCGTCAGGGGCTCGAAGCGGTGGACATTCTGCGCCGCGGATTCGGGAAGCCGGGTGTCGGACCCGTGCTCCACGACGGCGCGTGCGACACCCTGGGATTCCTGGTGCCGCCCGGCACCGCGGACGGCTGGGACCTGCCGGGCAGCGCGTGCACCAGGACGCTGGGGCGCGGGCTCTCGCTGGTCGGCGAGCCGGTCGCCGGATCCGGCTGGCTGGTGCCGCCGGGCGGCGAGGAGGACGTCACCGACCCGGAGGTACTCCGGGCCGCGCTGGGCGAGGCCGCCCGCATGATCGAGGCCGCCGACCGCTGCCGCTGAGCCCCCGGCGATACTGGGGGCATGGCGAGAAAGCGGCGTGGCGGTGCTGCCGAACCGGTCACCGAACAGGTGGACGGCGGTGTCGCCGAACTCGTTCCCGACCGGGACCGGCCGCGCGGGCGCACCCTGGTCGTCAATGGCGCGCCCCAGTCCCATGTGGACCTCGACGACCCCACTTTTCTCGATTTCGAGTACCAGCGGCGGTTCGGCCATGTCGCCGATCTCGTCGCGCCGCCCGGCAAGCCCGTCCACGCGGTGCATCTGGGCGGTGGTGCCTTCACCCTCGGCCGCTACATCGCGGCGACCCGCCCCCGGTCCACCCAGCAGATCGTGGAACTCGACGCCCGGCTCGTGCAGCTCGTCCGCCGCGAACTCCCGCTGGAGAGCGGCTGGCGCATCCGGGTCCGCTCCGGTGACGCCCGGGAGGGCCTGCGGAAGATCCCCGACGGCTGGGCCGACCTGATCGTCGCGGACGTCTTCGGCGGCCGCCGCACCCCCGCCCATCTGACGAGCACCGAGTTCGCCGCAGAGGTGCGCCGGGCCCTCGTACCGGGCGGGTTCTACGCCGCCAACCTCGCCGACGGACCGCCCCTCGCCCATCTCCGCTCACAGGTCGCCACGGTGCGCTCGGTCTTTCCCGAGGTGTGTCTGGTCGCCGACCCGGCCGTGCTGCGCGGGCGCCGCTTCGGCAATGCCGTACTGCTCGCCTCCGACCGTGAGTTGCCGGTCGCCGAACTGACCCGCCGGGCCGCCGGCGATCCCCACCCGGGCCGGCTCCAGCACGGCCAGGCGCTCCTGGACTTCACCGGAGGGGCCCGCCCGGTGACCGACGCCGGGGCGCGCCCGTCACCGCTGCCGCCCGAGGACGTGTTCTAGGGTCCTCTCGTCGAACTCCCGCGTCTGCCGGGGAGCGAGCTGATGAGTGGCGACAGAACATGGGGGGCGGAGTGCAGCCAGACATCCGACCGGACGCCGGTCCCAGTCCGAGGGACGTAGCCGCCCTTCTGCTGGACAAGATCCGTGAGGGCACCGACTACACCCGCGGCAAGAAGAAGCGGTTCGGTCTCAGCGCCTCCGTCACCAAGGTGGCGACACTCGTCCTGTCCGCTGCGTCCACCGTCATCCTGGGCCTGCAGAATCTCAACGCGTGGGCCGGTCTGGCCTTGGCGTGTGTGGCGCTGGTGACGTTGCTGGGAGCTGTGGAACCGTTCTTCAACTGGCGTTCCCGGTGGGTGTTGATGGAGGAGGCGCAGTACCGGTTTCAGCGGCTTGCCGATGACCTCGAATACCTGGTGGCAACGACGGCCGCCGACGAGCTCACCTTCCATCAGCTCGGCGAGATCTTCGGCCGGTATCAGACGATCTGGGATGACCTGAGCCGCACCTGGCTGGAGCATCGCCGGGAACCCGCGCCGTCGACCAACGCCTAGAGGTCCTAGCCCGTCTGGACCGTCGGCGGGTGGCCGTTCCAGGTGCAGAAGACGGAGGTCGTGTCCGTGCCCCTGGTGAAGTTCACCCGGATCCACTCGGTCTGCTTCCAGACCTGCATCTGCCAGCCCGCGTCCGGGGTGGCGGAGACCAGGCTCGCCGAGGAGCGCCCGAGGTCGAACACCACCCGGCCGCCCGCCACGTTGTAGCTCTTGACGTTCCCGGCCGGGGCCGGGGTGCTCCGCGGCGCGCGGGACGCCGGGGGCGACGGCTTCTCGGGCGGCTTGCGGGACGTCGGGGCCGCGGTGGGCGAGGGCTTCGGCCGGTGGGTGGAGGAGGACTGCGGCTTCGTCGCGGCTTCCCCGCCGCGGGCCGCGGCCTCGCCCTGGATGGGCAGGGCGCGGGGCGGGTCGTAGGCCGTGCCCGCCAGGACGGTGCGGACGCCCCACCAGGACAGCGTGACGGCCGCGCCCGTGGCCAGGGTCCACGCCACACCGTGGATGAGTCCTCGTTGCATCTGGCTCATACTGCCCCACCCGCGGTCGCGGTGCGATGAGCTGGGTACAACGATCAACATCTCCATGGCGTACGGTGCCGCTCATGGCACGTGTGCTCGTGGTCGAGGACGACCAGTTCGTACGCTCCGCCCTCATCCGGCACCTGACCGAGGCCTCCCACACCGTTCGGAGCGTCGGCACCGCCCTGGAGGCGCTGCGTGAAGTCGCCCACTTCGGATTCGATGTGGTCATTCTCGACCTGGGTCTGCCGGATCTGGACGGTTCGGAGGCGCTGAAGATGCTGCGCGGGATCACCGACGTCCCGGTGATCATCGCCACGGCGCGCGACGACGAGGCCGAGATCGTCCGGCTGCTGCACGCCGGTGCCGACGACTACCTGGTCAAGCCGTTCTCGGTGGAGCATCTGTCCGCCCGGATGGCCGCGGTGCTGCGGCGGTCGCGCGCCACGGCGGAGGCCGGTACCCCGCCCGCGGTGATCCGGGTCGGCGGGCTGACCATCGACCCGATGCGCCGGCAGGCCGAACTGGACGGCAGCGCACTGGATCTGACGCGCCGTGAGTTCGACCTGCTGACCTTTCTCGCCGGGCGGCCCGGCGTGGTCGTGCCCCGCCGAGAGCTGCTCGCCGAGGTGTGGCAGCAGTCCTACGGCGACGACCAGACCATCGACGTTCACCTGTCCTGGCTGCGGCGGAAGCTGGGCGAGACGGCGGCCCGGCCGCGCTATCTGCACACTCTGCGGGGCGTCGGGGTCAAGCTGGAGCCGCCCGCATGAGATGGGCCCTGGTCAAGGTGTGTCTCGCCGTCACCGTCATGGTCGTCGTCGCCTTCGCGATACCGCTGGGGCTCGTCGTCAAGGAGATGGCCCGGGACCGGGCGTTCACCAACGCTGAGCGACAGGCCGCCACCATCGGCCCCGCGCTGGCCATCACCACCGACCGCCCGCAGCTGACGCGCGCCGTGGCCAGCACCACGGCCGGCTCCCGGGACCGGATGGCCGTGCACGTACCCGCCGCCGGGCGGGCCGGTGGCGCGGTCGACATCGGCCGGCAGCGGGCCTCCGACGCCGAGCTGGCCACCGCGACCCGGCTCGGCCGGGCCTCCATCGCCGCCGTGCCCGGCGGCTTCGCCCTGCTCCAGCCGACCGCGGTGGCCACCGGCAAGGTCGCCGTCGTCGAGGTGTTCGTCCCGGACAGCGAGGTCACCAACGGCGTCACCACCGCCTGGGCGGTGCTCGCCGCCGTCGGCCTGGCGCTCGTCGTCGGGTCGGTCGCCGTCGCCGACCGGCTCGGCACCCGGATGGTCCGCCCCACCGAGGACCTCGCCGCCGCGGCCCAGGACCTCGGCGAGGGAAAGCTCGGCGCCCGCGTCCCCGAGCAGGGCCCCGCCGAACTGCGGGCCGCCGCAGCGGCCTTCAACTCGATGGCCGACCAGGTCGTCCAACTGCTCGCCAACGAGCGGGAGCTGGCCGCCGACCTCTCCCACCGGCTGCGCACCCCGCTGACCGTGCTCCGGCTCAACGCCGCCTCCCTCGGTGACGGCCCGGCCGCCGACCAGACGCGGTCGGCCGTCGCCCAGCTCGAGGGCGAGGTCGACCGGATCATCCGCACCGCGCGGGAGCAGAAGCCGCAGACCCAGTCGCCGCTGGCCGGCTGCGACGCCGCCGAGGTGATCCGCGAGCGGATGGAGTTCTGGTCCGCGCTCGCCGAGGACGAGGACCGCACGGTCCGGGTGGCGGGCGTCGAGCAGCCCGTACGGATCCCGGTCGCCCGCACCGAACTCGCCGCCGCCCTCGACGCGATGCTGGGCAACGTCTTCCGGCACACCCCCGAGGGCACCGCCTTCGCCGTCGATGTGCACACCGCGGACGACGCGGTGATCGTGCTGGTCTCGGACGCGGGCCCCGGCATCGAGGACCCGGACGCGGCGCTGCGGCGGGGCCAGGGCGACGGCAGGCCCGGCTCGACCGGGCTCGGTCTGGACATCGTGCGGCGGCTCGCCGAGTCGACGGGCGGCGACGTACGGATCGGGCGCTCGGTACTCGGCGGGACGGAGATCCGGATCTGGCTGGCACTCGGCGGACCGCGGTCGGCGGCGGCCCGGCGCGGCCACCGGCTCGGGCGTCGCCGCCGGTGTCCGGCAGCGCGTCGCAGCGGTTCCGGATCCCCTTCCGCTTGAACGTTGATCGGTGCGCATCCCGCTCTCAACGGCGGCATAAGACGTGCCGGAACCTGGCGGACCCGGCGATTCCGCCGGTGCTGATCGCTAGCGTGTTCCCACCTTCGCCCCCGCAGCAGCAGAGGCAGGAACCCCATGAGCAGGACGCACCGGCGCGGGCCGAGCCGTGGCACCAAGGCCGGTGTGGCGGCGGTGGCCGCGGGCGCCGTGGCCGGCGGCACGCGGGCGCCGGCCGGGACGGCGCAGGCCACCACGGCCGGCGCGGCCTACAGCAGGACGAGCGACTGGGACGCCGGCCGCACCGCCCCGTACGTCATCACCGATGACGCGGACACCGCGCTCCGCGACTGGACCCTGGAGTCGACCTGCCGGCAGGGACGAAGCTCGGCTCGGGTGGAGGACGGCTTTCCTGGCGGAGGGCGGCGGCTCCTCCCGGCGGGCGGGGCCGCGCCGGGTGCCGTGGGGGCCCGCGGCGCTCCGCAGTGATCCCGGGCGCTCCGGCGCCCGCCCGGCCCGGCTCCAGTGCCCGGGGAGTGCGCACTCAGGCATCGCGGAGCGAGGGGCCGGAAGAGGCGGCGGCCCGGTCCTGCTGGAAGAGATCACCGAGCAGCCCCCGGCCCCCGCCTGCCGCTGCCCACCGCCCCGACGGTCCGGGAATCCTCCCGATACGCCGCGAGGCCCCGGTCCTGGGGACCGGGGCCTCGACTGCGTCAGGGTGAGTAACGGGACTTGAACCCGCGACATCCTGGACCACAACCAGGTGCTCTACCAGCTGAGCTATACCCACCACGACCGGCGCTGTTCCGTTCCGCACCGGCCGAGAAAAAGTGTACAGGGTCCGGAGGGGTGCTCGCTCCCGGGTTTGGGCCGACCGGGAGCGAGGTGTCACTCCGCCCGGACTTCCGCGGGAAGCACGTGCTTCGCCGCGATGGTCTTCGCCGTCTCCGAGTCCGGGCCGGGGTGCGGCACGAAGACCGCCTCCCGGTAGTAGCGCAGCTCGGCGATGCTCTCCCGGATGTCGGCGAGAGCGCGGTGGTTGCCGTTCTTCTCGGGGCTGTTGAAGTACGCCCGCGGGTACCAGCGGCGGGCCAGCTCCTTGATCGAGGACACGTCCACGATCCGGTAGTGCAGGTGGCTCTCCAGCGTCGGCATGTCGCGCAGCAGGAAGCCGCGGTCCGTGCCGACGGAGTTCCCGCACAGGGGGGCCTTGCCGCGCTCCGGCACGTGCTCACGGATGTACGCCAGCACCTGCTCCTCGGCGTCCGCCATGGTCGTGCCGCCGTCCAGCTCGGCGAGCAGCCCGGAGGCGGTGTGCATCTCGCGTACCACCTCGGGCATGGTGGCGAGCGCCTCGGCGGGCGGGCGGATCACGATGTCCACACCGTCGCCGAGGACGTTCAGCTCCGAGTCGGTGACCAGGGCGGCCACCTCGATGAGCGCGTCGTTCGACAGCGAGAGGCCGGTCATCTCGCAGTCGATCCACACCATGCGATCGTTCATATGTCTCACCCTACGGGGCGGTCCCGCTGACCGGGCACTGCCGGACGTCCCGGATTCCGGCTGCCGCCCTGTTCGGGAAGGCGTGGCAGATAGAGATCCGAGTCCGGTTTGCCCGGTTCGAGCCCGGCGGACGGGAAGACCCCGCCCCCCGGCCTGCGCATCCCCAGCGCGGCGCCGACCGGCTCGACCTGCCGCTGTTCGGCGATCTCCAGCCGGTGGTCACCCCGCTCCGCGCTGCCGTTCTGCGGCCTGCGCGCCCGGTACGCCGCCCGGTAGGCCGCCGGGGAGGACCCCAGCTGCCGCCGGAAATGGCCGCGCAGCGCGACCGGCGACCGGAAGCCGCAGCGGCCGGCGACCTCGTCCACCGAGTAGTCGGACGTCTCCAGCAGCCGCTGGGCCTGGAGTACCCGCTGAGTGATCAGCCACTGCAGGGGAGCGCTCCCGGTGAGCGACCGGAACCGCCGGTCGAAGGTGCGCCGGCTCATATAGGCGCGGGCCGCCAGGGTCTCCACGTCGAACTGCTCGTGCAGGTGCTCGAGCGCCCACGCGACGACCTCGGCGAGCGGGTCCGCGCCGATCTCTTCCGGTAAAGACCTGTCGAGGTAGCGCTCCTGCCCCCCGCTGCGGCGCGCCGGCACGACGAGTCGCCGGGCCAGTGCGCCCGCCGCCTCCGCCCCGTGGTCGGTGCGCACGATGTGGAGGCAGAGATCGATGCCCGCCGCGGTCCCGGCCGAGGTCAGAACATCGTTGTCGTCCACGAAGAGCTCGCGTGGATCGACATGGACGGACGGATACCGCTTGGCGAGCGTCGGCGCGTACATCCAGTGCGTCGTGGCGGGCCGGCCGTCCAGCAGCCCCGCCGCGGCCAGCACGAATGCCCCCGTGCACAGCCCGACGATCCGCGCGCCCTCTTCGTGGGCCCGGCGCAGCGCCTCGAGCGCGTCCGCCGGTGGTGGTGATGTGATCGACCGCCATGCCGGTACGACGACGGTGCCGGCTCGCGCCAGCGCCTCCAGACCGTACGGCGCGGTCAGTTCGAGCCCCCCTGTGGTCCGCAGCGGGGCATCCTCTCCGGCGCACACCAGCAGCCGGTACCGCGGGACCCCCGCGTCCTGCCGGTCGATGCCGAACACGGAAAGCGGGATGGAGCTCTCGAAGATGGGGCCCCCGCTGAAGAGCAGCACTGCGACGATCTCCCGGCGGCGGCGCCCGGACAGCTTCCGCGCGGCCTCCGGTGCAGTCGTGGAGTCCTGGCTCATGGCTCTAAGCCCCCCTCGGTGGTCGCGTCCTCTCGGTCCTGCACGTTTCCCCTCGGTCCTGCACAAGTCCCCCGCCGTGAATGGCCAAGATCGAATCTACTGTGTCGTATGAGGTCGGCGTGACAAGTTCACCACCCACCGCTATGTCGACATGACAACTTGGCGTGAAGCATTCGATCACGAAGCGTTGCACTCGGCAGCGCCGGTGGGAAGTACGCCTCTCGCCCCTGCCCAACTCTCGTAGGGTGCATGCACCCCCTGCGCCCCTTTCCCCGCTGGTCGGACGGGTGTTGGTGGCAACGCTGAGCAAGCTCATGATAGCTGGCGGAAGTTGGCCGAAAAGGCTTGGTGTCCAACTGCGCTGCGGAAGGTCCCCCGGCGTACGCTCCCGCGCCGCGCGCCCGCCCCCGCGCTCCCGGTGTCCCGTACGTCACAAGGATGACCGGCCGCCCCGGCGGCAGGAGCGGTCCGTGGCCCGTCGCGCCCCCGGTCGGGCCCCGGTGCGCCCCTCGGGGGCCGACGGAGCCGGCGTCCGCTGTGTCACGAATGCCCGGAGGGCATTGCGCTCCGGGCCCGGCTCCGGCATGCTCCCGGAAGCCGCATCAGCGGCTGCCGCAGCGGCCTGTCCCGCGTGACGAGGCTGGCCCTGGGCAGGCGGGGAGTGTCGCCGTACCCTGGTGGGTAAGGGCTTGGGAAGATGATTCCCGGACTATCCACCAGCTTCGACCCCGCTCGTCAACCGTCGTTCCCTCCTCAGGACTCCCTTCGCCGAGACACCGATGGCCGGTCACGAAATCCCCGAACCCGCGGACCGCAAGCAGGTCGCAGATCCCACAGCGAACCTCGAAGCGGCGGAAGAGACACGCCACTCCTGCGATCCGGCGTTCCAGCACGGAGTCGTTGTCGGCTTCGACGGCTCCACCTCCAGTGAGCGGGCCCTCGCCTACGCCATCGGCATGGCACGGCGGTCGAGGTCAGGGCTGATCATCGTCCATGTGGCCAACCGGCTGCCGACGACGGTCTGGGCGGGCTGCGAGCCCCCTGTCTTCGTCGATGTCCCGGACCACCGCACCGAGGTGCTCGGCCTCGAACTCGCCTGTGCGGACTATCTGTGCGAAGTCCCCTGGATCCTGGTCGAACGGGGCGGGGACATCTGTCACGAGCTGGAGGAAGTCGGACGCGAGTACTCCGCCGACGCCATCGTGGTCGGGTCCACCCACGGACTGGTCGGCAGGCTCTTCGGCTCGGTGGCGGGCCGACTGGCACGCCGCGCCCAGCGCCCGGTCGTAGTGATCCCGTAGCGGATCCCGCACGTCCAGGGGCAGTGACTCACCTGGGGTTCCGGCGCCCGACCCCACCTCCCACCAGCACCCGACCAGCTTCCGAGCAGTGCCGCGTTCCCAGGACATGGCCACCCGCGGGAGGGGGCGGGGTCGCAGGACGTGGCCACCGGCGGGAGGGGACGGGGTCGCAGGGGTGGGGGTTCCGGGAAGCTTCCGTGTATTTGTGGGCCCCCAGGGCCCGTAAATATACGTTCCCGGAACCCCCACCCCGGAGGCCCCGGCCCCGGCACTGACTGGCATGCGCCCGCACCCCCGTCAGCCCCGGCCCCGGCACATGTCAACGCGCCCGCACTCCCGTCAGCCCCGGCCCCGGCACCTGCCAACGCTCCGCACCCGGCGTCAGCCCCGTCCCGTCCCATTCCAGCGCCGTGCCCACGCGCCCGGACCGTAGCGCCGCGCCCCCACACGGCCGGCCGCGGAGGACGTGCGGCGGGGTCCGGCTACGCCGGGCCGGGGAGACGCCGCTGCCGCCCCCGCGCGACGGAATCCCCTCGGGCGTCCGCGC
The DNA here is from genome assembly GCF_042891165.1 of Streptomyces sp. NPDC001922. Lineage (NCBI taxonomy): Bacteria > Bacillati > Actinomycetota > Actinomycetes > Kitasatosporales > Streptomycetaceae > Streptomyces > Streptomyces sp. NPDC001922. Next base: position 708,104 of record NZ_JBIASV010000001.1, on the reverse strand, counting down.
GACGGAGTCCCCTCGGGCGTCCGCGCGCCGAGGAGCGGCCCGCCCGGGAGCGATACGCCCAGGAACGAAACGAAAAGCGGCCTGCGGAGTGCGCCGGACCGGCACACTCCGCAGGCCGCCATGGCCGCTACTCGGCCATTCCGCCCGCTACTCGACCGTCACGGACTTGGCGAGGTTCCGCGGCTTGTCGATGTCCCGGCCCAGGGACAACGCCGTGTGGTAGGCGAGCAGTTGGAGCGGGATGCCCATGAGGATCGGGTCCAGCTCGGGCTCGTTCTTCGGTACCAGGATGGTGTGGTCGGCCTTCTCCTGCTCCTGGTGCGCGACGGCCAGGATCCGGCCGCTGCGGGCCTTGATCTCCTCCAGCGCGGCGCGGTTCTTCTCCAGCAGGTCGTCGTCCGGAACGATCGCCACGGTCGGCATCGCGGGCTCGATCAGCGCCAGCGGGCCGTGCTTGAGCTCGGACGCCGGGTAGGCCTCGGCGTGGATGTAGGAGACCTCCTTGAGCTTCAGCGAGGCCTCGCGCGCCACCGGGTAGCCGCGCACCCGGCCGATGAACATCATCGACCTGGCGTCCGCGTACTGCGCGGACAGCTCCTTGATCTGCTCCTCGCCCGCGAGGATCTCGTCGATCTGGGCCGGCAGCTTGCGCAGGCCCTCGATGATCCGCTTGCCGTCCGCGACCGAGAGGTCACGGATCCGGCCCAGGTGCAGGGCGAGCAGCGCGAAGGAGACCACCATGTTGGTGAAGCACTTGGTGGAGACCACGCAGACCTCGGGCCCGGCGTGCACGTAGATGCCGCCGTCGGTCTCCCGGGCGATCGCCGAGCCGACCACGTTCACCAGGCCCAGCACCCGGGCGCCCTTGCGCTTGAGCTCCTGGACGGCGGCCAGCACGTCGTAGGTCTCACCGGACTGGGAGACCGCCACGTACAGGGTGTCGGGGTCCACCACGGGGTTGCGGTAGCGGAACTCCGACGCCGGCTCGGCGTCCGAGGGGATCCGGGCCAGCTCCTCGATCATCTGCGCGCCGATCTGGCCCGCGTGGTACGAGGTGCCGCAGCCGAGGATCTTCACCCGGCGAACCCCGCGCGCCTCGCGGGCGTCGAGGTTCAGGCCGCCGAGGTGCACGGTGGAGAACCGGTCGTCGATCCGGCCGCGCAGCGCGCGGTCCACCGCGTCCGCCTGCTCGGAGATCTCCTTGTGCATGTAGGTGTCGTGGCCGCCCAGGTCGTACGACTCGGCCGCGTACTCGACGGTCTCCGGGGCGGACGAGGTGCGCGAGCCCTCGGTGGTGTACGTCCGGTAGTCGTCGGCCTTGAGGGTGGCCATCTCGCCGTCGTCCAGGGTGACGACCTGGCGGGTGTGGCTGACCAGCGCGGCCACGTCGGAGGAGACGAACATCTCGTGCTCGCCGATGCCCAGGACCACCGGCGAGCCGTTGCGGGCGACGACGATCCGGTCGGCGAAGTCGGCGTGCAGCACGGCGATGCCGTAGGTGCCCTCGATCAGGCGCAGCGCCTGGCGGACCTTCTCCTCCAGGGTCTCGGCCTGGGAGCGGCCGATCAGGTGGGCGAGGACCTCGGTGTCGGTCTCCGAGGCGAACTCCACACCGTCGGCGACGAGCTTGGCGCGCAGCTCGGCGGCGTTGTCGATGATGCCGTTGTGGACGATCGCGACCTTGCCCTCGGCGTCGAGGTGCGGGTGGGCGTTCTCGTCGGTGGGGGCGCCGTGGGTGGCCCAGCGGGTGTGGGCGATGCCGGTGGTGCCGGTGAAGCGCTTGGGGAGCTTGGACTCGACCTCGCGGACCCGGCCCTTGGCCTTGGCGGTCTTCAGGGTGCCGTTCTTGCCGCTGACGGCGAGGCCGGCGGAGTCGTAGCCCCGGTACTCCAGCCGCTGCAGGCCCTCCAGCAGCAGCGGAGCCACATCGCGCTTGCCGATGTATCCGACGATCCCGCACATAGGACTGTCCCTCCCACGTTTCTGTGTTCCGGGGCCCGGTGGCCGGTTCGGCCGGTGGGCCCCGTCGGACCCTTCCGGGCCCGTCTGGTCATGTGTTCCTGTTCCGGCCGCTCGGGGGCGGCCGGTGAGCCGGCCGTTCCCCCGGCCGGACCGAGGCGGGCCGGTGGCTCCGGCCCGCGTCAGCCGTAGACGATGCGACGCAACTGCCGCAGCGAGAGTTCCGGTGGCGCCACCGCGCGGTGCGGCAGCTCCGCCATGATCCGGTCGAAGATCTCCGTGTTGTTCAGCCCTCTGGCCTGGAGCTCGCGGTGGCGGCGGCGGACGAACGCCTCGATCGTCTCGTCGAAGTACGCCAGCACGTCCAGCACCACCCGGGCGGCCTCGCCGCTCTGGAGCGGCGTGCTGCGGACCAGGTGGTCGACGAGGTCGTCATGGGACGCGGGGCGATCGAGCACCCGTTGATATTGCGGGTGCGGGGGGTCTCTTTGCAAGAAACCTGCCCGATATCGGGCAGGAATGGGTTCGGTCGGCTCGGGAGGGGCGGGATCCGGTTCCGGTGCGGCCGGGTCGGGCCCCGCCGCGGCGGGCCGCTCGGTGCCGGGCCACTCGGCGCTTCCGCGTGCGGCGGATGGCTCGGCGGTGGGGCCGTGCGGGTGGGGCGGCCGACGCCACGGCGGCTCAAGTGGTCTACACCTTGACCGGTTGTGGGGCGCACGGTACCCATGGTGACCGTTCGGTCACTCCATTCGTTCGGACAGCAGCTCTGATTCGTTCGGACCGCCTTGCCGAAGCCCGCCGAAGGGACCGCTCGTGAGACGACTGCCCACGCTGTTCTGTTCGCTCCTCCTCGTCGCGGCGGGGGTGTCCGCCACCGGGGCCGCCGCCCCGCCGCCCGATCCGGCCGCCGGGGCCGTGACACCGCTGGACCGGGTGCTGCCCGCGCCCGCCTCCGTACGGCCCGGCGGCGCGCCGTTCACGCTCCGGCCCGGTGCCCGGATCCGGGTGCCGGACCACTCGCCCGCGGCGCGGAAGGCGGGGGAGTACCTGGCGGGCGTGCTCCGCCCGGCCACCGGTTACGCGCTGCCGGTCACCTCCGCCGGGGAGCGGGACGGGGACATCCTGCTGCGGCTGGGCGGCGAGAGCCGCGGCAGCGGCGGCCCGGGGCCCGGCTCCACCGGCGCGGGCACCGCCGGTTCCACCGCCGGCACCGACAGCCCGGGCACCGGCAGCCCCGGCACCGACGGCCCGGGCACCGGCAGTTCCGCTTCCGGTTCCGGTGGCGCGGGCGCGGGCACGGCTGCGGCGGCCGCCGCCGGGGACCTCGGGGACGAGGGCTACCGCCTGGACTCCTCCCGGGCGGCCGTCGCCATCAGCGCCCGTACGGCCACCGGCCTCTTCCACGGCATCCAGACCCTGCGGCAGCTGCTGCCCGCCGCCGTCGAGCGTCAGGCGCGGCAGCCGGGCCCCTGGAAGGTCGCGGGCGGCACCATCACGGACGCCCCGCGCTTCGCCTACCGCGGCGCGATGCTGGATGTCTCCCGGCACTTCTTCACCGTCGAGCAGGTGAAGCGCTACATCGACCAGATGGCGCTCTACAAGCTCAACACACTGCATCTCCACCTCTCGGACGACCAGGGCTGGCGGATCGCCATCGACTCCTGGCCGCGGCTGGCGACGTACGGCGGCAGCACCCAGGTGGGCGGGGGCCGGGGCGGCCACTACAGCAAGCGGGACTACCGGGAGATCGTGCGGCACGCCGCCGACCGTCACCTGGAGGTCGTGCCCGAGATCGACATGCCGGGGCACACCAACGCGGCCCTCGCCTCCTACGCCCGGCTGAACTGCGACGGAGTGGCCCCGCCGCTCTATACCGGCACGGAGGTCGGCTTCAGCTCGCTGTGCGTGCCCAAGGCCGTCACCTACGACTTCGTGGACGACGTGGTGCGCGAGCTCGCCGCCATGACGCCCGGCCGGTACCTGCACATCGGCGGAGACGAGGCCCACTCGACGCCCCACGAGGACTACGCCGCCTTCATGGACCGGGCACAGCGGACCGTCGCCAGGTACGGCAAGACGGTCGTCGGCTGGCACCAGTTGACCGGGGCGAAGCCGGCCGACGGGGCGGTGGCCCAGTACTGGGGCACCACCGGCACCGAGAAGGAGGTCGTGGACGCGGCCAAGGCCGGCACCCGGATGGTGCTCTCGCCCGCCAACCGCGCCTACCTCGACATGAAGTACACCAAGGACACGCCGCTCGGGCTCAGCTGGGCCGGATACGTCGAGGTCCGGCAGTCCTGGGACTGGGATCCGGGCCGCTATCTGCAGGGCGTCCCGGAGTCGGCCGTGCTCGGGGTGGAGGCGCCGCTCTGGTCCGAGACCCTCACCACCAGCGACCACATCGAGTACATGGCCTTCCCGCGGCTGCCGGGCATCGCGGAGCTGGGCTGGTCGCCCGCCGCCACGCACGACTGGGAGGCGTACCGGACGCGGCTGGCCGCGCAGGCGCCGCGCTGGGCGGCGCTGGGCATCGACTACTACCGCTCGCCGCAGGTGCCGTGGCCTGCGGAGTGAACCACCGCCGCTGCGGGGGCTGTTGATCCGTCCTCGATCCGTTCGCCAGAGCCGGAGGGTACGGAGCCCCGGCGCAACGCCTTCCGCCCCGGCCGCACGACGCGGCCGGGGCGGAAAGCGTGGTGGTCCTCCGGGAGGATGCCGGGGGGAGGGGCCGGTCAGCCGGTGAGCCCCAGCTCACGGGCGATCAGCATGCGCTGCACCTCGCTCGTGCCCTCGCCGATCTCCAGGATCTTGGAGTCCCGCCACATCCGGGCCACCGGGTACTCGTTCATGAAGCCGTAGCCGCCGTGGATCTGGGTCGCCTCGCGGGCGTTGGTCACCGCGATCTCGGAGGAGTAGAGCTTGGCCAGCGCCGCCTCCTTCTTGAACGGCTCGCCGTGCACCAGCCGGGAGGCCGCGTCCCGCCAGGAGATCCGCGCCGTGTGGGCACGCATCTCCATGTCGGCCAGCTTGAACTGGATGGCCTGGTTCTCGCCGATCGGCTTCCCGAAGGCCTGCCGCTCCTTGGCGTACTTCAGCGACTCGTCCACACAGCCCTGGGCCAGGCCGGTGGCCAGCGCGGAGATCGCGATCCGGCCCTCGTCCAGTATCCGCAGGAACTGGGCGTAGCCGCGCCCCTCCTCGCCGAGCAGGTTGGCGGCGGGCACCCGGCAGTCGCTGAAGGACAGTTCGCGGGTGTCCGAGGCGTTCCAGCCGACCTTGGAGTAGGGGGCGGCCACGGTGAAGCCCGGGGTGCCGGAGGGCACGATGATCGAGGAGATCTCGGGGCGCCCGTCGGGCTTGCGGCCGGTGACCGCGGTGACGGTGACCAGCCCGGTGATGTCCGTACCGGAGTTGGTGATGAAGCACTTGGTGCCGTTGATCACCCACTCGTTCGTCGCCTCGTCGAGCCGGGCCGTGGTGCGGGTGCCGCCGGCGTCCGAGCCGCACTCGGGCTCGGTCAGGCCGAACGCGCCCAGGATCTCGCCCGAGCACAGCCGCGGCAGCCACTCCCGCTTCTGCTCCTCGGTGCCGAACCGGAAGACCGGCATCGCACCCAGGGAGACACCGGCCTCCAGGGTGATCGCCACGGAGGAGTCGACGCGGGCCAGCTCCTCCAGAGCCAGGCCGAGGGCGAGGTAGTCGCCGCCCATGCCGCCGTACTCCTCGGGGAACGGCAGGCCGAACAGGCCCATCCGGCCCATCTCGCGGACGATCTCGTACGGGAACTCGTGGTTCTCGTAGAACTCCCCGATCTTCGGCGCGATGACATCGTGCGCGAACGCCTCGACGGTGCGGCGGAGTTCCTCGTGCTCGGCGGAGAGACGGTGGTCGATCGTCATGACGTCACTGCTCCTGGGGGGAGGTGGTGCCCGACAGGGCACGGACGGTACGGGACGGGCTGGGCCGTCCCAGATGGGCGGCCATCCACACGCTGGTGGCCGTGAGCCGGCCGAGGTCGACCCCGGTCTCGATGCCGAGGCCGTTCAGCATCCAGACGAGGTCTTCGGTGGCGAGGTTTCCGGTGGCGCTCTTGGCGTACGGGCAGCCGCCGAGACCGCCCGCGGAGGCGTCGACGATGCTCACGCCGTGCTGGAGCGCCGCCAGGGTGTTGGACAGGGCCTGGCCGTAGGTGTCGTGGAAGTGCACCGCGATCCGCTCGGTGCCGACGCCGACCGCGTCGAGCGCGGTGAGCAGCGCCCCGACGTGGCCGGGGGTGGCGACGCCGATGGTGTCGCCGAGGCTCAGCTCGTCGCACCCGATGTCGATCAGGCTGCGGCTGACCCGGACCACCCGGTCGATCTCCACGGCGCCCTCCCAGGGGTCGCCGAAGCACATCGACAGATAGCCGCGGACCCGCAGCCCGGCCTCCCGGGCCCGGGCGACGACCGGGGCGAACATCGCGATCGACTCGTCCACCGTGCGGTTGAGGTTGGCCTTGGCGAACGACTCGGTGGCGCTGCCGAAGACCGCGATCTCCCGCACCCCGAGCGTCAGCGCCCGTTCGAGGCCGCGCTCGTTGGGGACGAGGACCGGCAGCCGGGCGCCGACCGCGTCGAGTCTCGGCATCAGCGCCTCGGCGTCGGCGAGCTGCGGCACCCACTTCGGGTGGACGAAGCTGGTCGCCTCGATGGTGTCCAGACCGGCGTCGGCCAGCCGGGCGATGAAGTCGGCCTTCACCTCGACCGGGACGACCATCTTCTCGTTCTGCAGGCCGTCCCGGGGCCCGACCTCGTGGATCCGGACCCGGGCCGGCAGGCCGGCCACGGGCACGGTCATCGGCAGTGACTCGGTCATCGTGCGGCCTCCTCCTCGCGCGGCTCCTCGTGCGGGTCGACGACGGCCAGCACCTGGTCCATGGCGACGGTGCTGCCGGGGGTCACGTCGAGCTCGGCGACCGTGCCGGCGTGCGGCGCGCAGATGACGTGCTCCATCTTCATCGCCTCGACGACCAGCAGGCTCTGTCCGGCGACCACCTCGTCGCCCACGGCGGCCTTCACCACGGTGACGGTGCCGGGCATCGGGGCGGTCAGCGCGTCCATGCCGTGCGCGCCCGCCGCGCCGCTGAGGGCCGCGGCGACCGGATCGTGGTCCTGCACCTGCCAGCCGTCGCCGTCCCGGCCCAGCCACTGGCCGGCGCCGCCGGGCGGGGCGACGAAGGTGTGGGTGACGCCGTTCCACTCCAGCCGGAGCCGGACGGGCGCGCCGTCCGGGCCGTCGGCGGCCGGGCTGTCGGCGGCCGGCCCGGAGGGGAGCAGCCGGGCCGGTACGGCCTCGCCGTCCCCGATCCGGACCTCGGCCCGGGCCGCGGTGCCGCGCACCCGGACGGCGACCGGGTCGTGGCCCGGCACCCGCAGGTGGTGCGCGGTCCAGGCCGGTTCGCCGCCGAGCCGCCAGCCGCTGCCCGCCGAGAACGGGTCCGTCCAGCCGGTGGCGGGGGCGTTCCGCAGGCCCTCCGGCTGCAGCGCGGCGTGCCGCAGCAGCGCCGCCGTCGCGTACACCTCGTCCGGTACGCCCGCGGGCACCAGCGACGCCGCGGCGCGGTCGACCAGCCCGGTGTCCAGCGCGCCGGAGACCACGTCCGGGTGGTCCAGCAGCCGCCGCAGGAAGCCGGTGTTGGTGTCCAGGCCGAGGACGGCCGTCCCGGCCAGCGCACCGCGCAGCCGGCGCAGCGCCGTCGCCCGGTCCGGGCCGTGGGCGATCACCTTGGCCAGCATCGGGTCGTAGGAAGTTCCCACCTCCGTACCGGCGTTGAGGCCGGAGTCCACCCGGACGCCCTCGCCCGCGGGCTCGTGCAGCGCCCGTACGGTGCCCGCGGAGGGGAGGAAGTCCACCCGGTCCCCGGCGGCCCGCGCGGTCTCCGCGCAGATCCGGGCCTCCACGGCGTGCCCGGTGAGCCGGACGTCCTGCTGTCCGTACGCCAGGTGCTCGCCGGCCGCGACCCGCACCTGCCACTCCACCAGGTCCAGCCCGGTGACGAGTTCGGTGACCGGGTGCTCGACCTGGAGGCGGGTGTTCATCTCCATGAAGTAGTAGGCCGACGGGTCGTGGCCCGGGACGATGAACTCCACGGTGCCCGCGCCGGTGTAGCCGCAGGAGCGGGCGGCCTGCACCGCGGCGGCTCCCATGGCCTCCCGGGTGGCCGCGTCGAGCAGCGGGCTCGGCGCCTCCTCGATGATCTTCTGGTGGCGGCGCTGCAGGGAGCACTCGCGCTCGCCGAGGTGCACGACCTGCCCGTGTCCGTCGGCCATCACCTGGATCTCGATGTGCCGCGGGCTGTCGATCCACCGCTCCACCAGCAGCGTGTCGTCGCCGAAGGAGCCGCGGGCCTCGCGCCGCGCCGCCGCGATCTCGTCGGCCAGCAGCGCCTCGTCACGGACCAGCCGCATGCCCTTGCCGCCGCCGCCCGCCGAGGGCTTGAGCAGCACCGGCATCCCGATCTCCCGGGCCGCCGCGGCCAGTTCGGCGTCGCTCAGGCCGCTGCCGGAGGAGCCGGGGACCACCGGGACGCCGGCCTTCCGCACCGTCTCCTTGGCCCGGATCTTGTCGCCCATCAGCTCGATGGCGGACGCGGGCGGGCCGATGAACGCCAGCCCGGCGTCCGCGCAGGCACGGGCGAACGCGGCGTTCTCCGCGAGGAAGCCGTACCCCGGGTGCACCGCCTGGGCGCCCGTCAGCTCCGCCGCCGCCAGCAGCCGCGGCACCGACAGATAGCTCTCCGACGCGGCGGCCGGGCCGATGCGCACCGCGGTGTCCGCCTCCCGGACGTGCCGGGCGTCCGCGTCGGCGTCGCTGAACACCGCGACGGAGCGGATGCCCATCGCCCGGAGCGTGCGGATGACCCGGACCGCGATCTCGCCGCGGTTGGCCACCAGTACCGTCTCGAACATCGTCATGGTCCCCCTCACATCCGGAAGACGCCGTAGCCGGGTGCGGCAGGGTCCTTGTCGGGCAGCGGCGCGTTGGCGCAGGCGGTCAGGGCCAGCCCCAGCACCGTGCGGGTCTCCAGCGGGTCGATGACGCCGTCGTCCCACAGCCGGGCCGACGCGTAGTAGGCGTTGCCCTGGGTCTCGTACTGCTCGCGGATCGGGGCGCGGAACGTCTCCTCGTCCTCCGCGCTCCACTCCTCGCCGCGGCCCTCCAGCTGGTCGCGCTTGACGGTCGCGAGGACCGAGGCGGCCTGCTCGCCGCCCATCACCGAGATCTTGGCGTTCGGCCACATCCACAGGAAGCGGGGGGAGTACGCCCGGCCGCACATCGAGTAGTTGCCCGCGCCGTACGAGCCGCCGACCACCACCGTCAGCTTCGGCACCCGGGTGCAGGCCACGGCCGTCACCATCTTCGCGCCGTGCTTGGCGATGCCGCCCGCCTCGTAGCTGCGGCCCACCATGAAGCCCGAGATGTTCTGCAGGAACAGCAGCGGGATGCCGCGCTGGTCGCACAGCTCGATGAAGTGCGCGCCCTTCTGGGCCGATTCGGAGAACAGGATGCCGTTGTTCGCGACGATCCCGACCGGGTGGCCGTGGATCCGGGCGAAGCCGGTGACCAGCGTCGTGCCGTACTCGGCCTTGAACTCGGCGAACCGGGAGCCGTCCACGATCCGGGAGATCACCTCCCGCACGTCGTACGGGGTGCGGGAGTCGACCGGGACCGCGCCGTACAGGCCGGCCGGGTCCACCGCCGGCTCCTCGACGGGCTCCACCGTCCACGGCAGCGGCTGCCGGGAGGGCAGGGTGGAGACGATGTTCCGCACGATCCGCAGCGCGTGCGCGTCGTCCTCCGCGAGGTGGTCGGTCACGCCGGAGGTGCGGGAGTGCACCTCGCCGCCGCCGAGCTCCTCCGCGGTCACCACCTCGCCGGTGGCCGCCTTCACCAGCGGCGGGCCGCCCAGGAAGATCGTGCCCTGGTTGCGCACGATGACGGCCTCGTCGCTCATCGCCGGGACGTACGCGCCGCCCGCCGTGCAGGAGCCCAGTACCGCGGCGACCTGCGGGATGCCCGCGCCGGACATCCGGGCCTGGTTGTAGAAGATCCGGCCGAAGTGCTCGCGGTCCGGGAAGACCTCGTCCTGCATCGGCAGGAAGGCGCCGCCGGAGTCCACCAGGTACAGGCAGGGCAGCCGGTTCTCCAGCGCCACCTCCTGGGCCCGCAGGTGCTTCTTGACCGTCATCGGGTAGTACGTGCCGCCCTTGACCGTGGCGTCGTTGGCGACGATCACCACCTCGCGGCCGGAGACCCGGCCGATCCCGGCGATCACACCCGCCGCGGGCGCCTGGCCGCCGTACATCCCGTCCGCCGCCAGCGGCGCCAGCTCCAGGAACGGGGAGCCCGGGTCGAGGAGGGCGTCCACCCGGTCCCGGGGGAGCAGCTTGCCGCGCGCGGTGTGCCGCGCCCGCGCCTTCTCGCCGCCGCCCAGCCGCGCTCCGGCGAGCTTCTCGCGCAAGTGCGCCGCGAGCTCCCGGTGCGCCGCCTCGTTGGCCCGCCAGGCGTCGGACGCCGGATCGGCGCCGGACGCCAGCGCTGGTGCCTGCTGCATCTCCTCGAGCCCCCTTGCCCGGTTAATGAGCGTTAACGCATATGTCTTCAGGTTAACGATCGCTAACGCGGCTGTCTAGAATGAATGTCCATGAGCACCAACGCTGCCGCCGGGACCGCGGCCCCGTCCCGCCGTGACCAGATCCTCGGGGAGGCCGCCCGGCTCTTCGCCGAGCGCGGCTTCCACGGCGTGGGCGTCGACGAGATAGGGGCCGCGGTCGGCATCAGCGGCCCCGGGCTCTACCGGCACTTCGCGGGCAAGGACGCGATGCTCGCCGAGCTGCTGGTGGGGATCAGCGAGCGCCTCCTCACCGGCGGCAAGCGGCGGGTCGCGGAGACGGCCGGGCCGCCCGGGGCGGTGCTCGACGCGCTGATCGAGGGGCACATCGACTTCGCCCTCGACGACCGCCCGCTGATCGTCCTGCACGACCGGGAGCTGGACCGGCTCCGGGACAGTGACCGCAAGCTGGTGCGCCAGCTCCAGCGGCAGTACGTCGAGCTGTGGGTCGCGGTCGTCCGGGAGATCCACCCCGGCGCCCCGGAGGCCGAGGCGCGGTCGGCGGTGCACGCCGTCTTCGGGCTGCTGAACTCCACCCCGCACCTCAGCCGCCCCGCCACGCTCCCCGGCCGGGAGGCCACCGCCGCCCTGCTGCACCGGCTGGCGCTGGGGGCGCTGGCGGCGCTGTCGGTGGGCTGACGGCGTTCGGCGGACCGGTCCGCGGGCTCCGCCCGACGGGCCGGTGATTTTCGCGGTCGGCGTGGCCGATTTTCGCTGTCCGTGATGGCCGATTCTGTGCGGCCGTTGTGGCCTGCGCGACTCCGCCGGAGGGGGTGGAACCTCTGGACAGGCCGGCTGACTCCCGGGTAACTTTCGCTGAGCAAGCGCTTAGACAGCCAGGGATCGCTCGCGGTCCGGCCGGGAGAGGGAGGCACGCGGATGCGGCGCACGGTGTTCAACGAGGACCACGAGGCCTTCCGGGAGACCATCCGCGACTTCATCGCCGCCGAGGTGGCGCCCGTCTACCACGAGTGGGAGGCGGCCGGGCAGGCCCCGCGCGACTTCTACCGCAAACTCGGCGAGCTCGGCGTGTTCGGCATCGAGGTGCCGGAGGAGTACGGCGGCGCGGGCGAGACCAGCTTCAAGTTCACGGCGATCATCAGCGAGGAGTGCGCCCGGGCCGGGGTCAGCTTCGGCGGCAGCGGCGTGCACACCGCGCTCTGCCTGCCGTACCTGCTGGCCTACGCCAGTGAGGAGCAGAAGAAGCGCTGGCTGCCGGACTTCGTCTCCGGCGCGATGATGACCGCCATCGCCATGACCGAGCCCGGCACCGGATCCGACCTGGCCGGGATGAAGACCACCGCCAAGCTCTCCGAGGACGGCACGCACTACGTCCTCAACGGCGCCAAGACCTTCATCACCGGCGGCGTCCTCGCCGACCGGGTGCTGGTCTGCGCCCGCACCGCCGCCCCCACCCCCGAGGACCGGCGCGGCGGGATATCCATCCTGGTCGTCGACGCGAAGAGCGAGGGCTACGCGGTCGGCCGCAAGCTCGACAAGCTCGGGCTGAAGACCTCCGACACCGCGGAGCTGTCCTTCACCGACGTCAGGGTCCCGGTGGAGGACCTGCTCGGCGAGGAGGGCAAGGCCTTCTCCTACCTCACCCACAATCTCCCGCAGGAGCGGCTGAGCATCGCGGTCGGCGCCTACGCCCAGGCGTCCGCGGCCATCGCGTTCGCCACCGAGTACGTCCGGGACCGCACCGTCTTCGGCCAGTCGGTCGCCGCGTTCCAGAACACCAAGTTCGTCCTCGCCGACTGCCGGGCCGAGGTGGACGCCGCGCAGGCCGTCGTCGACCGGGCGCTGGACGCCCTCGACGCGGGCGAGCTCACCCCCGCCGACGCCGCCTCCGCCAAGCTGTTCTGCACCGATGTCGCCTCGCGGGTCATCGACAAGTGCCTCCAGCTGCACGGCGGCTACGGCTACATGATGGAGTACCCGATCGCGCGCCTGTACGCGGACAACCGCGTCAACCGCATCTACGGCGGCACCAGCGAGGTCATGCGCTCGATCATCGCCAAGTCGATGGGTCTGTGAGCCCGGGCCCGGGCGGCGGCCGGCCGCCCGGACCCCGGCCGCCGGCCTGCCCGGAGCACCCGCCCGCACCCCCGTTCCCCACCCCCCGTCCCGTCCCCGAGTGAAACAACCTGATGAGCGAACCCCTGCAGAGCCTTCTCGACCTGCTCGACCTCGAGCGGATCGAGGAGAACATCTTCCGCGGCAACAGCCGCCCCGCCGTCGTGCCGCGGGTCTTCGGCGGTCAGGTGGCGGCCCAGGCGCTGGTCGCCGCGGGCCGCACCGTCCCCGCGGACCGCGCCGCGCACTCGCTGCACGCGTACTTCCTGCGGATCGGCGACGCCGGGGCCCCGATCGTCTACACCGTCGACCGGATCCGCGACGGGCGGTCGTTCACCACCCGCCGGGTGGTCGCGGTCCAGCACGGGCAGCCGATCTTCCACCTCTCCGCGTCCTTCCAGGTGTTCGAGGAGGGGCTGGACCACCAGGCGCCGATGCCGCCCGCGCCGGACCCGGAGACGCTGCCGACCGCCGAGGAGATGCTGCCCCGGCACGCCCACTTCTTCCGCGACCCGGGCATGGTGGACCGGCTGTTGGAGGCGCGGGCCGCCGTCGACCTGCGCTACGTCGAGGAACCGCCGTACGCCACCGCCGCCCAGGGACCCCGCGACCCCAGCTCGCAGGTCTGGTTCCGGACCAACGGCAAGCTCGCCGACGACCCGCTGCTGCACGTCTGCCTCGCCACCTACGTCTCGGACATGACCCTGCTCGACTCGGTGCTGCTCGCCCACGGCCGCGGCGGCTGGACCGTCGGCGACGTGGTGGGCGCCAGCCTCGACCACGCCATGTGGTTCCACCGGCCGTTCCGGGCGGACGAGTGGCTGCTCTACGACCAGCACAGCCCGTCGGCGCACGGCGGCCGGGGCCTGGGCGAGGCCCGGATCTACACCGCCGACGGCCGGCTCGCGATCTCCGTCATCCAGGAGGGCGTGATCCGGGTGCCGCGCGACGAGACCCGGCCGGCGCCCGAGGGGCCGTAAGGGGGCCTTGCCCCAGGAGCGTCCGGGCGGGCTTGGTGCCAGGACCCTGCGGACGAGCCCGCCCGCGGTGGGTGCCGTGGGACGGGCCCGGCGGTTCGGGCATACTCGCGCACCATGGGCCGTGTCGAGCAGGAGCACCGGACGCCGGACGGCGCCGGGCCGCCGCAGCGGGGCGGAAGCCTCGCCACCGTGATCGTCGCCGCGCTCGCCGCTCTCGGCATCGCGGCCGCCAAGGCGGTCGCCGGAGCCGTCAGCGGCTCCGGCGCCCTGCTGGCGGAGGCCGCGCACTCCGTCGCCGACGCGGTGACGGGGCTGCTGACCGCGCTCGAAGACCGCCGCGGGCGCCCGGCCGGGGCCGCCCGCCCGGACGGTCACGGTCCGGACGGTCAGGGGGACGAAGGCCGTCACGGTGACGAGCGCCGCGTCCCGGCCCTCGCCTCCGTCGCGCTCTTCGTCGCCGCCGCGGTCTTCGCTCTGGACGAGGGCATCCGCACCCTCGCCGCGGGCGGGGAGCCGGGCGACCCGGCCGTGGCGTACGTGGTCCTCGCCGTCGCCGTTCTGCCCGCGGCCTGGTCCCTGCGGGCCGCGGTGCGGCAGGTGCGGGCGGGCGCCGCCCGCTTCCGTGTCCCGGTGCGCGACTACCTGCGGCACACCCCCGACACCGCCGAGCGGTTCGCCGTCCTGCGGGACGCGGCGGCCGTGGCGGGACTGCTGCTCGCGGCGCTCGGGCTGCTCGGCGGCCGGCTCACCGGCTCCGCCGGCTGGGACGGCGCCGCGTCGGTCCTCATCGGCCTGCTCCTCCTGGCCGTGGCGTGGGAGTCGGCCCGCGGCCGGCCGGCGACGCCCGCCGGACGGTCGCTGCCGCCGGAGATGCGGGACGCGGTCCGGGACGAGCTGCTGGAGCTGTCGCACGTGCTCGGCGTCCTGGAGCTGGTCACCGTCGTGCAGGCGCCGGGCGAGGTGCTGGTCGCCGCGAAGGTCGACTTCACCGACTACGCGACCGCCGAGGAGATCGAATGGGCCTGCGAGGACGCGGAGCGGGCGCTGCGCACCCGGTTCCCGGCCATCGCGCGGGTCTTCCTCGACCCGACACCGGGTCCGTACCAGCGGCGGCCGGAGCGGTAGCCCGCGGTCGGTGCCCCCTGAGGAGCCGCTGTGACGAGACCGTCCGACGTCAGCGGTCGAGGTCGAGGAAGGGGACACCCCGACCCTCGTACGCCTTCGGCGCCACTGTGGCGACCAGCGCGTCCGTACCCCACTCGGGTAGATGACGTGCAGCGTGGATGGCGGCCGCGATCCCCGACGGGACGCCGTCCCTGCGCAGCTGCGCGACGGTGAGCATGGCGGGATAGTCGAGGTCGGCCGTGTGGACGACCTCGAGCTGGCCGATGTGCTCCGCGATGCCCGGATGCTCCGCGTCCGCTTCAAGAATCGACAGCACCGGAGCCCACAGGCGGGTCTCCGGCTCGAAGTGGGCCCGGTGGACCAGAGCGGACACCTGCCGGTTCCCCGACAGGGCAAGCAGCGTGGGTGTGTCCAGAACGAGGTGGTGCTGGATCACGCGGCGGTGTCCTGCTGCCCTGCGAAGGCATCGCGCAACGTGCGGCCCATCGCCGCGCTCTCCTCGTCACTCACGTCGACACCGAAATGCTCAGCCAGGTAGGCGCGTGTCCGCTCCGCGCGCTCACGCCGTTCCTCATCCGTGAGCGTGGAATCCGCGAACTCCTGCACCAGCGAACGGATCGACGTCCCCCGGGACTCCGCGATGACCGCGAGACGGTCTCGCACCTCGGACGGCACTCGGATCATGGCATCGGACATGAAGCAAGTATACGCCGACGTCTACACGGAAGCGGGCTGCTCCCCCAAGACCCCTCCGACACCCCTTGCCCCGCAGGTCCCAGGGGACCCACCGCCCGGTGCCCGTCAAGGCTGGGCCGTCAGGCCCGCCGCGTCGATCAGGTAGGCCGTGAGCGGGTCGTAGTAGCGCGGGTCCACCACGTGGTCGTCCAGCGGCACGGTGACCGCCAGCGTGCCTTCCGCCTCGCCCAGGAAGAGCGCCGGGTCGTTGCAGTCGGCGAAGCCCACCGCGTCGATGCCCCGCTGCCCCGCGCAGCCCGCCCAGCCGTGGTCGGCCACGACCAGGTCCGGCAGCGGCCGGCCCTGGTGCGCCAGGCCGTCCAGGATCGCGGCCATCGGCATGGGGGAGTGGGTGTGCCAGAGCGTCGCGCCCCGCTCCAGCACGGCCACGTCGCAGAACTGGAAGACCGAGCCCTCGTCCGCCCGCAGCCCCGGCGGGATCACCATGATCTCGCAGCCGGCCGCCCGCAGCGCCGCCGCGACGCTCCGGTGCACGTCCAGCAGCCCGCCCGGGTGGCCCGTCGCGAACAGCACCCGCTGCCCGGCCTCGGCCGCCTTGCGCAGCACCGTCGCCGTCCGGTCCAGGGCGTCGACCGTCAGCGCCGGGTCGATGGTGTCCTGGCCGCTGCGGTGCTCCGGGTCGTCGACCACGCCGCAGCGCTCCGCCATCACCGCCAGCACGTCCTGCTCGTCGGTCCAGCGGTCGCCGAGCTCCAGCCCCAGCCAGTAGTGGCGGTCGCCGTTCGCGAGCTTGCGGTAGTGGTCGAGGTTGTTCTCCCGCGGGGTCGCCACATCGCCCGCGATCCGGGTGCGGACGAGGTGGTCGATCAGTTCGGCGCGGCTGGGTATCGGCATGGAGTCCATTGTGGCGTGAACCGCGGTGCGATGGACGCCGTGTCCAAATAGCGTGGCCCGGCCATCGGGAACGTACATGTGCGAAATCCGCGGCTCTCCCTACGCTCGGACCCGTACCCAGTGATCCCGAACCGCCGAGAGGCAGCAGCTGTATGAGCACAGAGCCCCGTGGCCCCGTCGACTCGTCCCGCATCCCGCGCTACGCCGGACCGGCCACGTTCGCCCGGCTCCCCCGGCTCGACGAGGTCGGCGCCGCCGATGTGGCCGTGGTCGGTGTGCCCTTCGACACCGGTGTCTCCTACCGGCCCGGCGCCCGCTTCGGCGGCAACGCCATCCGGGAGGCCTCCCGGCTGCTGCGCCCCTACAACCCGGCGCAGGACGCCTCGCCCTTCGCGCTCGCCCAGGTCGCCGACGCCGGTGACATCGCGGCCAACCCGTTCAACATCGACGAGGCCGTGGAGACCGTCCAGGCCGCGGCCGACGACCTGCTCGACACCGGCGCCCGGCTGATGACCCTCGGCGGCGACCACACCATCGCCCTGCCGCTGCTGCGCTCCGTGGCCCGCAAGCACGGCCCGGTCGCGCTGCTGCACTTCGACGCGCACCTGGACACCTGGGACACCTACTTCGGGGCCGAGTACACCCACGGCACCCCGTTCCGGCGCGCCGTCGAGGAGGGCATCCTCGACACCTCCGCCCTGTCGCACGTCGGCACCCGCGGCCCGCTGTACGGCAAGAAGGACCTCGACGACGACGAGAAGATGGGCTTCGGCATCGTCACCTCCGCCGACGTCATGCGGCGCGGCGTCGACGAGGTGGCCGACCAGCTCCGCCAGCGCATCGGCGACCGGCCGCTGTACATCTCCATCGACATCGACGTCCTGGACCCGGCCCACGCGCCCGGCACCGGCACCCCCGAGGCCGGCGGCCTCACCTCCCGTGAGCTGCTGGAGATCCTGCGCGGGCTGTCCGACTGCCACCTGGTCTCGGCCGACCTGGTCGAGGTGGCCCCGGCCTACGACCACGCGGAGATCACCTCCGTGGCCGCCTCGCACACCGCGTACGAGCTGACGACGATCATGTCCCGGCAGATCGCGGCAGCCCGGGAGCCGCAGGCCTGACGTCTCCCGGAGCCCGGGTCCGGCACGGGCCCGGAGGCACAGGTCTCCGGGCCCAGGCTGCGGACCGCTCCCGGAGGCTTAGGTCTCGGGCCCCACGCCGTGCGCGACATATTGCGTACGCACAGCTGAAACAAAACCGGGCACCCCCGGTGTTCTTGATCGTGGCGCTGCGGGCACCGTGGCGCCACGACGGCTGGGACAACGGAGGGTGACCGGTGGTTTCGAGGGACGACGGCGGGCAACGGCGCGGCTGGGCGCGACGGCTGACCGGGTACGCCTGGCGGTACCGGCGCAATGTGCTGCTCGCCCTCGGCTCCTCCCTCGGGGGCATGGCGGTGATGGCCCTCGTGCCGCTGGTCACCCGCCTGATCATCGACGATGTGGTGATCGACCGGACCCGCGACATGGCCCCCTGGGCCGGGCTGCTGGTCGTGGCGGCGATCGGCGTCTACGCCCTCACCTACGTCCGCCGCTACTACGGCGGCCGGCTCGCCCTCGACGTGCAGCACGACCTGCGCACGGAGATGTTCGCCTCGCTCACCCGGCTGGACGGCCGGCGCCAGGACGAGCTCAGCACCGGACAGGTCGTCGGCCGCGCCACCAGCGACCTCCAGCTGATCCAGGGGCTGCTCTTCATGCTGCCGATGATGATCGGCAACGTGCTGCTGTTCCTGATCTCGCTGGTCGTGATGGCCTGGCTGTCGCCGCTGCTCACGGGGGTGGCGCTGGCCGTCGCCCCGGCCCTCTGGTTCATCGCCAAGCACAGCCGCCGCCGGCTGTTCCCGGCCACCTGGTACGCCCAGGGCCAGGCCGCCGCCGTGGCGGGCGTGGTGGACGGCGCCGTCACGGGCGTCCGCGTGGTCAAGGGCTTCGGCCAGGAGGAGCAGGAGGCCGGCAAGCTCCGCGAGGTGAGCCGGAAGCTGTTCGCCGGGCGGCTGCGGACCGTCCGCCTCAACTCGCGCTACACACCGGCCCTCCAGGCGGTGCCGGCGCTCGGCCAGGTCGCGATGCTCGCCCTCGGCGGCTGGATGGCCACCCGCGGCCAGATCACGCTGGGCACCTTCGTCGCCTTCTCCACCTACCTCGCCCAGCTCGTCGGCCCGGTCCGGATGCTCGCCATGGTCCTCACCGTCGGCCAGCAGGCGCGGGCCGGCGTCGAACGGGTGCTGGAGCTCATCGACACCGAACCGGCCATCACCGAGCGCGCCGACGCGCACGAGCTCCCCGCCGACGCCGAGGCCACCGTCGAGTTCGACGGGGCGACCTTCGGCTACGACCCGGAGCGGCCGGTCCTCTCCGACTTCTCCCTGCGGATCGCCCCGGGCGAGACGGTCGCCGTCGTCGGCGCCTCCGGCAGCGGCAAGTCGACGGTCTCGCTGCTGCTGCCCCGCTTCTACGACGTCACCGACGGCGCCGTGCGCGTCGGCGGGCACGACGTGCGGGACCTGACCTTCGCCTCGCTGCGGTCCGCCATCGGACTGGTGCCGGAGGACAGCTTCCTCTTCTCCGACACCGTGCGCGCCAACATCGCCTACGGCCGGCCGGACGCCACCGACGAGCAGATCCGCACCGCCGCCCGGGCCGCCCAGGCCGACGGGTTCATCGCCGAGCTGCCCGACGGCTACGACACGACCGTCGGCGAGCAGGGACTCACCCTCTCCGGCGGCCAGCGCCAGCGCGTCGCCCTCGCCCGCGCCATCCTCACCGACCCCCGGCTGCTGCTGCTGGACGACGCCACCTCGGCGGTCGACGCCCGGGTCGAGCACGAGATCCACGAGGCGCTGCGCGGGGTCATGGACGGCCGGACGACCCTGCTGATCGCCCACCGCCGCTCCACCCTGGCCCTCGCGGACCGGATCGCCGTCCTCGACGGCGGCCGGCTCGCGGACGTCGGCACCCACGCGGAACTGGAGGCGCGGTCGGCGCTGTTCCGCCGGCTGCTCACCGACCCGGACGAGCTCGGCGACGTCGAGCGCGACCCGGTCGGCCTCCTCGCCGCCGAGGCGGGCGCCGAGGATCTCGACGCCGAGTTCGACGCGGAGCGCCAGGAGTGCGAGGCCGGGCTGCGGCTCGACGTCGACCTGGAGGTCGAGGCCGAGATCGACTCCGAACCGGTCAACGCCCGGCGCCGGGTGGCCGACGGGGTGACCCCCGAGCTGTGGGGCCGCTCCGGCTCCGGTGAGGTGCCCCGGACCGGCTCCACCGCCTCCCGCGCGGCCGACGCCGCCGTCCCCGGCGGGCCCGTCCCCGGAGCACCCGGCCCCGGCATGGCCGGCGCGCTCGCCGGGATGCCCGCCACCCCCGAACTCCTCGCCCAGGTCGCGGCGCTGCCGCCCGCCACCGACACCCCCGACGTGGACGAGGAGCGGGCCGCCCACCCCGAGACCGACTACGGGCTGCGGCAGCTGCTCAGCGGCTTCCGCACCCCGCTGCTCATCGCCCTGCTGCTGGTGGCGGTCGACGCCGTCGCGGGCCTGCTGCTGCCGATCCTCATCCGGAACGGCATCGACGACGGTGTGCAGCGGCTCGCCCTCGGCGCGGTCTGGACCGCGTCCGCGTTCGCACTGGTCGTCGTCCTCGCCCAGTGGGCGGCGCAGATCGCCGAGACCCGGATGACCGGCCGGACCGGCGAACGGATCCTCTACGCGCTGCGGGTGAAGATCTTCGCCCAGCTCCAGCGGCTGGGACTGGCCTACTACGAGCGCGAGCTGACCGGCCGGATCATGACCCGGATGACCACCGACGTCGACGCGCTGAGCACCTTCCTCCAGACCGGTCTGGTCACCGCCGTCGTCTCCCTGCTGACCTTCTTCGGCATCCTCGTCGCGCTCGTCGTCCTCGACGCCGGGCTGGCCCTCGTCGTCCTCGGCACCCTGCCCCTGCTGGTCGTCGGCACGATCGTGTTCCGCCGCAAGAGCGTCAAGGCGTACGAACTCGCCCGGGAGCGCATCAGCGTGGTCAACGCCGACCTCCAGGAGAGCGTCGCCGGGCTGCGGATCGTGCAGGCCTTCCGCCGCGAGGGCACCGGGACCGAGCGCTTCGTGGCGCGGAGCGACAGCTACCGGCAGGCGCGGGTCCGCGGCCAGTTCCTGATCTCCGTCTACTTCCCGTTCGTGCAGCTGCTGTCGTCCGTGGCGGCGGCGCTGATCCTGGTCGTCGGCGCGGGCCGGGTGAGCGAGGGGACGCTGACCACCGGTGCGCTCGTCGCGTATCTGCTCTACATCGACCTGTTCTTCGCCCCGGTGCAGCAGCTCTCCCAGGTCTTCGACGGATACCAGCAGGCGACGGTGTCGCTGGGCCGCATCCAGGAGCTGCTGCGCGAGCCCACCACGGTGAAGCCCGCCGAGGACCCGCGCCCGGCGGGCCGGCTCCGCGGCGAGATCAGCTTCGAGGACGTGCACTTCCGGTACGGCGCCGAGGACGGTGAGGAGGCGCTGTCCGGCGTGGACCTGCGCATCCCGGCCGGGCAGACCGTCGCCTTCGTGGGCGAGACCGGCGCGGGCAAGTCGACGCTGGTCAAGCTGGTCGCCCGGTTCTACGACCCGACCTCCGGAGCCGTCCGCGCCGACGGCACGGACCTGCGCGCCCTGGACCTCACCGGCTACCGGCAGCGGCTCGGCGTCGTCCCCCAGGAGTCCTACCTCTTCCCGGGCACGGTGCGCGACGCCATCGCCTACGGCCGCCCCGACGCCACCGAGGCCGAGGTGGAGGCGGCGGCCCGCGCGGTCGGCGCCCACGACATGGTCGCCTCGCTGGACGGCGGCTACCTCCACGAGGTCGCCGAGCGGGGCCGCAACCTCTCCGCCGGGCAGCGGCAGTTGATCGCCCTGGCCCGCGCGGAGCTCGTCGACCCCGATGTGCTGCTCCTCGACGAGGCGACGGCCGCCCTCGACCTGGCGACCGAGGGGCTGGTCAACCGGGCCACGGACCGGCTGGCGGGCAAGCGCACCACCCTGGTCGTCGCCCACCGGCTGACCACCGCGGCCCGCGCGGACCGGGTGGTGGTGATGGACCACGGCCGGGTCGTCGAGGACGGTACGCACGCCGAACTCCTCGCCGCGGACGGGCGCTACGCCCGGCTGTGGCGCACCTTCGCCGGCGAGCCGGAGACGGCCCCGGCCTGACCCCGCCGGCCTGACGGGGGCGGCCCCGGGCACCCCGGGGCGCCTCCGCCCGCCCGCGGCACCATGCGCACCCCGGGAACCAGGGGCCCCAGTCCACGCGTGTAGCTTGTCGGTCGCCCGTATGTCCGAACGACGGGCGCGTGACCCCATAGGGAGGCAGACGTGCGCGGTGCGGTGGCACGCCGTCGAACAGCTCTGGGGGTGGTGGTCCTCATGGTCGTCGGGCTGGCCGGACTGGCCGGTTCCGGCACCGCCGAGGCCGCCGCGGCGCGCTGCGAGGGGCGGAAGGTGAAGACGCTGTCGCTGCCCGGCGGGCGGATCCACATCCACCGGACCAGGCTGTTCGCCTGCGCCTTCACGGTCGCCACGGATCCGGGCAAGAGGCGGAAGATGAGCGTCAGCATTCAGGCGCGCGGCACCCGGCCCCGCTGGGACACCGGCTACTACTCCCACCACGCCGGACCGGTCCGGGTGGCCGCCGGGCAGCGCTGCGTCTTCGTCCGCGGTTCCGTGGGCGGCCGGTCGGTGAGCTCCGGCTGGCTCTGCTGAGCCGAACGCCCTTGCGGGCACGGCCGGTTGCCTAGTTCGGACCGATTACCCCTGCGGGTCTGGCGGCGGCACGAGCCGCGCCGGTAGGTTCACGGCGACCTTTGTGAACCCAGGGGAGGGCGAATGCGCAAGGCGCTCAGATGGCTGCTGGCGCTCGCGGTGCTCATAGGCGCCGTCGGCATCGGCGGGGCACCGGCCGGGGCGGCCACCGCCGACCGGCAGGACGCCACGGACATCAAGGACCGGATCCTCGCGATTCCCGGTATGAGTCTCATCGAGGAGAAGCCGGCCGACGGCTACCGGTACTTCGTCCTCAACTACCAGCAGCCGGTCGACCACCGGCATCCGTCCAAGGGCACCTTCAAGCAGCGGGTCACCCTGCTGCACAAGGCGACGGACCGTCCGACGGTCTTCTACACCTCGGGCTACAACGTCTCCACGAACCCGACCCGCAGCGAGCCGACCCGGATCGTCGACGGCAACCAGGTGTCGATGGAGTACCGCTTCTTCACACCGTCCCGGCCGAAGCCGGCCGACTGGTCCAAGCTCGACATCTGGCAGGCCGCGAGCGACCAGCACCGGATCTTCAAGGCGCTGAAGAAGATCTACGGGAAGAACTGGCTCGCCACCGGCGGCAGCAAGGGCGGCATGACCGCCACCTACTTCCGCCGCTTCTACCCGCACGACATGGACGGCACGGTCGCCTACGTCGCCCCGAACGACGTCAACAACCGTGAGGACTCGGCCTACGACCGCTTCTTCCGCCGGGTCTCCACCAAGGAGTGCCGCACCGCGCTCGACGCCGTCCAGCGCGAGGCCCTCGTCCGCCGCAAGGAGATGACCGACCGCTACCGCAAGTGGGCGAAGGAGAACGACAACACCTTCACCACCGTCGGCAGCGCCGACAAGGCGTACGAGAGCGTGGTCCTGGACCTGGTCTGGGCGTTCTGGCAGTACAGCTCCGAGAAGGACTGTGCCGACGTCCCGAAGGCGGACGTGTCGACCGACGACCTCTACGCGTTCGTCGACAAGATCTCCGGCTTCTCCGCCTACACCGACCAGGGGCTGGAGACCTACACGCCGTACTACTACCAGGCCGGCACCGAGCTGGGCGCGCCCACGCTCAAGTACCCGCACCTCAAGGGCCTGCTGCGGTACCCCGGGTACTTCACCCCCCGGGCGTACGTGCCGCGGGACATCCCCATGACGTGGAAGAAGGGCGCCATGCGGGACGTCGACCGCTGGGTCCGGCACCACAGTGAGCGGATGCTCTTCGTCTACGGGCAGAACGACCCGTGGGGCGCCGAGCAGTTCCGCCCCGGCAAGGGCTCCGAGGACGCCTACGTCTTCACCGCCCCCGGCGCCAACCACGGTGCCAACATCGCCGGGCTGACCGCCGACGAGAAGGCCAAGGCCACCGCCGAGGTCCTGCGGTGGGCGGGCGTCGCCCCGGCCGCCGTCCGGCAGGGCGAGGCCACGGCCAAGCCGCTGGCGAAGCCGGACAGCACGCTCGACAAGCAGTCCACGCAGCGCAGCCTGCGGCCGTAACCCGGACGGCGGACGGATCAGAGGCGGCGGGCACACCCGACGGGTGTCCCGCCGCCCAGCCGTACCCGGAGCGCGGTCGCCGGCGGGCACGCGGAACGGTCCCGCACGGCCGCCGTCACCCGGTAGCGGGGCTCCGGCCCGCCGGGCCCTTCGCACGCCGTCTCCACCACCCGCGACCGCCCGCCGCGCAGGTGCTGCTGGACGGCCACACAGTCGCCGACCAGCGTCCGCGGGCCGCCGCCCCCGCCCGGATCCCCCGGGTGCGGGCCCGTCAGCCGCCGCATACAGGCGTAGCCCTGCGCCACCGCGCCGTCGCCGTCCTCGTCCCGGTCCGGCAGCCGCGCCGAGACGCGCAGCACGAAGTCGGTACGGGCCGGGCAGCGCGGTCCGGCATCCGCCGGGCCGTCCGGACGCCGGGTCAGCACCCGCGCCACCGCCCGCTCACTGGAGCACGGCACCTCCCGGACGCCTGTACGGCCCCGGGTGCTGCACTCGCCCCGGGCGAGGAACGTCCCGCCGTGACCGGCCGGCACCGGAGCGGCGCTCCGCTCCGGCACGCGCTCCGGCCCGTCGGCCGCCGGCAGGGGCCGGCACCCTGCCAGGGCCGGTGACGCCAGCCAGAACACCAGCCCCCACGCCAGAACCCGCACGCCGCCCATGCACACAACTCCCCTCCGACCCCCACGAACCGCGTCCAGCGTGTCCCGCGGCAGCAGGCGCGTGCCAGGAGCGCCGGGACGTTCGGGCCCGGAGGAGGGGGTGCGCCGGGGGCGCACCGTAGCGTCAGTACGACAGCCTCAGTACGACTGCCTCAGTACGACGGCATCAATACGACAGCCCGTGGCCCAGCGGGTAGAGCACCTGGGCCGGGTCGTCCGCCCGCGGCACCGGCACCGGGAGCCGCCCCGAGGGGGACGCCCGCCCCGCGATGACCCGGGCGGCGGCGCGCAGGTCGACATCGGTCCAGCAGTAGCCCGTCAGCGAGGCACCCAGCCCCGTGCCGGTGAGCTGGGCGATGTCGTACGGGTTGCGCAGGGCCAGGTGCACCACCGGCACCCCGGTCCCCGCGAGCGCCGTCACCAGCGCACGCTGCGAAGGCGCCCCGCTGTCCTTCGGACGGGTGACGTTGTACGTCAGCACCACCACCGCGTCCCGCCCCCGCGCCGCCGCGACCGCCGCGTCGATCGCCGCCTGCGTGGGGTCGGGCTTGGTGCCGGTGCCGGTGGACAGCCCGGTCGCCGTGAAGCCCAGCTCGGTCAGGGCCGTGGCGAGGACGGCGGTCGGCGGGCCGCCGGTGCCCGTGGGCGCGGCCGGGTCGACCCCGGTGACCAGCACGTTCCGCTGTCGGCGGCGGGAGAGCGGCAGCAGCTTCCGCTCGTTGACCAGCAGTGTCGTCGTCCGCTCGGCGATCCGGTCCGCGGTGGCCCGGTGCGCCCGCGTGCCGACCGTCCGGTCCACGTCCTGACGGGTGACGTACGGGTCGTCGAACAGCCCCCGGCGGTACTTGAGTTCCAGGATGCGCAGCAGGGACGCGTCGATCCGCTGCTCGCTGATCTCGCCGTCCCGGAGTGCCTTGAGCACGGCGTTCCAGGCCACGGGCAGGTCCGGCGGGTTGAGCAGCTGGTCCACGCCGGCCTTCAGCGCCAGCACCGGCACCCGGGCGTCGCCGTACTTCTGCCGGACGCCTGCCATGCCGAGGGAGTCCGTCACCACCACGCCGTCGTAGCCGAGCTTCTCCCGCAGGATGCCGGTGAGGATGGGCCGGGAGAGGGTCGCCGGGTCGTCGGCCGGGTCCAGCGCCGGGAAGAGGATGTGCGCGGTCATGATCGAGTCGATGCCGGCGGCGATGGCCGCCTTGAACGGCGGGGCGTCCAGCCGCTCCCACTCCTCGGCGCTGTGGGTGATCAGCGGCAGGCCGTAGTGGCTGTCGGTCGAGGTGTCCCCGTGGCCGGGGAAGTGCTTGGCGGTGGCCGCCACCCCCGCTCGCTGGTAGCCCTGCACCTGGGCCGCGACGAGCCGGGCGACGGCTTGCGGGTCGGAGCCGAAGGACCGGACGCCGATCACCGGGTTGGCGGGGTTCACGTTCACATCGGCGACCGGCGCGTAATCCTGACGGATGCCCATCGCGGCCAGCTCCGCCCCGGCGACCCGCGCGGCGGCCCGGGCGTCGGACCGCGAGGCGTGCGCGCCGAGGGCCATCGCCCCGGGCAGCAGCGTGGCGGGCGCACCGATCCGCGCGACCGCGCCGTGCTCCTGGTCGGTGGCGATCAGCAGCGGCACCGGGGTGGCCCGGCCGAGCCCCGCCCGCTGGATGCCGTTGGACAGCTCGGCGATCTGGTACGGGTCGCGGGTGTTGTGCGCCCAGGAGAAGTAGATGATGCCGCCGACGTGGTACTTGGCGATCAGTTCGGCGGCGTTGGCGACGCCGATCTCCTTCTGGTTCAGCGCGACGTCGGCGGGGTCCGGGGCGGTCGCGGAGTGCCCGTAGACCCGCATGACGAACAGCTCGCCGACCTTCTGCTCCGGGCTCATCCTGGCGATGAGCGCCCGCAGCCGCTCGCGGTCGGCGGCGCTCGGGCGCACCGCGGCGTGGACGGTGGAGCCGCCCGCGGCCAGCGACGCGGCAGCGGTGGCGGCCGTGGCACCGGCCAGGACGGCCCGCCGGGAGGGTCTCGGCCCGGGCGATTCTTCGTGATGCACGTGCACTCCTTCCGAGAGGAGGTGCGTGGCGAATGAAGGAAACTTCCAAGAAGAAACGCTTAGCCCGAAAGTTATCGTCAGTCAATGGGAAGCGCCGGGAAGCCCCGAGGCCGCCGGGGACACGCCGGGAGGGCGGGGGATCCTGGGGGGAATCCGGGGTGGGAGTGGGCGACCCGGGGGCCGTCGGTCGGGGGAGGGGGTGCCGTGCTCGGCCCCAGGGGCAGGGTGCACGTGGTCGTTGCCGGTGCGGCCTTGCTTCGGTCGGCTTCTGGACTTCGTCGGGAGACGGCCCTGTGTGCCGTGATCGTGGTACCAACCATGTTGGTGGCCGGGTACGAGGCCCGGACGAGCCGGGGAGGGCGCATGGCCGGAACTGCGGTTGTCGTGGGAGCGGGAGTCGGTGGGCTGGCAACGGCGATCGGGCTGCGCCGTGCGGGTTGGGCGGTATCGGTCCTCGAGCGGCGAACGGGGCTGGAGCGGTACGGCACCGCGTTCGGCCTCCACCCCACCGCGCAGGCCGCGCTCGACCGCCTCGGGGTGGGCGAGGCGTTACGCGGCCGGGCGGTTCCCTACCGGGGCGCGCGGATCCGCACCCCGGCCGGGAAGGTGCTGGCGAGCCTGCCGCTGGAGCGGATCGAGCGGCGGGCCGGCCGGCCCGAGCTGTTGATCTCCCGGCCCTACCTGATCGATGCTCTGCTGGCCGAACTGGATGCCTTCGGGGACGTGCCGGTCGAACTCGGAAGGAACGTCGTGGCGGTGGAGGCGCTGGTCGCCGCGAACGATCTGGTGGTCGGCGCCGACGGAATCGGCAGCACCGTGCGCGCCGCGTGCTTCGGCAAGCGCAGCGGCCCGCGGCACGTCGGAACGGTCGCCTGGATCGGAATCGCCGACTTCGAGAGCGGCATCTGTGGGGAGACCTGGGGCAAGGGCCGGTTCTTCGGGATGACGCCCATCGAGCCGGGCCGTACCAACTGGTACACCACCGTGCCCGGGGCCACCACAGCCGACGAACTGAGCGGGCACTTCGAGGGCTGGCACGACCCCATCCCGCGGATCCTCGCCGAGACCGACCCGTCCACCTGGATCCGCTACGAGATGCGGCACCTCTTCCCCGCCCTGCCGGCCTTTGTGCACGGCGGGAGGGTCGCACTGGTCGGTGACGCGGCGCACGCCATGACGCCCAACCTGGGCCAGGGTGCGTGCACGGCGATCCTCGACGCGGGGGCCCTGGCGCGCGCCGTCGCCGAACACGGCCCGGCCGGTCTGCCCTCGGCCCTGCGTGCCTACGACGCGCAGCGCCGCCGCAGCGCGCAACGGACCGCCTTCGCCTCCCGGCACCTGCACCGCTTCATGACCAGCGAACACACCCGCCTGCGCAACGCGCTCGTCCGCATGCTGCCGAGCTGATGCGGACTTCCTCGCCCGGGCGGTGAATGCGGGGCCGCCGCTGTAACCGCACACCGCACCCGCACACCGCACCCGCACACCGCACTCGGCCGGCGCCCGCGTTCCGTCCCCCGGCCCTGGCGGGGCACTGCGCGTCCGGGGTCTCCTACTGCGCCTTCGGAGTCCCCTTGCGGCGTACCGGCAGGCGCATCGTCAGCAGCTTGGCGCGCGGGGCCAGTCGGCGGACCATCGCGAACAGCGAGTCCGTGCGCGACCGGTCCTCGTCCAGCACGGTGAAGAGGTTCACCCCGAGGTAGAACGTGATGGCGGCGTTGGCCAGGTCCTTCGGCGGGGTGAGCCGGGCGAGCGGGGTGCCGCCGATCACCCGTTCCAGGGTCTCCTCGATGAACGCCAGCCAGGGCTCCGCCCGCCGCGACACCGGCTCCCGCAGCTCGGGCTTGGCCACCGCAGCCGCGACCAGCTCGGAGAAGAGCGTGATGTGCCCGCCGTCGAGGTCGTCGCGGTAGATGCGGGTGGCCGCCTCGGCCAGGTCCTCCAGGGTCCGGACCTCGGCCACCGTCTCGGCGTGCAGCGCCATCCGCTCCGCGGACGACCGGTCGAGCGCGGCGAGCAGCAACTCGTCGACCCCGCCGAAGTGGTAGAAGACCAGCGCCGAGTTGACCCCGGCCTCCTTCGCGATCGTCCGGGCGCTCGTCCCGCCGTACCCGTGCGCCTTGAGTGCCGCCGTCGCCGCCTCGATCAGCCGGCCCTTGGTGTCCGCCGTCATTGACCATCCTCTCGCCTGGGTTCATCATACGGTTTAATCGAGTGATTAAATCGGTTGGTGAAGACGTCGCCGCCGTGTCGTGACGACCGGCGATGCCGGACAGGGGTGGACTGATGGACGAGCGGAACGAACAACCCCGGATCACCCGGGCCCGCTGGCAACTGGCCGGGGTGCTGGCCGCGCTCTTCGCGGCGATGCTGCTCTACAAGGTGCTTCACGCGGGCCACTTGGAGCAGACGGCCCTCTTCTACGTCGGCCTGCCGGCCTTCATCGCGCTCGCCGTGGCGCTCGGCACCCGTCCCAAGAGCGCCACCGGCACGGCGCTCGCCTCCGTCACCATCGGGCTGGCGCTGTCCGGACCACTGCTCGGCGAAGGCGTCGTCTGCCTGGTCTTCGCGGCCCCGCTCTTCTACCTCCTGGCGGTGGCCATCGGACTGACCGTCGACCACCGGCGTCGCCGGGGGAAGGGCGGGCGGGCCCATGCGTTCGCCGGCATACCGCTGCTGGTTCTGCTCGCCCTGGAAGGCACCGGAGCGTACGAACTCCCGCGCGACGGCTCCGCGTCCGTCACCCGCACCGTCGACCTGAGCCCCCGGCAGTTCCAGACGGCCCTCGCCGAGCGGCCCCGCTACGCGGCGCCCAGGCCCACCTTCCTCAAGTTCGCCTTCCCCCGCCCGCTGAAGGCCGAGGGGACCGGGCTGAGCGTCGGCGCGCACCGGACCGTCACCTTCACCCCGCGCAAGTCCCTGGGCATCGGTTCCCACCCCACCCCGCGCTCCATGCGGCTGGTCATCGACGAGCGGGGGCCCGGCCGGGCGGTCTTCGGCGTCCGGCAGGACACCACCCTGGCCCGCTGGCTCGACCTCCGCTCCGCCGAGGTGACCTGGCGGCCCGCGGCAGGCAACCGCACCCGCGTCACCTGGAAGCTGAACTACCGCCGCACCTATGACCCGAGCTGGTACTTCGGCCCCGTCCAGCAGTACGGCATGGAACAGGCCGCCGCCTACCTCTCGGACACCTTCTCCGCCGCTCCGCCCCGCGCCGAGGGGCACCCCGGCACCCGGGGCGACGGGCAGGGCGTGACCGGGGGCGACGACGGAGGGCGCCACCGCGCCCCGGCCCGTACCGCCGGGGACCACGGAACCTCCGCCGCTTCGGGGGCGGTTTCGGCCGGGACGCCGGCAGCCGCGGACCGGGGTCACGATGCGCGGCGGTGACCCGGCGCTCATCCGCGCGGCCTGCCTCTTCGGCCCGCTCCTCGCGACCGGCGCCGCGGCGGTCCTGCGCCCGCCCGCCCGGCGCACCATCGGCGCCGCGCTCCTGGCCGGCCTCTGGAACGCCGTCTGGCTGCCCGTCGTCAACCTCATCGCCCTGCACGCCGGTTGGTGGACCTTCCACGCCGAGGGCGGCACCGCCGCCGGGCTCCCCCTCGACCTGCTCCTCGGCTGGGTCCTGCTGTGGGGCGTCCTGCCCGTCCTCGCGGGCGCCGACCGCCTGCCGCTGCCCCTGCTCGTCGCCGGACTGGCCTGGTTCGACCTCGTCGCGATGCCGCTCGCCGCCCCCGTCGTCCGGCTCGGCGACGACTGGCTGCTGGGCGAGGCGCTCTGCGTGGCCGCCGTCCTCGTCCCGGGCCTGCTGTTCGCCCGCTGGACGCTGCGCCGCCGCCGGCTCGTCGCCCGCGCCGGCCTGCAGATGGTGCTGTGTGCCGCGCTGATGGTGGGGTTCCCGCTCGTCCTCGTCCGGCCCGAGCTGCCGGACACCGCCGCCGGGATCGCGCTCGCCCTGCAACTCCTCGTGCCGCCCGTGCTGCTGGGCGTCGTCGCGGTACGGGAGTTCGTCCAGCGCGGGGGCGGCACCCCGGTGCCGTACGACCCGCCGAACAGGATCGTCACCAGCGGCCCGTACGCGTACGTCCGCAACCCGATGCAGCTCGCCATCGTCCTCGTCCACACCGTGCTCGCCCTGGTCACCCGGGACTGGCGGTTCCTGGCCGCCGCGGTCACCGGCTTCGCCTACGCGGCCGGCCTCGCCGACTGGCACGAGAACGCCGGACTGCGCGCCCTCCACGGCGAGGCATGGACCCGTTACCGGGCCGCGGTACGCCCCTGGCTGCCCCGCCTGCGGCCCTGGTCCGGCACCGCCCCGGCCCGGCTCTACGTCGCCGGGAGCTGCGGCCCGTGCAGCGGCTTCGGCCGCTGGGTCGCCGCCCGCCGCCCCGTCGCCCTGGACCTCGTCCCGGCCGAACACCACCCCCGCCGCCTGCGCCGCATGACCTACGAGTCGGCCGACGGCACGGTCCGGGCCGACGGCATCGCCGCCCTGGCACGGCTCCTCGGCCATCTCCACCTGGGCTGGGCACTGCTGGGCTGGCTCCTGATCCTGCCGGGCGTGCGCTGGTTCGCCCAACTGTGCGCGGACGCACTGGGGGCGGGGCCTCGGGATATTCCGCATGTGCCGACGGAGCGCCCCGCTGCCTCACGGACCCGGGGTGGAACGCCAGGCGCTCCTCAGCGGTCTGTCGGGTGAGTCCAGCCAGGGCAGTTGCCCGTCCGCGGTGACGGTGAGCCCGAACCTGCCGGGCCCCGGCTCTCCGACCTCCCGCCACCAGCGGTACGCCGTCTCGGTTTCGTCCCACAGCCGGCGGGGTCCGTATTGCCACACGGTGAATCGGTCGCTCTGCTTCCCGTCCCAGTCCACGGCCGCCCACGACCGTGCGTCGGTGGTGGCGAGCCAGAGTCGCGACCGGACGCCGTCGACGTCCGGCTCCTCCTGCCAGGCGTGCCAGACGTCACCGAGTCGGAGACCGACGGTGAACCCCAGTGCCCAGTCGTCGCCTGTGACGGTCCATGGGGGCAGGCCCGTGACCGACTCCCGCGGGCTGTGCTCGTCGCGGACCACATCACGGAAGATTCGCAGGTCGGTGCGCTGCCCGCGCATCAGCATGAACGCTGAATGGGGAGAGAACCGGCCGGATGCCGTGCCGTCGCCCCCGACATCGAGCCTCAGCAGGCCGTAACAGAGCCACGGCGTTTCCCACGGCGTCAGGATCACCCCACCGGGCCGGGTCTGTGCCACCCAGGGGTAGGGCACCGTGCGCACCGCGCAGGTGGCGATCACCCGGTCGTACGGAGCGCCGGGCACGAAGCCTTCGGCACCGTCCCTGCCGACGATGCGAGGTCGCAGGCCCGAGGCGCTGTCGAGGGTGTGCGCCGCCGTAGTGGCGAGTCCGAGGTCGACATCGACGCTGGTCACGTGCTCACTCCCGAGGCGCGCGGCCAGCAGCCCGGCATTCCAGCCGGTGCCGGTTCCGACTTCCAGAACCCGCATGCCGCTTCGGACGTCGAGCATGTGGAGCATGCGGAAGACGATGGACGGGGTCGAGGCGGATGAGGACGGCCACGCCTCGTCGTCGCCTTCCGGGGGCAGCCCGTCGTTCACCTGGGTGACGACCGGAGCGTCCGCATAGGCGGCGCTCAGCCAGCGTTCCGGCTCCCGCTCCCTGTCGCAACGGACGTATCCCCGGCCGGACTCCAGCCACACCAGGTCGGGAAGGAAGCGGTGCCTCGGTACCGCGTAGTACGCACTCTCCCACTCGGGGGAGACCGCCGTGCCCAGGTCCGTGCCCAGGTCCGCGGAGACGGCGCGGAGCAGGCCGCCCATGGCAGCCTGCTCCTTCTCGCTCAGGATCTCCATGGTCACTTCTTGTGCTTCGGATCCGGCCGGGGGCCGGCCGAATCCGGATTCGGCTTCGACTCGCTCGGATCCTTCTTCCCGGAGTGCTTTCCTTCGCCTCCGCTGCCGCCCTGACCTGTTCCCCAGCCCATACGGTCCTCCTTGTTGTCGTGATCCTGCGCTTGCGCCGCTACCGTTCGGAGCCGGCCGGGATCCCGAGGGGAATCGGCGACGGATCAGGCCCCGGCCTCGGCCTCGGTGGCGGTTGCTTTGGCGGCGTCGTCATGGCTGCCTCCCCTGCCTGTTGCCTGGTCGGCCTGTCCGTCCCGGGGATGCACCGGGGGCATGCACAGGGTGGATACACGAAGCCCGTGAGCGGGCTGCACTCCTCCGCCGTGACCGTCCTGACAGGCCCCCAACTGCGACCTCCGTCGCGTGACACACGGAGGGTCAGCAAGGGGCGTGGTGATGCCGACCCGTCATCAGGTCGCTTGCTCTCCATGACCGGAACGCTAGAGACATCGACGAGCGCGGAGCCAGGGTTGTGCATCAATGTGCAGAGAAGTGTCCCGGCGGCTGCTATGGCCACAACATGCTCTTGACGGAGGTGCGGTAACCCACGATTCTCGTGCACATCAATGCACATCCTGCATGGGAGGCAGGCATGTCGTTACGGTTCATCGGGATCGATCCCAACACCGGTACAGGGGAGAGCCCGACCGTGTGGATTGATGAGGAGGCCCAGGAGCTGGTCTTCCAAGGGTGGAAGGCAGGCCCGTCACTTGAAGCGCAGTGTGCGACAACCACCCTGCCAGGACATGCCGCAGGCATCCCCGACCACGAGGCCGTGGTGCGGGTCCCGGCGCGAATGGTGCACATCATCAAGGAGGCGTGTGATGCGATCGAAGGTACCCAGCTTCGTTGAACTGCTGGACGGGGCACAGCACTCGGCAGTGCATCTTGAGATGCGTGATGCCTATGGGGTGGTGAACGAAGCCGAAGACTTCGCGCAGTGGAAGCGCACTGGGGAGCGCGATGTTGACCCGGCTTCCGCATACTGGGCGCCTTGGGTGGAGCTGATCCGTCGCACGGTGGGCCGGGGGGTGTCCGTTCGCCGGGCCCGCATCGTGTCGGAGCCGGTCAGCGACTACATCAGGTACGAGCACGCCGCCACCCGGGTCAACATCGCTGCCGGTGAGCAGGTGAGGTGGCTGCCACGTAGGCGCGCTTCGGACATCGCTCTACCCGGCAATGACTTCTGGCTCATCGACGACCGGGTGATCAGGTGGAATCATTTCACGGGCGAGGGAGCCTCGGGTGGCGGTGAGATGAACGAGGAACCGGCGGTCGCCAAGCTGTGTTCGCAGGCGTTCGAAGCCGCCTGGGCCAGGGGCGTCCCGCACCAGGAGTACGAGATCCACTGACATGAAGGATTGCGCGCCGGCTCATGCCCATATCACCATCCTCCTCCGCACAGGCCGCTCGGGAAGCTGTCGCGGCGCGGTTGAGAGAGATTCGCCAGGATGGTGGGCTCACCGGGAGTGAGCTGGCCGCGCGTTGTGGCTGGCATCACGCCAAGACGTCCCGCATCGAGAACGGGAGAACATCGCCCTCCGCGCAGGACATCCGGTTGTGGTGCGGTGCTTGCGGCGCCGAGGATCAGACAGACGATGTCGTGGCTCAGTCCCGTACTGCCGAGTCCTTGTATGTGGAGTGGCGACGCAAAATACGTGCTGGGCTTCGACAACTGCAGAAGAGTTACGTGCCTCTCTTCCAATCGACACGGCTCTTCCGAGTGTATTCAGGCAGCCTGGTTCCGGGGTTGCTGCAGACCGAAGGATATGCATCGGCTCTGTTGTCATCCATCACGGGACTGTTGGACATTCCCGATGAGGTTGAGGACGCCGTTGCGGCGCGCCTGGAACGCTCGCGCATCATCCATGAACCAGGACGCCGATTTGTGCTGCTTGTGGAAGAGGCGGTGCTGCGCTACCAAGTCGGTGACGCCGATGCGATGGCCGCCCAACTGGGGCATCTGCTCGCGGTGGGAGCGCTTCCTTCGGTGTCGCTGGGGGTCATCCCTTTCGCTACGTCCTCCCGCCCGGTGTGCCCGCAGGAGACCTTCCACATGTATGACGACACGCTGGTGTCCGTGGAACTGCTCTCCGCTCAGGTGAGAATCACCCAGCCCGCTGAGATCGCGCTCTATTCGAAGGCTTTCGAGCAGTTGCGAGGGCTGGCCGTGTATGGACCGGAGGCGCGCTCGCTCATTGTCAAGGCGATCGAGGCGCTGGACTGACCTGGAGCGGACTCTTCGCAGCCTGCGCATCTGATGGAAGGCGGCGTGACCGGTGCAGACCCGAACCGGAGAGTGGTTCGACAATGCCCCTGTGGCGCATCGTCGTGAGGAAGGCATGTGATGGAGTCGAGCATTCCGCCTTTCGCTGAGCTGATCTCCCGGTGTCACTTATTCGCGGTCCACCTGGAGATGAGGGATGATTAAGTCCCGAATCCGCGATTCGAGGCATGGCGGCGGGGTGTTCGAGTCGACTGGGCGGATCGCTCGTCGTGGTGGCATCCGTTTCATCAGGCGGTGGCCAATGCCGTCGCCCGAGGTGTTGCTGTCCGGCGCGCCCGTATCGTCTCCGAGCCCGTCAGTGACTATATCCGTTGGGAGCACTCCGTTACCCGCGCCAATATGGAAGCAGGGGAGGAGGTCCGTTGGCTGTCACGAGCGCAAGCCGCACAACTCAGGCTTCCTGAAAATGACTTCTGGCTCTTCGGTGATCGCTTGGCGCGCATCCATCACTTCTCGGGCGACGGCACGGTAGTCCGCGATGAGCTTGTTGATGATTCGGATCTGATTCAGTGCTGCGCTGGCGCATTTGCCCGGGTCTGGGAGATCGCCATTCCGCATGAGGGGTATGTGATCCGCTGAATTCCCTGAGGGTGTCGGGATCGGGCCGGTGGAACCGTTGCATTGTTCAGCGCTTCGGAGTCACGGGGCGAGAGGCCCCCTTACCCCGCCAACCGCCCATAGTGCTCCCGCAGGACCCGGACCGCCTCCGTGATGGCCGGGCGGCGGGCCGCGCCCGGGCGCCAGAGGGCGTAGAGGCGGCGGATCGGCGTCGGTTCGAGGGGGATGGCGACCGCGCCGGCCGGTAGGGGGCCGCGGCCCAGGCGGGGGACGAGGGCGATGCCGAGGCCGGCCGCCACGAGTTCGAGCTGGGTCGCGTACTCGGCCACCTGGTAGGCGAGATCGGGCTCGTGGCCGGTGGTGCGCAGGGTGCGGACCAGCCAGTCGTGGCACACCGAGCCCGTGGGCTGGCAGATCCAGCGTTGGCCGACGAGGTCCGTGCGCTGCAAGGTGGCCCGCGCCGCCAGTGGGTGGCCGGCGGGGACGATCACTTCCGACGGGTCGTCACCGATGACGGCCTGCTCGACGCCGTCCGGTACGGGCCGCGGTGAGATGTCCCAGTCGTGCGTCACCGCCAGGTCGACCACGCCCTGGGCGACCAGTCCGGGGGAGATGTGCGGGTCCAGTTCGGTGAGCCGGGTGTCCAGGGAGGTGTGACGGGCGGCGAGTTCGGCCAGCACGCTCGGCAGCAGACCGCGGCTGGCCGAGGCGAACGCGGCCACCAGCAGCCGGCCCGTGGGCTGTCCGCGGCGCTCCTCCAGGGTGGTCTCGGCCTGTTCCACGAGGGCCAGCAGCTGTTCGGCCGTGGCGGCCAACTGCTGGGCCGCGTCGGTGAGGACGACGCCCCGGCCCTGCCGTTCCAGCAGCCGGGTCCGGGTCTCCCGCTCCAACTTGGCGACCTGCTGGGACACCGCGGACGGGGTGTAGCCCAGGGCGACGGCGGCGGCGCCCACCGAGCCGTGCACCGACACCGCGTGGAGCGCCCGCAGCCGGGACAGATCCAGCATCGTTTCCCCCGTCTCTCCGGCGGCCCCGCGGCCGTTGAGTGCGTCCGTCGTCCGTCGTCCGTCGTCCGTCGTCCGTCGTCCGTCGTCCGTCGTCCGTCGTCCGTCGTCCGTCGTCCGGCGGCCCCTGCGGCCGACCGGCCTGACCGACCGGCCGACCGGCCTGACCGACCGGCCCACCAGCCTGCCCGACCGGCCCCGTCGGCCTGCCAGTCCGTCCGGTCCGGCCCTCCGGCCTGCCCGTCCGTCGGGCCTGTCCGGCCGCCCGGCCTGTCCGGCCTCCCGGACGAGCCGTCCACCCGTCCGGCCCCGATTCACGATTGCTTCATCCAATCATGAAGAGATCAGCGCTGGTGCTTCACGGTCGAGGGCCGGGATGCTCGCTCCATGCGACCGCAACACATAGCTCTCGCCGTTCTCGTCGCCGCCGTCTGGGGCGTCAACTTCGTCGTCATCGAGATCGGACTCGGCCACTTCCCGCCCCTGCTCTTCAGCGCCCTGCGCTTCCTCGCGGCAGCGCTGCCCGCCGTGTTCTTCGTCCGCCGCCCGAGGACCGGGTGGAAGTGGATCATTGCCGTCGGACTGGTGCTGGGCGTCGCCAAGTTCGGGCTGCTCTTCACCGGGATGCACCTGGGCATGCCGGCCGGGCTCTCCTCGCTCGTGCTGCAGATCCAGGCGGTGTTCACGGCCGTCGTCGCCGCCGTGGTGCTGGGGGAGCGGCCGGGCCGGGTGCGGGTGGCCGGGATGTGCGTGGCGCTCGCCGGTATCACCGTGGCCGGGATCGACGAGGGCACCTCGGGGCCGCTCCTGGCCTTCGCGCTGCTCATCGCGGCGGCGGCCTTCTGGGGGGTGTCGAACGTCCTCACCCGGATGGCCGCACCGGAGAACGCGATGGGCTTCATGGTCTGGACGAGCGTCGTCCCCATCCTGCCGCTGCTCGGACTCTCCCTGCTCGTGGAGGGACCGCGGGCCGACCTCGCCGCGCTGCGTTCCCTGGACTGGAGCGGCGGCGCAACGGTGCTCTACGTCGCCTGGGTCACCACCCTCTTCGGCTTCGGTGCCTGGAGTTTCCTGCTCCGCAGCTACCCGGCCTCGTCCGTGGCGCCGTTCTCGCTGCTGGTGCCGGTCTTCGGGATGTCCGCCGCGGCGCTGGTGCTGGGCGAGGAGGTCGGTCCGCTGCGGTGGTGCGCAGCGGTGCTGCTGGTCACCGGCGTGGCCGTCACCTCGCTGGGCGGAGCGAGCGCGGCGCGGGGCCGGATCAGGCGGACTGGGCGAGCAGCCACGACAGATGGTCCCGGGCCGGTTCCAGCAGCGCCGGAAGCTCCGGTGCCTGCGGGAACCAGCGCTTCTCGTACTCCCACGACAGCCAGCCGTCCCAGCCCGCGCGGCTGAGCGCCTCCACGCACTCGGCGAGCGGCAGCACCCCCTCGCCGAGCGGCAGCGGGGCGGGCTCCTCGGCGGAGGCGATGTCCTTCACCTGGACGTAGCCGAGGTGCGGGGCGAGGACGGCGTGGGTGGCCACCGGCTCCTCGCCGCCCCGCCAGGGGTGCAGTACGTCCCAGACCGCGCCCACGGCGATATGGCCCACCAGGCCGAGGACCCGGGCCACGTCCACGCCCCGCGGATGCGAGTCGTGCGTCTCCAGCAGCAGCCGTACGCCCAGGTCGGAGGCGTCCGGGGCGACGGCGGCGAGGCGGCGGGCGGCGACCGTGTCCGTCTCCTCCGCCGGCTGGTCGCCGCCGCCGGGGAAGACCCGCAGGTACGGGGCGCCGAGGTCCCGGGCCAGGGTGAGCAGCTCGCGCAGCTCCTCCAGGACCGGCTCGTCGGCGCCGGGCGCGGCGGCCTCGGTGTACCCGGCGAGCGCGAGGATCTCCACCCCCGCGTCCTTGAACTGCTCGGCGGCGTCGACCCGTTCGCTCAGTTCCATCCCCGGGTTGACGGGCTCCTCGGGGTGGGCGCGCAGCTCCACACCGTGGTAGCCGGTGCGGGCGGCGAGCCCGGCCACCTCGGCCAGGGGCATTCCGGGCACACCGAGGGTCGAGAAGGCGAGTTTCACGGCTGCTCCAGGTGGGCGGGGACGGGAACGGCGGGCATGCGGCCGGGCCCCGGCCGCACGGGTCAACCCTGCCGGGCCCCCGCGCCCGGCGCATCCCCGCCGCGCGCAGGAATGCGGAACGGTTCGCGGCCGGGGGAGGGGAGGGACGCCGGGCTCGACCGGGACGCTGCGGACCGTGGCCGGGGGTTGTGCCTGAGGCCCCTCCCGTGGCGGACCGCGGCCGGGCGGCGCGCCGGTGGCAACGTGACGACGGCTGGCCCGACGGCACCGGACGCCTCGACGGCGGAGCGCCCCGGTGCCACGCGGGCCACTGGGAGCGTTGTGCAGAGCGGGGCCGAGTCCGCGGACTACAGCGTCAGGCGCCAGTCCTGGCCGACGAGGTCGGCGCCGTAGCTGTGGTGCGGCTCCTCGGCGACGAGGGCGAAGCCGGCCCGGAGGTAGAGCGTCCGGGCCGCGGCCAGCACGTCGTTGGTCCAGAGCACCAGTTCGCGGTAGCCCGCCTCGCGGGCGAACCGGACGCAGGCGTCGACGAGCCGTTCGCCGACTCCGTGTCCCCGCGCCGACGGGTCGACGAGCAGCAGCCGCAGCCGGGCGGTCCCCGGTGCCGCGTCCCGGACGCACATCACGGAGCCCACCGGGCGGCCGTCCAGTTCGGCGATCCACACGCGTTCCAGCAGCGGGTCGTGGTCCTCGGCGAAGTCCGCGACGATCCGGGCGACCAGGCCCTCGAACGCGGAGTTCCAGCCGTACTCGGCGGCGTAGAGGGCGCCGTGCCGCTGCACGATCCAGCCGAGGTCGCCCGGTTCGGGTCCGCGCAGCACGGCCCGCGGGGAGGTGTCGTCGCCGGGGGTGCCGTGCGGGGGCGTGGGCTTCATGGGGGCTCCGTAGCGCGCCGGGACCGGTCGGGGATGTTCCCCTGGCCTCACCGTAGTACGGGCAGGTCGCGGGCCCGCGCTCCGGACCGGCCGTCCCGTCCCGGCCCGGTCCGCGTACCGGGCCGGCTCGCGGATTCCGTCCGGCCGCCCGGTGCCGGTGCGATCCGGAGTACTGCGCGCAGTCGCTCAGCGGCGGTCCGGCGGGGGCGCCGTGGACGCGCGGGCCATCAGATCGGCGCGGACCGTCGCCACACCGCCCGGCGGCGGTTCCTCGCGGCCGATCGCCAGCCTCCCCGCCCGTGCCCCGGCCTCGTGCAGCGGCAGGCGCACGGTGGTGAGCGCGGGCACCGCGTCCGCGCTGAACGGCAGGTCGTCGAATCCGGCGACCGAGACGTCCTGGGGAATGCGCAGGTCCCGGTCGCGCAGCGCGGCGCAGGCGCCCAGCGCGATGGTGTCGTTGGCGGCCACGACCGCGGTCAGGTCCGGCTGTCTTCGCAGGAGTTCGAGCGTGGCGTCGTAGCCGGAGGCGCGGTCGTACGGGCCGTGGACGGTCAGCCGGTCCGCGCCCTCCGCGAGGCCCGCGGCGGTGAGCGCAGCACGGTGCCCCTCCAGCCGGTGCCGGGTGGTGCTGAGGTCCGCGGGCCCGGCGACGTAGCCGATGCGGCGGTGGCCGAGGGCCAGCAGGTGTTCGGTGAGCCGCCGGGCGCCGCCGCGGTTGTCGAAGGCGAGGGTGACGACGGTGTCCGGCCCGGCCGGTGCGGGGCCGGCGCCGGGAATCCGCTCCGGCAGCGGCGGGCGGCCGCAGAGGACGATCCGGGTGCCGTTGGCGGCGAGCCGGCCGAGTTTGGCGGCCACGGCCGCCAGGTGGTCCGGCCGCTCGACGGCCCCGCCGGTGATCACGACCGCGGCGGCGCGCTGGCGCTGGAGCAGGGTCAGATAGGTGAGTTCGCGCTCCGGGGAGCCGCCGGTGTTGCACACGACGGCCAGTTTCTCCGGGTCGCCCGCTCCGTGGAGTCCGCCGCCGATCTCCGACTGGACGGCCCCGGCGATGATGCCGAAGAACGGGTCGGCGATGTCGTTGACGAGGATGCCGACCAGGTGCGAGGTGGCGCCGGCCAAGGAACTGGCGGGCCCGTTCAGCACGTAGTCGAGCTCGTCCACGGCGCGCAGCACCCGGGACCGGGTGGCGTCGGCGACCGGGTAGTTGCCGCTGAGCACCCGCGAGACCGTGGCCGAGGAGACCTTCGCGCGGGCCGCCACATCCGCCAGGGTCACTGCCATCGCTGCTGCCTCCGGTTCACCGTTCCGTGTACCGGCCCGAGTCAGGGCCTCACTGAGGGTAAACGCTTCTTCCGTGGGGGACCTATTGAACGGTGCGGTCCGGACCGTTAACCTCCGGGCCGGGAAAGCGCTTACTGCCGCTTGCTGTGGGGGTGTTGTGGGGCTC
This sequence comes from Streptomyces sp. NPDC001922, assembly GCF_042891165.1. Taxonomy (NCBI): domain Bacteria; kingdom Bacillati; phylum Actinomycetota; class Actinomycetes; order Kitasatosporales; family Streptomycetaceae; genus Streptomyces; species Streptomyces sp. NPDC001922. The sequence goes on along the minus strand of NZ_JBIASV010000001.1, from coordinate 667,538 downwards.
ACCGTGGGGAGGGGCGGCGCGGACCGGCGGACGGTGCGCATCGCCATGAACGGCGTGACCGGCCGGATGGGCCACCGCCAGCACCTCGTACGCTCCGTCCTCGCCCTCCGGGAGCAGGGCGGCCTCGACCTGGGCGACGGCACCGTGCTGTGGCCCGAACCGGTTCTGGTGGGCCGCAGGTCACAGGCGTTGCAGGCGCTTACCGAGGCCTACGGGCTGGAGCACTGGTCCACCGACCTCGACACGGTGCTCGGCGACCCGGCGACCGACGTCTACTTCGACGCCCAGGTGACCTCCGCGCGCGAGGCCGCGGTGCGCAAGGCCATCGCCGCCGGAGTCCACGTCTACTGCGAGAAACCGACGGCCACGTCCCTGGCGGGGGCCGTGGAACTCGCGCGGCTCGCGCGGGCCGCGGGGATCCGGCACGGCGTCGTCCAGGACAAGTTGTTCCTCCCCGGTCTGCGGAAGCTGCGACGGCTGGTCGAGGGCGGCTTCTTCGGCCGGATCCTGTCGGTGCGCGGGGAGTTCGGCTACTGGGTCTTCGAGGGCGACTGGCAGCCGGCCCAGCGCCCGTCCTGGAACTACCGGGCCGAGGAGGGCGGCGGCATCGTGGCGGACATGTTCCCGCACTGGGAGTACGTGCTGCGCGAGCTGTTCGGGCCGGTGCGCACCGTGCAGGCGCACGCCGTCACCCACGTGCCGCACCGCTGGGACGAGCGGGGTCTGGCCTACGACGCGACGGCCGACGACGCCGCGTACGGCATCCTCGGGCTCGACGGCGGCGCGGTGGCGCAGCTCAACTCCTCCTGGCAGGTCCGGGTGCACCGCGACGAGCTGGTCGAGTTCCAGGTGGACGGCACCGAGGGCTCGGCCGTCGCCGGGCTGCGCGGCTGCCGGGTCCAGCACCGGTCGGTGACGCCCCGTCCGGTCTGGGACCCGGACGGCCCGCCCGCCGGCCGGTTCCGCGACCAGTGGCAGGAAGTCCCGGACAACGGGGACTTCGGCAACGCCTTCAAGGCGCAGTGGGAGCTGTTCCTCCGGCATGTGGCGCTGGGGGAGCCGTGGAGCGCGGACCTCCTGGCGGGCGCTCGCGGGGTGCAGCTCGCCGAACTCGCGCTGCGCTCCTCCGCGCAGGGCCGCCGGCTGGACGTACCGGAGCTGACGCTGTGACGGGCGGCCGCGCCGCGTACGGCGCCGGGGGCGGGCGTCTCTGTAGCTGCTTACGGGGTGCACGGGGTGCACGGGGTGCACGGGGTGCACGGGGTGCACGGGGTGCACGGGGTGCACAGTGTGGCCGGGGTGGCCGGTGCCCGGGCCGGTGCACCCCGCTGGTGGACGGCGCCGGAGGCGCGGCGGTCGCCGGGCTGCGCGGCTGCCGGGTCCAGCAGCGGTGCCCGGACCGGGGCATCCCGCGCGACGGCGTTCCGGGCGACGGCGTTCCGGGCGACGGCGTTCTGCGCGGTGGCGTTCCGGGCGATGGCGTTCTGCGCGGTGGCGTTCCGCGGGGCGGCGTTCTCAGCGGCGGCGTTCCGGAGGGTGCGCGGTGATCCGGCTGCCCGAAGCCGGAGGCGGGCTGCGGAAGTACGTCCCGCGGCGGGACGGCGCGCTGCCCGGCCCGGGACGGCCGCCGGTCTCCCGCCAACTCCTGGCGGCCGCCCATGTCGTGGCCGACCCGTTCGCGGACACCACGCCCGACGGGCCCGCCGCCCTCGACTGGGACGCCACCCTCGCGTTCCGCCGCCATCTCTGGTCGCACGGCCTCGGGGTGGCCGAGGCCATGGACACCGCGCAGCGCGGCGCGGGCCTGGACTGGGCCACCGCGGCCGAGCTGATCCGGCGCTCCGCCGCGGAGGCGCGGGCCGTCGGCGGCCGGATCGTGTGCGGCGCCGGGACCGACCAGCTGAGCGGGACCGACCGGTTCAGCGGGGGCGGGCATGCCCCCGCCGCCGTGCGCGCCGCCTACGAGGAGCAGCTCGCGGTGGTGGAGGACGCCGGGGCGCAGGCCGTCCTGCTGGCGTCCCGGGCGCTGGCCGCCGGTGCCCGCGGGCCCGAGGACTATCTCGACGTCTACGGCGCGCTGTTGCGGCAGGTCTCCCGGCCCGTCGTGCTGCACTGGCTGGGCCCGGCGTTCGATCCGGCGCTCACCGGCTACTGGGGCAGCGAGGACCTCGACACGGCGGCGGAGACCCTGCTCGGCCTCGTCCACGCCCACCCGGACCGGGTCGAGGGAATCAAGATCTCGCTGCTCGACGCGGACCGCGAGGCCGCTCTCCGCCGCCGGCTGCCCGACGGGGTGCGCTGCTACACCGGGGACGACTACCACTACCCCCGCCTCATCGAGGGCGACGGGCAGGTGTTCAGCCATGCGCTGCTCGGCGTCCTCGATCCGCTCGGCCCGTTCGCCGCCGAAGCGGTGCGCCGGCTCGACGCCGGCGACACCGCCGGGTTCCGCGCCCGGCTCGGCCCGACCGTCGCACTGGCCCGGCACCTCTTCCGGCCGCCCACCCGCCACTACCGGACGGGCATCGTCCTGCTCGCCTGGCTCGCCGGGCACCAGCGGCACTTCACCATGGTCGGCGGCGCCCAGTCGGCCCGTTCGCTGCCCCACCTCGCCCGCGCGTACGAACTGGCCGACGGGCTCGGCCTGTTCCCCGACCCCGCCCTCGCAGAGGCCCGGATGCGGGCGCTGCTCGGGGTGCACGGGGTGGGCGGATGACGGGTGGAACGGGTGGAACGGGTGGACGGATGACGGATGCACGGGACGGACGGATGACGGGCGCACGGGATGGAAGGGCGGACGGATGACGGGGCCCGCCGGGAGCGGCACATGACCGGGTCAGCAGGGAGCGGGGCGTGACCGGCCTCGACCGGCCCCGCCGGAAGCGGAGGTTGACCGGCCTCGACCCGTCGAGAGCGGAGCTTGACCGGAATCAGCCGGTCGGGAGCGGAGGATGAACGGGCTCGACCGGCTGAGCCTCAACCAGGAGACGCTCCGGCAGTGGTCCCTCCCCGAACTCGCGCGGGGATGCGCCGCGGCGGGCGTTCGGGGCGTCGGCCTGTGGCGGGCGCCGGTCCGGGCGTACGGGGTGGTGCGCACGGCCCGGCTGCTGCGGGCGGCCGGGCTGGCCGTCTCCAGTCTGTGCCGCGGCGGCTTCCTCACCGCCGTCGACCCGGCGGCCCGCGCCACGGCGCTGGACGACAACCGGGCGGCCGTCGACGAGGCCGCCGCCCTCGGCACCGGCACCCTCGTCCTGGTCTCCGGCGGTCTGCCGCCCGGCAGCCGGGACCTGGCCGGAGCGCGGGAGCGCGTCGCCGACGCGCTCGGGGAGCTGGCGCCGTACGCCGCCGAGCGGGGGGTACGGCTGGCGGTCGAGCCGCTGCACCCGATGTACGCCGCCGACCGCTGTGTCGTCTCGACGCTCACCCAGGCCCTCGACCTCGCCGAACGTTTCCCGGCCGACCGGGTGGGCGTGGTGGTGGACACCTACCACCTGTGGTGGGACGACACGGTGGCCACGCAGATCGCCCGCGCCGGGGCCGGCGGCCGGATCGCCGCGTTCCAACTGGCCGACTGGGTCACCCCACTGCCGGAGGGCGCGCTGCTGGGCCGCGGCCTGCTGGGAGAGGGCTGTGTGGACCTGCGGTGGTTCCGCGAACGGCTCGACACGGCGGGCTACCGCGGACCGATCGAGGTCGAGATCTTCCACCCGGAACTCTGGGCCCGGGACGGGGCGGAGGCGCTGATGGAGATCGTGGCGGGGTACCGGGCGCATGTCCTCTAGTTAGCGCTTCTTACAGGGAACTTCCCGGGCTACGCACCGGAAGCCGGTGTCGTTGTCGGACATGGCCGCATGGGCGTCGTTGAACAGTCCTGTCGTGTCCGCTGGGCCCCGGCGCCGGATGTCGCCGAGTTGCGTACGCCCGTACACAACGATGCGTACACTCGTACACATGGGATTCGGGATGCTGGCCGCGGCCATCGCGGCGGAGGTGGCCGGGACGACGGCCATGAAGTACAGCGAGGGGTTCAGTAGGCTGTGGCCGTCCATCGGCACGGTGGCCGGGTATCTGCTCGCCTTCGCGCTGTTCGCCCAAACGTTGAAGGTGATGCAGGTCGGCACCGCGTACGCGATCTGGGCCGGGGCGGGGACCGCGGTTGTCGCCGCGATCGGGATCCTCTTCCTCGGTGAGTCGGCCGGGCCGGTCAAGGTCGCCGGGATCGCCTTCGTGATAGCGGGTGTCGTGATGCTCAGTCTCGGCGGTGCGCACTGATGGCCGCGGCGCGGCGGTACGACCCCGAGCGGCGCCAGCGGATCATCGACGCGGCGATCCGGGTGGTGGGCCGCACCGGCATCGCGGGGCTCAGCCATCGCAGCGTCGCGGCCGAGGCGGATGTGCCGCTCGGCTCCACCACCTACCACTTCAAGAGCCTCGACGACCTCCTGGTGGCGGCGCTGCGGCAGACCAATGAGGGCTTCGGCAAGGTCGTGCGCGAACACCGCGACTGCCTCGCCGATCCCGGCTGCGACCTCGCCGCCGAACTGGCCCGGATGAACGGCGACTGGCTGGGCGGCGACCGCGCCGGTGTGGAGCTGGAGTACGAGCTCTACCTCGCCGCGCTGCGACGGCCCGCCCTGCGCACCGTCGCCGCCGAGTGGTGCGACGAGGTCACCGAGCTGATCGCCCGGCGCACCGACCCGCGCACCGCACGCGCCCTGGTGGCGCTGCTCGACGGGATCTGTCTGCAGGTGCTGCTGACGGGTGCGGAGTACGACGAGGAGCACGCGCGGGATGCGCTCAACCGGGTGATCGGGACGGGCGGCCAGGGCCTGACCCGAACGACGGACCCTGGCTGACGACGGTCCCCGGCGAGGGGGAGTGCGGTGGACCGGGCAGCCGGTCGTGCGAGCGCGGCCGCGCGATCCCGCCCCGCTCCCCGTCCGCGGTGCCGGCTTCCCGGGGCCGGGGAGCTCAGCCCCGGTGCGTGCTCGGTGACGGGCTTCCGCGCCGTTTGGCTATCACCGACAGCACCACGGGGAGCAGCAGTTCCAGTGCCCGGGTGACGGAGGCGAGCGGCAGGCCGGTCTGCCGGGAGACGGTCTCCGCGGTGGGCTCCGTGAGCCGGCCGAGGACCCCGGCCAGTGTGCCGTCGCCCAGGGTGCCCGGCAGAGCGGCGACGGTGGTGCCGACCACCGTGCGGGCCCCCTCGGCGTCCGTGCCGAGCTCGCCCGCGAGCTCCTGGATCCGGTCGTCACCCAGCTCGGCCAGCACTTCCCGTTGAAGTGATTCGTCGCTCATGCGTCAAACGCTACGACTCGCGGCACATGTCGGCACGTCGGGTAACGGATGGATAACTGCCGGAAATCGTGCAACCCTTCCGGCCCCCTGTGGGTCGTAGTCAGCATCAGGCCTCCTGTCGGGGGGAGCCCGGGGGGGATCCGGAGAGGCCTGGGGGCGGGGGACCACGAGGGGGCCCGGTTGCGACCGGGCCCCCTCGATGAGGTCTGCGCCTGCCGGCACCGGAAGCCGGGCCGCCGTGCCGGGGTCAGAACGGCACGCCGCAGCGCAGCAGGACGTTCGCGTACGGCCGGGACTCGCCCGTACGGACCACCAGCCGCGCCCCGCGGGTGCGGGCCTTGAACTCCTCGTGCGGCACCAGCTCCAGTCCCGGGGCCGGGAAGAAGCCGTCGAGCAGCGCGGACACCTCCGGATTGGCCCGGCGCACCTCGGCGGCCGCGGTCGCCGCCTCCACCACCAGCTCGTCGAGCAGCCCCTCCAGCACCGCGGCGAACGACGGCACCCCGGCCCGGAAGGCCAGATCGACCACGACCGGGCCCTCGGGGATCGGCAGCCCGGCGTCGCAGACCGCCACCAGATCCGTGTGCCCCAGCAGGGCCAGTGCCCCGCTGAGATGACGGTTGAGTATTCCGGCCTTCTTCACGGGCGCTCGCCTCCCGCCGGGCCGGATACGTCGTCCGGGTGCCCGGAGGGCTCGCAGGTGCCGCCCTCCGCGAGCGCCCGGACCACCTCCGCCACCTCGGACTCGGTGGGGAACGACTCCTGTGCACCCGGCCGGGTGACGGCCGCCGCACCCACCCGTACGGCGAACCGCACGGCCGTCTCCAGGTCGTCGCCCACCCCGAGCCGCCAGGCGAGCGCGCCGGTGAAGGCGTCGCCCGCGCCGGTGGTGTCCACCGGGTCGACGGAGAGGCTGGGCACCCGCACCGTGCCCTCCGGCCGGGCGACGAGCGCGCCCTCCGGGCCGAGGGTCACTACGACCGAGCGCGGGCCGCGGTCCAGCAGTGCCGCCGCCCACTCCTCGGGAGCGGACGCTTCGGCGGCGGCCCCTTCGCCCGCCGCCGCGTGGCCCCGCAGCAGGAAGCGCGCCTCGTGCTCGTTGACGACCAGCGGGTCGCAGGCGGCCAGGACGTCGCCGGGCACCGGCGCGGGCGGCGACGGGTTGAGCACCACGCGGGTGCCTGCCTCCGCCGCGGCCCGTACCGCCGCCGCGACCGTGGCCGGCGGGATCTCCAGCTGGAGGGAGACCACCCGGGCGGCGGCGAGCAGCTCACCGGCGTCCCGCACGTCGTCGGGGGTGAGCCGGGCATTGGCCCCGGGGGAGACGACGATGCTGTTGTCGCCGGACGGGTCCACGGTGATGAGCGCGACCCCGGTCGGCGCGTCACCGGTCAGCACCCCGGCCGTGTCGACACCGGCCGACTCCAGCGAGCCGAGCAGCAGCCGGCCGTGCGGGTCGTCGCCGACCCGGGCGAGGAGCGCCGTACGGGCGCCGAGCCGGGCGGCGGCGACCGCCTGGTTGGCGCCCTTGCCACCCGCGTGGACGGCCAGGTCCGAGCCGAGGACGGTCTCTCCCGGCTCCGGGCGGCGGTCGACCCCGACCACCAGATCGGCGTTGGCCGAGCCCACGACCAGCAGGTCGCAGCCGTGCATCCGTTGTCCTTCTTTCTTCCGCCGGTGCTTCAGTGCCTTCCCCCTGCGGGAAGGGACGCGTCCCGTCCCGCAGGGGGTGAGGGGTCAGGAGAAGTCGGAGACGTTCTTCTCGGTGACGATCTTGACCGGCACCTTGACCGTGCCGGTCACCTTCTTGCCCTGGGCGAGCTTGACGGCGTTGCGCACGGCCAGCTTGCCGAGTTCCTTCGGCTGCTGCGCGACGGTCGCGGCCAGCGTGCCGCCCTTGACCGCCTTGAGGCCGTCCGGCGTGCCGTCGAAGCCCACGACCTTCACGCTCTTGCCCGCCTTGCCGCCCAGCGCCTTGATCGCGCCGAGCGCCATCTCGTCGTTCTCCGCGAAGACTCCGGCGACCTTGGAGTGGGACTGGAGCAGGTTGGTCATGACGTCCAGGCCCTTGGCCCGGTCGAAGTCGGCGGGCTGCTTCGCCGCCACCTTGATGTCCGGGAACTTCTTGATGCCCTCCAGGAAGCCCTTGCCGCGCTCCCGGGAGGCCGAGGTGCCCGCGGTGCCCTGGAGGACGACGATCGTCCCCTTGCCGCCCAGCTGGTCGGCCAGCTGCTTCGCGGCGAGCCGGCCGCCCGCGACGTTGTCGGAGGCGACGGTGGTGGCGATGTCGGCCTTGTTCACCCCGCGGTCGGCGGCCACCACCGGGATGTCGGCGTTGTTCGCCGCCTTCACGGACGGGCCCGCGGCGTCGGAGTCCACCGGGTTCACGATGATCGACTTCACGTTCTGGCTGGTGAAGTTCATCAGCTGGTTGGCCTGCTGGGAGGCGTCGTTCTGCGCGTCGGTGACATTGAGCTCGACGCCCGAGGACTTGGCCTCCGCCTGCGCGCCCTCCTTCAGCTGCACGAAGAAGGGGTTGTTGAGGGTGGAGACCGACAGGCCGACCTTGGTGCCGCCCGAGCCGCCCGAGGCGGAGTTGCAGGCGGTGGCCGTGAGGGCGAGCGCGGCGACGGCGGCGGCGACGGTGAGGGACTTCCTTGTACCCATGACTGCTTCCTTGCAGGGAGGGGGCGGGGGACTTAAGTGGGGGGGGGGAGAGAGATCAGGAGCTGCGGCGGCGCAGGGTGTCCAGGAGCACCGCCAGCGCGATGACGACACCGATGACCACCTGCTGCCAGAAGGCGGACACCGACAGCAGGTTGAGACCGTTGCGGAGGACGGCGAGGATCAGCGCCCCGATGAAGGTGCCGGAGGCCTTGCCGACGCCGCCGGACAGGCTGGCGCCGCCGATGACGACCGCGGCGATCGCGTCCAGCTCGTAGCCGTACGCCGCCTGGGGCTGCGCGGAGGCCAGCCGGGACGCCAGCACGATGCCGGCCACGGCCGCGAAGCCGCCGGAGAGCGCGTAGATGACGAGCTTCTGCCGCTTGACCCGGATCCCGGAGAGCCGGGCGGCCTCCTCGTTGCCGCCGATCGCGTACATCGAGCGGCCGATGTAGGTGCGGACCAGGATGACGGCGGTCAGCAGGCCCATGACGATCATCACGATCACCGGCACCGGCAGCCAGCCGCCGAGGGTCTCGCCGATCGCGGCCACCGGGTCCGGGAACGCGATGGGGCTGCCCTGCGAGATGACCAGGGCCAGACCGCGGCCGATCGACAGCATGGCCAGCGTGGCGATGAACGGCGGCAGCTTCCCGAAGGAGATCAGCGCGCCGTTGACCAGACCGCAGGCGATGCCGGTGCCGACGGCCAGCAGCACGGCCGGCACCACCGGAACGCCCTGCTGGGTGGAGGTCCAGGCCAGCACGGTGGCCGAGAGGGCGGCCACCGAGCCCACGGACAGGTCGATGCCCGCCGACACGATGACGAAGGTGACGCCGAAGGCCAGGATGGCGGTGACCGCGGCCTGGACGCCGACGTTGAGGAGGTTCTGGGTCGTCAGGAAGTCGCCGGACAGCAGCGACATCGCGACCACGAGGACCACCAGGGCGCTGAGCGCGCCGTTGTCCAGCAGCACCCGGCGGAGCACCGCCGTCGCACCGCCGTCCTTGCGCTTCAGGCCTGTGCCCGGGCCGTTGTCGCTGCCTCGAAGTGTCTCAGTGGCCACGGGATCCCTCCATGTCGTGCGAGTCGTCGTGCGGTGTGTGGTGCCGGTCGGCGGCGGTCGGGCCGGAAGCGTCCGGGTCCCCGGGGGCGGAAGCGTCCGGATCGGGAGCGCCTGGGTCGGAAGCGGACGGTGCGTCGTCCGGGGCGGCGGCGTCCGGGGCCTCCGGACCGTGAGCGCCTGGACCGGAGGCGGGCGGTTCGCCGTCCCGGGCGGACGGCGTGGCGTCGGGTGTGGGGGTGTCGGACGAGGACGCCTCGGTCGAGGAGGCCCCGGTCGAGGAGGTCGCGGCTGACGCCCTCACCCCCGGCTCGTCACCCGACTGCAGCGCCAGCGCCATCACCGCGTCCTGGGTCGCCTCCCGATGGCTCAGCTCGCCCGCGAGCCGGCCCTGGGACATGACCAGGACCCGGTCGCTCATGCCCAGCACCTCGGGGAGGTCGCTGGAGATCATCAGTACCGCGTGGCCGGACGCCGTCAGCTCGTTGACGAGCTGGTAGATCTCGACCTTGGCGCCCACGTCGATCCCGCGGGTCGGCTCGTCGAGGATCAGCACCCGGCTCTCGGCCAGCAGCCACTTGCCGATGACGACCTTCTGCTGATTGCCGCCGGAGAGGGTGCGCACCCGCTGGTCGAGCCCGGCCATCCGGACGGCGAGCTGCTCGGCGATCCGGGCCGCCGCGGCGCGCTGCCCGGCCCGGTCCACCAGGCCCGCCCGGCTGGCGCGGCGCAGCGTGACCAGCCCCAGGTTCTCCTGCACGGAGGCGTCCAGCACCAGGCCCTGGCCCTTGCGGTCCTCCGGCACCAGCCCGATGCCGGCGGCCAGCGCGGCGTTCACATCGTGCCGGGGCAGGCGTTCGCCCAGCACCTCGACGCTGCCGGAGTCGTACGGGTCGGCGCCGAACACCGCCCGCGCGACCTCGGTGCGGCCCGCGCCGACCAGTCCGGCCAGCCCGACCACCTCACCGGCCCGCACCTCGAAGCCGACGTCGTGGAAGTGGCCGCGCCGGGTCAGCCCGGAGACCCGCAGCAGCGGGGCCGCCTCCGCGGCGGCGGACGGCTGCGGGGACTCCGTCCGCTCCCGCGGGTACTGCTGCTCGATGCTGCGGCCCACCATCAGCCGCACCAGCTCGTCCTCCGGCGTGTCCGCCGGGACCTGGGAGACGCTCCGGCCGTCCCGGAGCACGGTGACCCGGTCGCCGAGCGCGGCGATCTCCTCCAGGTGGTGGGTGATGAAGACGATCCCCACGCCGTCCGCCCGCAGCGCGCGGACGATCCGGAAGAGCTTGTCGACCTCTTCGCTGGTGAGCACGGCGGTCGGCTCGTCCATGATCAGGACGCGGGCGTTCAGGCTGAGTGCCTTGGCGATCTCGACCATCTGGAGCCGGGCGATGCCCAGGTCCCGGACCCGGGCCTGCGGGGAGACGTCCACGCCCACCCGGGCCAGCAGTTCGGCGGCGTCCGCGTGCATCCGCCCGCGGTCGACGAACCCGAACCGGCGCGGCTGGCGGCCCAGGAAGATGTTCTCGGCGACGCTCAGATCCGGGACCAGGTTGAACTCCTGGTGGATCGTGGCGATCCCGAACCGCTCGGCGTCCTGGGCGCCCTGGATCCGGACCGGGCGCCCGTCGACCAGAATGCGCCCGTCGTCCGGCCGGTGCGCCCCCGAGAGGGCCTTGATCAGGGTGCTCTTGCCCGCGCCGTTCTCCCCGAGCAGGACGTGCACCTCACCGGCGCGCAGGTCGAAGTCGACGCCGTCCAGCGCCACCACCCCGGGGAACGTCTTGCGCACCCCCTCCATGCGCAGCAGTTCGGCCTGCGCCGCGGTCTTCTCGACGTCTGTCAACGGGTGCTCCCTTCGGGGGCGGACGCGCCGCAGGAGCGGCGGACCATGAGACGGGCGGACAGGGTGACGGACGGCGGGGTGCGTCCCTCCAGCCGTTCGACCAGGGCGCGGACGGCCCGGGTGCCGAGCTCTCCGGTGGGCTGGGCGATGGCGGTGATCGGCGGGTCGGTGTGCACGAACCACGCGATGTCGTCGAAGGCGGCCAGCGCCACGTCGTCCGGGACCCGCAGGCCACGGGCCCGGATCTCGTCCATCGCGCCCAGCGCCATCAGGTTGTCCGCGGCGAAGATCACCTCGGGCGGACGGGGCAGGGCGAGGAACCGGGCGGTGGCGCGGCGCCCGCTGTCCGCCTGGAAGTCGCCCTGCCCCACGTACTCCTCGGGCAGCTCCAGGCCGTGCTCGCTCAGCGCCTCGCGGAAGGCGTCGACCCGCTCGCTGCCGGTGGTGGTCGCGGCGGGCCCGGCGATGATGGCGAGCCGCCGGTGGCCGAGGGCGTACAGATGGGCGACCAGGTCCCGGACGGCGGTCCGGCCGTCGGTGCGGACGACGGGGACGTCCACCCCGGGGATCCAGCGGTCCACGAAGACCATCGGGGTGCCGGAGCGGGCCGCGTCCAGCATCAGCGGGGAGCCGCCGTCGGTGGGGCTGACCAGGAGGCCGTCGATGCGGCGGTCCAGCAGGGTGCGCACATGGTGGTCCTGGAGGTCCGGCTGCTCGTCGGCGTTGCCGATGATGACGCTGTAGCCGAGCGCCCGCGCCTCGTCCTCCACGGAGCGCGCCAGCAGGGTGAAGAACGGGTTCAGCACATCGCTGATCACCAGGCCGAGGGTGCGGGTCTGGTCGGTGCGCAGGGAGCGGGCCAGGGTGTTGGGGCGGTAGCCCAGCTCGGCGACGGCGGCCAGCACCCGGGCACGGGTGTCGGCCCGGACGGCCGGGTGGTCGTTGAGGACCCGCGACACCGTCGCGGCGGAGACCCCCGCACGGGAGGCCACATCCTTGATGCCCGCCATCGACGCACTCCTTCGTGGAATCGATTACAGCGCCCGATTGGAATCGATTACACGGAGCGGCCGCAAGACCCCGACACCGGATCGTGACCTCTCCCCACAGGTCGTCCACACCCGCGCGCCCCTCCCGTCCCGGCGCCGGCCGGCGGGTCCCCAGGAGGCCTGCCCGGTGTCGGTGCCGGGCGGTACCGTCGCCGCATGGTGCAACTGGCGGTGCTCGAAGGGGTCCTGGAGCGGATCACCTACGCCAACGAGGAGAACGGCTACACGGTCGCCCGGGTCGACACCGGCCGCGGCGGCGGTGACCTGCTCACGGTCGTCGGCTCGCTGCTCGGCGCGCAGCCGGGCGAGTCGCTGCGGATGGAGGGCCGCTGGGGCTCCCACCCGCAGTACGGCAAGCAGTTCACCGTGGAGAACTACACGACCGTCCTCCCCGCCACCGTCCAGGGCATCCGCCGCTATCTCGGCTCCGGCCTGATCAAGGGCATCGGGCCGCGCATCGCCGAGCGGATCGTCGACCACTTCGGCATCGACACCCTGGACGTCATCGAACAGGACCCGAAGCGGCTCATCGAGGTCCCGGGCCTCGGCCCGAAGCGCACGCAGCTGATCGGCGCGGCGTGGGAGGAGCAGAAGGCCATCAAGGAGGTCATGGTCTTCCTCCAGGGGGTCGGGGTCTCCACCTCCATCGCCGTCCGCATCTACAAGAAGTACGGCGACGCCTCCATCGCGGTGGTGAAGAACGAGCCGTACCGGCTGGCCGCCGACGTCTGGGGCATCGGCTTCCTCACCGCCGACCGGATCGCCCAGGCCGTCGGCATTCCGCACGACAGCCCCGAGCGGGTCAAGGCGGGCCTGCAGTACGCCCTGTCGCAGTCCGCCGACAACGGCCACTGCTACCTCCCCGAGGAACAGCTGATCGCCGACGCCGTGAAGCTCCTCCAGGTGGACACCGGGCTGGTCATCGACTGTCTGGGTGAACTGGCCGCCGAGGAGGAGGGCGTGGTCCGCGAGCCGGTGCCCGGCCCCGACGGCGGGGAGCCGGTCTCCGCGGTCTACCTGGTGCCGTTCCACCGCGCCGAGCTCTCCCTGACCGGCCGGCTGCACCGGCTGCTGCGCACCGAGGAGGACCGGCTGCCCGCCTTCCGCGCCGTGGACTGGGACGCCGCGCTCGGCTGGCTCGCCGGCCGGACCGGCGCGGACCTGGCGCCCGAGCAGCAGGAGGCGGTGCGGCTGGCGCTGACCGAGAAGGTCGCGGTGCTGACCGGCGGACCGGGCTGCGGCAAGTCCTTCACCGTGCGCTCCGTGGTGGAGCTCGCCCGCGCCAAGAAGGCGAAGGTGATCCTGGCGGCCCCGACCGGCCGGGCGGCGAAGCGGCTGTCCGAGCTGACGGGCGCGGAGGCCTCCACCGTCCACCGGCTGCTGGAGCTGAAGCCCGGCGGGGACGCGGCGTACGACGCGGACCGGCCGCTCGACGCCGATCTGGTCGTGGTCGACGAGGCGTCGATGCTCGATCTGCTGCTCGCCAACAAGCTGGTGAAGGCGGTGCCGCCGGGTGCCCATCTGCTGCTGGTCGGCGATGTGGACCAACTCCCGTCCGTCGGCGCGGGAGAGGTGCTGCGGGACCTGCTGGCGCCCGACAGCCCGGTGCCGGCCGTGCGCCTCACCCGCATCTTCCGGCAGGCGCAGCAGTCGGGCGTGGTGACCAACGCCCACCGCATCAACTCCGGGGTCCCGCCCATCACTCAGGGGCTGCCGGACTTCTTCCTGTTCGCCGAGGACGACACCGAGGAGGCCGGGCGGCTGACGGTCGACGTGGTGGCCCGCCGCATCCCCGCGAAGTTCGGGCTCGATCCGCGCCGGGACGTCCAGGTGCTGACGCCGATGCACCGCGGCCCGGCCGGCGCGGGCACGCTCAACGGGCTGCTCCAGCAGGCCGTCACCCCGGCGCGCCCGGACCTTCCGGAGCGGCGCTTCGGCGGCCGGATCTTCCGGGTCGGCGATAAGGTCACACAGATCCGGAACAACTATGACAAGGGCGCCAACGGGGTCTTCAATGGCACCGTGGGCGTGGTGACCTCGCTGAACACCGTGGACCAGCGGCTCACCGTGCTCACGGACGAGGACGAGGAGGTGCCCTACGACTTTGACGAACTGGACGAGCTCGCCCACGCCTACGCGGTGACGATCCACCGCTCGCAGGGCAGCGAGTATCCGGCCGTGGTGATACCCGTCACCACCGGAGCCTGGATGATGCTCCAGCGGAATCTGCTCTACACGGCTGTCACCCGAGCAAAACGGCTGGTCGTGCTGGTGGGCTCGCGCCGGGCGCTCGGCCAGGCGGTGCGGACGGTCTCTGCGGGGCGGCGCTTCACGGCGCTGGACCACCGGCTCAGCGGGGCCGTCGGGGCAGGTTCTCGTGTCGCCCGCGTTTCCTAATCGGGGCGAAGGGGAGCAGGATGTCACCGCACGCGCGGCACTGCGTGCCATAAACAGGCTTCGTGGCCGACCCCGAGTGCACGCTCTCGCACCAAATGGGGGAAGCTGGAGATAGTCAGGGCACCTCGTAGAAGAGGCACAACGTCGGTGAGGGATGACGTGAGCGACAACTCTGTAGTACTGCGGTACGGGGACGGCGAATACAGCTACCCGGTCGTCGGCAGCACGGTCGGCGACAAGGGCTTCGACATCGGGAAGCTCCGAGCCCAGACCGGTCTGGTGACCCTGGACAGCGGCTACGGCAACACCGCCGCGTACAAATCGGGGATCACCTACCTCGACGGCGAGCAGGGCATCCTCCGGTACCGCGGTTACCCGATCGAGCAGCTCGCCGAGCGCAGCACCTTCCTCGAGACCGCGTTCCTGCTGATCAACGGTGAGCTGCCGACCGTCGACGAGCTGGCGGCGTTCCGCACCGAGATCACCCAGCACACGCTGCTGCACGAGGACGTCAAGCGCTTCTACGACGGCTTCCCGCGGGACGCGCACCCGATGGCGATGCTGTCCTCCGTGGTCAGCGCGCTGTCCACGTTCTACCAGGACAGCCACAACCCGTTCGACGAGCAGCAGCGCCACCTGTCGACCGTCCGGCTGCTGGCCAAGCTCCCGACGATCGCGGCGTACGCGTTCAAGAAGTCGGTCGGCCACCCGATCGTCTACCCGCGCAACGACCTGGGCTACGTCGAGAACTTCCTGCGCATGACGTTCTCCGTGCCCGCGGCCGAGTACGACCTGGACCCGGTCGTGGTCAGCGCCCTGGACAAGCTCCTCATCCTGCACGCCGACCACGAGCAGAACTGCTCCACCTCGACCGTGCGTCTCGTCGGCTCCTCGCAGGCGAACATGTTCGCCTCGATCTCCGCGGGCATCAGCGCCCTGTGGGGCCCCCTGCACGGCGGCGCCAACCAGTCGGTGCTCGAGATGCTCGAGGGCATCAAGAACTCCGGCAGCGATGTCGACACCTTCATCCGCAAGGTGAAGAACAAGGAAGACGGCGTGAAGCTCATGGGCTTCGGGCACCGCGTCTACAAGAACTTCGACCCGCGGGCGAAGATCATCAAGGCGGCGGCGCACGACGTCCTCTCGGCCCTCGGCAAGTCCGACGAGCTGCTCGACATCGCGCTGAAGCTCGAGGAGCACGCCCTCGCCGACGACTACTTCGTGGAGCGCAAGCTCTACCCGAACGTCGACTTCTACACCGGCCTGATCTACCGGGCCATGGGCTTCCCGACCGAGATGTTCACCGTGCTGTTCGCGCTCGGCCGGCTCCCCGGCTGGATCGCCCAGTGGCACGAGATGATCAAGGAGCCGGGCTCCCGCATCGGTCGCCCGCGCCAGATCTACACCGGCGTCGTCGAGCGGGACTTCGTCCCCGTCGAGGAGCGCTGAGCCGCCTCCGTCGCGTCACGTATCCGCGCTCCGGCCTCGTAGGGGGCCGGGGCGCGGACGTGTGTGCGGGATGGGCGAAAGCTCGCGGCGCAGAGCTCCAGGGGTGCTGCTGAGGGCGTCCAGGAGGCCTGGGGCGGGCGCTGTGCTGGGCGGGAAGCGCGGCGCGGAGAACGAAGAAGCGGCGCGGAGAACGAAGGAGCGGCACGGAGAACGGAACGCGGCGCGGAGAACGAAGAAGCGCCCCGCGATCGATCCCCCCACGGGTCGATCGGCGGAGCGCTTCCCCTTCCCCGGATCGGATTCCCCCCACGGGATCCGGCCGGGCGTCTGCTGGCGCAGTGGTGCTCTCGGTGCGCCCATGCGATCTGCCGGGACGCGTACGTTCGGGAGGGCCGCTCAAAGCTCCCCGGGCACGGGTCCCGGCCACGCACAACCTGGTTCGTCCCCCAAGACGCACCCGGTCTGGCCGATGCCGTCACTCCGCCGGGAGTACTGGCATCGCACGGTTAGACTCACGACCCCCTGGAATGGTTACGTTCCAACCCCTGTGATCTAGGTCTCTTGCCATATGCGCACCAACACGGGCAAGAGCCTCGATTGGGAGATCGAGACTCTCGCGTAGACGTGTTGTGGGCCATGTGGGGATTATGTAAAAGTCCCGGCCTGATGGGAAGGGCTTGGGCCGTTGTGATCGTGTCCAGATCGGTTGAGCGGCGGGTGCGGTCCTGTCGGGATCAGTTGAAACGCCTCAGGCGGAGGCTGTTGGTCACCACGAAGACCGAGGAGAACGCCATCGCCGCCCCCGCGATCATCGGGTTGAGCAGCCCGGCCGCGGCCAGCGGCAGGGCGGCCAGGTTGTAGCCGAAGGCCCAGCCCAGATTGCCCTTGATGGTGGCGAGCGTCCGGCGGGCGAGCCGGATGGCGTCCGCCGCCACCCGGAGGTCCCCCCGCACCAGCGTCAGATCGCCCGCCTCGATCGCGGCGTCCGTGCCCGTCCCCATGGCCAGGCCCAGATCGGCGGTGGCCAGCGCGGCCGCGTCATTGACGCCGTCGCCCACCATCGCGACCGTCCGGCCCTCGCCCTGGAGCCGGCGCACCACGTCGACCTTGTCCTCCGGCAGCACTTCGGCCACCACCTCGTCGATGCCGACGGCGCGGGCCACCGCGTCGGCCACGGCCCGGTTGTCGCCGGTGAGCAGCACCGGCGTCAGCCCCAGCCGGCGCAGCTCCGCCACGGCGGCGGCACTCGACTCCTTGACGGTGTCCGCGACGGTCAGCACCCCGCGCGCCGCGCCGTCCCAGGCCACCAGGACCGTGGTCCGGCCCTCGGCCTCCGCCGCGGCCTTCGCCTGGGCCAACTGCTCCGGCACGGCCACGGAGTGCTCCGCCAGGAGCTTCTCGCGGCCGACGACGACCTCGTGGCCGTCCACGACGCCCCGCACCCCCAGGCCGGGGACGTTCTCGAAGCTCTCCGGCACCGCCGGCGGACCGGTGCGCTCGACGGCTCCGGCGGCGATCGCACGGGCCACCGGGTGCTCGGAGGCGTGCTCCAGCGGGCCGGCGAGCCGCAGCAGCTCCGCCTCCGACGTCCCCTCGGCGGTGATCACGCCCTGGAAGGCCATCCGCCCGGTGGTCACCGTGCCCGTCTTGTCCAGGACGACGGTGTCCACCCGCCGGGTCGACTCCAGCACCTCGGGGCCCTTGATGAGGATGCCGAGCTGCGCGCCGCGCCCGGTGCCGACCATGAGCGCGGTCGGGGTCGCCAGCCCCAGGGCGCAGGGGCAGGCGATGATCAGTACGGCCACGGCGGCGGTGAAGGCCGCGGTGATGTCGTCGGTCGCCAGCAGCCACGCCACCAGCGTGCCGACCGAGATCAGCAGCACCACGGGCACGAAGATCCCGGAGATCCGGTCGGCGAGCCGCTGCACCTCGGCCTTGCCGTTCTGCGCGTCCTCGACGAGCTTCGCCATCCGGGCCAGCTGGGTGTCCGCGCCGACCCGGGTGGCCTCCACGACCAGCCGGCCGCCGGCGTTCACCGTCGCCCCGGTCACCGCGTCGCCGACGGTCACGTCCGCGGGTACGGACTCCCCGGTCAGCAGGGCGGCGTCCACGGCGGAACTGCCCTCCGTCACCGTGCCGTCCGTGGCGATCTTCTCGCCGGGACGGACCACGAACCGGTCGCCGACGGCGAGCCGGGCGGCGGGGATGCGCTCCTCCCGGCCGTCGGGACGCAGCACGGCCACGTCCTTGGCGCCCAGCTCCAGCAGGGCCCGCAGCGCGGCGCCCGCCCGGCGCTTGGCCTTCGCCTCCAGATAGCGGCCGAGCAGGATGAACGTCGTCACCCCGGCGGCGACCTCCAGATAGATGGTCGACGCGGCGTCCGCGCGGGAGCCGGTCACCTCGAAGCCGTGTCGCATGCCCGTCATCCCCGCGTCGCCGAGGAACAGCGCCCACAGGGACCAGCCGAAGGCGGCCAGCGTGCCCACCGAGACCAGGGTGTCCATGGTGGCCGCGCCGTGCCGGGCGTTGGTCCAGGCGGCCCGGTGGAACGGCAGCGCGCCCCACACCACGACGGGGGCGGCCAGCGTCAGCGAGAGCCACTGCCAGTTGTCGAACTGCAGCGCCGGCACCATCGCCAGGAGCACCACCGGCACGGACAGGACGAGCGAGACCAGCAGCCGCTGCCGGAGCGTGGCGAGCTCGGCGTCCTGCGGGGTGCCCGCGCCGCTCGCGCCGCCGTCCTCGGCCGTGGCGGCACCGGCCGCGGACCGCTCCGGCGCCTCGGGCTCCGGGGGCGCAGGCTGCTCGGCCGTGTAACCGGTGCGCTCCACCATGGCGATGAGATCGGCGATGGCGACCCCGGACCCGTACGCGACCTTGGCCTTCTCGGTGGCGAAGTTGACGGTGGCGGTGACGCCCTCCATCCGGTTGAGCTTCTTCTCGACGCGCGCGGCGCAGGACGCGCACGTCATGCCGCCGATGGTCAGTTCGACGTGTGAGGCGTCCGAGGTGTCCGGGGCTGCCGAGCCGTCCGTGACGGGGGTCTCTGGTGCCGTGCTGGTCATGCGGGTCTCCTCAGGAGGAGGGCCGGACCCTGCGGCCGGTGGGCGCGGGCCGGGCCGTGCAGTCGCTGGAAGGTGCGGAGCGGGGGAGTGGCCCCGTGGCGAGTGCCGCGTGGCCGAGTGGGGTGCCGGGCGGAGCGGGCCGTGAGGGGGCGGCCGGTGCGGGACGGGCCGGTGCGTTGTGGCAGGCCCGTCCCCGCGCGTGCGCTTCCGGGTGTGCCGCCCCCGGGTCAGGCCCGCCCGACGAGCTCGAACCCGGCCTCGTCCACCGCGGCCCGTACGGCCGCCTCGTCCAGCGCGGCCGCGGAGGTGACCGTGACGAGCCCGGTGGCGGCCACGGCCTCCACGGAACGGACCCCGTCGAGCGCGGAGACCTCCTCGGTCACCGCGCCCTCGCAGTGGCCGCAGGTCATGCCGGTGACCCGGTAGGTGGTGGTGACGGTGTCGGTCGCGGTCTCGGCGGTCATGGTGCTTCTCCTGTCCGGTACTACGAGGTCGTTGTCCACCAGGGTGCCTCGGGATGCCCCCGGTGCGTCCTGGACGCTGTCCACTATACCCCCAGGGGGTATTTCGCTCCGGGGGTGCGATGCGCAGCGGCAGTGGCGTTCGGTGGCGGATGGGTGGCCGCTCGGGAAGCTGCGGGCGTGCCGGGCTGTGCGGGGTTGCCGGGGGTCTGCTCGGGGCCTCTTGGGGGCGGTCGGGTGGTGGTGCGTCGGGGTCCCCGTGCGGGGTGCGGCATTCCGGCCCCTCGTGGCGGCTGCCATCTCAGAGGTCGCCCGCAGGTCCCGCCGGGTTCCCGCGAGTACGCTGGTGTCTCAATAGCCGCTATTCGCGTGCTTTGCGCTAGATGTGCGTTTCGGGTGTGCCGGGGCGGACGGCGGTGGTCCGGGCGAGGGGCGGTCGGCATGGACGTGCTGTGGGCGTACGCGCTGCTGGCGCTGACGACGCTCCCGCCCCTGGTGCCGAACTCCGGGCTGCTGGTGGCCGCGGGCGTGCTCGCGTCGCAGGGGAGCCTGAACCTCGCGCTGGTCCTGCTGGTCGTCGCCGGCAGCGCACTCCTCGGGGATCTGCTGATGAACCTGGCGGGCCGCCGTTTCAGCGGTCCGGTGCAGCGCTGGGCGGGACGCAGCCGCCGGCGCCGGGCGCTCCTGGACTGGACCACGCTGCAGATACAGCGGCACGGTGTGCCGTTCGTCATCGCCGCCCGCTTCCTGCCGAGCGGGCGGCTGATCGGCGCGCTGGCCGCGGGCGTCGTCCGGTACCCCGTCCGCCGCTACCTCCTCGGTGCGGGGATCGCCGAGGTGGTCTGGGCGGCGTACTCCGTGGGCCTGGGCTACGTGGGCAGCGCGGCGGCGGGCGACCCGTTCTACGCCGCCCTACTCGGCATCGGGCTGTCCGCGCTGGTGGCCGGGGTGGGCGCGCTGGTGCAGTCCGCCGGCCGCCGGGGGTACCTCCGGCGGGGGCGGTTCGGCTCCGGTGAGGGCCCGGTCGCCGGGCCTTCCGCGGGGGCGGCCGCCGGGTCGGGTGACGGTCTCACCGACGGGCCGGCCGACGGGCCTGCCGCCGAGTCTGCCGCCGGGCCGGGTGACAGCTCAGCCGGTGGGCCGGCCGCAGAAGGGCCGGCCGCAGAAGGGCCGGTCGCAGAGGGGCCGGTCGTGGGGGGTGCGGTCGCGGACGGTGCGGCTCCGGGGCCCGCGGGGGCCTCGGGCGGCCCGGTGGCGGGTGCCGCTGGGTACGGGGGGCTGCGCGGCGCGGCGGGGAGCCCCCCGCGGAGCGGCGGGAACCGGTCGGTCGACGGCTCCGATTCCGGTCCCGGCCCGGATCCCGGCCCCGGGGCGGTGTGCGGTGGCGGCGCGGTGGCGGCCGGTGCGTGCGTCTGCGCCTCGCTCGCCGCACCTCGGGGGCGGGAACAGCCGGCCGGGGGTCGCCCGGCCCGGCGCCCTCGGCAACCGGACGGTACGGGCTCCCGCCGGGGCGTCCGCCGGAGGTGAGATGCCGGGCACCGCGGGCCCGGCCGTGTTCCCACGACAGGCCCTAGTCCCGTGAACGCCGGTTGCTCGGCCGTCTGCTGACCCAGCCGCGGATCGTGTCCGCGTACCAGTAGGGCTTGCCGCTCTCCACATGGTCCGGCGGCGGCAGCAGTCCGTGCTTCCGGTACGAGCGGACGGTGTCGGTCTGCACCTTGATGTGTGCGGCGATCTCCTTGTAGGACCACAGCCTGCGGTCGGTCATCCAACGCACCTTCCTCGCGGGGGCCGCAGCACGGGCCCGGGGGAGAGCCGTCGGGGGACTGCGGCGCACCGCTGATGATCAGTTCGCCTGTGTCCGGTCAACGACACCCCGTGACCGGGGTGGAGCTCTGTCGACCGGCTGTGACACGACATCAGCGAACCGGTGACAACTGTCGCGAGAGCCGGACAGCCCGGACGGAACCATGTCCGGCCATCCGGTTTCCCCGCAGCCCGCAGCCCGCAGCCCGCAGCCCGCAGCCCGCAGCCGGGATCCGCGAGCCCGAAGTCCGGAGCCCGGAGCCCGGAGCCCGGAGCCCTCAGCCCTCAGGCCGGACCGGCGATCCGTTCGGCCAGCTCCGCGGGCCGCACCGGCCGGTGCTCGGTGCGGGAGAGTTCGCACGCCTCGGCGACCAGCAGCGCGTGCAGCGCTTCCTCGCCGGAGCAGGGGTTCGGGGCCTCCCCGCGTGCCGCGCGGACGAAGGCGGCCAGCTCGGCGCGGTAGGCGGGGGCGAAGCGTTCCAGGAAGCCCGTCCAGGGGCGCTCGGGGGCAGGCGGCCCGCCCGGCTCGGCGGAGGTGAACGGCGTCCGGTCGTCCAGCCCGACCACGAACTGGTCCCGCTCGCCCGACAGTTCCATCCGCACGTCGTAACCGGCGCCGTTGTAGCGGGTGGCGGTCGCGGTGACCAGCGTGCCGTCGTCGAGGGTGAGCAGCGCGGCGGCCGTGTCGACGTCGCCGGCCTCGCGGAAGAAGGCGGCCCCGCCGTTCGCCCCGGTCGCGAACGCCTCGACCACCTCACGGCCCGTCAGCCACCGCACGGCGTCGAAGTCGTGCACCAGGCAGTCCCGGATCAGCCCGCCCGACAGCGGGAGGAAGGCGGGCGGCGGCGGTGCGGGGTCGGAGGTGACGGCCCGTACGGTGTGCAGCCGTCCGAGCCGGCCGGTGCGCAGCGCCTCGCGGGCGGCCAGGTAGCCGGCGTCGAACCGCCGCTGGAATCCCATCTGGAGCAGGGTTCCGGCGCGTTCGACCTCCCGCAGGGCGGTCACCGTGCCGGCCAGGTCCGTGGCGACGGGCTTCTCGCAGTACGCGGGCAGCCCGGCGCGGGCCGCGCGGGTGATCAGCGCGGCGTGCGAGGCGGTCGCGGTGGCGATCACGACCGCGTCGACGCCCGCGGCGAAGACGCCGTCCACCGACTCGGCCGACCTCGCCCCGATCCGCCCGGCCAGCGCGGAGGCCCGGTCGCGGTCCACATCGCCGATGACGAGGTCGTCGACACCGGGCGTCGCGAGCAGGGCCTCCGCGTGGAAGGCGCCGATCCGGCCGGCGCCGAGAAAGCCGATGCGCATGGGGTTCCCCTTCTCCTGTCGGTGCTCCGCTTCTCCCGTCGGTTCCCCGCCCGTGCCGGTGGCGGTGCCGGTGTGGGCCGGTTCAGGTACCCGCGCCGACCGGTGCCGGTGCCGGTTCCGGTGCCCGCGCCGGCCGGTTCCGGTTCCGCGGTGGTGGCCCGTCGCGGGCCCGGGGACGCCCGGCCGCCGGCCCGTCAGCGGTAGAGCGCGGGCCGTTCCACCAGGCCGGTCGTCGTCCGCTCGCCGGTGGCCTGCGCCCGTACGCCCGCCTCGCAGACCGCGGCCGCCGCGTAGCCGTCCCAGGCGCTCGGGCCCTCGGCCTCGCCGCGGCGGGTCGCGTCCACCCAGCGCTGCACCTCCCGGTCGTACGCCTCCTCGAAGCGGGTGACGAAGTCCTGGTCGATCTCGCCGCCCCAGCGGCCGGCGGAGTGGGTGACCATCGCGTGGCCGTCGCCGACCCGCGCACTGCCGGACTCGCCCACCGCCTCGCACTGCACCTGGTAGCCGAAGCCGCAGTTGACGAAGATCTCCACATCCACGACAGCGCCGCCGGAGGTCTCGAAGAGGACCAGCTGCGGGTCGCTGAGCGCTTCCGGGGCGGCGGCGGACGGGGTCGGCCGGAGCACCGTCACGGCCGTGATCTCCTGGTCCAGCAGCCAGCGGGTGGTGTCGATCTCGTGCACCACCGAGTCGTTGATCATCATCTGGTTGGTGAAACCGGGCGGGGTGGCGACGTTCCGGTGCTTGCAGTGCAGCATCAGCGTCCGGCCGAACCGCCCGCTGTCCAGCAGCTCCTTGAGCTTCAGATACTCCGCGTCGTAGCGGCGCATGAAGCCGACCGAGACCCGCCGGTGGCCCAGCCGCTGTTCGGCCTCCAGCACCCGCAGCGCCGAGGCGGCGTCCGGGGTGAGCGGCTTCTCGCAGAGCACCGGCAGGTCGTGGGCGAACGCCTGGAGCAGCGCCGTCTCGTGGGCCGGGCCGGGCGAGGCGATCAGCACCGCGTCGACGTCGGGGGCGGCCATCGCGGCGGCGGTGTCGCTGTAGGCGGTGCAGCCGTCGATCCGGCTGGCGAGCTGCTTGGCCCGTTCGGCGTCGATGTCGACGACGGCCGCGACCCGGGCGCCGCTGGTCACCTCGGTGATCCGGCGGACGTGGTCCGCGCCCATCCGGCCGGTGCCGATGACCGCTACGCCGAGTGTTCCGTGCTTCGTCATGGTGTCCCTCGTCAGTCGTGTCTGCATGATCGGCCGGGCCGGCGTCCGGCTGAAGCGGACGGGCCCCGGGACGGCCGGTTCACCCGGTGGCGGGCGCGCCGCACCGAGGGCGGAGCCGGCACCGGGCGCCCGCACCTCCCATGCCTACCCGGTGCGCGCCGCGGTGTCCGGTCCGGTGGGGCGCCGGCGCATCCCGCCGGGACAGCCCTCAGGCGCCGCAGCTGCGGAGGAAGCGGCGGGTCCGTTCGGCGATGGGGAAGGGCCGGTCCGGCGGGCACGGGTACATGTCCTGCTCGACGATGGCGAAGAGGTCGATGCCCAGGCCCTGCGCGGCCGTCAGCACCGGCTCCAGCTCGGGCACCCCGCCCGGCGGTTCGCACATCACGCCCCGCTGGACGGCCGGCCCGAACGGCACCCCGTCCCGGACCACCTCGGCGAGAATCTCCGGGTCCACCTGCTTGAGGTGGAGGTAGCCGATCCGCTCGCCGTAGGTCTCGATGAGCTTGACGCTGTCGCCGCCGCAGTAGGCGTAGTGCCCGGTGTCCAGGCAGAGCCCGACCGCGTCGGGGTCGGTCGCGTCGAGGAAGCGGGCGACGTTCTCCTCGCCGTCGATATGGGTGTCGGCGTGCGGGTGGACCACGATCTCCAGCCCGAACTCCTCCCGCACCCGCCGCCCCAGCCGCTCCATGCCACCGGCCAGATCGCGCCACTGTTCCGGGGTCAGGTCCGGGCTCTCCAGCACCTCGGCGGTCTTGTCGTCGCGCCAGAAGGCCGGGATGACGACGAGATGGCGGGCGCCCATGGCCTGGGTCAGCCGGGCGACCTGCGCGACGTGGTCCCAGGTGGCGTCCCAGACGGCGGGGCCGCGGTGCAGGGCGGTGAAGACGGTGCCCGCCGAGACCTTCAGCGCGCGCCGGGTGATCTCCTCGGTGAGGCGTGCGGGGTCGGTGGGGAGGTACCCGTACGGCCCCAGCTCGATCCAGGAGTAGCCCGCCTGCGCGACCTCGTCGAGGAAGCGCTGCCAGGGCACCTGCCGGGGGTCGTCCGGGAACCACACCCCCCAGGAGTCGGGGGCGGAGCCGACCCGGATCCGGTCGAGAGCAGGGGTGCCGGCCAAGGGCTGGGTGGCTGTCATGCCGCGTAGCCTCCACCCCGCTCCGACGCGTGTCAAGACTTCGTCCTGACATAAGGACTTAACGTCAATACAGGACAACGCCCCTGTTCCGCGGGGGTGTCGGCCTGCCTGCACCTCGCCACGTCCGAATGTCAGGACAAACTATTGACAGCGTGCGAGGGGCACGGTTACACCTGTGACCGGGAACCGGCCCGGCCGAGCGACAACGAAGGGGCGCACATGCCGCACTCTCCCGGGAGGGAGCCCTCCGCACCACCCCCCTCCTCCACTGATGCCGACCACCCCCATGACCTGATCACCATGGGCAGGATCGGGGTGGACATCTATCCGCTGCAGACCGGGATGTCGCTCGCGGAGGTCGAGACGTTCGGCAAGTTCCTCGGCGGCTCGCCCGCCAATGTCGCCGTCGCCGCCGCCCGGCTGGGCCGGCGCGCCGCCGTCGTCAGCCGCACCGGCGCCGACCCGTTCGGCGACTACATCCACCGGGCGCTGCGGGAGTTCGGGGTGGACGACCGCTGGGTGACGCCGGTGGACGCGTACCCCACCCCGGTCACCTTCTGCGAGATCTTCCCGCCCGACGACTTCCCCCTCTACTTCTACCGCCGGCCCAAGGCCCCCGATCTGGAGATCGCCGCCGGTGAGCTGGACCTGGCCGCGATCCGGGCCGCCCGGATCTTCTGGATGACCGGCACCGGGCTGTGCGAGGAGCCCAGCCGCGGGGCGACCCTGGCCGCGCTCGCCGCCCGCGCGAAGTCCGGCACCACCGTCTTCGACCTCGACTGGCGGCCCATGTTCTGGCCCGACGAGGAGCCCATGGCCGCCGCCCGCCCCGTCTACGCCGAGGCCCTCGCCCACGCCACCGTCGCCGTCGGCAACCTCGACGAGTGCCAGGTCGCCACCGGCGTCCGGGAACCCGAGGCGTGTGCCGAGGCGCTGCTCGACGCGGGAGTGGAGCTCGCCGTCGTCAAACAGGGCCCCAAGGGGGTCCTCGCCCTGCACCGCGACGGCAGCCGCGCCGAGGTGCCGCCCGTCCCCGTCGAGGTGGTCAACGGGCTCGGCGCGGGCGACGCGTTCGGCGGGGCGCTGTGCCACGGACTGCTGGCCGGCTGGGACCTGGAACGCACCATGCGGCACGCCAACGCCGCCGGCGCCATCGTCGCCTCCCGCCTCGCCTGCTCCTCCGCCATGCCCACCGAGGCCGAGGTCGTGGAACTCCTCGGCCGCGGCTGACCGCCGCGGCCCACCCCATCCGAGAGAGAGCGCTCCTGTGACCCTCCGTATCTCCGACATCGTCAAGGTGCGGACCCGCCACCCCGAGGCCATCGCGGAGGCCGCCGCCCGCCGGCCCCGCCGGCCCCTGATCGGCGACAGCGGCCGACTGATGATCATCGCGGCCGACCACCCGGCGCGCGGCGCCCTCGCCGTGGGCGACCGCGAACTGGCCATGGCCAACCGCGCCGACCTCCTCGAACGGCTCTGCCTGGCGCTGTCCCGGCCCGGCGTCGACGGCGTCCTGGCCACCGCCGACATCCTCGACGACCTGCTGCTGCTCGGCGCCCTGGACCACAAGGTCGTCATCGGCTCGATGAACCGCGGCGGACTCGCCGGCGCCGCCTTCGAGATGGACGACCGCTTCACCGGCCACCGCGCCGAGGACCTGGCCCGCTCCGGCTTCGACGCGGGCAAGCTGCTGCTGCGCATCGACTACGACGACCCCGGCTCGCTCAGCACCCTGCTCTCCACCGCCCGCACCATCGACGACATGGCCGCGCACCGGCTGCCCGTCTTCGTCGAACCCTTCCTCTCCCGCCGGGTCGCGGGCCGCGTGCGGAACGACCTGAGCGCCGCGGCGGTGACCAAGTCCATCGCCATAGCCTCCGGACTCGCCGGCACCTCCGCGTACACCTGGCTGAAGGTGCCGGTCACCGAGAATCCGGACGACATGGCCGCCGCGCTGGAGGCCTCCACCCTCCCGGTGGTACTGCTCGGCGGCGAGGCGGGCGGCACCGAGAAGGAACAGGCCGGGAGGTACGAGACGTGGCGCAAGGCGCTGCGGCTGCCGACCGTGCAGGGCCTGGTCGTCGGCCGCTCGCTGCTCTACCCGGCCGACGGCGACGTCACCGCCGCCGTCGACACCGCCGTCGGACTGCTCTGAACCGGCCCCTCCCGCAGGAGACTTGCTCATGACCTTCCCCGATTCCCGCACCGGCGACCGCCACCACCTCCCGGCCGGCAGCACGGCCGACGGGCCGTACACCCTGCACATCGACCCGGAGCGGGCCGGCTGGGACCACTCCGCCCTGCGGATCCTCGAACTGCCGCCCGGCGGCGGCCACTCCTTCGCCACCGGCGACAGCGAGTGGATCGTGCTGCCGCTCGGCGGCGGCTGCACGGTCCGCGCCGACGGCGAGACCTTCGAACTCCACGGCCGGGCCGACGTCTTCAGCGGCGTCACCGACTTCGCCTATCTGCCGCGCGACGCCGAAGCGGAGATCGTCTCCGTCGCGGGCGGCCGCTTCGCCCTCACCGGCGCCCGCTGCGACCGCCGGCTGCCCGCCCGCTACGGCCCCGCCTCCGGCGTCCCCGTCGAACTGCGCGGCGCCGGAACCTGCTCCCGCCAGGTCAACAACTTCGCCGCGGCCGGGGTCTTCGAGGCCGACCGGCTCATCGCGGTCGAGGTGCTCACCCCCGGCGGCAACTGGTCCTCCTACCCGCCGCACAAGCACGACGAGTGCCGCCCCGGCGTGGAGTCCGAACTCGAGGAGATCTACTACTTCGAGATCGCCCCCGCCCACGGCACCGAAGGGCTCGGCTACCAGCGCGTGACGCCCTCGGGCCCCGGGAAGGACACCGACGTGCTCGCCGAAGTGCGCACCGGTGACGCGGTCGTCATCCCGGACGGCTGGCACGGCCCGTCCATGGCCGCGCCCGGCCACACCCTGTACTACCTGAACGTCATGGCGGGCCCCGGTGCGGAGCGGGCGTGGCTCATCTGCGACCACCCCGACCACACCTGGATCCGCGGAACCTGGCCCGAGCAGCCCGTCGACCCGCGGCTCCCGCTCTACACAGCGCCGGAGGAGGCCCGATGAGCCGGCCGACCGCCCGCTCGGTGCCGGAGGAGGCCCGCGCAGTGCCCCAGGGAAGCCCGTCAGCGCCGGAGGAGACCCGATGACCCCCACGCCCACCCGCCGACTCACCGTCGCCCAGGCCCTGGTGGAGTTCCTCGGCCGCCAGTACACCGAGCGGGACGGGCGGCGGCAGCGGCTGATCGGCGCCTGCTGGGGCATCTTCGGCCACGGCAACGTCGCGGGACTCGGCCAGGCGCTGCTGGAGTCCGGACCGGACCGGATGCCGTACCTCCAGGGCCGCAACGAACAGGCCATGGTCCATGCCGCCGTCGGCTACGCCCGGCAGTCCGGCCGGCTGTCCGCGCAGGCCGTCACCACCTCCATCGGCCCCGGCGCCACCAACCTCGTCACCGGCGCCGCGCTGGCCACCGTCAACCGGCTCCCGGTGCTGCTGCTCCCCGGCGACACCTTCGCCACCCGCCCCGCCGACCCCGTCCTCCAGCAGCTCGAAGTCCCCTCCGCGGGCGATGTGTCGGTCAACGACTGCCTGCGGCCGGTGTCGAAGTACTTCGACCGGGTCACCCGGCCCGAGGTGCTGATCCCGGCCGCCCTCCAGGCCGTGCGGGTGCTCGCCGACCCGGTCGACACCGGGGCCGTCACACTCGCCCTGCCGCAGGACGTCCAGGCCGAGGCGTACGACTGGCCCGAGGAGTTCTTCGCCGAGCGGGTCTGGCACGTCCGCCGCCCCGCGCCCGACGCCGATGCCGTCGCCGAGGCCGCCCGCGCCGTCCGGAACGCCGCCCGCCCCCTGATCGTCGCGGGCGGCGGCATCCACCACAGCGAGGCCGAGGACGCCCTGCGGGCCCTGGCCGACGCCACCGGCATCCCCGTCGCCTCCACCCAGGCGGGCAAGGGCTCGCTGCGCCACGACCACCCCGCCGACCTCGGCGGCATCGGCCACACCGGCACGGCCGTCGCCGACGACCTGGCCCGCACCGCCGATCTGGTCATCGGGATCGGCACCCGCTACAGCGACTTCACCACC
Source organism: Streptomyces sp. NPDC001922 (assembly GCF_042891165.1). Classification (NCBI taxonomy): domain Bacteria; kingdom Bacillati; phylum Actinomycetota; class Actinomycetes; order Kitasatosporales; family Streptomycetaceae; genus Streptomyces; species Streptomyces sp. NPDC001922. Next base: position 638,670 of record NZ_JBIASV010000001.1, on the reverse strand, counting down.
GCCTCGAACACCCTCTTCGCCGCGCCCGGCGTCCGCTTCCTCAACCTCAACATCGCGCCCTTCGACGCCCACAAGATGGCCGCCGCCACCCTGGTCGGCGACGCCCGGGCCGGCCTGGAGGCGCTCACCGGGGCCCTAGCCGGCCACCGGGTCGACGCGGCGTACGAGGCGGAGTACCGCACCGGACGGGACCGCTGGGAGCAGTGCGTCGAGCGGGCCTTCGCCGCGGAGGACGACGGGGCCCGCCCCACCCAGACCCAGGTCCTGGGCGCCCTGGACGGCGTCGTCGGCGACGAGGACGTGATCGTCAACGCGGCGGGCTCGCTCCCCGGCGACCTCCACAAGCTGTGGCGGGCCCGCTCCCCGCGCCAGTACCACCTGGAGTACGGCTACTCCTGCATGGGCTACGAGATCCCCGGCGCCATCGGCGTCCGGCTGGCCGCCCCCGACCGCCCGGTGTGGGCCCTGGTCGGCGACGGTACATACCTGATGATGCCCACCGAAATCGTCACCGCCGTGCAGGAGGGGATCAACATCAACGTGGTGCTGATCCAGAACCACGGCTACGCCTCCATCGGCGGGCTCTCCGAGCAGACCGGCGGCGAGCGGTTCGGCACCGCCTACCGCTTCCGGGCCGCGGACGGCAGCTACACCGGCGACCCGCTGCCGGTCGATCTGGCCGCCAACGCCGCCAGTCTCGGCATGGCCGTGATCCGCGCCCGCACCGTCCGTGAGCTGCGTGAAGCCCTGGCCAAGGCCCGCGCGTCGGACCTCCCCACATGTGTCTATGTGGAGACCGAAACAGCCGACACAGTGTCCGGCGCGCAGGGCGCACAGGCGTGGTGGGATGTGCCGGTAGCCCAGACCGCCACCCGCCCGGCAGCCGTCAAAGCCCGGGAGGAGTACGAGCGCCACACGGCCGACCGGCGCCGTCATCTGTGAACCCCGAGGGAAAGGTCCCGATCTCATGAAGACCATCGACCACTGGATCGGCGGTAAGAGCGTCGAGGGTGCGTCCGGGAACTACGGTCCGGTCACCGACCCCGCGACGGGCGCGCAGACCACCCGGGTCGCCCTCGCCTCCGTCGACGAGGTCGACGCCGCCGTCGCCGCGGCCACCGCCGCGTACGGCACCTGGGGCACCTCCTCGCTCGCCGCGCGCACCGCCGTGCTGTTCAAGTACCGCGAGCTGCTGGACGCGCACCGCGACGAGATCGCCGAGCTGATCACCGCCGAGCACGGCAAGGTCCACTCCGACGCGCTCGGCGAGGTCGCCCGCGGCCTGGAGATCGTCGAGCTGGCCTGCGGGATCACCACCCAGCTCAAGGGCGAGCTGTCCACCCAGGTCTCCAGCCGGGTGGACGTCTCCTCGATCCGCCAGCCGCTGGGGGTCGTCGCGGGCATCACCCCGTTCAACTTCCCGGCCATGGTGCCGATGTGGATGTTCCCGCTCGCCATCGCCTGCGGCAACACCTTCGTCCTCAAGCCCAGCGAGAAGGACCCCTCGGCCGCGCTGCGCCTCGCCGAGCTGGCCGCCGAGGCCGGGCTGCCGGACGGCGTCCTCAACGTCGTCAACGGCGACAAGGTCGCCGTCGACCGGCTGCTGGAGCACCCGGACGTGGCCGCCGTCTCCTTCGTCGGCTCCACCCCCATCGCCCGCCACATCCACACCACCGCCACCGCCAACGGCAAGCGGGTGCAGGCACTGGGCGGCGCCAAGAACCACATGCTGGTCCTCCCCGACGCCGACCTGGACGCCGCCGCCGACGCCGCCGTCTCCGCCGCGTACGGCTCGGCGGGCGAGCGCTGCATGGCGATCTCCGCGGTCGTCGCGGTCGGCGCCACCGGCGACGAGCTGGTGGCCAAGATCCGGGACCGCGCCGAGAAGATCAAGATCGGCCCCGGCAACGACCCGGCCTCCGAGATGGGCCCGCTGATCACCAAGGCCCACCGCGACAAGGTCGCCTCGTACGTCACCGGGGCCGCCGCCCAGGGCGCCGAGGTGGTGCTCGACGGCACCGGCTTCACCGTCGAGGGGTACGAGGACGGCCACTGGATCGGCCTCTCGCTGCTCGACAAGGTCTCCACCGACTCGGACGCCTACCGGGACGAGATCTTCGGCCCGGTGCTCTGCGTGCTGCGCGCCGAGACCTACGAGGAGGGCATCGCCCTCATCAACGCCTCGCCGTTCGGCAACGGCACCGCCGTCTTCACCCGCGACGGCGGCGCGGCCCGCCGCTTCCAGCTCGAGGTGCAGGCGGGCATGGTCGGCGTGAACGTGCCGATCCCGGTCCCCGTCGGCTACCACTCCTTCGGCGGCTGGAAGGACTCGATCTTCGGCGACCACCACATCTACGGCAACGACGGCGTGCACTTCTACACCCGCGGCAAGGTCGTCACCACCCGCTGGCCGGACCCCTCCGACGGCGGCGTGGACCTCGGTTTCCCGAAGAACCACTGACCCTCCCGCACCACCGACGCACGCCGCGCGGGCCCCGGCCGCGCCGCACCCCGGACCCCCGGGGTGCGGCGCGGCCACCCGAACGGCACAGCGGCACCACGGCCCGGCGGAATGCCGGGCCGTGTCGCGTTCCGGGCGGGGGCGTTCCGTGGTGGGCTTCTCGCCGGGGGCCGTCGAGAAGGAGGAGGAGACCGTGACCGGACCCGTCGACCCCGGACCGACCAAGAGGCCGCGGATCTACGACGACCTGCACGCCCTGTTCATCAACGGCACCCTGAAGCCGTCACCGCAGGTGAGCAACTCCCAGGGGCTGATCGACATCAGCCGTTCGATCATGGAGCGGGAGGGCGTCCGGGTCGACGAGATCCGGGCGGTCGACCATGACATCGCCACCGGCACCTGGCCGGACATGACCGAGCACGGGGCGGCGAGCGACGCCTGGCCCCAGCTCTACGAGCGGGTGCTCGCCGCGGACATCCTGGTGCTGGCCGGCCCCATCTGGCTCGGCGACAACAGCTCCGTCACCAAACGGGTCGTGGAACGCCTCTACAGCTGCTCCTCGCTGCTCAACGAGGCCGGTCAGTACGCCTACTACGGGCGTGTCGGCGGCTGTCTGATCACCGGCAACGAGGACGGCATCAAGCACTGTGCGATGAATCTCCTCTACAGCCTGCAGCACATCGGCTACGCCATCCCGCCGCAGGCCGACGCGGGCTGGATCGGCGAGGCCGGGCCCGGCCCGTCCTACCTGGACACCGGCTCGGGCGGCCCGGAGAACGAGTTCACCAACCGCAACACCACCTTCATGACCTGGAACCTCCTCCACCTCGCCCGTTTCCTCAAGGACGCCGGCGGCTTCCCGGCCCACGGCAACCAGCGCTCGGAGTGGGACGCGGGCTGCCGCTTCGACTTCGAGAACCCCGAGCACCGCTGAGGGCGGCGGGGCCGGGACGGGCGAGGACGGGGACGGGCGGAGCCTAGGACACGCCGGCGACGGACGGGGCCGGGGAGGGCGCCGGGGAGGACGGCGCCGGGCGTGCCACCGGGCCCCGGCCCGCCCCGGTTCCAGGCCTCTCCGCCGCAGCGCCCGTCGAGCCTTCCGCCGCTACTCCGCGGGCCCCGCGACGGCCCGCGAACGGGCGGGCGGAGTGCCTGTCGGACCTACCGCGGTCGCGGTATGCCCCCAGCTTTCGTACTACCGGGGGAGACGTCCGGATTCCCTCCGGGGGACCGCGGGGGAAGCCCCTGGACGTACGTAGGATCCGGGGCATGGATCCAGTCAAGCTCCGGCCCAGAATGCCCCGGCGACGCGGACGGCTGGTCGCCGGCGTCGCCGCCGTGGCCGTTCTCGCCGGGGGCGGCACCTGGACCGCTGTCGCGGGCGAGGGCAAGCCCGCCGTGCACCGCCAGGACCGCATTCTCACCCAGCCCGTCACCCCCGGCAGCAAGCAGAAGGTGCGGATCGACACCTCCTACTTCACTTCCGGGCCCGCCTCGGAGCGCCGCCCCGCCGTGCTCCTCGGCCACGGCTTCGGCGGCAGCAAGTACGACCTCCAGCGGCAGGCGGAACAGCTGGCCCGCGACGGCTATGCCGTCATGACCTGGTCGGCCCGCGGCTTCGGCCGGTCCACCGGCCGGATCGGCATCAACGACCCGGAGCGCGAGGTCGCCGACGTCCGGCACCTCATCGACTGGCTGGCCAAGCGCCCCGAGGTGCGGCTCGACGGGGCCGGCGACCCGCGCGTCGGCGTCGCCGGCGCCTCGTACGGCGGGGCGATCTCGCTGCTCGCCGCCGGGCACGACCGCCGGGTCGACGCCATCGCCCCGCAGAACACCTACTGGAACCTCTCCGAGGCGCTCTTCCCGAACGGCGTCTTCAAGAAGCTGTGGGCCGGGATCTTCTTCACCACCGGCTCCTTCCCGGCCGGCGCCGGGCTCGCCGGAGGCGGCGAGGCGGCCGCCGGCACGGGCTCCGCCATGGGCGCCTCCCCCGCCGGCGGCGACACCGCGGGGGACGCTGCCGCGGGCGGTGACGCTGCCGCCGGGGCCCCGTCCCGGGTGCCCACCGGCCCCGCGCCCGCCGCCCGCGAGCCGGGCTGCGGCCGCTTCGAGAAGCCGCTGTGCGACATGTACGAGCGCGTGGCGGTGTCCGGGAAGCCCGACGCCGACGCGCGCCGGATGCTCACCGGGCGCAGCCCCTCGGCCGTCGGCGACCGGATCAAGGTGCCCACCCTGATCCTCCAGGGCCAGTCCGACTCCCTCTTCCCGCTCGGCCACGCCGACGCCATGGCCCAGCGGATCCGCGGGAACGGCGCCCCGGTCTCCGTCGACTGGCTCGCGGGCGGCCACGACGGCGGCGACCAGGAGACCGAACGGGTCCGGCAGCGCGTCACCGGCTGGTTCGACCGCTACCTCAAGGGCGACAAGGGCGCCGACACCGGCCCCGCCTTCCGCGTCAGCCGCACCGGCGGCGTCGACTCCACCGACGGGCAGGCCCGGCTGAGCGGCGCCACCGGCACCCGCTACCCGGGGCTCGACGGCACCGACCCGCGCCGGATCCCGCTCATGGGCCGCGACCAGCGGTTCGCCAACCCCGCCGGGGCCGGCCCGCCCGCCATCTCCAACGTCCCGGGCCTGTCCGGCCTCTCCCAGCTCTCCGGCTTCGGCACCGGCGTCTCCATCGACTTCCCCGGCCAGTACGCCCGGTTCGACTCCGCCCCGCTGCGCTCCGGGACCCGCGTCACCGGCTCCCCGACCGTGAAGCTCAAGGTCCGGTCCGACTCCGACGACGCGGTGCTCTTCGCCAAGGTCTACGACGTCAGCAGCAGCGGCAGCCAGCTGCTGCCCTCGCAGCTGGTCGCGCCCGTCCGGGTCGAGGACGCCGAGAAGGGGAGGACCGTCGAGGTGCAGCTCCCCGCGGTCGACCACAACTTCGAGGCCGGGCACCGGATGCGGCTGGTCCTGGCCGCGACCGACCTCTCCTTCGCCTCCCCGGTGAAGCCCGCCGCCTACACCGTTTCGCTGGCCGGTGACGGGCTGACGGTGCCGACCACCCCGGCCGTGCGCACGGCCTCGGCCTCCCTCCCCTGGTGGGTCTGGGGCCTGCCCGCCGGCGGCGCCGCCGTGGCCGCCGCGCTGCTGCTGACCGGCCGCCGCCGCACCACCGCACCGGCACCGGACCCGGAGCTCGCGGACGTCCCGCTGCAGATCACGGACCTCAGCAAGCGCTACGCCAAGTCCGCGGAGCGGTACGCCGTCCGCGATCTCTCCTTCCGCGTCGAACGCGGCCAGGTGCTGGGGCTGCTCGGCCCCAACGGCGCCGGCAAGACCACCACCCTCCGCATGCTCATGGGCCTCATCCGCCCCGACGGCGGCGAGATCCGCATCTTCGGCCACGCCGTCCGGCCCGGTGCCCCCGTGCTGTCCCGGGTGGGCGCGTTCGTCGAGGGTGCGGGCTTCCTGCCGCACCTCACCGGCCGGGCCAACCTCGATCTGTACTGGCAGGCCACCGGCCGGCCCGCCGAGGACGCCCACGTCGCGGAGGCCCTGGAGATCGCCGGCCTCGGCGACGCCCTGGACCGCGCCGTCCGGACGTACTCCCAGGGCATGCGCCAGCGGCTCGCCATCGCCCAGGCCATGCTCGGCCTCCCGGACCTGCTCATCCTGGACGAGCCGACCAACGGCCTCGACCCGCCACAGATCCGCGAGATGCGCGAGGTGCTGATCCGCTACGCGGCCGGCGGACGCACCGTCATCGTCTCGAGCCACCTGCTGGCCGAGGTCGAGCAGAGCTGCACCCATCTGGTCGTGATGGACCACGGCCTGCTGGTCAGCGCGGGCCCCGTCGCCGAGATCACCGGCAGCGGCGACACCCTGCTGGTCGGCGTGGAGGGCGGCGCGCCCTCCGACGTCGTGGCCGACAAGGTCGCCGCGCTGCCGGGCGTCGGCTCGGCGGTCGGCACCCCCGAGGGCCTGCTGGTGCGGCTGGACGGTGCCACCCCCGCCGAACTCCTGGCGGAGCTGGTCCGGCTGGAGATCCCGGTCGAGCGCGTGGGCCCGCACCGCCGCCTGGAGGACGCCTTCCTCACCCTGATCGGAGGCACGTCGTGACCGCGCCCGTGACCCCACCCCTGAACGACGCCGCCCCGGCGCCGGGCTTCCGGGCCCGCCGCACCCTGCCGCTGCGGGTGGAGGCCATGCGGCAACTGCGCCGCCGCCGGACCCTGGTGATGGGCGGTGTCCTGGCGGCGCTGCCCTTCGTCCTGATCGCCGCGTTCGCCATCGGCGGCGAACCGGGCCGGGACAACGGCCGGGTGTCGCTCATCGACACGGCCACCGCCTCCGGCGCCAACTTCGCCGCCACCTGCCTCTTCGTCTCCGCGGGCTTCCTGCTGGTGGTGCCGGTGGCGCTGTTCTGCGGCGACACGGTCGCCTCCGAGGCCGGCTGGTCCTCCCTGCGCTATCTGCTGGCCGCCCCGGTGCCCCGCACCCGGCTGCTGCTCAGCAAACTGACGGTGGGCCTGGCCTTCAGCGCCGCCGCGATGCTGCTGCTCCCGGTGGTCGCGCTGGCCGCGGGCACGGCCGCCTACGGCTGGGGCGACCTGCAACTGCCCACGGGCGGCGCGCTGCCGACGAGCACCGCCCTGCCCCGGCTCGGCCTCGTCGTGGCGTACATCTTCGTCGGCCAACTGGTCACCGCGGCCCTGGCCTTCTGGCTCTCCACGGTGACCGACGCCCCGCTGGGCGCCGTCGGGGGCGCGATCGGCCTGACCATCGTCGGCAATGTGCTGGACGCGGTCACGGCCCTCGGCTCCTGGCGCGACTTCCTGCCCGCGCACTGGCAGTTCGCCTGGATCGACGCGCTCCAGCCCCATCTGGAGACGGGCGGCATGACCAAGGGGGCGGCGGTCTCGGTGGCCTACGCCCTGGTGCTGTTCGCCCTGGCGTTCCGCGGCTTCCGCACCAAGGACATCGTGTCCTGAGCGCCCCGCGGGGACTCCCTCCTCCGCAGGGCCTCTTCCCGGCTCCTCCGCAGGGCCTCTTCCCGGGCGGTCTCCGTCCTCTCCCGGGCGGTCTCCCGCCGGCCCCCACGGACGGCCCACGGGCCCGGCGCGAACGGCCGGGCCCGTGGGGGAGGGCCAGGTCCTCGGGCCCGCCGGGGAGGACGCCCCGTTCCCCGGGCCGGACCGGGAAGGCGTCCTGGTGACCCGACGCCGGGCCCGCCGGGGCCCTCGGGCCCGCGCCCCGGACCGGCCGGGATCCTCGGGCCCGTGCCCCGGGGCGTCTCCCCTAACGGCGCTCGCGCGAGTGCCCGAACAGCAGCCGGTAGGCGATGAGCAGCACCAGCGACCCCCCGACGGCGGCGACCCACATCGCCGGGTCGTAGAAGTCCTGGACGACCGGACGGTCGAGGTACTCCGCCGAGAGCCAGCCGCCGACGAACGCCCCGGCCACTCCGATGAGGGTGGTGACGATCAGCCCGCCGGGGTCGCGGCCCGGCAGCAGGAACTTGGCGAGTGCTCCGGCGATGAGGCCGAGGATGATCCAGCTCACGATGCTCATGTCGGGGTCCTCCCCAGGATCGCGGGGTCCACGCTCGTGCTCGTGGCCCGAATGTCAGGTCCGGTCACTACTCAGACGCTTGTGATCGCCTTTTCGGTTCTTTCGATCAACTTCTCTGCATGGCGGCGCAATTCTGGTGACGCGTGGTGTTCGGTCATGACGGGGAGTAGCTTCGTCGCCCGGATCGGGTTCCTGTGCTGCGCTGCACGGCTACCGGACGCCACTCGGGCCCGTGCAGGCGGAGCCGACCGGCGTCCGGCGGCCGGCCTGACGGAGGTCGAGGTGACGAAGCCATGGACGCGGACGTGGCGGATCTGCCGCGGAAGCGGTTGCCGCAGGAGCGTTTGCTGGAGCTGCTGTTCGGAGGCGAGGACCTGCCCGGCCTCCGGCTCCGTGTGACGCAGTGCGCGGCCCTCGCGGGCCTGGACGAGCCGCGCCTGGGCGACTTCGTCCTCGCCGTCCACGAGGTCGCCTGCAACGCCGTCGAGCACGGCGGCGGCCGGGGCCGCCTGCTGCTGCACCGCCAGGACGGCGCCCTGCGCTGCCGGGTGACGGACGACGGACCGGGCTTCACCGAGGAGGTCATCCCGCCCGACCCGCCGGGCCTCCTCAGCGGCGAGGGCGGCCGAGGCCTGTGGCTCACCCGCCAGCTGACGGACCGCCTGGAGATCGCCGCGGGAGCGGTGGGCGCCGTCGTCACCCTGGTGATCGCCCTGCGCTGACGCGGGGGCGGCCCGCCGCCCGGCATGCCAGGCCCTCCGGGCACCCCCCGGGGAGCCGTCCGCGTCGGGTGCCACCTCCGGCCGCCGGGGAACCTCCCCATGTCAGGCACCGCGGCCACCCGCAGAAACCCGGTGATCCAGCCGGACACCGCCGCAGCCTCCTCACGGTCCCGTGGGGGCGGTCCGGCGCGCTTACGGCGTCGCTACGGGACCCTCGCTAGAGTGCCCCTGAACTGCGAAAAGCCCTCCCGGTGGGAGGGCCGATCGGTGTGCTGTGCTGTTCTGTGCGCCCCCGGCAGGACTCGAACCTGCGGCCAAGTGCTTAGAAGGCACCTGCTCTATCCACTGAGCTACGGGGGCCGGATGGTGGCCGCGGCGACCGGGACAAGGATAGGGCTCAGCAAGCCCGACCCCGGTGGCTTCACCTCCGTGACACCTTGTGGAGGTTCCGTGAAGCGATCCTGATAATCGCAGGCAGGCACGGATCATGCACCGATTTTTGCGCCTCGGGCGTCGGCTGTTGTGCACTCGTTATGCCTGAGGCCCAGTTGTCACAAGGGTGCCGGGTTGCTCCGGTCGGCGCGCAGAGACTGCCATACGCTTCAAAAGAGCTCTAAAATTGGGCATTCTTCGCATGTGGCGACCTTGGACGTACGGCCCCAACTGCTCGATGCACTGTCCGCACTGCGCGACCGTGTCGCCGCCGCGCGGTTTCCGCTGGCGCTGCCGGGGGCGGACCGCGCGCGCCGCAACCGTTCCGAACTCCTCGCGCAGCTCGACGACTATCTCGTCCCCCGGCTCCGTTCCCCGGACGCTCCGCTGCTCGCGGTGATCGGCGGCTCCACCGGTTCCGGGAAGTCCACGCTGGTCAATTCGCTCGCCGGCCGCCAGGTCAGCGCCGCGGGCGTGCTGCGCCCCACGACGCGTACGCCGGTCCTCGTCTGTCACCCCGACGACCACCACTGGTTCTCCGGCCACCGGGTGCTGCCGGACCTCACCCGGGTCTGGATGCCGTGGCAGCACGACGCGCACTACCGGATCGGCCGGCGGGCCACCGGTGCCGCGTACGACCCGTTCGACTACGAGGACGACGAGCGGGAGGACGAGCCGCCCACGCTGCGCGTCGAGACCGTCGACAGCCTCACGCCCGGCCTCGCCCTCCTCGACGCCCCCGACATCGACTCCCTGGTCGCCCGCAACCGTGACCTCGCCGCGCAGCTGATCTGTGCCGCGGACATCTGGGTCCTGGTCACCACCGCGACCCGCTACGCCGACGCCGTCCCCTGGCATCTGCTGCGCACGGCCAAGGAGTACAACGCCACCCTCGTCACCGTCCTCGACCGGGTGCCGCACCAGGTCGTGCTCGACGTCTCCCGGCAGTACGGGGCGCTGCTGGACAAGGCCGGGTTCCGGCATGTGCCCCGGTTCACCATCCCCGAGCTCCCCGAGTCTACCGGTGCGGGCAGCGGTCTGCTGCCGGCCAGCGCGGTCGCCGGACTGCGCGACTGGCTCGTCCACCACGCCCAGGACCCCGCGGCCCGCGCCGACGCCGTGGCCCGGACGGCGAGCGGGGCGCTCGCCTCGCTGAACTCCCGGATGCCCGCACTGGCCTCCGCCGCCGCGGCCCAGCACGCCGCCACGCTCCGGCTGGCGAACTGCGTCGAGCACGCCTACACCTCCGCCGCCCACCGGGTCCGCGAGGAGATCGCCGCCGGCGGGGTGCTCGCGGGCAATGCCCTGACCCGGTGGCGCGGCTATCCGCACGACAGCGGGTCGGGGGAGTTCCTCGACGCGCTGGTCGACAGCCTGACCGCGCTGCTGTGCTGCGCGGTCGCGGACGCCGACGAGCGCACCGAGGCCGACTGGCGCCTGGACCGCGCCGCCTCGGCCGCGTACGTGCCCGGGAGCGTGCCGGGGGCGGCCTGCGCCGTGGACCGGGTCGGGATCGCCGTACGCCGGTGGCGCCGCTGCGTCGAGGAGCTGGCGGACGACGCGGTGATCGGCCGCGACCGGTCGTCCGGCGCGGACGCCGACCGCCTCGCCGCCCAGCTGGCCGCGGTCCTGCTCGGCGGGCCCAAGGGGCGGACGGCGGGTGAGGCGCTCGCCGAGACGCTGGGTGCCCAGGCGGCCGTACGCCTCCGGGACCGCGGGGCGCAGCTGCTCACCGAGTGCCTGGAGCGGGTGCTGAGAGGCGAACGCGACCGGCGCCTCGCCCCGCTGGACGCCCTCGGCGTCACCCCGGAGCTCCAGGCCGAGCTGATTTCCGCGCTGTCCGTACTGCAGAAGGAGAGGTGACCGGCGGTGACATCGGCCGACACGCACCGGCCCGGCGAGTCCGGATACGCCGAGGACGGGCCCGGGGACCGCTCCACCGACCGGCCCGGTGACGGAATCACTGCGCGAACCGGTGACGGGGCCGGGGACGCATTCACATATGGAGCTGCCGGTTCCGGGTGGCCGGAGCACTGGCTGGACGAGTTCGCGCGGACGGGGGAGGTGTCCCGTGGCCCGGACGGGCCGGGCCCGGCAGGCCCGGGACGCCCGCCGGGCGGTCCGGATCCGGCGCGGGCGGGCGCGGCCGGGCGGCCGGACGGTGCGGCCCGGGCGGACGCGGTGCGGCGGGACACGCTGCGCGGGGACGCCGTACCGGGGGGCGCCGCGGCGCGGGGTGACGGGGAGGCGACCGGGGCAGGCCCGTCCGTGGCGGGGGTGTCCGGTGCGGAGCGGGCGGGTGCGGAGCGGTCCGGTGCGGAGGCCGGGAACTCGGGAGCCGAGGCATCCGCGGTGGCGCAGCGCGCTCCCGCGGCGCACACCGACGGCTCCGCGCCCCCGATGTCCCGGGACGCCGCCAGTCCCCAGGACGCCGCCAGTTCCCGGGACGCCGCCGGTCCCCACGACGCGGCCGGTCCCCACGACGCGGGCACTCCCCGGGAGGCAGGTGCTCCCCACGACACGGGCGCCCGCCGGGTCTGGGACGACGGTCTGATCGCCCGTCGCGCCACCGGGACCGGCGGCCCGCCCGACACCGGACGGGCCCCGGCGCACCGCCGTACCGCGGGCGACCGGCCCGAGGCCGCGCCGCCCCACGCCGCGGACCGGTCCGGCACCCCCGGGTACAGCGCCGAGCCCTCCGCACGGACCGGCTCCGACGCGTCGCGCCGCCGGAGCTACAGCCGCGGGCTGCGCGTCCGGCTGGAGGCCATGCGCGAGCTCGTCGGGCTGTCACGGACCCGGCTGGACACCGAGACGCTCGCCGGCGCCGGACGGGTCCTGGACGAGGCGGCGGCCCGGCACCGGCTCTCCCTCGACCACACCGTCATCGCCCTGGCGGGGGCTTCCGGAAGCGGGAAGTCCACCCTGTTCAACGCCCTCGTGGGAGCCCAGCTCTCGGAGGCCGGAGTGCGCCGTCCGACCACCTCGGCGCCGGTCGCCTGCACCTGGTCCGAAGGTGCGGACGGGCTGCTGGACCGGATCGGCGTCCAGCCCCGGCACCGCCGCCGGCCGCACCGGCTGCACGACGTGGCACTGCGCGGCCTCGTCCTCCTCGACCTGCCCGACCACGACTCGGCCGTCGCGGGGCGGCGGGAGCAGGTCGACCGGCTGCTCGGACTCGTGGACGCCGTGGTGTGGGTGGTGGACCCGGAGAAGTACGCGGACGCCGTGCTGCACGAGCGCTACCTGCGCCCGCTGGCCGACTACGCCGAGGTCACCTACGTCGTGCTCAACCAGACCGACCGGCTGCCGGGCGACGCCACCGACCAGGTGCTGGACGATCTGCGGCGGTTGCTGGACGAGGACGGGCTCGCGCTGGGCGAGCACGGCGAGCCGGGCGCCACGGTGCTCTCCCTGTCGGCCCTCACCGGGGAGGGGGTTCCCGAACTCCGGCGCCGGCTGGGCCGGTTCTGCCAGGAGGGCAGGGCCGCGGAGCGGCGGCTGGCGGCCGACATGGACGGCGCGACCGAACGGCTGCGCCCCGCCTGCCTGGCGGAGGGCCGGGCCGGACTGACCGAACACGCCCGCGCCTCCTTCGAGGACCGGCTGGCGGACGCCGTGGGCGCGGTGGCCGCGGGGCAGGCGGCCGAGCGGGAGTGGCTCCGGTACGCGGAACTGGCCTGCGGCGCGCCGTGGGTCCGGCTGCGCCGGCGGCCCGCGGGCAAGGGCACGTCGGCCGGTTCGGCCCGTCCGGCCGGGGCGGGGCGCACCTCGCCCGCCCGGGCGGCCCGGGGATCTCAGGGGTCCCGGGACTTCGGCGGTACGGGGGTGACGGGTTCGGCGGACGCGGCGGGTGTGACGCGGCGCGACCGGACGGCCCGGGAGCCCCGCGGGACCGGCTCGGCCCTGGCCGGGAGTGCGGTCACGGCCGCCACCGCCGCCGTTCCGGCCGCCGCGGCGCCCGCCGACGGGCGAGCGGGGGCGACGGCGGAGCCGGGTGGCCCGGCGGGGCCGGGAACGGTGGAGGAGCACCTGCCCGGCACCGCCCGCGCGATCGTCGAGCAGGCCGTACGAGCGGTGGTCGACGACGCGTCGGCGGGCCTGCCGAACGCCTGGGCGCAGGCCGTGCGGGATGCCGCGGCGCGCGGTGCGGAGGAACTGCCCGAGGTACTGGACGAGACCGTCGCTCTGCAGGCGGCCGACGCCGCACGGCCGACGGGGCCGGGATGGTGGTCGATGGCGTCCGCCCTGCAGGGCCTGCTGTTCGTGGTGCAGGTCATCGGCGCGCTCTGGCTGGCCTGGACGGTGGTCCGCGGGCCCGGTGACGCATGGCTGCTGCCGGCGCTGCTGATGGCGGTCGGTGTCGCGGGCTGTCCCGTCGTGGCGTGGGGCTGCCGGGCGGCGGCGAGCGGCCCGGCGAGGCGCTACGGGCAGGAAACGGAGTGGCGGCTGCGGAGCGCCGCGGCGGCCTGCGGCCGGGCGCGGGTGCTGGAACCGGTCGCCGCGGAGCTGCTGCGCTACCGGGAGGTGCGGGACCAGTACCTGGTCGCGGCCGGCGGCCCCAGCCACACCACGCTGCTGTAGGGCCCTGACCGGAGCGGCTTCGGGGGACCTGCGGACGTGGGGCCTGCGGACGTGGGGCTTGCCGACGCGGGGCCTGCCCACGTGAGGCCTGCGGATGCGGGACCTGCGGAAGCGCGGTCTGTGGAAGCGCGCTCTTGGGAAGCGGGGCCTGCCGACACGGGGCCTGCTGGGCGGGACGTCGTGCGGAGCCCGGTCGCCGGGGTGGCGAGGGCGGCCGGGCACGGCGCGGTGGCTCGCGGGGGTGGTGAGGGCGGCCGGGCACGGCGCGGTGGCTCGCCGGGGTGGTGAGGACGGCCGGGCACGGTGCGGTGGCTCGCAGGGGTGGCCGAGTTCTCCACAACCGGTGGGTTGTCCACAGCCCTCAGCAGCCGTCGGCGTTCCGGTGCAGCATGAGGTCACAGCACGGCGCGCACCGTGCCGGGGCCGTCCGGGCCATGTGCTCGGAGCCGCAGGAAGGTTCGGGGTGCGCCAGGACAGCCGCGTGCATCGTCGGGACTGCCGCGGAAGGCCGGGGCAGCCGGGGAAGCCGGGGAAGTCCGGGATCTGCAGGGGAAGTTCGGGGGCGCCGGGCAAGTCCGGGGTCCGTAGGTGAAGTTCGGGGAGGCAGTGCAGATGAGCGAGACCACGGTGACGGTGGTGGGCAACACCGCGACTCAGGTGCAGTACCGGGAGACGGGGGAGGGCGTACCGGTGGCGCGGTTCCGGCTGGCGGTCACCGCCCGGCGCCGGGACCGGCACGGAGAGGGCTGGACCGACGGGCCCACCAGCTTCTACACGGTATGGGCCCGGCGGTCCCTGGCCACGAATATCGCGGCGTCGGTGTCCGTGGGCGAGCCGCTCCTCGTCCACGGCCGGCTGCGGGTGCGGGAAGAGGTGCGGGACGGCGAGCCGCCGCGCTTTTCGGCGGATATCGACGCGATGGCCGTGGGGCATGATCTGGCGCGCGGCACCGCGGCGTTCCGGCGCCTGGCGCGGGCCAACCCGGCGCTGACGGCGCCGAGTTCCGACAGGAAGCCTCCCTGAGAGGGGTTGAGCCAGTCGTTGATGCCGGGGGCGAAGCCTGTGCCGGATGCGGGGCGGAGGCGGGTCCCGGTGCGCGGCCCGGGGCTCCGGTTTCCACGCCGCACCCCGCTGCCCGGTTCGCCGCTTCTGGTGCGCTCCGACCTCAATGAGCGCGTTGCTGTTCTGTCGCCCATACGAGGCGGTTTGAACTGGGTATTTGTCGGTCGCTCCAGGTCAGGCGTCAACTCAGCGATAACGATTCCGATTCGGATCGGTTGTCGACTGTGAATCGTGGGGACCCTGTTGAGCTTTCTTCCTAAGATCCGTGCGTACTCACGGGGGCTCTTGAGATTTCATGCGGGGCGTCTCACCACGACTGCCTCGCCCGGAGGGAAGTCCATGATTTCTGTACACAGGCGGGGCGCTGCCCGCTTGGCCGTCGCGGTGCTGGCCTCCGGCCTCGTCGCGGCGGGTGCGATAGCCGGTGCGGGACCGGCCGTTGCCGATGACGCCGTTCCGAACCAGGGCGGGGCTACCGCCACGCTCGGTGGCCTGAAGACCGCCGACCAGGCCGTCATCCACCAGGAGGACGGCGAGGACCAGCAGGTCGGCGCCGGCCTGTTCGAGATGACCGTCGACGGCGGTGGCACGCTCCAGACGTACTGCATCGACATCCACAACCCGACGCAGCGTCAGGCGCAGTACCAGGAAGTGCCGTGGAGTGCCTCGTCGCTGCACGACAACGCCGACGCGGGCAAGATCCGCTGGATCCTGCAGAACTCCTACCCGCAGGTGAACGACCTGAGCAAGCTGGCTCAGGCCGCCGACACCGGGACGCTGACCGAGAAGACCGCCGCCGCGGGCACCCAGGTCGCGATCTGGCGTTACTCCGACCACGCCCAGGTCGACGCGGTGGACCCGGAGGCGGAGAAGCTCGCCGACTACCTCGAGAAGAACGCGAAGGACCTCGAGGAGCCCCGGGCCTCCCTGACGCTCGACCCGCCCGCCGTCTCCGGCAAGTCCGGTGACCGGCTGGGCCCGATCGGGGTCAACACCGACGCCGAGACGGTCACCGTCACCCCGTCCCCGGCGGCCGCGGCCGGCGGTGTCAAGGTCGTCGGCAAGGACGGCCGGCCCGTCACCAGCGCGAAGAACGGCAGCGAGCTGTTCTTCGACGTGCCCAGCGGCACCCCCGACGGCTCGACCTCGCTGACCGTCCAGGCCACCACCACGGTGCCGGTCGGCCGCGCGTTCTCCAGCCAGACCAAGAGCCAGACCCAGATCCTGGCCGGCTCCAGCGAGAGCACCGTCTCCGCGACCGCCACCGCCAACTGGGCGAAGAAGGGCGCGATCCCGGCCCTGTCCGCGGAGAAGAACTGCGCCAAGGGCGGCGTGGACATCACGGCCGCCAACCAGGGCGACGAACCGTTCACCTTCGAGCTGGCGGGCGCGAAGCACACCGTCGAGGCGGGCAAGTCCGAGACCGTCACGATCCCGGTGAAGGAGGACCAGGCGTACGACTTCACCATCAAGGGCCCGAACGGCTTCGAGAAGACCTTCTCCGGGGTCCTCGACTGCAAGACCGCCGGACCCACCCCCGATGACGCCACCGACAAGCCCTCCTCGGAGCCCAGCCCGGCCACGGTCGGCGGCACCACGGGCGGCTCCACCGGTGGCGGCGACCTCGCCGAGACCGGCAGCAGCGACGCAACCCCGATGATCGCGGGCATCGCGATCGCGCTCGTCGCCATCGGTGGCGGCACCGTCTTCTTCCTCCGCAAGAAGAAGACCAGCGGCGCCGCGGAGTAGCCCGCGGTGAGGTTCTGATCACGACCCCTCCGGGTCGCGGGGGGGGGGGGGGGGCCCCGGGGGGGGGGCCCCCCCCCCCCGCCCCCCCCCCCCCCCCCGCCCCCCCCCCCCGGGCCGGCCCCCCCCCCCCCCCCCCCCCCCCCCCCCACCCCCGCCTG